>CAZUIQ010000037.1:0-1593 GCA_964620085.1 uncultured Candidatus Saccharibacteria bacterium | reverse complement strand
AGCTTGTGGAGGCCTGGATAGTACTCAAAATAAGAACTCTTTGAAATGAGGGTAATCTCGAAACCTTGTTTTTTTGCAAGATCCAAGGCGGTTCGAATCCCCCCAAATCCACCCCCTACAATAATGACTTTTTGTTGCATATAGGGGGTAGTATAGCATATAATAAACCCTGTAAGAAAATACCTCGTCTTGCGTCATCCTCTATGAAAGATATTCGTTCTGATAACAACCGAGCTCCAGAAAAGTTTTTTATGGAGATGCACGATAGTTTTAGTGCAGAAATATTTAGATTTTGCCTCTCTCAGACGCGAAATCGAGATCTTTCTCTTGATATTACCCAAGAAGCCTTTGTAAAGACTTGGGATTATCTTCGCAATGGAAAAACTATTGATAATTCAAGAGCTTTTCTCTATCGTACGGTTCGTAACCTTATTATTGACCACAGTCGCAAAAAGCAAGCGTTATCATTAGATGCCTTGTTTTCTGATGATGATCAAGCTCAAGATATTCCCGACGCTACCCAAATACCTAACGGATCAGCATTTGATACCCAAGTAATGCTTGATACCTTAAAACAGCTTCCTGGACATTATTTTGAACTTCTCACGCTGCGCTATATTCAAGAACTCACGATTCCTGAAATAGCCTCTATCTATAAGGAATCAGAGAATACGGTCTCGGTACGTATTCACCGAGCAATTAAACTCGCTCAAAAACTCTTTCCTCAAGAGCATTACGAATAGTAATCTCTTAATTTACTCCTATGAACTACAACCCATTTGAAACAATAAAAAATATTCTCATGAATCAACAAATGACTCACGATGAAAAACGTCACATGAAAATGGCGCTTGTTTCCTATGTCAGTACTCATCCTGTAAAATCAGGACTCGTGTCACCCTACACCTTTCGGTATGCAACTCTTGCCCTAGCAAGTCTTGTTATCGTATTAGGAGGGTCTATTGGACTTACCAGTGCTTCACAACAAGCGCTTCCTACTGGCAAACTCTATCCGATAAAACTTTGGATTGAGGAATACCAAGCAAAAAATCAAGAAACACCTGCTGCTATTATTGCATTTGAAACCAAGCGTATTGAAACACGTTTTGAAGAAGCAGCAACACTTTCGAAACAACATTTTGAAGTAATGGAAAAATACTTGCCTCTATTGAACAACAAACCAATCAAACCATCGGCCCTATTGTTCTTGCGGCTCAAGTCACCACAAAAACACTTGCATTAGAAAAAACAAAATTTGAAGAAATCGTTGCGCGTAAAACGGATGTTTCTACTCAAGAATCTGCAGAAAAAAGAATTACTGAGGTACTCGCACTGCTTGCTACTACTCCCAAAGATGATCCTGTTCTGCCAGCAGTTATATCAACAGTATCTGTATCTGAATCACAAGAAATGGTACCTGTTCAACCTGAAATGACACGTATGACAATGGAACCTATGCTTATGACAGGAACTGCTTTAGAGGATACTACTCAACAGGATGAGGCTGGTAGTACAGAAATTGTAATCTCTCCACGAGCGAAAGCAGAACAAATGATTGCTGAAGCTCAAGAAAAAATAACAAAGGGATCTTAT
>CAZUIQ010000036.1:0-1787 GCA_964620085.1 uncultured Candidatus Saccharibacteria bacterium | reverse complement strand
CAAGAATTACTTCGCGTTTGTCTTGGAAGGAAAATTCGGCTAGAGCCTTAGGGGCATAAAACACAATTTTCTCAAGTATTGATTCTGTGACCTCAGTATCACGTCTTACACCAGGCTCTGTTTGAATAATACTAGTAAGTAACCCTGCGATTTCACCTAGTCGCTCCTTCAATCTGTCTACATGTGGCGCTATATCGTCAAGCTCTAATTTACCTTTTGCATAAGCAAGCTCAAGCCTTTCCTTTTCTCTATTTAATTCAACCTTTTCATTCTCAAGGTGTTGCATAGCCAGAGTTCTTTCATCGAGAGCTGTTTCTGGTTTTTGCTTTATGTGCTCGCGTACAGCTTCAGAAAATTCAAATGGGTTACAAACAATTGAAACAATTTTATTCCAGACAACCTCATCTGTTTTGAGTGCGTTTAATCCTCCTTTTTCACATTCTCCCAATGGAAATTTTGAAATATGTTCTGAACAGCGGGAGTACGTATTCTATTTATTTTTTGAACCAGAGCCATTCCGAGTATATCCACATGAGCAGCGAATTTTCCCAGACAGCAGATAACTATATGGGTTTATATTCCCAGTTGCTTCACGACGGTTGTTTTTGATTTGCTCCTGTGTTCGATTAAACAAAAGAACACCCTCCTCTCCCTCCAATATTGCCGGGACAGGAATAAATGACCACTCCTGCCTAGGCTTGATGCGCCTGCTGGTTTTTTCAACCTTCTTGTACTGTGCTGGTTTTAACGGCCGAACTGGTTCAATTGCTTCGCTAGATCCATAACGTGCTTTTCCGATAAATGTTTCGTTATGTAGTAATGAGGTCAGTGTTGAACGCGCCCAGACACCACGGTTACTTTTTCGAGGACGAATTCCCATTGTCTGCAGTTTTAGTATTACCTTGTTAATCGAATACCGTTCGTTACCAACCCAGTGGAAAATCATTCTCATCACCTCAGCCTCTTCTTTATTGATTTCGTATTTAGTTTCAGTAAAATCAGTACGACCCGGTTTACCATTTCGAGGAATTAGAGTATATCCATATGGCGCAATACTTGCCATTACTTTTTTATCTGCAACGCGACGTCCTTTTCCTTCTTTGAAACGTGCCAGAATTTTTTTCTTTTCATCATCGTGAATTGCTGCCATGATTCGGTACACTAATGACCCTTCTTCAGTTGGTTGGTCGCCAATTTTGTAAACAATTTTTTTACCAAATCGAAAAATCTCTTCAATAAGGTTAATTGAATCACCAAATTTCCGCGAGAGTCGATCGCCACTAAATACAAAGAGTTCATCCCATTTTCCACACTTTAAATCCTCACGCATTCGATCAAGTTCGGGTCGGCGGGTATTTTCTCCAGAATAACCATCATCCAGATACTGTTCAACAATAACGTAGTTCCCGGGACCATATTCTGTATCAGCCTTTTCAGTTAGGGCTTGGATTTGGTTTTTAATAGTCTCGTCCTTTTCTTGTCGATTACTTGATGTACGGCAGTAGAAAGCGATACGAATTAGCATTTTTTCGATAGTTTCAATCATATTATAGTTTATGTTTAATTATATAATCAATAGTTTTTTGAATAATTAGCGCGTATGAGTTATATCGCTTGAACTCACTATCGCCATTATCAATGTATATGTAGTTGATGGTGGTACCGTATTTCTTTGTTAGCACTTTCAAAAAATACTCCTGTAGTTTTATGTTAACTGATGGATCCTTTGTGAACGCCTTCTTGGCTGTGTCGTTGTTCATATTTATTTAATAGTGTGACAACTAGGG
>CAZUIQ010000035.1:0-1893 GCA_964620085.1 uncultured Candidatus Saccharibacteria bacterium | reverse complement strand
TTACTGGTGCCGCTCAAATGGACGGTGCGATCATCGTAGTAGCAGCAACTGACGGTGCGATGCCACAAACACGAGAACACATCTTGCTTGCAAAACAAGTAGGAGTACCAAAGATTATCGTATTCTTGAACAAGTGCGATATGGTTGATGATGCAGAAATGCTTGATCTTGTGGAAATGGAACTTCGAGAAATCCTTACCAAGAACGGATACGATGGAGACAATACTCCAGTAATCCGAGGTTCAGGACTTAAAGCGTTGGAATCAGCTGACAACAGTGATCCTTACGCTCAAAAAGTATTGGAATTGGTAAACGCTTTGGATACTTACATTCCAGAACCAGTTCGAGACTTGGACAAGCCTTTCCTTATGCCAATCGAGGACGTATTCTCTATTGAAGGACGAGGAACTGTAGTAACAGGAAAAATTGAACGAGGAATCATCAAAGTTGGTGAAGAAATCGAAGTAGTAGGTATTACCCCAACACAAAAAACAACCGTAACAGGAGTTGAAATGTTCAACAAATCATTGTCACAAGGACAAGCGGGAGATAACGCAGGAATCCTCCTCCGAGGTCTTAAAAAAGAAGATCTTACACGAGGACAAGTACTTGCAAAAGTTGGATCAGTAACACCTCACACAGATTTTGAATGTGAAGTATACATCTTGAAAAAAGAAGAAGGTGGACGACACACTCCATTTATTCAAGGGTACAAGCCACAGTTCTATATCCGAACTACTGACGTTACTGGAGAAGTAACTCTTCCAGAAGGAGTTTCTATGGTAATGCCAGGAGATACTTTGAAATTTACAGTAAAACTTCTTGCTCCAGTAGCTCTTGAAGATAACTCTCGATTTGCTATCCGAGAAGGAGGAAAAACTGTAGGAGCTGGAGTAGTAACAAAGATCATCGCTTAAGCGACCTTACTGTATGGCAACAAAATCTAAAACAGAAACGGGAGTTGCCGGTGGGATTCGCATTCGTGTCCGAGCATATGAGAGTAAAATTCTCGATGCGTCGGTAAAACAAATCATGGATGTTGCAGCTCGTCACGACGCCCAAATTCGAGGTCCAGTTCCACTTCCTAATGAAATTAAGAAGTATACTGTAAACCGTTCAACATTCGTTCACAAGGACGCTCGTGAACAGTTTGAAATTCGAGTTCACAAACGACTCATCGACATCTTGAATCCAAATCCAAAATTGATTGAAGCATTGGGAACAATGAATCTTCCATCAGGAGTTGAGGTTGATATGAAGATGATGTAAATTTACAAAAAACCCCTTTATTTCAAGGGGTTTTTTGTATGAACTATGATTGGTAGTTATATTGACATTAAAGTATATATATGCTATCATGTGTTTGAAACAATTATTCAAAAACAAAAATAAAAACTACCGTATGAAAAAATTTTTCAGCATTCTCTTAATGATTATTACCTTTTTCTTGCCAATAAGTACCTACTGTCAAAAGGTAACCGTTAATCAAAAACAACCTACTTCTTTTTTGAAGAAAAGAAAGAGTATGGTTTATGGTACGGTTGCTGTTTTCTCAAAACCAGCCAAATATTCTTTGGAGCAATTAACTCTTAAAAAGGCATACATTCAAAATATTGCACCATCAGGAATTAAGTCACAGGAAATCCTTGAAAAGGTTCCTGGAAAAGCATTGACATATGAAGAGGCGATATGTTTCATAAACACAATCACTGAATCTTTTAGTGATGAATGGTATGATGGTTGTGGTATAAGTTTTATTATGAATCACGAGGGTACATTTTATCTTGTAAATTTAACAAATTGGAGATATTGTTCAAGTGATAGTAACGTATGGAAATGGTATCTCACAGCATATCCGTTGAAGAACGATAGTAATTCGGTTTGGTATAGAGG
>CAZUIQ010000034.1:0-1899 GCA_964620085.1 uncultured Candidatus Saccharibacteria bacterium | reverse complement strand
GTGCGTAATAACGATAATAATTTCGATAATCCTTATGGAATATCATTTACGCCTTTCATTTTAGGTGTGAATACCATAGAAGATTCAAAAAAATATCAAACCTTTTTTTACAAGGACCAAGATGTTGACCCGGATGTAAGACAAAATCCGAAGTATGGTGACGCAAAATCTGCAAATGTTGGTTCACCGAATACGCTTGATCGAGGAATGTACATTAAAAAAATCTGTGTCACAGGTAAGGATTCAGATAATGATACCTGCGCTATTACTCGTCTCGATGTTTCCTTCAGGAGGCCAGAGTTTAATGCGCTTTTTAATGCGGAAGGATACGGAGCAAGTATGGATGAAATTTCAACCGGAGAAATAACGATTTCGTCAACAAATAATCCTGATAGTGGTTTCGTGATCGTAGTCACAAAACTTGGTCAAATTTCAATCAATTCATTGTAACGATATGTGCGATTATCTTAAAAGAGAAAAAAAACACAATTTTCCGAATATAAGGGGATTTTCGCTTATCGAGCTCATGGTTTCACTCACTATTTTTTCGATTCTTATGGTGGTGAGTGTAGGAACCCTGCTTACACTGATTGATGCAAATGCAAAGGCGCAAGCGCTTTCATCGGCAACGACCAACCTTTCGTTTGCGCTCGATAGTATCACTCGTGAAATTCGAACCGGACATTATTACTATTGTAAAAGTTTTAATGATGAAAATAGACCAGAGAATCTTCCGGAGGAAGATAATATGCCCGGAGGGGAGCATGACGGTAATTGTCGTGATAGTGACGACGCAAATTTTATAGCATTTGTGAGAGATCGTGATGGAAAAAAAATTGGGTATCGTTTGAAAGATGGGTCTATAGAACAAAGGGTACAGGAAGCAAACAATGGTAGTTATGAAACTAGTTGGGAAAAACTAACCTCAGATGATATTACTATTGAAACCTTTAGGATTTCAACAGGTGGTTCAGTGGTGTATGAGGCAACCAGTCCTGAAACTGATCAGCCTGTAGTGACGCTCCATATAAAAGGAAGGGTCGCTAACAAGAACGGACTCGAAACTGAGACTGATTTTAATATTCAGACATTGATTGTTCAGCGTAGGTTAGATCAGGTGTAACATTGTATGAAACGTTTTGTCTTAAAAAATAATAGTAGGAACGGCTTCACCATGGTGGAAACACTTGTGGCGATTTCCATACTCCTTATTGTCATCATTGGTCCAATGACTATTGCACAGAAGGGTATCCAGAATGCGTATTTTGCGCGTGATCAGCTTACCGCGGTCTTTCTTGCACAAGAAGCGATTGAGGCAGTGAGACAGTTGCGAGATGATCGAGGTCTCTTTGTATATAATCAATTAGTTAACTCCGAGTCTTCTAATGTTAAAACATGGAGCTGGTTGAGTGACCTCGAGCCTTCTTGTTTTAATCAAGATGAAGATACAGGTGGATGCAAGTTTGATCCAGATGACAGGACCTTTAAGGCGTGTGGAGCAGAAGATGTCTGTAAACTACAAATTACAGATACCGGTACGTACACCTATGCAGCAGGTAATAATTCCTCAATTTTTACTCGAAAAGTGTATATTGAAAGTGTTGGTTTGAGTGCAGTAAAAGTGCGAGTGGTGGTTACTTGGAACGCAACAGCCTTTGCAAACACAAAACGTACTGTAGAATTTCACACGTGGTTGTATGATCGATATAAGCATTATGAAAATTAATATGCCTAGGCAAAATAATCAGGGTGGTATAGCACTTCTCATCACACTCCTTCTTATGGGGGTCCTCCTTGGTATCGGCGCCACGCTCCTCAATATAACTCTGAGTCAATTGAAACTTTCGAGTATTGCACTTGAGTCAGAGATTGCCTTCCAGGCTGCGAATGCGGGGGTTG
>CAZUIQ010000033.1:0-2130 GCA_964620085.1 uncultured Candidatus Saccharibacteria bacterium | reverse complement strand
GTAGCTCTGATATAAATGAAGGTTGGAATGGTCAGTATAAAGATAAACCTCAACAAATTTAGGAGAAGACCATGAGAATTCTGAGGAAATTGTACCTTGTCTGTATCACAGCAATACTTCTTGTTCCGTTTGGCGTATTTGCACAACATCATGATCACCACAAGAGACCTGATGGATTCATATCATTTTTTGGAAATGGTTGGTATGTGAATATTGGTAACCCACACCAGTACCATCAACCACCAATCTATTACCAAGCACCTCCGGTGATATATGTGCAACCAAAACAACAAGTGCTTGTATGTGATCCGACGATCTACTATGCACAAACACCAAATGGCCTCGTCGCTCAACAAAAATGCTGGATGGAGTGGCGGTAGAGACAGCAATTAGCTATTAGCAACTACAAAAGCGAAACCGAAAGGTTTCGCTTTTATTTTTTAATTATAATCTTAGAAAATTGTTTTATCTACTTAACTTCAATACTTGTAAGAATATTTTGTACGGTATCGTGTGCTGATTTTTTGTTTTCAACAACAACAAGCCACTCCCCACCAACAACTCGTGCAATATGCCATTCACTTCCTTCTGATTCTGCTACTTCCCAATCATAATTACCGACAGTAGATGTTCCTGTAGGATTGATAACTGAAACATGAGGTGAAATTATATTATTAATATAATCAAGTGGTGTATATCCTCTTCCACCTTCATAACTAATATATACCTGAGCAAGTGGAGATGTTTCATCTGTAATTCGAATAAGAGCACCATCCATATCTATTGATGTTGATGCTGTTTCTGGAATACGTATAGCATATTCAAGCATATGATCTCCTTCATAAGTACGTATTACTTCACCTATGAATTGCTTTGTAGCAACTTCAGTTGACATATCGGACACCCCTGCTTCCTTACGATTTTTCATTAATGATTGACCGGCATACAGTACTGCAAAAAGAACAACTATTCCGAGTACTATGGTTATATTTTTTTTCATATGCCCTTTAGTATACGCGAATAAAAAATACATGCAAAAACACATATTTTTTAGTATGTAAATAGTATTTGACACAGAAAATGATTTAAGTTATGGTTACATCATATTGTCCTTTGGAGAAATGTAATGAACATCGAGAAACTGTTTAGGTTATTAACTGAGATACGACAAGATGAAATTTTTGATATCGAAAGTGAAATGGTAGCAGTTTTTTTTGATGCAATTAATACAGAGGATAGCAACGAGCTTTTTTCTGCCTTTTGTATACTTCAAGTTGTTGGTGGAGATTATTTTGTAAAAAGTTTTTTGAAAGAAGGTATACAGTTAGGTAAAATTACAAAGGATTTGATTCATGAGTTGAGGGAGATAGAAGTTTCTGTTTCTGATAACAATAGAGCAGATCCCATGTTCAAATTGGGTCGACTTAGGGGTTTGGGTGTCTTAACACAAGAAGAAGTAGAAACCATATGTAATAAATCCTTAGAAGATAAAAAGAATTTGATTTGTGATTCTGATATTAATTTTTTATTTCATAAAGGTACCTACTATCGGAAAGAAACTACCGGACTTACAAAAGAGTTCTTAGAAAGTTGTTTCGATCGATCAAAGCATCTAGATGCAGTAACTCAAGCACTCATCGCTATTACATTACTCGGTGCATATGATGATGTAACCATTGAACCCTTAGAAATAAGAAGTCGACTAGATGATTGTATTAGAAAAAATCCGCGTTCTCAAGGTATACATAGATTCATCTATTTGCATTATTTAGTAAGCAAAAATGATGAAGATGAGGAAAATGCTTTAATTACCATGATGGTTAATAATATCATTTCATATGCATCGGACTTATATAAGATGAAATCTATCTTATACCAATTCGACTATGTCGTAGAAGAAAAAAGTAAAAACAAAATAAGAGCTGAACTTAAAAAACAATTACATACCCTTGCAGTAACTCTATATGACTATTCGGAAGATGTGTCCGAAGTGATGCCATTTAACACCCTCTCCTAAACAAGAGGGTCGTTTTTTAATCTATTTTTCGTTTCAAAATTTCTAGTTCATCACGAAGTATAGCCGCTGTTTCAAAGTCGAGTATCTTTACCGCCTCCTTCATCGCTTTTTCT
>CAZUIQ010000032.1:0-2484 GCA_964620085.1 uncultured Candidatus Saccharibacteria bacterium | reverse complement strand
GACGGATTAATGCTACGGTCACAAACGGTGTGGTAACTGAATACACTGTTGAGTCCCTTACACCTGCTTTAAATGAAACAAGTGTATCTGCCAGTAGTTCAGTTAACACCATCATCGGTATGACAACTGCTCAAGCCGAAGCGTATGCCAAAGAAAACAATGTCCTGTTTCGTGTTGTAATGAGAGACGGTGAATCACTACCAGTTACAATGGATCTACGACCAGGACGAATCAACGCCGTGGTAAAAGCTGGTCTGGTCGTTTCGTATACGATTGAGTAGGGGTGGGGTAATCTTAAAAAGTTGGCTAAAGGTGAAGCGAGTGAAAAGGAAGAAGGTGTACGATTCAGTTAGTCTCAATGTCAAAATATAAAAAAGTAAGGGATTTTTGGAAGTTATAGAATCCAAACCATTTATCGATTGTTTATACAACAAAAATATCAAAAAGTATTACTTTGATTCGCGATAAAATGCTATAATTTTTGTAATATGAAAGTTAGTGAATGTGAAATTAGGGCAAATGAAGTCCAGCAAAAGTATAACCCACATAATCTTTCACCATTCCCATATAAGAATATTTCTGACGATAAAACAGATTTAGATATTCTTGTTGCAGATTTAGAAGGTGAGCCTGAAACACCTTCAATTTCTGGTGCTATTGTGTACGGTGAAGAAACCGGAAAGTTTTCTATAATTATAAATGGTAATAAGCCAAAAACAAGACAAAATTTCACTGTAGCACATGAGCTGGGTCATTATTTTTTACATTCAGAACTTCTAAAAACTCAAAAGATTATTGTTGATGATGATAATCATTTAGAAAATAAGAGGATTTTATATAGGCTTGATGTTGCACAACGTAATCAAATTGAGATAGAAGCAAATAATTTTGCTGCAGCTTTGTTGATGCCAAGGAATCTGGTATTTGATGCTTGGAACAGAATATCTGATATTCAGGAATGTGCAAAAATCTTCGGAGTATCCACTATAGCAATGACTATCCGGTTAGAGCGACTAGGTTTAATTGATTAGTACTATATGTCTAATTTTATTAAAACTGCAGAGGAGACAGAACATAAAACCGAATTGGACAAGGATTATTTGTTCTTCTCCAAGCTTTTAGAGCAAGACGCTAAACCCTATTACAGTACTGTTAAAGGAGATAGTATTGAAGAAAAAATTGAGGATCAGGAAGAACGTAAAAAGAAAATTGAAAATGATGGGTTACAGCAAGATATTAACCTTAAAAAAATTACCCTTTTAATTTTATTCGGTTTTCTAGCAATTGAAACTATCGCTGTATTTGCAATTGCCTTTTTGCAGGGTTTTAAATTTCACGATTTTAATATAGAAGAGTGGAGCTTTCGAATAATTATAATAAGTACAATTTTACAAATTACAGCAATGCTAACAATTGCAGTCCAACATTTGTTTCCAAAAAGAAATTAAGACAAAGGAGTTGATTAGAAGGTTAGCTAAATTTACAAGGCAATGTGTAATTGCCTCACGAGGAATCGAATTCTACGAATTCTGTGCAGCGTTTGGCTATTTTATTTCACCTCGTTCATAAACTAGCTCAAAGCGCTTTTCGATTCCCAAGTAAACAGTCTCCCAGACTGTTTACTTGTAAGCTCACGAAACAAAAACGGCATCCACCAAATGTGAATGCTCTTTTTTGTTCGCGTGACCCACGCCACGGCGAATTGGAACCAGATTCTACTACAACTTCAGTTCTTTGGAGACAACAAACCCCAGCGAATCACTGAGATTTGCTGAGGTAATTCATGAAATTAGTTCTTGATTGATCCCTTTCACTGTCCAGCCAAACGTTTTGGCATAGTGGAGCTCCCGCTTACTGACCAACCTCTCTCTGAGAACAATGGGGTTCTCACCTTTTTGCCTCGAGTCCCATTTGGCAAACTCGGTCATCACACACTCGACCAAAACCGAGTGCTGATCACCAAGGCTGGTGCCCTTATGGAGATGGAACTGGATGTCAAAAACACGAAGTTCAAATCCACCACCGCTTACTCGAGCACCCCAAGGGGGTATATGAGTGACGTCGTCGAATTCACATTCCACCCAGATCCCCAGGGTTTTGTCGCAGTGTTTTCTGAGGGACGGAACGAGTTGCGAACGTTCGATTTTAAACCTATAGAGAACCCGCTGGTCCATTGATGTTACTCCGGTTGAATTTCGTATCCTGCAAGGATAATATCACATTAAAATAGATATGTCAATTGGTGACCTCACGGGGAATCGAATTCTACGAATTCTGTGCAGCGTTTGGCTATTTTATTTCACTTCGTTCATAAACTAGCTCAAAGCGCTTTTCGATTCCCACGCAAACAGTCTCCCAGACTGTTTGCTCGTGAGGTCACAACTATATGCAAAGAAAAACACCCGAAGGTGTCTTTCTAAGAATATATGTTGTGACCTCACGGGGAATCGAACCCCGATTGCAGGAATGAGAATCCTGCGTCCT
>CAZUIQ010000031.1:0-2830 GCA_964620085.1 uncultured Candidatus Saccharibacteria bacterium | reverse complement strand
TTTGATTCATGAATTGATTATGCCAAAAAACCACTCCATCGGCAAACTTGTCTTAAAACACCTCTCAGTGGGGCAAATCAGCAATTGACGCGGTGATGATTGTTGGGTTGTTTAGTATGAACACTTCACGGAGTTAGGAGCCTTTGTTATAATGATTGTATATGAATTCTCGAACCTATACGGTTAACACGAAAAAGGCTATTTCCGAAACCCTCGACAACGAAACCATCATCATCAACCTCGAAACTGGTAGCTACTACAGTATGAATCCAGCAGGAACGGCAATTTGGGGCGCGATTACTCAAGGAATATCGATTGCGATTACTAGTCCTGCGGTAGAGAATTTTTTGAATCAATTGCTTGCCGATGGGCTTATAGCCGAAGAAACTACTCCCCCTAACCCCCTCTTGGAAAGAGGGGGAACCCACGCCGTAGATCTTGCAACAACCGAAGATCCAAAACTTGAAAAATATACGGACATGCAGGAAATGTTGTTAGCTGATCCGATTCATGATGTAGATGAAACAGGTTGGCCAAACTTGAAAAAAGACTAATTTTGGATTTCTATGCAACCACTTATTTCTGTTATCATTCCGTATTACAAAGGAGAAAAATATATTACCGAGACCCTTGCATCGGTTTTTAATCAAGGATACAACAACTTGGAAATCATTATCGTAAACGACGGGTCCCCTATCGAAACACTTGAAATACTACAACCTTTTTCAGATCGTGTGAAAATTATTCATCAAGAAAACCAGGGGCAAGCAGCTGCGAGAAATACTGGTATTCGTGCCGCAACAGGTGAATTCATTGTATTTCTTGATCAAGACGATTTGTGGACCGACAACCGAATTGCAACCATGCTCCCCTATCTCACGGACAGTGACGAATACGATTTTGTCCGTGGTACCGTAGATCATTTTAGAATCTTGCCTGATGGTTCTCGTGAATCAACGGGACCAAAAGTTTGGGAAGTACTTCCTGGTGTTTCGCTCTATAGAAAATCAGTCGTCGACCAAGTCGGCATGTTCAACGAATCTATGCACGAAGGCGAGGATTTCGATTGGAATATTCGCTTGCACGAAACAGACTGCAAAGGAATTCAAATTCCTGACTTGGTACTACTCTATCGTCGTCATGATACGAATCACAGTAATCGTATTGATTTTGTAAAAAATGGAGAATTTGCAAGTATTCGCAATAAGCTCAATCGCATGCGTAATCAATAATCAGTATGAACTACGCACCCAAACACATCTTGATGAAAAACTTTCTCTCCGTTTCGCGCGGATATTTTGACCGTCACGTAAAGACTGGATTACACAAGACACAATCTGTGGTGGAACCTGTTGTAAAAAATTATTCCTTGGCAGGAAAAATACTACGCGTATTTTTTTATGGAGACCCTGTTGCAGAATCATTATCACTTGCGATGATGCATCACGAAATCGAATATTCTGGAAATCCAGATCTCACTATTTACGCATGGGATTCTGCAACAGCAGATACTCCCTTACCTGCCCCATGGGACGAACCTGAATTCAAAGAAACATCACGAGCAGATTCTAGTGAAAATTCTCCAGCATCAAACGATTCATTTTTTGGGGTGTATATCGGTGGCGAAGAGACACTTAATTTTTACGATCCCATTTCCAAGGTCGGATATTTCTGGACCCAAGATGCTCGGCAATTACCCGACTGGGCAGCTGGTGCACCATTTCGTACGACCTTGCACTGGTTTTTAAACGAATCAAACATTCACTTAATGCACGGCGCCGTTGTTGGTCACAACAACCAATCAGTGCTCATCACCGCAAAAAGTGGTTCAGGTAAATCTACTACCGCACTCTCATGTGTATTATCTGGCATGGATTATTTAGCTGACGATTATGTGGCCGTAGGACTAACTGATGACCACGTAACCGCCATCAGTTTATATAATTCTGCAAAAGTCACCCGTGAAGGATTGGGATTATTTCCTGAATTACAATCAGGTGTGTGGAATCCAAATTTTGGCGACAATGAAAAAGCCGTGTTGTTTATGTCACAACTTTTCCCTGATCAAGTCACCCGCGAATTACCTCTCTCTACCATCCTCATCCCTCGCATTACCGGTGGCGAAACCACCTTAGTCCCTGCGAGCAAAATCGAGGCATTAGTTGCTATTGCACCCACCACTCTCCTCCAGCTCCCTTTCGCCGAAACCAACAAAATCAGCGCGTTCAAGGAAATCATTCAGAGAGTACCGTGTTATTATTTGAATTTGGGGAGTGATATACGAGGAGTTGCGGGGGTGATTAAGGGGTTTTTGGGATAACTAATTTGAATAACTAGAAAATAAATCAAATGTCTTTAGAAGATTTGAATTTTTCTTTCCAAATTGAACTAAAAATAAACCATTATCAAAGGGAAGGAAACTTGTAGCAACTGTCGGATCACTTTTACAAGCATCTAAAAAATCAATCATCCGGTGTTTGAAATTGCCAGCATTATCAACGACAATCAAACAATTTTTTGATGCTTTTTGTTTCAAGATCTCAAAGTATTTTTTATAGTTACCCTTGTCAGCATCCATAAATACAAAGTCGTATGCAACTTCCCCAGTATTCATAAAATCTATAATCTTTTCTCTGTGAATAGTTACCGTGTTTTGCAGACCCGCTTTATCAATATATTCTTGAGCTACTTTTATTTTTTCCTCAAAGTATTCAAGGGTGTCGATATGTCCACCATAGTGCACAGCCGCAGATCCCATCCAAAGCGATGAATATCCAATACTTGTACCGAGCTCTAGAATATTTTTTGGTTGCAAAAGAGATACCAAGAA
>CAZUIQ010000030.1:2520-3368 GCA_964620085.1 uncultured Candidatus Saccharibacteria bacterium | reverse complement strand
CCGTTGCAAGTCCAGCAGCGGTATTTAAATCATCGTTAATCATCTCATGGAATAATACTTGATATGATTGTGAAATAGTTCCACCATCTGGGAATGATGCAACGATACGTTTTAATTTATGTAGGGCAGTTTGTGCACCTGATAATGCATCCCAAGAAAATGAAACTTGAGATCGATAATGAGATTGCAAATAGAGATACCGCAAAGCAAGGGGATCAATATTTTTTTCTCGAATGGTTTCCAAGGTAATAAAATTATCACCTGATTTTGCCATTTTAGTTTCACCAATATTTACAAATTCATTGTGGAGCCAATAGTTTACAAAAGGTGCATGACCTGTTGCACATTCTGATTGAGCAATTTCGTTATTGTGATGTACACTTGCTAAATCATGACCACCGGTATGAATATCAAACTGATCACCGAGATATTTCATCGACATTCCTGAACATTCAATATGCCATCCATGGAATCCTTGTCCCCATGGACTTGGCCAACCTTTGTCATTGTCTAATTTCCACAACGCAAAATCTCGTGGATTTTTCTTTTCACTGTTTTCAATGCGTCGGTGTTCGGATGCCCCCTCTTTCAGAGGGGGTGCCGAGTTTGCGAGGCGGGGGTGTTCGGTAATGTTTCCAAGTTTTCCATAATCATGCATCGTATCTGTTGCGAAATAGATACCATCTGAAATGGTGTAGGTATGACCTTTTGATTCAAGGTGTTTAATAATTTCAATATCTTCAGCAATATGGTCGCTGGCACGGGCAATAATTTTTGGGCGCAATATATTTATTGCGGAAATATCTTCAAGAAATACGGCTTCATATTTTCGCGCCAAGGCAAGCATG
>CAZUIQ010000030.1:0-2364 GCA_964620085.1 uncultured Candidatus Saccharibacteria bacterium | reverse complement strand
CGTCTCCGTCATCACCATCAGAAACTAGGTGTCCAATGTCGGTAATGTTCATGACTTGGTTGATGGTGTAATTATTGTATTCAAAAACCCGGCGGGTAGTATCTGCCAAGATAAATGCACGTAAGTTTCCGATGTGTACGAAATGATACACGGTTGGTCCACAGTGATACATGCCAACAGTTCCAGTTTTAAGGGGAGAAAATACTTCCTTGTGTTTTGAGAGGGTGTTGGTGAGATAGATGTTCATAGGGGAATGATACCAAAAAAGAGTCTTAAAATCCATAGTTCAGTAGATATACTTCAGAATACTTTAGGTGCTTGCACTTTTTGATAATCCGTGTATAATGTCCCTATTATGGCAACAGCTAAAAAAACAGTTAAAAAGGTAACTAAAAAGGTTTCGGCTAAAAAGGCTGCATCTGAAGGAGTATTTGCCGTTATTGCAAACGGAGGTAAACAATACTTGGTAACCGTAGGCGATGTGCTTACCCTTGAAAAAATGGCAGGAAATCCAGGAGATCTGGTAACTTTTGACCAAGTGCTTCTCGTGGATAATGGTACTACAACCCAATTGGGAACCCCTGCAATTTCAGGAGCAACCGTTACCGGAGAATTTATCGAAGCAGGACGAGCAAAAAAGATTGATGTTATCAAATATCAGCCAAAATCTCGCTACTACAAGAAAAACGGTCACCGACAACCTTTCGTAAAGGTTAAGATTACTGCAATTGCGTAATACTAAACAGGCAAGCGACAAGCTTGCTTTTTTAGTGGAAACGAGGTATTGTTTTAAGCAATCGGGGAGAGAAGGGCTCACAGAACCTCGATCGTCTGAGAACTCAAGGACGATACGACAAGGGTATCAGTATCTGATATCTGATGTATTATTTAGGACGATGCCGCAGCAAGCTGCGCTCCCCTTAATCAAGTAGAGCTTTTCGGTTCATTATGGTGTCATATTCATGTGACCTATGATGAGCCCTTTTTTTTCACAAAAATTTCTTTCATAAAAAAATAAAATTATGCTAAAACAAGAAGTATTCCAAGAAACAACACCCGAGGATGCTGCATTTGTGCTTTTAGCACAGGTATGTAGGACTGATACGGAAACATTACTCAAAGCTTTTGATTCATTTGATTACACTCCAAGACGCAAGAAAAAACGTTCTGGTGGCTATCGTCACTATTTTGTTCCACATGATAATCTTAAAGATATTCAAGTAAGATTACTTAAACATTTTTTTTGTCAGTTAGATAGAAGAGAGTGGTATCTTCCACAGCAACATTCGCCATGGTTTGAAGGTAAAAAATATTTTCCGAAACAGCTTCATGGATTTATAAAAAATCGTTCCTATGTTGACAATGCAAGAAGGCATCGTGAACATTTTACTCGGTTTATACTACGACTTGATTTAAAAGATGCATTCCCATCGATCACAAGGACTATGGTGGAAGAGGTTTTAAGGGGACTTATTACCAGGGAAATTAGAACGTATTGGCAATCAACAATTAATCATACACGAGACAAGCAATGTATGGCGATTATCAAGAAGGTTCTTGCAGAAGTGGGGCAGCATCCACAACGGAGAGAGTCAGGGGTGATCAGGGATGAAAACACGGATTATTTTGAAGTTGAAGATTGGCAAATGCGTTTTCATGAACTTTTCGATAAATATGACCCAGAAAATAGTACCTATAGATTTCGCGATGGAATTCTATTAGGTATAAGAACGGGAAATGTTCCATGGGCTACGGTTTATGAAAAATATCCGTTATTTCCAGCACGGAGATGTAAAGAGTTTCGTGAATTAATCAGAATGAGTGCAACATCTCAGGAATTAGATGGGTTTACAGAACAGGTTATTGAATCATTTATTGCATTAGTGCTTGAGCTTGTTACCTATCGAGATGCTTTGGTACAAGGAGCTCCAACGTCAGGGTTTTTATTTATGCTGTTTTTACGCCATATAAATATTATTTCTGATATTGAAAAGTCCTTGTTCAATCGTTACGGTTTGCATCGTACATTAAGTATATATGCTGACGATATTACGATAGGATTTGAAGAGCGACCAAAACAGGAGTGTATTAATAACATTGTTACACTTATTGAAAAGCATGGTCTTCGTATTAATCACAAGAAAACAAAAGTGTGGGATCGGAGACAGATTGCCCCTGTCATAACAGGTGTTCGACTGATTCGTAAGAAACATACTGGTGAAAGTATTAATAAATTCATCGAATTGAGAAAATCAAAGAATTTTCATTTCAGTGGTGCGATGCAGAGAAAACGAGAGGGTGGTGTATGGTATGAAGATACCATCTCTATTCCACAGAAGCTTCAGCGAAAAATGCGTGCCATTT
>CAZUIQ010000029.1:0-3622 GCA_964620085.1 uncultured Candidatus Saccharibacteria bacterium | reverse complement strand
AGTAACTCCTCATACAGAATTTGAATGTGAAGTATACATCTTGAAGAAAGAAGAAGGAGGACGACACACACCATTTATCCAAGGTTACAAGCCACAGTTCTATATCCGAACAACTGACGTAACCGGGGAAGTAACTCTTCCAGAAGGAACTCAGATGGTAATGCCAGGAGATACTTTGAAATTCACCGTAAAACTTCTTGCTCCAGTAGCACTTGAGGACAACTCTCGATTTGCTATCCGAGAAGGAGGTAAAACAGTAGGAGCTGGAGTAGTAACAAAGATCATCGCTTAATAAAATTTAAAAATTCTCCAACGCCCTAATGGGTCAGAAGAATTTTTGAAATTTTCTACTATTATGGCAACTAAAACTAAAAGTGAATCTGCGGTAGCAGGAGGAATCCGCATTCGTGTTCGAGCCTACGAGAGTAAAATCTTGGATGCTTCGGTAAAACAAATCATGGATGTTGCGGCTCGTCATGAAGCTCAGATTCGAGGTCCAGTACCGCTTCCTAATGAAATTAAGAAGTATACCGTAAACCGATCAACATTCGTTCACAAGGACGCTCGTGAACAGTTTGAAATTCGAGTTCACAAACGACTCATCGACATTTTAAATCCAAATCCAAAATTGATTGAAGCATTGGGAACAATGAATCTTCCAAGTGGAGTTGAGGTTGATATGAAGATGATGTAATTTGTAGTACTCCCACCGCCGGCTTCGCCGTGCGACTCCCTCTAAAAGAGGGAGAGACCGGAATATTCCTCTTTTAGAGGAATCGACGAGGCTTTGCCTCGCGTAGGAGTACAGACAACTATTAAACTAATTCAAGTTGGCAGCGGTACAAGACGCACCAACCAATGAAACTATGAAATTCATTCTAGGAGAGAAGGTCACTATGACCCAATACTTCGACGCAACTGGGATCGCCTCTGGCGCAACTATCGTCAAAGCTGGGCCTGCTGTGGTCACTCAAATTAAAACCGCTGACAAGGACGGATATACAGCTATTCAAGTTGGATACGGAGTTCGTAAGGCAAAAAACATTGCAAAGCCACAGATCGGACATTTCAAAGATCTCGGAAACTTTATGTATACTCGAGAATTTCGAGTTACTCCTGAACAAGTTGCAAACTATACTGTTGGTCAAGCAATTGATACGGTAGCATTCGCAGTTGGTGATACTATCCGCGTAAGTGGAGTATCAAAAGGAAAAGGATTCCAGGGAGGTGTGAAGCGTCACGGATTCAAAGGAGGTCCACGGTCACACGGTCAGAAACACTCTGAACGTGAACCAGGATCAATCGGAGGATCAGGTGGGCGAGCAGGAGGACGTGTAGCTAAAGGTATGCGCATGGCCGGACGAATGGGATCAGATTTGATCACCGTTCGCAATCTCAAAGTTCTTGCAGTCGACAAGGCAACCAATACTATGGTTATCAAGGGTGCTGTTCCAGGTAAAACAGGAACACTTCTTGAAATCATCGGATAATTATATGGCAACTAAAAAAACAACAAAGAAAGTTGAAGCTACTGCTGATTTGAATAATACTGTGTACAGTATTGCAGGAAAAGAGGTTTCAAAAATCGCTCTTCCAGAATCAGTGTGGGGATTGCCATGGAATGCTGACTTGGTTCACCAAGTAGTAACAGGTATGCAGTCAAATGCACGAACAGGTCTTGCAGATTCTCGAGGACGAGCAGATGTTTCCGGAGGTGGTAAAAAGCCTTGGCGACAAAAAGGAACAGGTCGCGCACGACACGGTTCAAGTCGGTCTCCGATTTGGCGAGGTGGAGGTGTGACTCATGGTCCGCTTGCTGAAAAGAGTTATACAAAGAAGATCAACAAGAAAACTCGAGCGAAAGCATTATTTGTTGCGCTTTCTCAAAAATTGCGTGATGGTAAGGTATTGTTCGTTGATTCTCTTGATCTTAAGGCAGTGAAAACAAAAGATGCCATGAGTGCTTTAGTAGGACTTGCTCAAGTAGAAGGATTCAAAACTTTGAATACCAAGAAAGCAAACAATGTTTTCTTGGTTGTTCCAAAGAAATCAGATACAGAGGCAAAGAGTTTCCGAAATATTTTCCATGTAACATTGGAAGAAGTTCGAAACTTGAACCCTGTTGATGTGTTGAATTATCGATACTTGGTAGTTGCTGCACCAGAAGAGTCGAACAAGGTATTAGAAACTAAATTAACCAAATAATTCTATGGCAACCAAAAAAGTTACAAAGAAGGAAGAGGCTAAAGAAGTTTCAGTTCCAAAGTCGGCGTTCATTCTCGGTCCGCGCATTACTGAAAAGGCTGCTTACGCAAGTGAAAACAATGTATTTGTATTCAATGTTGCTCTAGATGCGAATAAAATTCAAATTCGAAAAGCGATCAAGGATGCTTACAAAGTTTCTCCAACAAAAATTGCTATCGTGGTTAACAAACCAAAGACCGTAGTTTTCCGAGGACGACTTGGTAAACAATCAGGATTCAAGAAGGCGTATGTTACCTTGAAAAAGGGAGATACGATTGACTTGAACTAATGACTATAAAAACCGCCCGTGAGGGTGGTTTTTATTATGGCAATAAAGTTTTCCTAATAAATAATTTATTAGGAATTTATCAAGGATTGATAGGGTATGTCTGGTCGAGTTTTACAAAACTAGATTTATTCTTAATTTATTATATGATGGATTACATGAAGCATATCTTGCAATTTTCGATAATCAAGGAGGATGAGGGTGGTTACAGTGCCGCTGCTCTTGACTATGGAATCGTTACCCAAGGAGAGACTTTTGAAGAATTATTGTACAATATTCGTGAAGCTACAGAACTTTATTTTGAAGATGAAGAAGAATTTAAGTCTCTTCACCCTGACAAAATGCCATTTCTTTTGAATTTGGAATTACCTCCTATTAATGCCTAAAATGAAAGTATTATCCGGAAAGGAAATCGTTTGGTTTTTCGAGCGATACGGTTTTGTCATTACTTCCCAGAAGGGGAGTCATATTCAAATGAAAAGAAGGACTGTTCATGGAAATCAACCAGTTACTGTCCCAAATCATAAAACTGTTAGAAAAGGTACACAAAAGTTTCTTATTACTCTTGCAATAAAATATTCTCTTGAACAAGAAGCAGGAGATTTTTTCTATACGAAGTAAGACGGTCTTCCGTTTGACAAAACCTCCAAATTTGCTATAGTCTCACTTGTCACAAATCTCTCTAAAACGAGTTGGTTACGACAGAGATTTAGGCAATCTCCTTATTAAAAAGTCATCTTACCGGAAAGCCTTATCGGTAATGGAAGCATCCGTCTACTGACGGAGGGCACGAAATTATGAAACACTATAAACCAACATCAAAGTCACGACGAATGATGTCAGTGGTAACTTACAAAGGGGTTATTACTACAAACGAGCCTCACAAGGCACTTACATTCGGACGCGCAAAACACGCAGGACGAAACAACCGAGGTATTGTAACCGTTCCACACCAAGGAGGTGGGAACAAGAATCTTTACCGATTGGTTGACTTCAAGTTCGAAAAGAAAAACATTCCAGCTAAGGTAGAAACTATCGAGTACGATCCAAACCGAACAGGTTTCATCGCCTTGATTTGTTACCGAGATGGAG
>CAZUIQ010000028.1:0-4456 GCA_964620085.1 uncultured Candidatus Saccharibacteria bacterium | reverse complement strand
GAGTACGATCCAAACCGAACAGGTTTCATCGCCTTGATTTGTTACCGAGATGGAGAGCGACGGTATATGATCGTACCAACTAACGTAAACGTTGGTGATGTGATCACCGTAGCAGCAGATGCTCCATTGAAACCTGGAAACCGATTGCCATTGCGATCAATTCCAGTAGGAACTTTTATCTACAACATTGAAATTTATCCAGAAGCTGGAGCCAAAATGGTTCGATCAGCTGGAAACTTTGCACAGTTGCAAGGTCATGACAATGGAAAAGTTCAGATCAAGCTTCCTTCAGGAGAAATCCGAACCGTCTCTGACACTTGTTGGGCATCAGTGGGAACCGTTTCTAACGGGGAACACCAATTGGTAAACCGAGGTAAGGCTGGAAAATCTCGATGGCTTGGAATTCGTCCAACCGTACGAGGATCAGCGATGAACCCAGTAGACCACCCACACGGAGGAGGAGAAGGAGCCCAAGGAATTGGTCTCCGACGTGGTCCAAAGACTCGTCACGGAAAGCAGGCTTACGGTGTGAAAACCCGACGCCCAAAGAAGTACTCAAACTACGCAATCGTTACTCGTCGCAAGACAAAACGAAATACGCCAAATTAGTCCACCATTCGCCAGCCGGCGAAGGCGGATCAAGAAACATCCCTAGAGGGGTGTTTTTGGTTTGACTCAAAACTATATAGGTATATAGTGAAAATAAAAAGAAATATGAAGATTATACAAACATCGGAGACTCGTAAGGGATCAGAAAGAAAACATAGAATTTTTACTATTACTCTCAACCCAGAGGAAACAAAGACTATTTTGGAAAGTCCTGCACATCTCATCACCCCCAAAGCAACTTCAGGGGCTCAGTTCCAA
Organism: uncultured Candidatus Saccharibacteria bacterium; assembly: GCA_964620085.1. Taxonomy (GTDB): domain Bacteria; phylum Patescibacteriota; class Minisyncoccia; order Phycocordibacterales; family UBA1006; genus CAIXMG01. The sequence continues at coordinate 3,589 of CAZUIQ010000028.1, read as the reverse complement.
ATAGTTGATAGAGGGGATGCTTTATCGAAGGAAGACTTAGCGTTCCGCCCAATTCCTGGAGAATCCTTTTATCTTATGGCTATGCCAACAGGTTTTAAGGATGATCAAGAACATTTGGATTATTTGATAGGCCTCGGGGATGTTCCCATGCTTATTCCATTTGAAAACAGGGAGATCCCTGTCGGGTATGTACGTTTTAAAGCTGCCTCACCCTCGTGAGCAGCTTTTTTTATTTAAAAAATATCATAGGTAATTCTTCTATGAAGGGTGTTTTTGTTTACTAGACATGGTCATATAAAAAGATTATCATGATTTTATATGAAAAAATTTAAAATACTGCTGATGGTGATAATTGTAGTCGGACTAGGTGCTATCTTAGTTTTTGGTTTTAATTCAAAACAGTCAGGATTAGCAAATGTTCTAGCTATTAATCCAAGAGGAGTTCTTTCTTCTGAAAACATTTCCATTGCACAAGTTAAGTCACAAGCAAGTATTTTAACAAATAATGTTGATGTAAAAGATTTGGATATCTTTATTAATAATCAAGAAGTACCAAAGCGTCCAGACTTCACTTCAATCATAAAAGAGGTTTTTAGTAAAAAAGAAACACCAGTTCAAGAAAATAGTAGTCAAGTAATTTCGAGTCCTAGTGCTTCACAAGGTTTTTTGTCTATTTTCCATGAAGACGATTTGGTGCATAAAAAAAGCAATGAACGAGCAGTTGTTTTTACTTCTGATAACAAAGTAATTACTTTGGATTATGCTGCTGTTAAAAAATCTCTTCCAGAAACAGGGAGTTATATCAAGTTAAATGGTCTTGTAAAAACATCAGGTAATAAGTATTCGTTTGCAAATATTGAAACTATTTCGAGACCATCAGCTCACAGTAGTAGATCGGCTTCTGGTCCGACAGGTAAGGTTTCAGTAGTAGTTTTTAATTATTTAGACAATCAATCTATTCCTATTACGCTTGCGGATGCTCGCAAGAAGGTATTTGATATTGATCCAACAAATCACTTCTCGATTCCTCAATGGTTCAATACCGTTTCGTATGGAATAATGAATTTAGTTGGGAAAACAAACTCAGTTGGAAATGGAGATGTTTATGGGGTATATACCGCTCCTCATAATAACAATACTTGTCAAAGTGTTAACAGCTCAGTATCTTCTGTTCTTAGTAATGCAAAAAGTGATGGTCTAAATATTTCGGAGAATGACATCATTGTTTTTTGGCAACCATACAGTCAATATTGTGGATATTTAGGATTTGCGGCATATATGCCAATAAATCCCAGCGATCCCCAATCAAAGTTATTTCGTTACGTTGTAATGAACGATTCTGATACAGGTACCTTAATGCATGAGTTGGGACACCTTATGAGTAATGCAGGTTCTTATACAGCCGTTCCTCATGCAAACAGGTATAGATGTAGGGATAATATGGGGGTAGATACCTCGATTGGTAAATTGACGACGAGTTCCTGTGAAGTAGAAGAGTATGCAGATTTTTTTGATGTGATGGGAGGAGTCCCTAGTAATTATAATTATTTTAATAATAACTCTCGTCTAGATGCTGGCTTTCTCGATGCAAGCAACTATATCAGTGTACAGTCTTCGGGGATTTATACGGTCACACCTATCAATGATGTGGGGACGAAAATTATAAAAATACCCGTTACTGTTTATAATCCAAATGGAACAGTATTTGCACCATCAGAGAGTTTTTATACCGTTGAAACTCGCAGATTTGATCCACTGGTTGAAAAATATCCAAGGAATCCTTTGGCGAATGAAGTATTCATCAGACAAGGTAATCGTCTTGTCACTATGGCTAATGGTTCAAATATTCTTCATCAGGGTGATACATTTATTGATGAAAAAAATCAGATAGAAATAAAAAATCTGGGCCCCGCATCGATTGGCTCAGGAAACACTTTGGTACAGGTGACAATACCTCAACAACCGCTGGTTTGTCATCTAGGTATTCCAAAATTAACTGTAAGTCCAAAGCCTAGTATGGCTACGTATCCCAAGAGTGTTACCTTAAATGTCAATTTGAAGAATACCGATATAGGAGCTTGTCCTCCTACAGATATTATCGTTGATATTGGAGACTTGTCGTCGTTATACCCAAGTTATCCAGCACATTATCAAAGTGCAGAGATAGAGTACTTGTCTAGTCAGTTGTACACCGCTTTCTCTAGTATGAAAGGTATTTATTTAGCAGGTCAAGAAAAGACGAGATCGATTTCCATTCCTACAACACAAACATTAGTAAAATCTTTAATAAAGGTTGGACTATGGATCTCCAAGTCTTCATGGGTTAAAGATCCTCTACGTAGCTATAGTTCTTCTCCGGCATATATCGGCTTCGGAGTGTTTAGTCTTAAGGAATTAAGTCTCATTATGCCATTAGAAAGAAAAGATATTACTAATATAGATACAATTTTAATAAACCATCCTCCTAATCCAACATGGACAGGTCCTAGTCAGAGTTCGACAGGTACTTATTAATATAAAATACTCCTCAAAAGGAGTTTTTTTATTGACAAAGTTTTAATAAAGAGTATTATCCGAGTAAACAAAAACAAAATATTATGGCAAAAATGAATGATCTGCAATTGAAATGGTCTGTAGAGCTTGAGGGGAAAAAAGGACTCCAGCATCTCCTCGCTGAACTTAAGAAAAGAAATCGTATTGGTAAAAAGTATCTTAAAAAATGTAAAAATAACAAATGGGTTTTCTTTTACGAAACACTCTGTAAATTGACTGGTTTACAGGGCTTAACGGCATTCTATCTAACATTTGTTGAATTTCGCTATTGGACCGAAGAAGAATACTCTCACTTTTCGTTAGAGTTACAGGTCTACGCTAATATCTGTGTGAATTTACGTGATAGTAAACTCTTCTTTGAGGATGAAAGGCTTTGGAAAAAGACCCCTTCATCTAAAAAGGGTCTGACTCGAACCTTGCAACCAATGTTGTATGGTGAGAATTTAGAAAAGGTTAAACATTAATACAAGTCATTGAGCCGACTCAGGCTTATTAAACCCCAGTAAAATGGGGCTTTTTTCTTGACATAAGCCCTTTCTTTTGCTATATTTCGCCTTGTCTTGTATCTCACCCTAGACAGAAAGGAGATGAAGTTTTGGACCGTTACTTCCTAAAACTTTGGACTCTTTTCACTATTAATCAGACTTATCGTGCACTGCTGAAATTTCGTTCGACTGCGAGATGAGCTTTTCATTGTCCGCCGGATGGCGGCAAGGAAAACTCGCTCGCGGGAGAAAAGAAAGTTCAGTACCCACACAAAAATATTTAATGACACGTTCACTAAAGAAGGGTCCCTATATCGACATCAAACTATTGAAAAAGATTGAGGGCAAAAAACCGCTTGAAACCGGCGTTATCAAAACTTGGGCTCGCGCATCTGTCGTATCTCCAGAAATGATTGGTTTCACATTTGGCGTTCACAATGGACGTAAGCACCTAGAAGTGGTTATTACTGAAGACATGGTCGGACACCGATTAGGTGAATTTTCTCCTACACGAACATTCCATAAACATGGAGGTAAGATGCAGAAGGAAA
>CAZUIQ010000027.1:0-4704 GCA_964620085.1 uncultured Candidatus Saccharibacteria bacterium | reverse complement strand
ATCGGTATCAAGTTTTTCCTTAATAGTCTTCTCTGTCTGAGCAGCAATTGCCTCTGCTTTTGATTTATCAGAGCCTAGATTCTCAACCGCATCCTCGAATTGTTCTCTATCCGTTATATTGATCTGTTTTGTGAGTAATTCTACACCTCGAGCATCGACATATTTATCGAGGATATTCACGAGAGATTGTTTGTACTCAGCGAGGTCGACACGATCGGCATAGCGTAAGCTCGCAGACTTTCGAAGTTCCATAAATTTTTTCAATTCTCGTTTGTAGAGGTCAAGATTCTTGAATTCATGAACAAAATCCTGTAATACAAAACATTCATTGAGATTCTTAATAAATGCATTGAGCGATTTATAAAACACTTCTCGTGTTGGATCATCTTTCAAAAACTGTAAGTAAACCTCATCATCAGAAGAACCCTTCACCGGGTTGAAAATATCATGCACCTGAGCATAATTTTGCTGAAGTTCTTGGATTTTATCTTTTACATCAATGAGAGTATTTTGTACATCTTCGAGATCATAATTTCCAAAGAGTTTCATCGCAGTTTGAATGTTTTTTGCATTCTCAGAATAATCGATGATATATCCTGCTGTTTTCGGAAGTACTTTATTTTCATGGAGACGATTTACACGAGCAATAGCCTGTAAGAGGTCATGATCATGTAGGTCTTTTGCGAGATAGAGAACAGTATTTCTCGGAGCATCAAAACCAGTGAGCAACTTGCTCACGACTATTATAATTTCCACACCATCATCATTGTATTTGAAGCTCTCAATAACATTTTTCTCATAATTCTCAATACTTTGTTTTTCCCGAATCTTCTCTAGAAATGAAAGCACTTCTTTTTTATGTGTATCGGTTTCATCACCATCCTCATGTTCATCAGATATGACCACGGCAGTACGAACTTTTCATCTTCCCTCAAAGTATTTCTGAAACAAAACAGCTGAAAATTTTGACGGAGCAACAATCTGTGCCTTCAGCCCTGTCCCTTGAAACACTTCCATAAAATGTTTCTCAATATCGTAGGCAATTTCCACGATACGCTGAGGATTATCTTTGATAATTTTTGTTCCTACGTATTTCTGAAGTTCTTTCTTTTGTTTATCGCTGAGTCACTCGATGACACGCTCTACCTGTCTATCAATTTGTTCGACATTTTCCACGAGGTCGACATATCGTCCTTCATAGATCAGTGGAAGTACGACATTGTCAGCAAGAGCGTCATCAATCGTATATTTATCGATGTAACCACCAAATTTTCTCCAACTTTCTTTCTTATCTTTCATAAGAGGCGTTCCTGTGAAACCAATGTAACAAGCATTTGGGATGATACGATTCATCTCAAAGTTTGCCATACCACCCTGACTACGGTGAGCCTCATCGATCAGTACAAAAATATTTTTATCTGTGTCTACAAATCCCATATTTTTACTTCGAGCAGTCTCAAATTTTTGTACAAGCGTCGTTACGACAGAAAGGTCTTTTGATTTGATTTTATCGAGGAGATCCTGTCCACTCGTTGCTTGGATGACTTCTTTTTTGAGATTACAGTTTTTAAATGTGTCTTTGATTTGTTTATCGAGGTCTTTTCGATCAGTTACTATGATAACACGTGGATTTTTTATTTTTGGATCTTCTATAAGTGCCTTCACAAACATCACCATAGTGAGTGACTTCCCAGACCCCTGCGTATGCCACACAAGTCCACCTTTACGACGAGTGATACCTTGTTCTGTGGTTTCTTCTTCCTCGACACGAGCCAGCATCTTATGAATAGCAAAATACTGCTGATACCGAGAGAGTTTTTTCACCCCAGCATCAAAAAGGATATAGTTTTTTGTAAGGTCGAGCAGTCTGCGAGGTTCAAATAAAGAAGCTACTCATCTATCTTGTTCCGTTGGTATACGATCAATTTTCTGTTTATGTCCCTCCGTATACCCATTTAGATCTTGTAATAGTTGAGCATAGACGCTTGAATCAATAGGTTTTTGTATCAAAGCAGTGACTCGTGCATCCAACTCTTCAGGAGTAGTATTTTTCTCCTTCCAGACAGCATAAAATTTATTCCCTGTCCCTGTCGTACCATATTGGAGTTCTTTACCATTCGTAGCAACGAGAAGTTGAGTATAGGTATATAATCGTGGGCAAAATTCTGGTCATTGATTGCGGTTCATCTGATTGATTGCTTCGATCACAGAAACGCTTGATTTCTTGTTCTCAATTACGGCAAACGGTATACCATTTACGAAACACACAATATCAGGACGAATATTTTGTTTGCCACTGGCTGGATACTCAACTGTCACATGAAACGCATTATTTTCTACATGTTCGAAATCAATAAATCGAAAGTTTTTCGACATCTGTTTTCCACTATGACTTACCTTGATAGTTTTTCCTCCACTCGTCGGCATAATCATGTTGTAGATTTCCTGTGCTGTCTCGATCAGTCATTTAAACTGCATATGTTCGAGTTCGTGAATAGGATCTCTTACATCCTTTTCACTAAATTTGTACTCCTCACCGCCTACCTCGTACCCATTGATATCCATGAGTTTCTGTGTAGCAATATCCGAGAGGAGAAAATTGGTCGTATCTCCACCTCGTTGTCTCAATGCCTCCTCTACTGATACATATGAGTATCCCATATTGAGCAAAATTTCCACAAGTGTAACTTGTGATTGTTTTGCTTCGTCAAAGTTTACTTTTTCGAGCATAATATTACGAGTAAATAGTTAAGTTTTCAGGAGTCCGAATCTCTCCTGTGATGAGATTATTGAGGAGATATTTTTTCTGATCTTTGAGGAGTGAGAGCTTATTTTCGAGAGCGGTGATTTCAGCGTCAGCTGTTATTAATATTGTTACAATTGATTCTTGTTCTATTAATGGTGGTAGATTTAACTCGAATTTTGCCATATCAGATCCATATAAATGAAAAACTGTAGATCCAGAAACAAGTTTGATTACTTCTTTTTTATCCAAATTAACTATATAACAAAAAAATAATCAATTTAAATTGCCCGATGATCTTATGACTAAAATATCTCCACCTAAAATAATTCCATCCTTATCAACATAGCTTGCTGTCGATAATCCTCTTGGAGTAACATCTGATGTTGGCATTAATATATCATTTTTTTTTGAAAGAAACATGCCCTTATTAGTGTTTGTTTTGCTTATGACTTCTTTTATATACTCATGATACTTCGTAAAAAGTTCACCATAATGTATGGCTTCATATTTTCCACAAACATCTATTTCACTTTTCGGTAAACCTTTACCTTTCTTGAAAGTTGCAATATCCCCCAGCTTTACGATTTTCCATTTTTCTTGAAACCCACTCAATCGTTTCCTTCCAGTAAGTAAATCCTGCATCAAGCTTTTCTTGATTTGTTTTTTGATGCTGATTTTTTTTGTCAGTTCCTCAATTGATCGATCCCATGTTTCTAGTACTGCAACAATGCGGTTTTGTTCGGGGAGGGGTGGGAGGAGGAATTTTATCGCTTTGAGTTCATTTTGCTGAATACCCGAGACAGTACTGCCAGAACCAAGTCTTTCAATAAATGTTTTCTTAGATTTGAACCAATGATATAGAAATTGATTTTTGACATCTTTTTTTGGGTATAGTGCTTTGAGATCTTGATTAATTGCCACATCAACATCAAAAAACACAGCATGACCAAGTGCCATACGAGTTGGAACAATTAGTGTACCTCTAGATACCAATCGAGAAGAGCTATTCTTTAATCCTCACTCACTTATATGATCTTGAGTATCACAAGGGTTATGAGTTACAACGTCCTTAACGCTTGCCCAAGGAATTGATCATTGCCAGAATTCTGGATTATTTTTGGAGGGCGTACCTCATCCTTCAATTTTTTCCAAAACCTCACCTAAAGTTTTTAGAATCCAAGCAGATGGTATATTTTTATGTGTTGTTTTAGAGGGCATACTAAAATATACTTATTAGAACAATTAGTATCAATGTGGGTACATAAAAAAATGCCAATGTTTTAGACAACATACAATACCAAAGGGATGTTGTCTTCAAATTATTAAATTCTGAAATATCCATGGAGAAATCGATAGAATTCTCTCTCAGTTTTCTTACTTTATTATATAGACATCTATATCCACGCTCTAATGCAAGAAAATATGCATCATGAACCCAGAATATAATAACTACAAGGATTAAAATTACTTGTAACTCATTGCGACCAACCTCTAAAAAAGCTACAGACAAACCAACAACAAGTGTTATCATCCAACCACGAAGGGTAAAAAGGTTACTACCCATTCTAGTGATTACTCATTGGATTAGTTCCAAATGTTTTAGTCTTTTTTCGTTTGTGTTCATAAACTTAAATATTATTTCTAATCCTTATTGCTTCTTCGACCAATCTTTCGAGATTATTTTTTATATCACCATACGCATCGTAAGAACTGGGGTTATAGCAAGTAACGATAGAGGATAATTTTTTTCCATTCACTGTAAATTGATCAAAAGGATTTTTACCTTGTCTACAAGTCCCAGTTCTTGGACATTTAATATTGTGTATGTATATACCCACTAGACCTTTGTGATTGCCCCAAGCTTTTTTTATTTCATATTTTACCCATTCTCTATCCGCTGTTTCTTCCACCTCTACCGTACACACAAAAAAGCTAACATTATCCGTACGCTTACCTTA
>CAZUIQ010000026.1:0-5415 GCA_964620085.1 uncultured Candidatus Saccharibacteria bacterium | reverse complement strand
GAATTTTCTCCTACACGAACATTCCATAAACATGGAGGTAAGATGCAGAAGGAAATTGAGCAAAAAGCAAAACAAGCGGAAATCGCATCAGCAAAAGCTGCGAAGACTACTCCCGCTGCTAAGAAATAATATATGAAAGCAGAACTCAAAAATTATCGACAGGCACCTCGAAAGGTACGCCTTGTTGCAAATCTTGTTCGAGGAAAAGCAATTCCACAAGCTTTGATGGAGCTTCAGTTTCTTGGAAAGCGTGCGGCTATGCCATTTGCCAAGTTGATTAATTCAGCGGTTGCAAACGCTACTCATAATACTAAAGCATCACTTGATGGATTGGTTGTGAAGAGTATTTCTGTAACCAAGGGACCAACATTGAAACGAGCACGTCCTCGATCACGAGGAATGACAAATCGTATTAATAAGCGAACGAGTACTCTCAAAGTCGAACTCGGTATATCTAATAAAAAACCAAAGTCTGCAAAGCCACAAGCTAAAGCTACTAAGTAATTATGTCTAAAATTGTACATCCCTATGCACATCGATTGCCGTTAATTCGAGACTGGAAGTCACGATGGTTTAAGATGGGTAAAGAATATCGAGAATTGCTTCGAGCTGACGTATTAGTTCGTGAGCACTTGGAAAAAACACTTCGAGGAAGTTATATTGCAGATGTTGAATTCGAAAGAAATCAAAAATCTACTCGTATTATTATCTCAACTTCACGTCCAGGTATGCTTATCGGACGATCTGGTGAAGGTGCTACGAAATTGAAAAACGATATCGTAAAGTTTATGAAGAATAAGTCAATTATTCTTCCAGAAGACTTGAAAATCGATATTGTTGAAGTGACTAATCCCGACGCTAATGCAAAAATCGTTGCGTACTCTGTTGCAGAAATGCTTGAGAAGCGTATGACGTTCCGTCGTGTGATGAAAACAACTCTTGAAAAAATTATGGCCGCTCGTGGAGTGAAGGGAGCAAAAATTATTCTCTCTGGGCGACTTGGTGGGGCTGATATGGCTCGCCGAGAAGAACTTAAGATGGGAGGAATTCCGCTTCAGTTCATGCGAGGAGATGTTGATTATGCAACCGAAACAGCTCGTATGTCATACGGAGGAGTTGGTATCAAGGTTTGGATTTATAAGGGCGATACTCTTGAACGAGGTAACAAATAATCTGTATGCTATTTCCAAAGAAAGTAAAACATCGCAAATGGCAAACTGATCGACGAAATCCTAACAAGAAAATTGTTGCGACTCGTGGAACAGAATTGCAGTTTGGATCATTTGGTATTCGTTCACTTTCAAGTGAGCGAGTAAAGTCAAACCAAATCGAAGCCGCTCGAAAAGTAATTTCTCGAACACTCGGTAAAACTGGTAAGTACTGGTGCCGAATTTTCCCTGACCGACCAATCACAGCCAAGGCTGCCGAGGTAGGTATGGGTAAAGGTAAGGGAGATCCCCAAGGATTCTGCTTCGAGGTAGAACCGGGACGAATCATTTTTGAAGTAGACGGTGTAACTGAAGTAGTTGCCCGAGAAGCACTCCGCAAAGCGGGATGTAAACTTCCAGTAAAGGTTCGTATTATTAGCCGAAACGACATGTAATCTATGACGAAAACAGAAACAGTAAACAAAAAAGTACTCACAGGTGTTGTCGTATCGGACAAGATGCAAAAAACAGTAGTCGTTCGTGTTGAACGATTCGTAAAGCATCCTAAGTACGGGAAATACCAAAAGAGTTCTAAAAAATATAAGGCGCACAATGAAAATAATGACGTAAAGGTCGGTGATAAAGTAACGATTCGCGAATGCAGACCGCTTTCAAAAGACAAACATTTTGAAGTAGTTTCAAACGCATAATTCTATGATTCAAGTTGGAACAAATGTAATTATTGCAGATAATACTGGTGCTAAAAAAGCTCGGGTATTTAAGGTTCTCGGAGGGTCAAAGCGTCGCTATGCATCACTCGGTGACGTCGTGGTGCTCTCTATTAAATCTGCTGAGCCTCGCAAGGCAGTAAAGAAGAAAGGAGTACATAAAGCAGTTGTGGTTCGAGTAAAGATGGCTTATCGTCGAAAAGACGGTTCGTATATCCGATTCGATGACAATGCGGTAGTAATTCTTGAAAAAGACAAGGAACCAAAAGGAGGTCGCATCTTTGGTCCTATTCCCCGAGAACTCGCGGAAAAAGGTTATCAGAAAATTGTATCTCTGGCTCCAGAGGTTCTCTAATTGTATGATCAAGAAAGGCGACAAAGTAGTAGTACTTGCAGGTGCAAGTAAGGGAACAAAAGGTACGGTTACCAAAGTGTTTCCAAAACAATCACAAGTAATTGTTGAGGGTGTAAATCTTAAAAAGAAGCACCAGAAAGCAAAAACAAGTGACGGGGTCGGAAGTATTATCGACGTAGCAACACCGGTTCACGTTTCAAACGTAGCCTTGGTTAAATAATCGGTATGCAAACACTCAAACAAAAACAAGACAAAGCTTTCGAAGTATTGAAGGAACAATTTGGATATAAAAACAAGTTGGCATCTCCACATGTACAGAAAGTTGTTGTATCAGTAGGAACAGGTTCAGGAATGAAGAAAGACAAGAATAAGAATACATTCGTAGTAGATCGTATTACCAAGATCACTGGTCAAAAGCCAAGTGTGAAAGGTGCAAAACAATCTATTGCATCATTCAAGATTCGTGCAGGAGATCCTGTAGGTGTTGTAGTAACGCTTCGTGGGGCTCGCATGTGGGCATTCTTGGAAAAATTGGTAAACGTGGCATTGCCTCGAACCAAGGACTTCCGAGGAATCACTCGGTCATCAGCAGGAGAACTTGGAAACATGTCTATCGGAATTCGTGAACACACGATTTTCCCAGAAACATCAGATGAAGAAGTTTCAAATGTATTTGGTCTTGCCATTACTATTGTAACGACTGCAAAAACTCGACCAGAAGGACTCGCATTCTTCGAATATCTCGGATTCCCTCTCAAGAAGGAAGAAGAGCCAAAGAAGCGAAAAGCTCGAAAACGAGGGAAGTAACAAACAAGAGATCATCCGTGAGGATGGTTTTTTGTTTGACAAGGATTACCAATTTGTTAATATGGGAATACTACGCCGCAAGGCTCCGAGGAACCCGCACAGAAATGTGCGGGTTCCGCTGTTTCCAAGATCCATTTTCATTATTTTTATAAAAGATTTTAAAATACTATAATATTCCCTATTTGTAATAGTATTTAATTTTCGATTGAGCCGTTTTCTATCAAAAAGTCTTATCTGAGAAAGAATTATAAAAGAATCTTCATTAGGTCCTCCCAAGCGGAAATGAAATAGAGGATCTCGAATTTTACTGGTAAGAGGGAATCCTAGGAATGTGTTATTGTTGAATTTTTTAAATATAAGTACCGGTCGTTCAAATAGTTCATGTTTTCCGTTTTGTTCTGACCCGATATTTTTCCCAATAGAACAAAACCAAACTTCCTTTTCTTTGAAGAATAGGTTAGACACATCTCTTTTCTCTAGAGATTGGTGCAGTTTATGCCACGCTTCAAATTCAGGGTCAGTTTCCATGAAAATATCCTATTAATACAAGATAAAGTCTAGATAAATCGTTTCTCAAGAAACGATAAAGATGACAGATTTTCAATTTGCACAAGGTACGTTGCGGGGTTTATAATTTTGGTCTATTATTAGCTAACGATAAAATTACTTATGACAAAAAATACTCAGAATACAAGTAAAACAAAGAAAATCACGATAGACGATCTCGCAATAATGGTTGCGAACGGCTTTTCTTCTATGGAGGAGAGGCTTGATTTTAAAATAGATGGTTTAAGAGATGAGATGAATGAAAGGTTTGATCAAGTAGATAAAAGATTCGATCGTATAGAAGATCAGCATGGACGAAGGCTAGATACCTTGGAAAGTAGAACCATCACTCTCAAAAATCACATGGAAAATGGATTCAAGAAAAAACTCGCCTGGTAAGGCGGTTTTTTGTTATGATACATAAATGCAAAAACTCTCTCCATCAAAAATTAAAAAGATTGAAGCGTTCGTAGAGATGTTGGGAAAAGCAAAAGCTCCTGAACATAGTTATAATCCTTGGAGTTATGACTTGAAAAGCAATGAAATTAGGAGAGATAACTTGATTTCTTATTTGAAAATGATGATGAAAAACAATACGAAGATATTACTTGTAGGGGAAGCGCCGGGTTATCGAGGTACTCGTAAAACAGGTACGCCATTTTCTCCAGAGAAAATTATTCTCACGAATCCGTTTTTTAAGTTAGATGAAAAATTTAGTGTTGAAAATATTGAAAATCCTATGGGTGAGGCAAGCGCTACTGTCGTATGGCGAGTGATGGATGAGTTAAAATTCTACCCATTATTTTGGGCAGCTTTTCCGTTTCATCCTCATAAGCCTGGAAATCCAGAAAGTAATCGTACTCCTACAAAGCAGGAGATTATGGTTGGGCAGAAATTTATCAAGGAGCTTATCGATATGTTTAGTATTACCAAAGTAGTGGCTCTGGGACGAGCAGGAGAGAAAACTCTGAATGAAATGGGCATTGAAACTTCATTTATACGACACCCTTCGCATGGTGGGGCAACGTTATTTAGAGCAGGAATGAAAATTTTAGCAAAGAAGCATAAATAATTGAAACCCTCTCCACGATAGTGGAGAGGGTGGCTTCCGACAGGAAGCCGGGTGAGGTGGTGAGGACTTGCAAAATCTTTAAAATAGTGTAGAGTATTCAGGTCTTTTGTGGCGAATAGGGGTAATCCCTATGACCCATAGCTGGACGATTTTTCTGGAATTTCTTAAAAATTTCCTTGGAAAATCAGTTTATACGCATGAAGAGTACATAGGTGAGTACAAAAGGCAGTTTTAATTAAATGTCCTTTATTCTCCATCTACTGTGCTATTCACTAACTAACTAATCTTAATGCCAACAGTAAACCAATTAGCTCGAAAAGGGCGCAAGAAGGTTCAGATCCGTTCCAAAGCAGTAGCTTTGCGACGAGGATTTAACTCACTTGAAAACCACCCAACCGCATACCCTTCACCATTCAAACGTGGAGTATGTACCAAAGTAACAACAACCACTCCTAAGAAACCAAACTCAGCGGTACGAAAAATTGCCCGAGTTCGATTGACGAACGGAATGGAAGTTACTGCCTACATTCCAGGTATCGGTCACAACCTCCAGGAACACAGTGTGGTTATGATCCGAGGTGGACGAGTAAAGGACTTGATCGGAGTACGATATACCGTAGTTCGAGGAGTCCTCGATGCACAGGGAGTAGCAAAACGAGAAAATGGTCGATCACGATATGGAGTTAAGAAGCCTAAAGCAAAATAATATATGCGAGGAAAAGTAAAAAATCGAAATATCCCACAACCGGATACATTGTA
>CAZUIQ010000025.1:0-5984 GCA_964620085.1 uncultured Candidatus Saccharibacteria bacterium | reverse complement strand
TTACGGCATGCGATTTTGAGTCGCACGTGTATACCATTCCACCACTCCGGCAAAAAGGCTCAGAGGTGCGTCGCTGAGGCGAGATGTTATATTTCAACGTTCGAGTTGCAGAGCGGTGTATACAAGGAATCTAGCACTGCGAATATATCACATTTTTCACATTTTTCAAATCTCTGGTACAATAATGTAACTATGCAACAATATCACAATTCTATTTTCTGGGTCGAGACAGATAAGATAAAACCAAATCCTTATCAACCTCGTAAGGAGTTCGATGAACGAGCTCTCCAAGACCTCTCAGATTCGATTCGTCAGTACGGAATCCTACAACCACTGGTGGTAACTCGTCGTGAAATCGAAAGCGAGGATGGTATTGCTGTTGAATATGAATTGATTGCCGGAGAGCGTCGTTTGCGCGCTTCGAAACTTGCCAAGCTCCCACAGGTTCCTGTTATTATTCGTGCAACCGAAGATTCTGATAAGGAAAAACTTGAGCTTGCGATCATCGAAAACCTTCAGCGTGAAGACTTGAATCCTATTGATCGTGCGAATGCATTTTTGAAACTTGCCGAGGAGTTTAAATTAACTCATGGTGAAATTGGGAAGAAAATGGGGAAATCTCGTGAGTATGTTTCAAACACATTACGACTCCTCGCGCTTCCAGAAGAGATTCGTCAAGCCTTAGCCGAGAAGAAGATTTCGGAGGGACATACGCGACCACTGATGATGCTTTCTGATCGCCCCGCGGAACAGACTACCTTGTTTAAGGAAATGGTGATTAAGCGATTGTCAGTACGTGAAGCAGAAAAAATTGCGCGTGAAATTGCAACCGATAAAACACGCAAGAAGGATCTAGATCCTCAAATGATTGATTACCAGAAACGCCTTTCAGAGAAACTAGGGACACGTGTTTCTATCGAGAAGCGTGAGGTAGGAGGAAAAATTGTTATTGATTTCTTCTCACCAAATGATTTGCAAACAATCCTTGAAATAATTCAAAAATCGCAAGGACAGTTTGTTTCGATGTTGCCCGAGGTGAGGGCAGAGGAGTTAGAACAACCTCACCCCGCGACTGTCGTCGTCGCCCCTCTCCTGCAAGGAGAGGAATCTGCACCAGAGTCTGTTGAACCTGAAATGCAGACGGCGGCAATGCTTGATGATCGGGATAAGGAGCAAAAGGATGAGGAAGAAAATAGTGATTTGTATAATATTAATAACTTTACGATCTAGCTAAAAACCCCTTGGAAATAAAGGGGTTTTTAGTATTGACATTTTATATAAAAGGTGCTATAATGGATTTACGGTCAATTTCGACTGAGTTCTTCAAAATCTATATCTTATGAGTCTTAAAATTCATTTAAACGCTGATTTTATTGTTGGTGGCTATGGCCAAAATTCTGGCTTTGTCGAAGGGTGGAAAAGATCTACAAAATTTGAAATTCAATTTTTTATTGGTGGAGGCGCTATTTACATGGAAGCCCCTGGTACTAAAGAAATTGAGGAGCTTCTGCAGTTTTCAATTGATGACATAAGGATTATTCCATTCATCAAAAGATTTGAATATTCAATTAAAACCAAACAAGCCATCCCTTTGGGAAGGTATCAATTTGGTAAAGCCAAGGGTCGCGCTTTTACTGAATCGCATGGTAATGAGACCGTAATTTTTATCGGCTCAACAAGTCTTGCCGACCTGAAAGAGTTGGTAAGAAAAATTACCGATAATGAAATCAGACCTGGCAAGGTATCTTATGAATATGCTGAATGGGTTGCGGTTGACTGTAAGTGTTTTTTTCAAAAACTTTACATCCAAGCCAAATCTAAATTTAGTAAAATATTTGGTACTCGCTAAACAACTGAGACGTAACGAAATGAAAACCTGCAATGTAAAAGCATTGCAGGTTTTTTCTATTAAATATTTCTCCGTTTCTCAGCCTTAGAAATGATATCAAGGATAACATCTTCATCATCAGTCACGGTGTAGAGATCCATGTCTTCTGGAGAGATCATACCTTCACCAATGAATCGATCCTTGATAAAGTCCTGCATAGGTCTCCAGAACTCCTCACCTACAAGAATAATAGGAACTTGAGAAATTTTCTTGGTCTGAACTAATGTCAGCGCTCCAAAAAATTCATCGAGTGTTCCAAATCCTCCAGGGAAAAACAAATAGACTTCTGATGCATACTGCATCGCGGTTTTTCGTGTGAAGAAAAAGTAGAAGGGAAGAGAGTCAGTGAGGTAAGGATTTGTAACCTGTTCATGAGGAAGTACGATATTCATTCCAATAGAGCGCCCGTTGGCCTCGTAGGCTCCACGATTGGCTGCCTCCATAATTCCAGGACCTCCTCCGGTAGTCATAGCAACCCCTAATTCCTTTGCGGCACGATAGGCAATGCGACGAGCTTTCTCGTAATATTTATCACCCTCCTGGGTTCGAGCAGATCCAAAAATCGTAATAGATTTTTCGACCGTGTCCATAAACTCGAGTCCTTGGCGCATTTCCTCGTTCATGGCGCAGAGCTCGGTTTCCGTTGAGTCCTTGCCATACAGGGTAATACATCCTGCTCGAATATCATCTGTAGTAAGTTTTTTCGGTCGGAACAGTCGATTGTCTGTGGCTCCTGTTGGTTTTTCTATATCTTCCATATTCGTACATCATACCTCACCCCAGCCCTCTCCTGCAAGGAGAGGGGGTCGAACAAATAAAAAACACCCATGAAGGATGCTTAGTATGTTCTATTTCTTCTTTGCAGTTGGTTTCTTTGGGGCAAATTCTTTCTTGATATCCTTCCAGTGCTTTTTCAAGTTCTTTGCAAAAGCATCAACTTCCTCTGTAGTAATACCTTTAGTCTTACTATATTTTGCAGAGGCTGCATCTACTGCTTGGTTGAATACTTCTTCAGAAACCTCTTTAGCCTTTTCAAGTTTTTCTAATACTTCACCCTTTGCTTTGATTGACCAAGCCTTGATATTTTTTCGATGTTTGGCTCCGTCTTTACCGTAGAAGAAGTATCCTCCTGCAACGGCTGCTGCGGCAAGTCCTGCAATCCCTGCTGCAATCGCAATATTTTTTCCTGTTGATTTTTGTGCCATGTGTTTAAATGATTAACTACCTGATAATGGGTATGATTAGTATATCACTTCCTAACGACTTTGCTATTTCTTGGAAGTGTGTTTTTTGGTGTCTTTTCCAAATAGTTTCTCGATGATCAAGTCCTTGATAGCGACTACTACAGAGCGTGCTCGGATGACATCGTCATCAAATACAGTCGCAACATGCTTGAGTCTCCTTGTGGTGCCGATAATATGAATTAAGGCAATACTAAGGAGTATTGTGATAACTACGAAGCAGAGAATGATAATTGCCAAGAGAATGTTTGTGGTGAGTAGGGTGTTCATATGTGTATATTATACTGTAATTTATGAGTATTTACTATATCTATATTTATTAGTACAATAGAAAATATATATAGTTTCTATGTCAAAGAATGAAAAGAAAACAGAAAATCTTGCTCGTAAACTCCTGACGAAGGCGGGTATTTTTGGTAATGATGATTTTATTGTCGAAGAGCAAAAAAGTGATAGTCCGATTATTCAGAAGCTTCTAAAAAGTGCTAGTAAGTCTGGAGAAGGTCTTGGTAAACCAGAGTTTATTATTCGTAAAAAAGGTGACAACGAATTCATTATTGTTATTGAATGTAAGGCAGACACAAAATTTCATGAGTCAAAGAATAAAGATTTGTGGAATGACTATGCCGTTGACGGAGCTCTTCTCTATGCAAGCCATCTTTCAAAAGGCTTTACTGCCGTTGCTATTGGTATTAGTGGAGAAGGTGAAGATAATTTGAAAATGAGTACTTATTTGTACCCTAAAAATTCTCAAACATATACAGAATTACGAGATGAAAATCATCAGATGATTCAAAAAATATTAAATTGGGATCGATATGTTGATCGTGTGCAATTTGATCCAATGCTTGCAAAAATTCGACACACTGACCTCATGAAGTTTTCACGAGAGCTCCATGAATATTTACGTGACTATGCAAAGGTGACAGAAGCCCAGAAACCACTTCTTGTGAGCGGCATTTTGTTGGCACTTATGGAAAAGGGTTTTGAAAAAGCTTATATTACATACGAAGGAGAAGATTTGGCCCGAAAAACATTTCAGGCAATCCAGGATGTTGTTAGCAGGGCTCAATTAGGTGCAAATCAGGAATCTAAGAAACAAGCAATCATTAATGCATTTAGTTTTGTTGAACATCATCCCGAACTTCATAAAATTGACTCTAAAAAAAATGAGTCACCATTGAAACACATTATTCAAGAGCTTCATACACACGTTAAACCGTTCACACAAAATCACTATGACTTCGACATCATTGGAAATTTTTATGGTGAATTTATTCGGTACACTGGTGGTGACGGTAAAGGACTTGGGATTGTTTTAACACCCAAACACATAACTGACCTATTTGCCGACCTTGCAAATCTTGATAAAAATTCAGTGGTATTGGATATTTGTGCAGGAACAAGTAGTTTCCTTATTTCGGCGATGAAAAAAATGACAGAAAAGGTTGACGCTGATCAAAAGAAAAATATTTTAGAAAACAATCTTATAGGAATAGAACAAGAGCCACAAATGTTTGCATTAGCTGTCTCAAATATGATTTTGCGAGGCGATGGAAAAACAAACCTATATCAAGGATCGTGTTTTGATGATAGTATATTTGAAAAAGTAAAAGGGAAGGCAAGTGCTGGGTTTATTAATCCGCCTTATTCACAGAAAGGAGAAAATCTTCACGAGTGGAATTTTATTTTGCGAATGCTTGAGGGGTTGCAAAAAAATGCAACAGGCATAGCTATTGTTCCTATGTCGCTAGCAACTGACACGAAACATCCTCTTCGAGAAAGACTCTTACGGGAACACCGACTTGAGGCAGTTATGAGTATGCCTGATGACTTATTTTCCCCAGTAAATACAGTGACTTGTATTATGGTGTTTACTGCACACACACCACATGATACAAATGAGCATCATGAAACATGGTTTGGATATTGGAAAGATGATGGGTTTAGGAAAGATAAAGCCCAAGGAAGGATCCCAAAAAGTGATGAATTATGGAATTCAATAAAGAAAGAGTGGATTGAAATGTATCGAAGAAAAGAAATTACAGGAAAAAGTGTCTGGAAGAAAGTATCAAAAGATAATGAGTGGTGTGCAGAAGCATATTTAGAAACTGATTATAACCGATTAATTGATGATGATTTTTCCGAAATTATCAGAGATTTTGTAGCTTTTAAAATACTAAGTAATAAACGTGTCTCTGGTAACATGGGGGATAGTCTCGTTAAAGATCGTTTCTTATTAAACGTGAAGGGGTGGAGATATTTTTATCTCAGTGATCTCTTTCAAAAGATTGAACCTACAAGAGGTACTACTACAAATGAGTTAGTTGAAGGTGGTGATATACCTTATATCGCCGCAAAGAAAAGTATTAACGGGCTAGAGATGATGTGTTCAGAAAGTGGAAATGAGCAATTCATATCAAAAGGTAATGGTATTGTCTTTATACAACTAGGAGCAGGAAGTGCTGGTTATACGACATATCAGGAGGACGATTTTATAGGAATGAGCGGTAAGACATCTTGTGGTTATAGTGATAAAATCAATAAATACAATGCATTATTTCTCGTCACAATTCTTGATCGAGAGAGACCTAAATATTCTTTTGGTAGAAGCTGGACTGGTGAGAGATTGGTTTCAACAAAAATAAAATTACCAACAGATAAAAAAGGTGGACCTGATTGGCAGTTCATGGAAGATTATATAAAATCATTACCTTATTCAGCAAATATATAAAAACAGCGCATTTGTGCGCTGTTTTTATACAACTAAATATAGAGTTAAAATATTACTTGCCATTTTGTCAATAATCAGGTAGTATGGTGGTATTAATTATAAGACTCGACCGAGTTATTTT
>CAZUIQ010000024.1:0-6241 GCA_964620085.1 uncultured Candidatus Saccharibacteria bacterium | reverse complement strand
GCTCCCTCTTCCCCATTAACACCATTTGAAGCAAATACTGTCAAGTGTAAATGGGGTGCTGTAGAATGTCCAGTATTTCCACTGTAGGCAACAAGGTCACCAGTACGTACTTTTTGACCTTGTACAGCCTTTATCAGCGATAAGTGACCATACACCGTAGCTAGTCCATTAGTATGTCGTATGAATACCCATTTTCCAAACGAAGCCTTGGGACAGGTCAAATCAGTATCGCCAACACCTTCAACCACACCATCAGCTGTTGCGTACACCGGAGTTCCTACGGCAGCTCGGAAATCAATTCCACTATGCGACCCTGATGCATACAATTTTTTTGCTGAAACCGTTTTCCCAAATGATTGAGTAATTAAAACTTCTTTGACTGGCCAGGCAAGAGCTCCTTGTCCGGGAAGCGCTTTGGTGTTCAACGTAAACTTGAGCTGTGATTCGTAATTAAATATTTCAGCTTCAAGGGCAGCCACTTTTGCTTTACGATCCGCGAGGATTGCTTGGTACTGTGACTCTTGATTTTTAGTCTGCGCAAGGATACTGTTTTTTTCGGCAACCTGACTATCAACTATTTTTTTCTGATCAGCCAGTTCACTAATTAATGATTGGAGTTCCTTTTTTTGATCCGCAAGTACAATCTGGGAATCCTGAAGGTTTGATCTCGTATCCTTCATGAGAACTACATGAGTTTTCAATGTTTTTTGAACTTGAATAATATCATCCACGTCACGTAAAAACTCAGACACCGTTACCCCTGAAGCGATGAGCTCAATGAGCGAATGACTGTCATTCTTGTTCAAGGCGCGAATAGTCTCGTTAAGAGCAGTGGTACTTGATACAATACCATCACCCAAATCCCCTATCTTTTCTTCATTTTGTGCAATCGTTAAATTGGCTCTGTCTATTTTTTTAGTAGTAAGAGTAATATCAGATTGAAGTTTTTTCTGACTTCGTGCAATGGTAGCAATCGTTGTCTGAAGTGTTTGTGCTTGACCTTGAACTTCAACCACCTGGTCTTCGTAATGATCAATTTCGTTTTGGAGCTTTTCAATTTCAGTATTCTTTGCATCAATGGTTTTTTGCACATCAGAAGGAGCCGCATACATAAGTATCGGAGTCGTTACGGTAATGAACATGAGTACAACGCTTAGAGTTTTTCGCATAATGAAGTGAGGCGCGCAAGAGTTTCTTGTTTTCCAAGAATGACGGCAAGGATAAATGGGTCTGGTGACTTGTCTCGACCTGATAAGGTAAATCTGATCGGCCACAACACGTTTCCTTTACCTACTTGTTCAGCATACGACCATACCGTATTTTTTATTATTTCTGCATTCCAAGAATCTTCAGAAACTGTTTCAAGGAGCTTCAAGGCTTCTCTAATATGGATTTTTGCCTTGTCATTTCCCTCTCCTTTCCAAGAAACTTTTCCGAGGTCAACTTCTGGACGATCAAGGTAATAATCAAACTCTCCTTCATTTGCCATTGTTGTTACTTCGCCGAAATAATTAATGCGCTCAATAATAATCGGTAGTAATTTATCGATAACAACATTAAATTTTTCAGGCAGGAATTTTGCAATACCATTCTTCTGTTCTTCTGGTGAAAGCTTTTTAATATATTCGCGATTAAACCAATTTAATTTCTCCTCATTGAATACAGCTCCTGCTTTTTGAACCTTATCCAAATCAAATACTTGTTCAAGTTCTGCACGAGTAAACAATTCTTGTTCGGTTCCCGGATTCCATCCACACAAACAAATCGCATTCAATAATGCTTCGGGCAAATATCCTCGTTCCAAATATTCAACCACAGGTACGGCTCCTTTACGTTTAGACATTTTAGATTTATCTGGAGCAAGTACTAATGGTAAATGTCCGTAATGAGGAATCTCAAAACCAAGAGCTTCATGAATCAAAATTTGACGCGGCGTATTTGCAATATGTTCCTCGGCACGGATGACATGAGTAATCCCTTCATCATGATCGTCAACAACTACAGCAAGGTGGAACAGTGGTTCTTCTAAATTTTTTGCAATTACAAAATCACCAAGGTCGGTGGTGTCTGTAGAAATTTCTCCTCGGATCAAATCAGTAAAGGTAACTACTTTATTTGGATTTCTGAAACGGATGATATCCTTGATTACACCAGATCCGTCTTTTGCTTCTTCTTTGGAAATGTACGCCTTGTCTTCAGCGATGAGCTTATGCAACAATTCACGATGGCGAGGTAAGTTTTCAGATTGAATATATTTTTCATCATAGGAAATTCCGATGATTTCAAATACTTTAAAGATCTCATCAGTGTACTCTTGTTTTGATCGTTCCTTATCCGTATCCTCAATTCTGAGTACAAACTTCCCTCCGTGTTTTTTTGCAAACAAATACGCAAAAAAAGCGGTTCGGTAACTGCCGGTATGCATGTGCCCTGTTGGACTTGGGGCAAATCGTGTGACAATAGGTTCGTTCATGAGTTGTTTTATTATAGCAAAATTAAGGATTTTTGAGACCTTGACATAACTACATATATATACTATCATTCTCAACGTAACCAATTTCTTTACTAAAAAAATCTCATGACAAAGTATACGTATTTTGAGTATTTAAAAGCAGTGGCAATCATTGATAGTCTTCTTAATGAATTAAATAATCCTGAAAAAGAAATCTTTTTGGAAAGAATTCTATTAGAAGATAATAAGAATGATGACCCTGGACTTCTCTTCACTTCTTCAGAATTAGATAGAAAAAGTATCAACAATCTTTCACTCATGTACTGTTCCTTCAGGAGAGGGCTTGGATTAGATTTCCCTCCGGTTGCTCAATTCATTATGAATGAAAGTACTTGTGAAGTAATTTACGGACAAAAAAATTCCACAAAAACTTACACTAACTGGCGTACAGCTCTCCTGTTCTTTATAAAAGAGATCACAAAAGTGACTGATGCTTTGTAATAATTCTCAACATTTTCAATGTAAACCCTGCGACTATTGTAATCGCAGGGTTTTTTATTACTCCTTTTTTATGTGCCCTAATCCAATCTCCAACACCTTCTCTGCGATTTTCTTAGCTGCACCTGGCTCAAAGAAATCCTTGGCAGCAGCGGACATTTTGTCATGTAAAATAAGGTCTGCGGTGATGCGATCTGCTTCTGATAACAATATATGTGGTGTAAGGTTTTTTTCCTCTATTACCACCGCAGCTCCTGCTCGTGCGTAGGCGAATGCATTTTTCTTTGCATGATCATTGTTGGAATTCGTGAACGGAATAATAATTGAAGGAATTCCCCATGCCGCAATTTCAAAAATAGTAGACCCTGCTCGTGAAATAACAATAGACGCAACACCGGCTGCCATACGCATCGCAAGCAAATTCAAAAAGGCAAATGGTTTGTATCGAGACTTATATTCACTCCCTGCTAAAATAAGTGCTGATCGTTTTGATACTTCATCAAAGTTTAGTTTTCCTGTTTGGTGGATGACTTGATATTTTTTAACAAGTTCTGGAAGCACTCCTAAAATAGCCTCGTTGATTATTTGCGCTCCTGATGAACCTCCGAGAATGAAGATTACCGGAACACCTGACTCGAGGCCTAAATATTCAAGCCCCCCTGCGGATGGATGCTCAAGTTCCGGACGAATTGGTTGTCCAGTATGCGCCGTGCGATCTTTTGGAAAAAATTGAAATGATTCTTTATATGATACTGCGATATACTTTGCAAAGTTCCCTGCCCATGACGTCACCCGTCCTGGCGCTGCATCAGATTCGTGGATGATTACCGGGATACCTAATAATCGAGCAGCGAATAATGTTGGAAATGAAGCATAGGCACCTTTTGCAAACACGACATCAGGATACACATCAAATACTGCAAAGAATCCACTGATCACCCCACCGATCGTTTTAAAAATATCAAAGAAGTTTTGGATGGAAAAATACGTACGTAACTTCCCTGTTTTGATTTCCTTGTACATAATCTGATTTACAAAAAGAGCTTCCTTGTCATAAGGACTATCAGAAAAATAAAAAAGTCGGACGTTCGAGATTTTTCGCTCGTCTACTATTTTATTCACTTCTTCAGCAACCGCAATCAACGGATAAAAATGCCCGCCCGTGCCCCCACCTGTGAATAGGATCTTGATCATATCAGGCTATTATACCAAATCGTCTACCAATTAAAAAGCCCCTGTAACAGGGCTTTTAAAGAACTATTGTCCCATCCGCCAAGGATAAGGCGTAAGGATGGAAACAATTCTTTTCTTGAATCCAGGAGCGAGAATTTCAAAGAAATCATAACGCTCAGCAGTTTCTAGTGGAACAAGTATGAATCGCCCATTTGAAATAGGTGATTCATTGCTTGATAAAAATCTTCCTTCTTCCGCCTCACAGGCAATTTGAAATTTCAAATCTTTTTCTATTTCAGTCTCACTTTGAACAAGCCCAGCATCATCGCGCACCCAGGCCGAATGACGCTCAAACTCAATTTCAAAAGCGCGTTCTGAAATAAAATTAAGGAGATTATTTTCAACATTCTTATCAGACAAGGGTCGCCCACTAAAAACATCATCCTCCCAATTAAGCAGCAGAATCTCCTTTACTCCAGATTGTTCAATAAGTGTCTCAAGCATTACCTGAAACTCTTGCTCAATCTTAGCATCGGAAATTCTTCCATTGTCTAAACAGGAACGATTGAGCGTAATACACCAATTCACAGAAATTCCTTGAATTTTGAAAGCGTCTATTACTTGAGGAATTTCCTCAGTAAATACCTTAATCTCAGATTTAGTGGGAATAAAACGATTACCTTGTATTAGATATCTGACCTCTAAGTCTTTAGATAAACAACATTGGGTAAGTATTTCGACAGATTTACCATTTAAAATACAGTCCTCGATATATTCACCAACCCAATCATTTATTTTAAGATTGTTCTGACGAGTAATTCTACTCCGATCGCGAAGCCATTGTACAATAATTCTTGTTTGTTGCTGCATCTTGATTTGTTTTTGTGAAGTGAAATAATTTATTTTTTGAAAAAGAACACGTTTAATCAACTCAACTTTTCGGCTCAGTTGATTAATAAAATTCTTTTTTATTTTTTTCTTTTTATAACTCATATGGTTTACGTGTAGCAAAGCTACCGTGGGTCTCTGACGGGACTTGCACCCGCAACCACTAGCTTCACAAACCAGCGCTCTTCTATTGAGCTACAGAGACCATAGAATGGGAGGTGCAAACCGCACCCTCCCAAAGAACCCCCGAAAGAGAAACTTATTCCTGGAAATTTCATGGTTTATTTTTTAATAAAAATTCCCCTCCAAATACGGAGGGGACTAACTTCATACTTTCTTTTTCAAGAAATATTAAGACAGTCCTCTTCGTACTTGAACAGGAGTATGATGATGAATCTTATTAAGAATATCCTTATAGCCATCATTACCATTATTAAGCCACTTTGAAACCCGTGCTACTGTTGTAGAACTAAATCCTGTTTCCTTCTCGATAACTGAATATGTGTACCCACTCGAAAGCATCTCGGCTGTTTTAAGTCGTTTTGAAAACTCTTCAATTTCACCTTCCGTCATCAGGTCACGCAAAAATCGTTTGACCTCATCAACTGTTTCAAGGGCAAGGATCGCCTTTATAAATTCTTTATTTTCTGCAGTATTCCAGTTCATAGAACCACTTTATCATAGTAAAGTACTTTATGCAAGTAAAGTTATCCACAATATATAAAAAGCCCCTTTGCGGGGCTTTGTTCTGCTAAATAACAAGATCTTCCAAAGAACAAGGATTAATGTCGGACGCAATAACCTCTTGAGAGTCATTTGTGAATCTAATCCATCCTTTCACAGGATTTCCTGCAAGTATTTGTGGTACAAATAATTCATCACCAGGCTTCATTGCTTGAATTGGGAGATTGTCGATTGGAAAATAAGTAGGATCAGTCATCTCTACTGTAGACGAAGGACTTCCTTTCCAAGTAAATGCTCGATAACAGAGTACTTGAAAAGTCGGCTGCCCAAAAGGACGATCAGGTCCTTTGTAAAAATCAATCAAGGCGACTCGTTCCAAGTCTTTCGGATCAAGCTCAATACCACCACTTTCTTCCTTGGTCTCTCGACAAATCGAAAGGTCTTCATCCTCTCCTTCATCGATCTTACCTCCATAGCCAAACCAATACCCTATCTCTACTGTAGACGAAGGACTTCCTTTCCAAGTAAATGCTCGATAACAGAGTA
>CAZUIQ010000023.1:0-7469 GCA_964620085.1 uncultured Candidatus Saccharibacteria bacterium | reverse complement strand
CAACAGGAGCCTCTAATTCAAACTTTCTCGGAACAAGTGCTGGGAACGGTGCAACTGGTGCATCTTTTTCAAACTTCTTCGGTCATAGTGCAGGGCTCAGTGCCACTAGTGCCACTCGCTCTAATTTCTTTGGTCAAAATGCAGGATCCGGTGCAACCAGTTCATCTTATAGTACCTTCATTGGTACCAACGCCGGACGGTATAACTCAGGATCAAGTCTCGGTTCACCTAACGCCAACAATAGTATCTTCATTGGAAACAATGCAGGATACTCTGCAGCAGATACAGGTTTAGATAATAATGGTAATGGTACTTCAATCCTCATCGGAGAAAACACCTCAACAGGAGGTTACAGTAGAAGTATTGCGCTGGGTGAATCAGCAGTAAACACTGCAACTAACCAATTCATGATCGGTTCATCAACCAGTCGTATCGAAGAACTGGTCTTCAACGGAGGAGCAGGAAACACGTGTAGTATTGTGGCAGGAACAGGAATTAGTTGTTCATCTGATGAACGATTAAAAACAAATATTGTAGACCTTGAAAATGATACTCTTTCAAAAATCAATCAACTACGAACCGTAACCTATAATTGGAAAGAAGGAATTAATCAAGATACTCAAATTGGATTTATCGCTCAAAATATCAATGAATATTTCCCTGAGTTAGTATCAACTAATAATGATGGTATGCTTGCGGTGAATTATGCAGGAATGACACCAGTTCTTACCAAAGCTATCCAGGAACTTGATCTAAAGATTACGGACATTGAATCATTTGCCGTATCAATGGATACTACCTTTATTGAGAGTATGAGGAATTGGTTAGGGGATGCATTCAATGGTATTAAAAAAATTCGTGTAGATAATGAATTGTGTATTGGTGAGACATGTATTACTGAATCTGATTTGCAAAACTTCAAAGCGTGGCAAGGAACTCAGGGTGGAGGTCAATCAGTATCAGCGCCAGAACCAGATAATACTACGATTGAAACAACGCCAATTGTATCATCAGAGCCAGAGGTGGTTCCTGATCCAGTTCTCGATGTTACTCCAGGGTCAGATAGTCATGTGATTGAATCAATACCAGAGCAAGAAGTTACTCCAGAGGTTACTCCAGAGATCACACCAGAACCAGAGGTTGTCCCAGAGCCAGAGGTTGCCCCAGAATCCGTTCAAGAGGTTGTTGAAGATTCAGTGGAAACTCCCCAAGTAGAATAATATATAGTAATGCATATATAAAAAAGCGCCTTCCTACAGGAAAGCGCTTTTGTTTGTGTAAAATACATCTTTACAAATTTGTAATCGTCCAGGTTTCATAATGTGGGCCGCCATCAATAAAATGACTGATCACCACATACTCTGCTGTTTTGTTCTTTGCAAAAAAATTTACGATTGTATTCCAGGGATCAGTGCCAATAGGAAGAGTAGTAGACGCTCCGAAAAGCATTTGGCCTCGGTTATTAGTTACTGGAATACTGCCTTGCATCCATACGGAGTGCATCATAGGGAAACTGTATTTTCCTTGACTAAACACTACGTAATAAGCAGAGCTTCCTGAAGCAGGGATACTGCATCCGGCAGGTGCTGCAACTGAATGTTTCCAGTTTACAGGGATGTTTGGGTCTAATTTTTCCTTGCGACAGGAAGACGTGATAATTAAAAGAAGTGCTGCGATTACAGAAAAACAAATTTTTTTCATGACAGTATGTTTTGATTTATTTAAATGATATCATGTATAGATAGATATGTCAAGTATCATTAAAATACCCTTATGATATAATGGTAGAATATTAAAATCAAGTAATTATTATGGCAAAAGAACCACAAAAAACACCAAAAAAGGAGAGCTATGGAGCATCGAGTATTCAGGTACTTGAAGGTCTCGATCCAGTACGAAAGCGTCCTGGAATGTACATTGGGTCCACAGGTCCTGATGGGCTCCACCACTTGATTTGGGAAATTTTTGATAACAGTCGTGACGAGGCGATGGGTGGTTATGCTGACCACATTGAGGTGGCACTACTTCCTGGAAATAAAATTCGCGTTGTAGATAACGGACGAGGAATTCCTGTTGATATTCATCCGAAGACTAAAGTTTCAGCACTTGAAACGATTTTAACTGTGCTTCATGCCGGAGGAAAATTCGGTGGTGATGATTCAGGATACAAAGTTTCTGGAGGGCTTCACGGAGTAGGTTCGTCAGTAGTAAATGCACTTTCGATTTTTATGAAGGCGGAAGTCCACAAGGAGGGTCAAGTGTGGACTCAGGAATATTCTCAAGGGAAGCCAAAATTTAAAGTAAAAGCAGTTGGAAAAACAAAAGCGACAGGAACCGTGATTACGTTCGAGCCGGATGTCGAAATTTTCAAGGAGGTTAAATTTAATTTTCAAAGAATTGTAGATCGTTTGCGTGAGCAGGCATATTTGTGTAAAAAATTAAAAGTAGTAGTTATTGATGCTCGAGAATTTACAGGTAAGATCGACCTTGAAAATGAGACTTATATGAAAGAGCTTGGATACGAGGTTCCATCGTTCTCGTTCTATTTCGAAGGAGGACTTGTTTCAATGGTGCGATCACTTAATCTGCATCAGAAAAAAGTTCAGGACAAGATTTTTCATGTGGATAAAAATATTGGAGATATCAATGTTGAAATCGAATTGCAGTATGTAGACGATATTGCTTCGAAAATTGTTCCTTTTGCAAACAATATTTATACTATGGAAGGGGGAATGCATCTCACAGGATTCAAGACGGCTCTTACTCGATTGATTAACAGTTACAACAAGGAAAAGAAAGTCTTGAAAGATGGTGAGACTTTTGATGGGCAGGACGTACTTGAAGGACTTACGGCGGTAGTTACGGTGAAAATGCCAGAGATTCAATTCGAAGGACAGACCAAAGCTAAGCTCGGTTCACCAGAAGCGCGTGGTGCTGTGGAAGCTGTATTTGGAGAATCATTTGCAATGTTTCTTGAAGAAAATCCTGATGAGGCCAAGGCAATTATTAACAAGGCGGTGCTTGCTTTGCGTGCTCGAAAAGCAGCTAAAGCAGCGAAGGATTCTATTTTGCGAAAGGGAATGCTTGAAGGATTTACGCTTCCAGGAAAACTTTCAGACTGTCAGTCTAAAGACGCAGCAGATTCAGAGATCTTTATTGTAGAGGGAGACTCGGCGGGTGGAACGGCGAAGCAGGGTCGCGACAAGAAGACTCAGGCGATCTTGCCACTGAAAGGAAAGCCGTTGAACGTAGAACGTGCGCGCCTTGATAAGATGGTAGCCAATGAGGAAATTAAAACCATTATTATTGCTCTTGGGACTTCGATCGGAGAAACATTTGATATTTCAAAAATCCGTTATCAGAAGATCGTGATTGCAACCGATGCCGACGTCGATGGTGCACACATTCGAACCTTACTCCTCACGTTGTTCTATCGATACATGCGACCAGTGATTGATTCTGGATTCTTGTTTATCGCGCAGCCACCGTTGTACAAGATCAAGAAAGGGAAAGAAATTGGATATGCGTTCACCGATGACGAGAAAGACAAAATCGTAAAGGCGATGGGGGGCGAAATGGCAAGTGCTGATGAGCACGGTGGAGATGATGATACTGAGAATGAAGAAGATGAAGAAGAGAATCCAAAAGCAAAATCTAAACGAGTTGCGAAGATTTCTATTCAGCGCTACAAAGGACTTGGAGAAATGAATGCCGAAGAGTTGTGGGAGACTACGATGGATCCTGTTCAACGTACTCTCAAGCAGGTGACTGTTGATGATGCACTCGAGGCTGACAAAACGTTTGATATGCTTATGGGTACCGATGTGTCACTTCGCAAGTCGTTTATTCAGAGTAATGCGAAGATGGTGGAGTTGGATATTTAATACAAAAAAGAACTCATTGCAGAGTTCTTTTTTGTATAGTTTATTATTCCATTTCTGCCTTGATTACCGCCTTCAAGTCATCAATCAATACTTCTTTTTCCTTAGCTACCTCTGCCCAGAATTGCTTGAGTTCCTTAGACTTTGCAGAGTCTTTCATGTAGTCATTCTTAATTCTCCACAAAGATCGAGCTTCTTGGGTTAATTGAGTCATCAGGTTGTACAGGTTGTTGTTTTTCATATGAAATAATTATACCTTGTTTCTCGAATAAAATGCAAATATATAGTACACTATACATGTATTATAAGTTAGTTTTTTTTATCATGAAAAATCATCAAGGCTCAGCCACACTTACTATTATTGGAATAATTACTATCCTTGCCATCGGAGGAGGAATTGCATATGTTGCAACACGATCAAGTGGAAATAATTCGTTGGAACTTTTTGGTCAAAGTAAGATGCCTCAAGTACAAATAAAAGATACTAATACAAATACATCTCCTTCTTCTATAGTTAATAGTGAAACTCCTGCACAGCAGGGTGGAGGACAATATTCTTCTCAAAATTATGTAAAACTAGTGAGTGGTGGAGGTCAAAACTATCCCCATCAAGCAACTTTTCAATTTACTCAACCAGTCATGATTTCTGATATTATTCCGGCCAATGTTATTTACTGTATGAGAAGTGTAAGTGTTGGTGCTGAGAATGCTGGATTTTCAAATCCTGACTGTAATCCATTACCACCAGCAGGATCTCAATGGGGAAGCGTGAATACTACCTCATCACAAAATGGTTTTTCTTTAAAGTATAATCAATCAACGAATGTGTTGGTTGTGAGTGATGTAAATACTTCAGATCCCAACATGGGCTCATTCTTTATTGGATGTGCATCATGTTCTACCTACATAAAATTTACAGGAATTCGTGACAGTTCTGGTAATTTATTACCTGATAAAATTATTCAAGTTTATTAAGAGTCCAAAAAATCCCGTGAGGGATTTTTTGGTTTGGGATTAATTACTAGTTTAACGACCGTTCTTTGATTTCATTCGTAATTTTTTCAATGAAATCTTCAGTTGTCATTTGAACCCCAGTTTCTTGACCTCGAGTTTCAACCGTAATCATACCTGCTTCAAGATCTTTATCTCCGATAATAATAGTATACGGAGTCTTCATATCTTTAGATTTACGAATACGTTTTCCAAGGTTGTCAGATCCATCCATATATTCTACGCGAACGAATTGATTGTGGAGTTTCTTGGTAATTTCGCGTGCCACATCTTCATGAGTATTTCGAACGGGAAGTACAACTACTTGAACCGGGGCAAGCCATGTAGGAAAATTTCCTGCAAAGTGTTCAATGAGGAATCCGATGAATCGTTCATGAGTCCCAAGAGGTGCTCGGTGAATACACAGTGGTGTTTCTACGGTACCTTCCTTCGAAGTATACGTAAGCCCAAATCGTTTTGGAACGGCAAAGTCTACCTGGTTGGTTGCAAGAGTAAATTCTCGTCCAATCGCACTCCATACTTGCACATCGATTTTAGGTCCATAGAAAGCAGCTTCGTTAGGAACTTCGACATAAGGAATGTTTGAATCAATCAATACTTGTCGCACCATATCCTCAGTTTTTTTCCAAAGTTCTGGTTCGTCTACATATTTCTCGCCAAGTCGTTTTGGGTCATGAGTAGAAAATCGCATGACATATTTATCTACGCCGAAGATTTGGAAGTATTTAATATACATATCATTAACCGCTCGGAACTCGTCAGCGAATTGTTCCTCGGTACAATAAATATGAGCATCGTTCATGTTAAGCGATCGTACACGCATGAGTCCAAATAATTCTCCAGATTTTTCATGACGATAGCACGTTCCATATTCTGCAAGGCGTACCGGGAGGTCTTTGTAACTATGAGATTCGGCGTTGAACACCGCATGGTGATGTGGACAATTCATAGCTTTCAAATAATATTTACCACCTTCGTATTCCATAGCAGGATACATAGATTCCTCGTAGTAGGGTAAATGTCCGGATGTTTGGTACATAGATTCCTTAGCAATGTGAGGAGTTTTTACGCGATCATATCCAGCAAGAAATTCTGTTTCCTTGGCAAGTTTTTCAAGCTCCTCAACAATCACACCTCCTTTTGGAAGCCAGAGTGGTAATCCTGGTCCTACGAAATCTGAAAATGCGTAGAGGTGCATTTCTGTTCCCAGTTTTCGATGATCGCGTTTCGTGGCTTCTTGTTGTTGTTTAATGTATTCTTCAAGTTTTTCACCAGACTCAAACGCAAGTCCGTAAATACGTGTAAGCATTTTGTTATCCTCACTTCCACGCCAGTAGGCCCCAGCAATACGATCCAATTTAAAACTATCTGTTGAAATTTCAACAGAAGGATTTTCAAGGTGTCCACCTCGACACAGGTCGGTAAATCCGCCACAAGTGTAGAGAGTAATCTTTTCTCCTCGCTCTGCAATTTCATGGATCAATTCTTCCTTGTAAGGATTTCCAGCAAAAGTCGCAAGAGCTTCTTCCTTTGAAACTTCCTTATGAGTAAACTCGGTCCACTTCTTCAAATTTTTTCGCATACCAGTCTGGAATTTTTTCAAGTCAGATTCAGAGATTTTTACCCCGGTATTTTCAGAATCGAAATCAACATCATAATAGAATCCATTATCAACAGCCGGACCAAGGGTCAGGTGCGCATTCGGATATTCTTCTAAAACCGCTTGAGCCAGGACATGGGCAAGGGTGTGACGGAGATGTGATAATTTTTCTGGATTCATATAGGAAACACTATAGCATTTATTGGGTGATTAGGGGAGGGGGAGTTGACGGAATTTATAAAAGATGATACTATAAAGTGGAAATTCAGAATCAAAAAAATAAAATGAATTATGAAAAATAATCCAGTATTTTACAAGGTTACAGTTTTTACTAAGCATTTTTTCTCATCGGAGGTAAAGGAATTAATAGCTACCGTGATTGCGACTGCAATGGCTGAGACCTTCCAAGATTTGGCAAATTGTATAATTGTTTTTGAAAACCCATTTAGTTTTCAAACGAGAATGGAAGAAGGTGTATTAATTACAAATGTTAGTAATCACCCTGACCTTGCTCCAAGATTACATATCCAAGACCTGCAGGTTTGTGGGATAGTAACGGATAGAAATTTTTTCTCTAAACAATCAGATAGTCTTTTGAAAGAAAAATTGCAAAAACATTCTTTTTTAAAAAATGTTGTAATAAACTACTAATCATTAGTTAATATTTTAAAATCCTCGCTCGAGTGTGAACGAGGATTTTTTGTGGGGATTTTATTCCAAAACAAAAAGCTCTGGAAATAAAATCACAGGGCTTTGAATATTACTTCCTGAGAAATATTTCAAAACAAATATGTCGATCGACATAAGAAATACTTGCAAGAACATCTTCCTCCCAAATCTTATTTATTTCAGAAATAATCACAGAAAGTTTTTTCTCTGAATCGACAGTAAATTCTTCTTGAGTATAGTGAATAAATAATGATGTTCTCTCTAACCACATTTGTCACTAAGAATATATCATTTCATTAGGTGTTTTT
>CAZUIQ010000022.1:0-7872 GCA_964620085.1 uncultured Candidatus Saccharibacteria bacterium | reverse complement strand
CGCAAAATAACATCTGGTGCACCAATTTCTTTCAATTTTTTCAAACGATTGTTTCGATTGATTACACGTCGATAGAGATCGTTTACATCTGAAGTTGCATGACGCCCACCTTCAAGAGCAACCATCGGACGAAGTTGTGGTGGAATTACCGGAATCGCTGTAAGGAACATCCATTCTGGACGTTGTCCTGATGCGATAAGTGCACGAATCATGTGTAAACGTCGCTCAATACGATCACGAGAAGCTGGATCTTTTTCAAGTTTTTTCTCAATATCATTTGCCAAAGCAACCATATCAAGATTTTTAAATACCTCGTATACGGCTTCAGCTCCAATAGAGGCTTCAAAAACTGTACTGAACTTCATTGAAAACTTGTGATACTCAACTTCATTTAAAATACGAAGAGGTACCAAGTCAATCAAATCTTTTTTTGTAGCAGTAAATAATTCTTTGAGTGCATCCTTCTCAGTATCAGTATCAAGTGTCTTCATACGAATCTTATATTCGTTATCAAGCTCCTTGAGTACTCGATCTTTTTCAGACTGATGAATATCAGTAACAATATATCCTGCAAAGTAAATTACTTTTTCAAGTTGGTTAATAGGAATATCGAGCAAGGTTGCCATTCGTGAGGGAATTCCTCGGAGGAACCAAATATGAGCTACTGGAGACGCAAGTTCAATATGCCCCATACGTTCACGACGTACAATAGCCTTGGTAACTTCTACCCCACATTTCTCACACACAATTCCTGCGTACCGAATGCGTTTATATTTTCCACAGTAACATTCGTAATCCTTTTCTGGACCGAATACTTTCTCGTCGAAGAGTCCACCTCGTTCAGAACGACCTGTTCGATAGTTGATGGTTTCTGGCTTCTGAACTTCACCATAGGACCATTCACGAATTCGCTCTGGTGATGCCAAAGAGAGTGAAATAGTATCTGGTTGAAATGATGCATGATCTTTGTTGTTCATAATGTTTTATGTGAGAAGTTAAGCTACTTCTTCGTACGTTTGCTCATAATTTTTCTTCGACCCTTCAAGTTTCACATCGAGTGAAAGTCCTCGGAGATAGTTCAACATTACTTTGAATGATGCTGGCATGTTCGGTTCAGGAACATTATGCCCCTTGATTAACGCATCAAAGGTTGCAGTTCTTCCGACAATATCATCGGATTTTACGGTAAGCATTTCACGGAGTGTATGTGCGGCTCCGTATCCTTCGAGAGCCCACACTTCCATTTCTCCGAATCGCTGTCCTCCTGATTGCGACTTTCCTCCAAGTGGTTGCTGTGTAATCAAACTGTAGGGACCAACTGAACGAGCATGCATCTTGTCTTCTACCATGTGTGAAAGTTTCAAGATATACATGTATCCAACGGCTACATCTTGATCAAACGCCTCACCGGTTCGTCCGTTGTAAAGCGTAACCTTTCCTCCTCGTGCAAATCCAGCCTTCTCCAATTCATCCTTGATCTCCTCTGGAGTTGCTCCTGCAAATGGTGGAACGATTGCTTGATAATTTAAGGTGTTTGCCGCAAGTCCAAGGTGCATTTCCAAGATCTGTCCGAGGTTCATACGAGATGATACTCCGAGTGATGTAAGTACTACATCTACCGGTGTTCCATCTGCCATGTAAGGCATATCTTCTTCTGGAAGGATCACCGAAATAACACCCTTGTTTCCATGGCGTCCTGCGAGCTTGTCTCCCACTTGAATATTGCGAAGCTGTGCTACTTCAACATAAATCTTCTTCAATACTCCTGATTCGAGCTGATGCCCCGCTTCTCGTGAGAATACTTTTACTCCAACCACACGACCTTTGCGTCCATGTTCCATACGTAATGACATATCTTTCACATCACGCGCTTTTTCACCGAAAATAGATCGGAGAAGTCGCTCTTCTGGAGTAAGTTCTGTTTCTCCTTTTGGAGTAATTTTCCCAACAAGAATATCTCCTTCATGCACTTCTGCTCCGACACGCACAATCCCATCTTCATCCAAATCTTTCAAGCGAGCTTCACCAACATTTGGAATATCATGAGTTGTTTGTTCTTCACCGAGCTTAGTGTCACGAACGACACACTCTAATTCATCAATATGAATTGAACTGAAAATACTGTTTTTAACCAATTTCTCTGAAATAATAATCGCGTCTTCGAAGTTTGCACCATTCCAACACATAAATGCTACAAGAACATTCTGACCAAGTGCCAGTTGTCCATTTTGTGTTGCGGCACCATCTGCCATAATTTCACCCTTTTTAACCTTGTCACCAACGCGAACAATGGGACGATTGTGATAAATCGTTCCTTGGTTGGTTCGCATAAATTGTGTGAGCGAATACACTTTTGTCTTTCCATCGGCATTCTTGATTTCAATTTTTTGTGAATCAGAAACAGTTACCGTCCCTGCCTCAAGTGCAACAATAAGTCGTCCTGAATCAAGTGCTGCACGATCTTCCATTCCTGTTGCAACGAGTGGTGCCATAGGAACGACACAAGGCATGGCTTGTTTCTGCATGTTTGATCCCATGAGGGTTCGTTTTGCGTCATCATGTTCAAGGAAAGGAATCATCGATGATCCTACAGAAAATGCCTGGTTCGGAGCCACATCAATATATTCAACCTGATCACGACGAACCATACCTGGAGATGTTTTCACTCGAGCTTCTACAATCTCATCTAAAATTTTTCCATCTTTATCGTAAGAAAGTCCCGCATGTGCAATCGTATATTTTTCCTCATCCATCGCATTCATATAGATTACTTCTCCAGTAATTTTTCCTTTCACCACCTTGATATAGGGAGTTTCAATCATTCCAAAATCATTCACACGTGCAAAAAGTGACATGTGTAAAATCAATCCAATGTTTGGACCTTCTGGGGTATGGATTGGACAAAGGCGTCCATAGTGAGATGTGTGTACGTCGCGTACCTCGAAACCTGCTCGCTCACGAGTAAGTCCACCGGGCCCAAGTGCTGAGAGACGGCGCAAGTGCTCAACCTCAGCAAGAAGGTTTTCTTGAGATTCAAATTGTGACAACTGGTTGGTTGTAAAGAATTCCTTGATACGTGCCTGCAATGGTCGCTGGTTGATGATTTGGATAGGAAGCGTTGTTTCCGTATCAATGGTAGACATTTTATCTTGAATGTTTCGACGCATTTGGTTCATACCAAAGGCAACTCGTCCCTGGAGAAGTTCTCCTACGAATTTTACACGTCGATTTGCCAAGTGATCAATATCATCGGCCTTAGCTCGAGGTGTCGAGTTCAGTTCCGCGATTTTTTCAATAATAGTTACCATGTCAGACACCGTAAGTGTCATCACATCGAGATCTTCTTGAGTCATTCCCTTATCAAATCGCTTGTTAAACGCATAACGTCCCACAAGTGAAAGATCATAGCGCTCCTTTGAAAGGATAGAGTCTACGAACTCTTTTGCGTTATCAGCAGAGGCAATTTCCCCATCGCGAAGTTTTCGGTAAATTTCTACATAGGATTCACTAGTTGTTTTTGCTGGGTCTTTTCCGATTGATGATTTCAAATATGAAATCGCAAGCTCATTCTTGAACATTTTAAGCATTGCCTCATCAGTTCCAACACCAAGAACTCGCAACAGCGAGGTAGCCACAAATTTTCGTTTCTTATCGATACGAATATAAAGCACATTATCTGACTCTGATTCTACTTCAATCCATGCACCACGTGCAGGAATGATTTTTGCTCCAAAGAATCGTCCTTTTTTTGTTTGACGATCAGTAAATGAAACTCCTGATGATCGTGCAAGTTGAGGTACAATAACACGCTCGGCACCGTTAATAATAAACGTTCCGTTTGGAGTCATCAAGGGAAGCTCCGAAAGGAAGATTTCCTGTTCTTTTTCTCCACCTAATACTTTGTTCTTGAGTTTTACTCGGGCCTTTAATTCTGCTTCGTAGGTAAGCTTGTTTGCCTTTGCATAATTTTCATCATGATCAGGAGCATTAACAACGATTGAGGAAATCACTAATTCAAACTTTTTTTCAGAATAATCTCTCATTGGAGAAAACTCTTTGATAGTTTCTGCAAGATCTTTTTCAAGAAACTGCTTGTATGAGACTAATTGATTTTCGACAAGGTTAGGGATGGGTACAAACGGTGTTCGGTACTTCGAAAACGTCTTGCGTTCTCGGGGTCCCGATGTTCCGCCAGCCAATGGCTTTGCAGCTGCTTTTGCAGTACTCTTCGGACTCTGCTTGGTTTCCTTGTGTGCCATAACAGCAAAAATGACGCCTGCGGGGCTTATTCCGCGGACGCTTAAAATTAAGACCTAGTAAATGTCTCTGTAAGACAACCGGTACTCAATCGATACAGTGACACTAATATAGTATAAATAGATTTTTTAGTCAAGAAAAAAAGCAGTCTTAGTAAGCTGCTTTTTCTACCTCTTTTTTGAAACTAAATAATTTATAGGATTTCCAAAAATCTTGTACTGAAGTCAAAATTGAGGCAGCTGACAATCCTACATGAGCCGCAGTAAACAGATCAGCTATCTGCTTTTCCATGTCAGGGGAATGGTCTTGATAAAGCAAGCAAAGAGCAGCAGCAGAACTAATCTGAATAAATGACAGGAGGTGAAATTTATCACGCTGCTGATCATGTCGAGCAATAGAATCCGTCAGACCTTGAATACCTCCAATTGAATCCAGTTCTGCTCTTAATCGATCCTGGTTCTGCATAAATTCAACCTGTTTATTTTTTATTTTATCCACCACAGACTCTACTTTTTCATCAAGAATCTTCTCTTGCGGGGTCAATCTTTTAAACATTTTATCAAACATGTTATTTATTTTCCTTAACAATTCTAATAAGCTCACGCAAAGATTCTGTTCCTTTATTTAATTCTTCTAGTAACAACAACTCCTCTTCTTGAGTAATCGTATTATTTTTAGCCTTTTCAGCTAATTCTTGAAATTGTTCTGGTGTCATAGTCACAGTTTATACGACCTTCCTTTAAACGTCAATCGACTAAAAATGCCCCCGAAAACCGGAGGCATATAAAAAACGTTGATGTAATTGTAACTATCTTTCTTCCCACTCATTGTCATTCAAAACCACAAAATCAAACATCTCATCACCCTCCTTCACTTTTGGTGTAGCAAGAGCAAGTGCATAAGCGGTTCCGTTAGGCGGAGTATGGAATGCATGTACCACATACGGAGTAATGAAGGTAAAACCATCATCTACAAGAGGCACTCTACGCACCACCTGCTTACTCCTTTGCGGAACATAGTGACCAAACATAAGTTCAGTTGTAGGGCTTGGAAAACCATAAGTTTCGGCCAAGCAAGTAACAATCGAACAACCGTGTTCGTGCATATGCATATCTCCTTTAACTCCTGGCAAAGCTCTTATTAATACCGCTTCACAATTTTCAACTGTTAAGCCTGGTACCATAAAGCCTTCCAATATTTCATCTGGCATCCACCTTGTTTCAAATCCTCCTAAAATCCTCTTGCTGTTCTCATCGAACAATGAAAAGATTGGATTCTGAAATTCGTTTGCTGCCGTAGGCAGGTAATCGTTTACCTGAATTAATTCTTTCATGCGTTTAAGAATATTTTCTCTCACCGCATTTTGCGTCTTAAAGCGAACAAGTTCCATTGTTTTAACTGTTTTTATTGAAAAAATAATACCTTAATTCAATTTTTGAAGTAATTAAAGGTTTTGAATCTACGTTACGTAATTCGTAAAGCCAAATAACCTTTACATGCTTCTTTTTTATTTCTACCAATTCAACAGAATCAATAGTAAGCACAGGAGTAAACAAACCATCAACAAAGATTGGCCTGATGAGTTTTAACTCGGACATACTTACAATCATTGGGTCTGTGCCTTCGATTTTACATATACTTTTATGAAAACCTCCGAACAGACTTACTGACAATAATCCTTGTACTGCAGGCTTTTGGAATTGTTCCGTAGATAAAGCATTATGATCATTCCAGTCTCCAGTAAGCTTTCCGTATAGTTCTACTTGCTCTCGTGTCACACTCGCAGCAGGTAGAACAATGTCTTGATTCAAAAATTGCTGCAGTTGCGCAAGCGTTGTTATTGTTTGCATAAGCGTGGTTTTTGACAGAGAACATCCTCTGTGTTTACAATAACATGAATACTTACGTACGTCAATTTATATTCCCTCTTATTTTTCCAAACAAAAAGGCGAGATTTTGGTCCCGCCTTTAAATAAACTCATTTTGTGCTAATTTAGCTTAATTTAGCATAGCATCCAAGGTTATTTCGCCTGTAGGATATACTTTAAAATTTGGCCAAATAGAAGGCTGCAGACTCGGAAAGGAAAGCTTAACCGTGTCAGGGTGTTTACCGTAAGCCTCTAAACCTGAAACATATTCTTCAATTGACATGTTTGTACCGGGAATCAGCGGATTTCTTTTGTGAACAAGAGGTATTAGTTGCATACTTTTAGTATATGCGTAAAACTTGTCGGTCTTAATATATTCGCCCCAAATATCTTTCACGTGGATACTGGAACTACTTATTAATTGAACCAATTTTACACCCGATTCTAAATCAAGCTTTTTGGCTGATTCTTGCTTTACCTCTACTGTTTCTGCTCTGTTGTTACATCCAGCAAAAAGCATTGTGGTAGAAAGTACTACCATGAGAACTGTCCTGTTTTTTTCCATTTTCTTTATATTTTGTTTGGATATACTATACCATATCAAAATAAAAAAGCAAGGTATTCCTACCCTGCTAATAACCCTCTTGCGTCGATTCCCCAGTCTAGTATAATAGACCCATAGAAGAAAAGCGTCTGGTGTCCTACGGGGGTGTCCGGGCGCTTTTCGTTTTGTTTGAACACAAATTAAACTGAACTCTTTATAACAACTCAAAACCCCTGGATTACAGGGGTTTTGTAGAGTATTTTTTACCAAAAATCTTTCGTTGATCTTCGGTGGCTTTTTGAATAACTATAGTAAAAACCTTTTTCTTTTCACGAGAAGACGCCTCTCGAAAAAAACGAGAGAATGCGGTGTCTTTTTTAGGTTTTGTTGTCATGAATGCAAACATAATTTTATAATAGCATATTATTTAAACTTTCTCTAGTATACATCTCTTTAATGTGATTGTCAATATTTGCCACATTTTGTTGGTATTCTTGAGTTGATCCATCCATATTCTTTATAAGGAGATATACCGTTACGCTTGGAAATTCTTTCTTTATAATATTTACAACCTCTCGAGCATTTAAATACTGTTCAATAAACGACTCTTTTGGAACATGTCTCCCATCTATCAAAGCTCTTTGTTTTACGAATTCCCAAGCCTGAATAGGATCTTGGTATACATAGAGAATTGAAACCGACCTGCCCTTATCAAGAGATCGTGCAATATTCTTTCTAGCAACTTCAATTTTCGAAAATGTTCCATCAAAAATAAAACTTTGGTGATTGTCTAGTGCATAATCATGCATTCTATTTGCAATAATTGATGTTGCTCCTTGAAACAGATGGGAATTATTACCTGTGTAATGAGAAAAATTTTTTCTTAACTCATCAGTATCAATCCGCAAAATAGCATCTTCCTTTCCTGCAATCTGTGTAATGAGCCACTTAGATGACTCTGTTTTTCCTGCCCCTGGTGATCCGGCCATAAATACAGACACTGGATGTGTTTCTGGTTGGAATAGTAAAACATCAGTCAATTTTTTAGCAATTGATTTTTTATTTTGTCGAGCATATTCATCAGCGACTTCTTTGATTTTTAAATCTTCAGAATTCATGATGAAATCATATCACAGCTTAATAAATACACTATTCCCCCTTCTTCCACGCATCAATCAACTTCGGATCACCTGAAAGGAGTAC
>CAZUIQ010000021.1:0-12270 GCA_964620085.1 uncultured Candidatus Saccharibacteria bacterium | reverse complement strand
TAAAAAAGAATAAACAGGAAGTTTTTGCGCTTAGGTAACAATCTTGTACGATTTGCTACTTAAGCCCTTCCAGTTTTGTAATTCTCATAGAACGAAACAAAAGAATTTATAATACTTTTGTTTCGAATATAAGATTGCATAATCTGCCCGCATTCGATCCAACACTGGAGTCCGAATCGGGCTTGCTTTTGTTTACAATGAATGTCTCACTTTTTTAAGAGTGACAGGTGGAAGTATAGCAAACTCTCTATTTTATGCAAGTGCTACAAGCCTAAAATAGTGGATTACCACACAAAACGGCCCTTCGGCCATCTTTTACCCCTCCTGTCAAAATGTGAAATGTGACGAAAAGTAGTATATAGGAATACTTTGTAAAGTCAAGAAAAAAACGATACCTTTTCAGATACCGTTTTAATAACCTGTTACACCATTTCTAAACCGCGGGTTCCTGCTGACTCAAGCAGTGAAAACTGCCCAATCCCCAGATAATGTTCACCGAATCCAACCCTATAACCTTTCGGTCTGTAAATAAGGAGCTCAACGTGTCGAGTGCTGCTACGTCATGTTTTTCATCACGAAACGTGGGAACAATCACTACATCATTTGTAATAAGAAAGTTTGCATAGGACTGCGGTAGTTGCTGACCTTTGTAAAAAGCTCTCTTGGGGAGCGCTATTGGCACTACTTGTAAAGATTTTCCATTTTCCAATTTCATATCTTTGAGGAGGTTACTATTTTGTTCCAAAATTTTGTAATCCTTAGTACGCTTGTCTTCGCTGTACATAGTAATTACTGTCGTTGGATTTACAAAACGAGTAAGATCGTCAACATGTCCATTAGTATCGTCACCCCCAATACCACAATTGAGCCACAGAATATTTTCTATTCCATAGTAATCAATCAAGTATTGTTCTATTTGCTTTTGATTAAGATGAGGATTCCTATTAGGATTCAGCAAACATTCTTTCGTTGTAATAACAGTACCCTTACCGTTAAAGTCAACTGAGCCACCTTCCATAATAATTTCAGGTCTGAATACTGGAATATTTTCTGTTTGTGCGATAAGTGATGGAATTTGATCATCAAGTTCAAAGGACTGTTTTTTACCCCATCCATTGAACCCCCAGTCAATAATTGCTTTTTCTTTGGTGTTAGGATTCACAACAAATGCCGGACCGTGATCACGACACCATGCATCATTGGTTGGATGAAAATAAAAATTAACATTCTTAAAATCTGCCTTGTGAACAAGTAGATAAGCCATCGCATCTAGTTTCATAGTCTCATCATTTACATTAATGCACACCTTTTGATATTTTGAAATAAGTGCAACAAACTTTGCATAATCAGGCAACATTTTGTTGAGTTCGGTTTTACCACCCTCACCATCAGGCCATGACTTTACATTATGTGGCCATGATAACCAGATAGATTCTTGTAGTTCAAATTCTGCTGGGAAATGAAACCCAAGATATTTTGGAGTTTTTCCTTTAATAATTTTTAGTCTACTCATGTTTTTCGTTTTTAATTAAGTTTTATAAGAAAAATATCTCACGAAGAATACTTGATTCTGTCGATTTTGTCAAAGAAAAAAAATCGCATCCGAGATATTCGAATACGATTTACTACAAAAACCTCATGAAACTACCAGCCTAAAATTATTGCGGCTAAATCCGGTAACACTGTTGTATAATCAGCATCAATACGCAAACTAAATGATTCAGTGTTCAATTTTTCCCAGGTAATT
Organism: uncultured Candidatus Saccharibacteria bacterium; assembly: GCA_964620085.1. Taxonomy (GTDB): domain Bacteria; phylum Patescibacteriota; class Minisyncoccia; order Phycocordibacterales; family UBA1006; genus CAIXMG01. Next base: position 10,523 of record CAZUIQ010000021.1, on the reverse strand, counting down.
TTTTCATTACCACCAGCTCCGGTGTATGAACCCTGACTAGTTGGAGCAGAGCTCACTTCGATGAAACCTTTCAAAGCAGGGATTGTTTTTGCCTGAAACTTAATTGGTTTTCTCCAGAGATAATCCTTCTTCAAGTGAGGAATAACACATATCCAGAAATCTGCAGCAATACCTCCTCCTAATTGTAAATGCGCAACTGCTCTTTTTGTAGCAATTTTCATGTACGTTTCCGCTAAATGATGCATATACTCGAAAGAGTGTTTAATAATACTCAAGGATAATGGTTTTTTCTCCTTGTACTTACTTAGAAATTTATCTTTTCCTTTGTAGCACAATTGAGCAAAAATATTACCCATAGTTGAATCTTCTGCACCAGGAACATAAACAGGTACCTTATGCTTCCATGCCTGATACAACCAACAATCCTCGGCACTTGTTGCCGGATCAGCCTTTATCAAGTTATGCTCAAAAAGTTGGAAGAAATATTCATGCCAGAAATAGGACTTACCTTCTCTTTGTGCCTTTTCCCACAACTTTCGCATTTTAGGGAGAATAATTCTTACCGATTCGTCTTCAGGTAAAAAAGTGTCAGTAATTCTACGGAGACCTGCCTCCGCAAGTTCCTGCTCTTCATGTTTTGTAAGCTCTGCATACCGAGGTATGTAGGCATACTCACTGAAGGCAATATAACGATACAGACTTTCTTCCAAGTTTGCCCCAGTAACCGATAAGCCTCCAACTTTACCCTCGCTAATTAACTTAGCCAAGGTCTTACCCATCTGAAACGTAGACCCTGCACCAGACATACTGACGAATATGGTACCACCATCATCGCAGTGTTGTTTTAGGAAAAATCCAGCTTCTGTTACCTTGCCCGCATTACAATGCAGTTTAGTTTTTACTAAAAAGTTTGTAACTGGTGTAGCAACATCAGGAACATACTCTCTTTCATTAAAAATAATCTTTTCCTGCAATCCAGAACTCAGTCCTGAAACCTTCTTTTTAACGCCCATGTTTTTTAAATTAAATTGTGAAATAAAAAAATGTTATCGAACGAACGATAACATTTTTATGTAACTTTGTACAGAACTTATCTATTACACCCGATGCGGTAGTGCTTCTCTCGGTATAGTACGAATTTCATACGAAAAACGACCCAAGTTGAATAGCATTCCTTTGTTCTTGGTTTCCCAAAAATAAGCTAGTACCTCATATGGAATACCGTCCTTATTATCACGCATAAGCTCCTTAATATTATATTCCACATCCTTGGTACTAAGGATGACAGTATCATAATCAAAAAGCTTTCTTGCGAAATAATCATTCAAAGTAAGTGGTTCAGTAATTCCATCGCGGATTTGTTTACGCCTATCCTGCATAAGTGCCTTGGTAGATGCTACAGCATCGCGCAAAAGGTTTACCCACTCACCAACAGCATCAGGACTGTTTCCGATTTTCTGATACTTTGCAAGAACTGCTTTGTAAAGTGAAATTCTGCGTTCATCAGAAAGTACAACAAACCCCCAGTTTACTGTCTTTAATAATTCCGCAAAACGGTCGCCATATCTTTCGAAATATAATTCATCTTCGAAAAATTTTAACCATAGAGATCCAAAGTAATTACTTGTGAGTAAGCCTTCTACTAGCTCGTAAAAACGCACAGGATTTTTAGCATACGCATTTTCTATTTCTGCAAGACTTGATTCTATTTTTCTAAAATTCATTGCGTAAAAATAGAAATTTACAGTCAAGAAAATTACCACAAGCGAAATGCATAGACCTATCGCTATCGGCAAGAGGATTGCATTACCTACTACAGAAGTAAAATACAAGGAAGTCATCATTCCAACACCAAATGGAATCAATGCGATGCAATAAAAAATCCATCCTTTTGAATAAAGTGCGATAAAGAAATTTCTGTTTTTTTCGTTCATGATATTTATGTTTAATGGTTCAAAAATAATTGAAACCAAGATAACACAATATATATAATAAGTCAAGTATTACTTATCTCCATAATACCCCTTCAAGAAAACCTCTTTAAACTCAAAAAATTTATCCTCAAGGAGCGCCTGCCGAATATCAGCTACGAGCTTGTTGATGAAGTATAAATTATGGATAGATGCCAAAGTTGCACCCAACATTTCTTCTGATCGGAAGAGGTGCGCAAGGTACGCTCGCGTGTAACTTTTACAAGTATAACAACCGCAATCATCCTCAATCGGAATGAAGCTTGTTTTATGAACCGCATTATTAATATTTACTTTTCCAGACTTGGTATAGAGTCCACCATTACGAGCAATACGCGTCGGTGCCACACAATCAAATGTATCACATCCGTTTTCTACACCAAGGAAAAAATCTATTGGTTCCCCAATACCTAGCAAGTGCCTTGGTTTATTCTCCGGAAGTATTTCGTTTACCCATTTTACCGCAGTTCCTAAGTCATCTTTTTCAAATGATCCACCAATTCCAAATCCATCAAACTGGTCACCCTTTTCCGTAACCATATCTGCCAAGGCTTGTGCGGATTCTTTGCGTAATTCTTGAAATCGTCCACCTTGAACCACACCAAATAATGCTTGCCTTTTTTCTTGATCAAGTTCGTTATGTGCAACAAGACTTCGCAGTGCCCAACGATGCGTTCGATCCATGGCTTCACGTTGATATTTTTCCGGAGCAATAGGGCTGGTACATTCATCAAAAGCAAAAATAATATCCGCAGCTAAATTCCACTGAATTTCCATTGATCGTTCTGGAGTAAAACGATGTTCAGATCCATCCTTGTATGATTTAAACGTTACGCCATCCTCATCAATTTTTGCAAGGGCTTTTTCTGAAACTACATAAGGGGTATCCTCCGTGATTTGTTCAACCTTTGCGAGTTTAGAAACTTTTTGATCAAACGCTGTCCCGAGTGAGAACACTTGAAATCCACCACTATCGGTCATTGTTGGTCCATGCCAATTCATCATTTTTGGAAACCCTCCAGCAGCGGCAACCACCTTGTCTCCTGGTTCTAAATATAAGTGATAGGTATTTGCTAAAACTACTTGGGCACCCAAATCTTTTACTTGTTCTGGGGTCATGGCCTTTACGGTAGCCTTGGTCCCTACGGTTACAAATGATGGAGTATAAATAACCCCGTGTGGGGTATGAATTTCTCCTACACGTGCGAGTGTTCCCTCAAGCTTTTTTATTAATTCAAACCTAAACATGGTAGAGACTATAGCATAAAAAAATACCCAGGGATATCGTGGGTATTTTTCACACTTATTTATCACTCGTCATATAATCAACTTCATTCTTCTCGGCAAGGGTGAATGTTTTAGTGAATGTTCCGTAATTTACCGTATACGTTCCTGCAGGAAGTCCTGCTACCGGAATATCAACAGTAACTGTGGTTGGTGTAATTACCTGAGCACATACTGCATCCTTAGGTTCTGAAGAAGCTACAGTAATGGTAAATATTTTTCCTGATTGTGTCACACTTCCTGTTGCTGATGAACAACTGTTCGGAAGATCGAGAGAGACCTTTGCTTGAACTTTATAAGGAAATGTTTGTAAATTCATTACTTCAAGACTTTTCGGTGTTGCGGTTACAGAAACTCGATCAGCACCGAGGACGCTACTATCTGAAGAATTAAGACCCACTGATGAAGTATCATTTACAACATCTGTATTTTTCGCAGTTCGCGTTGCGAAATAAATACCCACAATAATTGCAATAACTACTACAATACTCATAATAGTCCATACATTTGAAGATTTCGATTTGTTGATTACTTGTGTTGGTCTGTTTGGTTCCATAATATAGGTGAGTGTAAGGCTGGTAATAGGACCTTTCTAGTATACACCTAAAACCTGCCCATCGGAAATAGTAATCACTCGATCACAAAAAGCAGTGTACTCCTTCTCGTGCGTCACCATCACAATGGTTTGTCCTTGATTGTGAAGATTTTTGAAAATATCCATCACAACCTGACTTGAAACATTATCAAGATTTGCAGTAGGCTCATCCGCAAAGAGAATTTTCGGATTATGCGCAACAGCTCGAGCAATAGAAACACGTTGCTGTTCCCCTCCTGACATCTGACTTGGTAAGTTATTTTCTCGATGACCAAGTCCTATTTTTTCAAGAGAGTTTTTTGCAATACTCATCGCCTCATCATCAGATTTTCCTTGCATAAGGAGCGGTACCATAATATTTTCAATCGCCGTAAGTTCTGGAACCAATGCATAATCTTGAAAAATATATCCAAGGTTATCAAGTCTGAATTGGGTGCGCTCGTCATGGCTCAAATTCGTAACATTTTTTCCATCAACAATAATTTCCCCCGTTGTGGGATGATCGAGGAGACTCATTTGGTACATCAGTGTAGATTTTCCTGCTCCAGACTTTCCCATAATGGCAACAAATTCTCCAGATTTAATTTGCACATCAATACCCTTCAGCACATGCGTTTCTACGTCTCCATTTTTAAATGTTTTGGTGATGTTGTTTACAGTGATCATATAATTATCGCACTAATCGGGACCTTTTATCATCTAAGGTATTAATCAGTCTCTGTATTTTATCTTTTAATACATTTTCAGCATAGTTTAAAAACTGTATTTCTTTGATCTTTGTTTTTTCAAATTGAACTGAAAGACCTACCGTCACTTTTTTTATTTCCTCCATAAAATCTTTTAGTGCGTCTTCCATAATTTCCAGATCTTTTATTTCTCCTTCCTGATTGTTTGTATACATCGCGCCATATTCCATAGCATACTCCATCTCTCCGATTGTTTTCGCAATATCCTCATATCCCTTGGAAACCCCTTCGATCGTCGTCACCTTCTTGAGTTTTTCAAAATCCTCCGCTAATGCATTTTGATAACGTGGAGCAAAAGTGGCATCTTCAGATTCTCTGAATCGTATCTGCATACCATGCAAGAACGTATCCATTTCTGTCACAAGACTAGCATGTTCACCCATGATCTTTTTAATATTTTCCTGCATATCAGATTCTTGTTCAACTTGCTCTGTTACAGCAGGCGACTCAGGTTGATTATTTTCAAGACCTTCAAATGTGGCGGTCTTTGGAATTACCCCCAACTGCTCCCTCAATCTATTAATTTCTTCTTGTTCTTTTTGTACTTTTTTATTTTTTTCTTCCTGTTGCTGAGTAACTATTTCCGAATCAACTACTTGTTCTGTGACTTCTATTTTAGATCCCAACTTCCCCTCTACTGCAGCGATCCATGATGGAGGAAGTCCTTGCAATACAGACTCTTTATCTGCTCCACCTTTAATACGCTCAACGTATTCGTCAATTTTTGGATTAGGTGTTTGAATTGTTGGTAATTGTTCCTTCATAAAATAATTTTATCGCCCGAGGATACTATCCAAGGTATTTTTTCTGACAATCATTCTCGCAGGAATGAATCCGGCGATGAGAGTTACGACCAAAAGAATTCCTACACGAATCGCAGTTCCCGAAGGTTCCGCAACCAGAATTCCATCAGAGAACGGAAAGTTAATTGGATTCTTCGCAAAAGCAGGAACAAGGAGTCCGTAGAGGATGACCGTTCCCACAGCAGATCCAGCAACAGCATAAAACAATGATTGGAGGAGATACGAAATCTGAATCGCTAGAGACGACACTCCAATCCCTTTCATAATTCCAATAAACTTTCTACGAGTTACCGCATTGATGAAAATCACAATGAAAATAGTAATAGATGCAACAACAATTCCAATAGCTCCAATCATGTTTCCAAGGACCCCGAATGCTAACTTGATTTGATTAAGAAAATCAGGAATAGCCTCTGTAGCTGTTTGAATTTTGGCATATTCATTAAAACCACTTGCCACGAGAATATCCTTGGCTTGATCATCAGTAAGATTCGCTGCGTGGCGAATAGCAACTTCATTAGCATTGAGGCTCCCCCTATCAGTAAGGCGAATAAAATCTCCCTGGGTGATAAAAGCACGAATCGAAACTTCTCCAACCTTAGATTTTACAATACCTTTTACAATAAATTCTTGGGTCTTACCATTTACGGAAATTTTCACCGTATCACCTGGATAGGTTCCATCCAATGAATCAAACCCATCACCAAATGATGATGAAAATCTCTGGAGTAAGTTTGAACCCAATACCACATACCCACTCTCGTTCGGATTGAGGTATGCCCCTTCAATCACATATTTTGAAATATTAGAGAATTCATTTTCCCGATCCACATTAATACCAGCAAGCTGTGTTCCTGCCGTGTCAGCCTTGGTATTAAAATTACTGCGTGTTTTGTAGTTCGCTTCAACATTCGCACCAACAAGGTAGCGCTCGGTGTACTGAGTAAAATCACTATTTGATTTAATGGTTGCCAAAATATCCTGCGTGTTCACAATATCAGGCTTCCCTGATAAGGTTGTCATAATAACATCTCCTGTGTACTGCTCCCGGTTGGCATTATTTCCTCCGACAATAAGCCCGATCAAAATCCCAGAAACTACCACAAGGTTAAGAAATGTTAATGTCATGATGAACACAATCAAGCCAGTCGTCCAGCGATTGGCTCGCTTCAATTGGCGAATACCGAGAAATATTCCTACTTTGAGTGATGTTCTAAAATTCGACATATTATTCCAATGCGTCAGTTCGCACTTGTTCACCTTCTGATAATCCACTGATAATTTCTACTGAACTATCACTTCCACGAAGTCCTGTGGTGACCATTCTTTTTTCTGTTTTTTCATCAACTAACGTAAACACATACGAACCATCCTTATCGGTATGAACATAGTTTGCAGGGATTTTGATCACACCCTCCTTTTGGTTTGCGATGATGATTGCCGTTGCGGTCATTCCTGATCGAATACGAGCGTCGGCATTGGTAAATGAAACCTTTGTTTCATAAACAGGAATACCATCCACGATTGTTTCTGCAGGGTTGATTGAGGTAATTTTTCCAGCAAATACTACATCCTTACCATAGGCATCGAGGTTCACAGAAACTTCTTGTCCCACCGCAAGCTTGGCAACTGAAATTTCAGGAGCCTTCAAGGTTACCTCGTAATCATTTTCAGAAATAAGGGTAATCGTTCCACTGGCAGAAGCTTCAGAAATATCAACCGAACTTGTACTCTCACCTTGTTTAATACCAACACTTGCCACCGTTCCAGAAAACGGAGCGTAGATTTTTCGCTTGTTAATTCGAGAAACAACACTTTCATTATTCAAACGAGCATCAGCAACAACACGATCACGGGTAGCTTTGGCTGATTCGTAAGCATTAAAATACGCCGCGTAACTTACTGAACGCTTGTTAGGAATTTGGATTATCCAAGTTCCTGTTTCAGGAATACTTTGGAATTGAATATAGAGCCCTCGTGTTCCAAGGGGTACAGTCGTATTAGTATTTATGGCTTGTGCAAATCCGGTCTCAAGTCCAGACAATTCAAATGCTCGGCCAGATGTACCTGTAGTACCATAAATACGAACCCCATATTCTCCTTCTGAACCTGTGTAGATACCAGAAATAGTCGGAGCTACGATACTTGTAGAAGTATTTTCAGGAACTGCCTGTAATCCTGTAGAAAGTAAATTTCTATAAGCATTCGCTACGAGGGCATCTTGTTCACGAATCGTTTTTTGAATATCACTTACCGGTAAATCACTAGTATCAAGGCTTGCTAATAATTGTCCTTTTGAAACTTTGTCACCTTCCTTTACGTTTACACGTGTTACTCGCCCCTGATCAGCAAAACCAAGTTTTACCACACTTGCCGAGGCGGTACGCCCCGAAAGAACTACCGAGTCCACAACATCGCCACGTGTCGCTATTGCAACATCTGGATTTTCTGCTGGAGCCCCTTTTTTCAAGGCAATAATTAAAATAATAATAACAACGACAACAATTCCCCAAGCCAATTTTGAGGTCTTATACTTGTCCCAAAAACCTTTGATTTTATCTTTAAACATATAGGGATATGATAGCACAGATCTCTTCCTTATTCGAATCTGAATACACCACCACGTTACTCCTCGCACGAGTAAGGGCCACATAAAGCTGCTCTCTTAAAATCTGGGCTCGTTCAGTATCAAAGTCAGTATCAAGACCACTTGGTGCAAATAGTCCTTTATTCACATCGAGAATAAAGACCGTATCAAATTCTAATCCTTGAAACTCTTTGACAGTACCAATATGAACCTTTTCTTTATGGACTGAAAACTTTTCTTTGACACGCTCTACCTTATCAGCATCGTAACAAACAATTCCTACTTGTTCGTCTTGATTATTATTGAGATACGTCTGAATATCATTTTCAAATCCTTGAGAATCATTACGCCAATCAGCAGAGCCGATCGATGCATTCTTATTATCTATATTTATCTTGTATCCAAGCATCTGAAGCATTTCAAGAACTGCGCTACTATTACGATAGACTTTATTTAATACAATATTTCTGTTCTGAGATAGAGCAATAGCGCTTTCTGAAAAATTTGAAATCGAACCGAATCGTGTCTTTTGATGAATATCCCCTACGAATAAACATGAGGACTGAGAAGAAAGGGTTGTATTTAAAATATGTAACTGATCAGCCGTATAGTTTTCAAATTCATCTACCAAGAGCGTGTCGTAAGATACTTCTGTCCGAGTATTTACAGGAACCATTTTTCCAGCTTTCTTTTTCCAAACCCTGCTCGGCTGATACACTTTCCCTTCCGCATTGTTTTGTGTTTGTACTTTTAGAAGCAAGGTGAGGTCTTGTGTATCAAAAACTCCATCCTTTTTCTGAGCCTTCCACATTTCTTGAAATACATTGTTAGGATGATTCCCATAAACAGCTTCTAGGGTTTTCCAAGGATCTGTAAGAAATTTGCTCATGGGAATATTTTTTATGATAGATACCTTGTTCCATTCATACCAATCTTGATTCAAGGAATTATCTCCATAACGATCAACGTAGCTATATTCTTGAGCAAGACCAAGTAGCGAAACACACCATTTTTCAAACGTGGTAAATCTCACCCCTTCCACACCAAGGTTTACAAAGAGCGAGCTAAAATATTCAATACTATTCTCATCTTGAATAAAGATAATAGTATTTTCTGGTTTATAAATTTCTGAAGTATCAGGATTTTGCAAAAGATATGCCACACGATGAAGTGCTAAAGTTGTCTTACCAGAACCTGCGGGTCCAGAAATGACCATGTGACCTTTTGGATCAAGGATAATAATTTCATTTTGAGCACGCTCCAGCTCGCGCACAATATCACTCAAACCGAAACCTGTTTTCTTGGTTGAAATATATTCATCATAAATAAGTTCTCTTTCCTTTTCGGTGATGTTATACAAAGAAACAATATGACCATTTGAAATAAAGTAATCTTCACGATCCACTAAAACACCCGACCTTTTCTGCCCATTAGGCCTTGTATAAGAAAATGCTCCGGGAGTATTAAAACGGAGCCCAGCAACCGGAGCGGTCCATGAATAAATCTTATTGGGCAGGAAAGAAAACTTTCCGATGTAGATCTTCTCTGGTTCTGACTTGTCATCAAACTGAACGCTCAGTCTCACAAAGAACGGCGACTTTTCTAGGAACTTAGTATCATGCAACCGAAGCACTGCTTGGGTAAACAAGTAATAAGCAATATCACGGCCTTCCCGTTCTAGTTTCGCAAGGGTTTCTTTTGGGTTTGCAATCTGAGACTCAAGATCTTCTTTCTCTTTTGAAACATGTTCGATAATTGTTGAAACCTCTTCTTTTCTTTTTGAAAAAATTTCTTCTTGATGATTGGTCATATAGTTTGAGTACGTAATCGTAATTATAGCTAATATTAATAAATATAAAAACACCCACTTAGGGTGTTTTTATGCCTTTCGCTGAATCTTTGCTCGGCCTGATTCTTGGAGAATCTGCTTTCGCAAACGTGTAGATTTTGGGGTAATTTCCAAATATTCATCCTCAGTCATCATTTCAAGACCTCGTTCAATAGTAACTTGAATTGGTGGCACAAGGAGAATGGTTTCGTCTGTTCCAGAAGCTCGCATGTTCGTTAACTGCTTACCCTTGGTTGGGTTTACTACCATTTCATCTCCCTTTGAAGTATTCCCGATAACCATACCTTCATACACTTCAGTCTGAGGACCAATGTACAACTGTCCTCGATCCTGGAGGTTTCCAAGCGCGAATCCAAGTGTTTTTCCAGATTCCATAGAAGTCATTGAACCTACGGCTCGTTTTTCGATAAATCCTGCATATGCACGGAATTCAAGGAATCGTGAAGCAATAATTCCTTCTCCCTTGGTATCAATCATGAATACTCCTCGGTATCCGAACAATCCCCGTGTTGGTCCTTCGAAAATCATACGGACCGTGTTCTGATGAATTTTCATGTCTTTCATGATAAATGCTCGCTTTCCAAGTTTCTCAATAACCGTTCCTTGGAATTCAGATGGAACATCTACGGTAACTTCCTCGAATGGTTCTGATTTAACTCCGTCAATATCCTTCACAATGGCTTGTGGCT
>CAZUIQ010000020.1:0-12554 GCA_964620085.1 uncultured Candidatus Saccharibacteria bacterium | reverse complement strand
GGCCCTATCGTCTAACGGTTAGGACACATCCTTCTCAAGGATGGAATCAGAGTTCGATTCTCTGTAGGGTCACCATCGACAGCACGCACGAGTAGACTGGTTTATATATCGATAATTTTGTTACTTAAATATTAGGTATGACTGAACAAATCACTAAAAACCAACACTACGTACCCCAATCCCTTCTTCGGTATTTTACCAATTCAGATGAAAAACTTTTCGAAGTTCTTTTACGCGAGAAAAAGATTTATCCAACAAACACAACTAATTCGATGTGTGAGACTTTTACGTATGAGCATGAAAAATTGCCAGTAAATACCATTGAAAAATATTTAGCAAATATTGAAGGCGAGGTGGCAACTCAAGCTAAAGATTTGATTCAAGTGATTGAAGAAATAAAAGAGGGTAAAACAGATATGCCTAGCGCAAAGGTAATAGTTGAAAAGACACTTCGTAATTTCCTTCTTTTCTATTACCGAAGCGGTGCTCTCCTCACAGAATATTCAAGCTTTAAGAAAGAGGACAGGATACCACTAATGTCAGACAAAATACTTAATAACGAATATCTAGATGGATTAGCTGGAGTGGTCAAAGATTTCTATAGTTTTGCGATTATTGAGAGTTCTAATGATTTTCTGATTAGCGATCAGTTTGTGTCCACATCAGCCCTAAGAATCAAAACTCAATTTTTTGAATTAAGTAATCGTCACATTGGACTAAATGAGACATTGATTCTTATACCAATCTCTGCGCGCTTTTATATTGCTTATTGGAATACCAAGAACGATTTTTTTCTTAAAGCGGATATAATTAATATACTAAATGAAGATGAAACTAAGCAGATAAACAATACAATTATCAATAATTCGTACGTTAAATGTGTTGGAATGAAACGCGAGAGAATTGAAGAGGCTTTGCTTGCATTTAAAGCATCTTCTCCAACCCAAGTATTCGCAGGTGGAAATCCTAGTGGTTTTTCTATGGGTTCAATTAAAAAGAAGGAGGTCTTTTTCTACGAAGATGAGAGAAAAGCTTGGGAGTTGCTCGAATTTATGACCATCATGTTTTATAAAGGTTTAGGAAGAAATGATTCTTGTAAATGTGGTAGTGGTAAAAAATTTAAGCGGTGCCACCTTGATGCTTATAACAGAATACAAGAGATTATGCAGACATTCGGCTTATCACAAAGAGAAGGTATGGTGCGGCATTTAATCTGGGGCGTACCTCTTGTTGAGCAGCCTGTAGACAAGTGGAGTGGTTATAGTAAATCCCAAATCTAATAATGAAGTAATAAATACTTTTTAAAAAATCATCGTGATATAATCCAAAAATATGAGAGAGATTATGGGTGATGGTCGTTGGTACTCCGCAGGCAATGCGGTAATACATTTTCGGGGAGATATTACACCCGGCGATACTTCTAAGTCGGCTCGAAAAGCTGAAGAACTTTGCATTACTGGCACCATGCTCGTTGGAATACAGGAAGTTGAGCAAAAACAATACTGGCTTAAAGCCGTTCCAGACGAACAACATTCTCCTGATGTACGATCAATAGCACTCATCGAAAGAGAAGACGAACGTGCTCCAGATGGTCAATTCCAAGATGTTGAAGTCGTCACTTATGAACATTCTTCCAATGAGGACCTTATTGAATTCTTGCTTCGTACTAAGCTCTCTGAGAACAAGGCATATGATGAGCATACGGTTATTTTACTGTATGTGAAAGAGGTTGCGACATGTCCACCTCCACGAGAATGGATGAGTCGTCTTAGCGGCTGTAAGCATAAATGTCCAACAATGTTACTTGGAAACGTACATCCTATGGAACCTATATATACACTTAAGCAGGTTTATCCTGTTTACAAAGAAATCATTACTTTTAATTTGCCTAAGACTATTGCCAAACAAGGATATACTACAGGCACTATCAACCTAACTTGGAATCCAAACAAAAAAGTGGTTCGTCGTGAAGATGAAGTTCATTGTCCTTTTGAAAGTCTGGGTATTGCTTGCAAGAGTTGATTTTCATAGATGCACGAGAAGGATCGATTTGATATACTAAAAACATATGAAATTCAAAAAGCTTCAAACTGAGATTTTAAGAAATGGGATCTATGAACACTATCGTGGTAATCGGTATATAGTAGTCGATATTGCTAAAAACAGTGACCTAGAGGGTGATAACTTTTATGTTGTTTACCGAGCGCTCTATGACCACGGGCAACTCTATATAACTTCCATTGAAAGATTTACTGGCTTAAACAATGAAGGTAAGAAGCGTTTTGTTTTAGTTGAAGGCGAAGAAAAAGACCGGAACCCGGATCATGTATACCCTACCCTTACGATGTAAAACATATATTTACTTGTGAGAATTTTAAAAAATATCTATCAGTACCCAATATTAGAACCATTACCATGGAAAACTATTTCTCAATTTTATAAATAAATCCATTCCTACTCCAGAACCAGAGCGGTGGATGCATATCAATCGGCGTAATATCGGATCCTTTTAAAAGACCTCGCCATTTTTCAGAAATCGCATCTTTTGATAGAGCCTCAGCTTCTTGTTCAGTAATCACACCGAGCAGGACTGAGCATTTCGTAATATGCGTATCGGGAGCGATATCAATAAATTCTTGGTTCTTCAACGGAATTTTTCCGTAAGTCGAAATAATAAAGTTCCAATAGTGAAAAATCTTCGGACCCGATAAATACGGAAACCCTTTCTTGTGAATTTTCTGCACAATTTCTTGGAGTTTCAAAAAATCATTATCAACTGCTTCAAAAAGTCTTGAGAAGGATCCCCAGTTTTCATAAACCGTCTTTGCGATTACTTGCCAAGTGTTGATATGCTTATTTGGCTGGAGCGCAACCTTGTGCTTAATAAGAAGCTTTTGCAATTCTTCTTTTGTTACAGAGGCACAGAACTTTAGATCAAATACTTTTTTTGTTTCAGGATCTTGGTATGTTTTAAGTGCAGACTCCCAAAGCGTATAACTATTACGTTGATAATTCAGCGCCATTGGTAATGTGAAATACACCAAGCGTTCCTCTTGATTTCTAAATTCAGGATGTGAATCTTCTGGCATGACTGTTTGACCAAGCTTGCCTGACTTGAAAGCTTCAATAAGAGAGTTACATGTTTTAATAAAATCGCCGTTCATAGATTTATTTTAACATTTCGAAAGTCCATTCCGCTAAATACGGCGCAATGGTTGTGGTTCCCGTATTCGTTCCTGCAGTAATAGTAAGAACCCCACCATCTTTTGTTTTCATAACCTCATGAACTGGCTTATCATCATATGTAAAAGACCGTACACAGGTATTTGTCCAAACTTCTATTTCTCCGTTTCGTTTTGCTTCCTCATAAAACTGACCAAAATATAATTTTATTGTACGCTCATTTTCTTCGTCCACAACTTTATATGCTTCTTGGTTGGCATATTCTTTTTCATTACTTCCGACATACACATAACCACCTCCGACAGCAATCATAGGTTTTCCATTTTCCATATACGGAGTTAAGTTATTATCCGTCACAGGAAATCCTGAACGCCTGTCACCGTGAATTTTAGTTGGAGTATTATATCCTGCAGGCCGAGGCATAACAAGCCACCGTCCTGCGACACCACCAAGTTTTCCTTTCGCTGGAGTATTATCAAGAAGACCAATGCCGTAAGCTCCTGGGTTTATTGAATAATAATCCGAAGTAATGAGTTCATCAGTCTTCGTAGAAAGACCTAGAACAAAACCATTTTCATCAAGTTCTATTTTTTCAATCTCAGTATTCCACACAAAAGTAACTCCTTCCTGTTCAAGGTAATTAATAACGTTGTCTGCGAATTGTAGAATATTAAACGAAAATCCTTCTGCGATTATTCCACCCGCAATAAGTCCTTGCTCACAAGCATTTTTATAAATAGGAAACTTATTTGCAACCTCATCTAATGAAAGTTTTTCTTTTAGGAATCCATATTTGGAATGAGTCTCAATGGCTGTATCAAAAAGTTTTTGGTTGTCGTATAAACGCAAAACTCCAGCAAATGGATCGGTACTATCCGTATTATAGAAAAGGAAGTTTTTGTTTTTAAATAATTCCTGCCAAGCGTGAATACTTTCCTTATTATGTTTAATATAATAACTTTCAAACAACTCATGAACAATCTCTTGATTTTCTGTTGCCATTGCTCGTTTCTGCAACCATACCTGATCTTCTTTTGAAAACTCTGAAATCGGTTTTGCAAGCCAGCCACCATCAGAGACAGGGTGTTCAAATGCCCACTTCATATCAGGATACATTGACGTATCTGAAAGATAGGTTTCACCTTCAAAACCAGTAATAAAACGACCCATTCTACCGTTCCCTGTGGATCCATATTGTTCTGCCTTCCTATCTTTACGAGGATCTGGACCTTTGGTGTAAACCACTATTTTGTAGCCGTTTTCGTGGAGCTTAAGAGCGATCATAAGGCTCGAGATGCCAGCACCCACGATTACTACGGTTTTACTAGAATTTTCTGCTTTCATAAGAATATACTAGCACAAACGTTTGTACACTGTTTAGTGTTACTTTTGTTACTTTTTGGAAATATGAGGTAGAATAACAGCATGGAAATAACTGATCTAAAAACTTCAGAATACTTAGAACTTGAATCATTCAAGTCACTTGTCTGGTCCCTCGCTGATAAGGAGCATTATGGTGCAAATCAACCTAAATTCTACAAACAGAGTTTTACTCTTGTTGCAAAACAGCATGACGAAATCGTAGGATATATTTCTGTTATTGTCGACACAGGCGTTGCGCAAATTGAACCCTTGATGGTAAAGACTGAATTAAAAGGAACAGGTATTGGTACAAAACTTCTTCAAAGCGCTGAAGAAAAAGCTAAAGGTTTAGGGGTTCATAAGATTTGGATTGAAACTGGTTCAGATTGGCTCGCAAAAGGGTTTTATGAAAAGAATGATTACCAAGTAAGAGCTGTACTACCAAACCATACCGGAGGACACGAATTCGTACTTATGGATAAAATGCTGTAGTACACGAGAAACTTATGAATTACCTTTATCACGGATCGACAACTCAAAATATCAAGACACTCGAACCGCGACATCGATATGTTCCTACCGATGAGATAACACATGAGGCAATTTATGCAACCACGTTGCCAGCCTTTGCCGCAGCACAGTCGTTTCCCTGGAGCAGCGAGGAAGGATTTATTCTTGATGTAACAGGAGGAAAAATAAAAATGATTGTTCCAGTCAGGTTCAAAGACCGACTGTCTACGCCGGTTTCAATTTATAAAATTTCAGACGAAGGTTTTGATCAAACCAAAGAAGAATCTACGGGGTTTACTTGGCATATAAAAAATCCAATCACTTTTCTTGAAGAGATTCAATATCCAACTGCGGCAAACGCAATTGAATCTTTAGGAGGCGAAATTGTTTACGTATAGAAGTTTCAAATTCAAACGTCTGCAGGGTCAAAAAAAACTCCATCTCTTGTTCAGAAATGGAGTGTTCAAAAAAAATTTAGTTATTTTCATTTGATAGGCTTTTCTACTCTATGGTGGGGAAAATCCTCAGTGGAGAAAGTAGTTTCTAGATTACAGTAGTTAATATTTTCCAATATGATAAATGGAAATTTATCACCTAGTTGCATACTATCCCCTCCTTTCCATTTCAGTATCCCTGTAGTAATGACTCCTTTCATTTCTTTACCACTTGGTGTCTTGTATGAAACCATGCAACCATAGTCGTTGAAATAGATAACGTCTCCTTGGATCTCCGTATGATGTGACACCTCATACTTTGTAAACCATGAATTACTAATAGGATTATAACTTTGTTCATATGTAGGAATAAAATCTGCTATCACAATCTTCCTACGAGTATCAATATATGACACATATGGAAAAATGCTATCAATTTTTGCAATCACCTGATGTTCAATAACTTTTTTAGGGCAATATTCACAAGAATACGTACTAAGGGAAATTAAAATTATCATCAAAAAAGATGTTTTCATTTTTTTAATTATTGTGTGAGAAAATTATTTCCTTTGAACTATACACTAAATAAAATGATTTGTAAAGTACTCAACAGTCGCTCGAGAAGTGTCTCAATGGTATACTATTTACTATACATACATCATTATGAAACAATCAGATTTTTCAATTATCAAGCGAGCGAAAAGCCTCACCCACGCCGTTCGAGGACTATGGATTTTTGTTAAAACCACCCCGAATTTTTGGGTACACTTTTTAACGGCAGGAATATTAATATTTCTAGGAATTGTTCTGGGTATCAATCACACCGAATGGATGATTTTAATTCTCGCAAATGGAATGGTTATCGTATCCGAAGCATTTAATACCGCTATCGAAGTCGACATTGATCTCACCTCCCCTGACTTTCATCCGTATGCCCGAGATACCAAAGACATTGCCGCAGGAGCGGTTCTTGCTGCAGGAATCATTGCGTATATTATTGATATTTTTATTTTTGGAAATAGGATTATTGAAATTTTATTTAAATAAAAAATTTTACTATGAACCTCCACATTCTCGCCATCGGCAAGAAGAAATCTGAATATGATGCAATGATCAAGGAATACCAGAAACGTATTGTTACGCCTTTTGACTTGTCTCTAGAAATTATTCAAACCGATACTGCGATTGAAAAGATCAAGACTGGCGACTATGTAATCGCGCTTGATGAAAACGGAAAAGATCTTACCACCATTGAATTTTCTAAGACCATCGAAAAATTACTCCATGCATCTCATAAGAGAGTAGTCTTCGTTATCGGGGAATCTCATGGACTTGAACAATCCGTTCGTGAACGGGCAAATATGACTATGTGCCTCGGTAAACTCACCCTCCCCCATGAACTTGCTCGATTGGTTCTCGCGGAGCAACTGTATCGAGTCACCAACCTTATCGGAGGTGGGAAGTATCATCATCAGTAATAATAAAACCCGAAACAACTTATGTCGTTCCAGGTTTTGTTTCCAATTTTTTTCTACTGAAGCATCTTTTCTAATTCAGGCTTTACAATATAAAGAACTGCCTTAACAGGTACATCCTCAAACTCTTTTGAGGTGCCATCTATTCGGTAAATTCTTAAATCTGCCAATCCACGTACTTTGACAAACACTTGAATTCGAGCAATATCAATACCCTCAGATTTACCTTTACCAAAATACAGTTGAATTGAGTCTCTATCCTCATACACGACAACATCTTCAGAAAATGGTGCTAGTTTGCAGAGAATCCCAATAGCATGAACCCGAATAAGATCCTGGACTTCTCCTTGTTTCTCGTAATCAGAAACAACTGTCTCAGAAATTTCCGCAATAAGTTTTAGCAAGTTTGCTGCGTTAAAAATAGGTTGATTCATGATCATTTATTTTTATTTAATGTGAAGAAAAATGTAATATCGAATATAGTATACCTATTTTAGAGAATGTGTCAATGATTCCCTTTCTTTACCAAAACCTGCTATGCTCAACTTATGACCAATGTTTTAGATTTATTACAAACGATTAAACAAGCCTCTCAATCCCTCGTCTGGTGGAAAGTCGAACAAGTGGCTCGTGGTGAAGATGTGATCAACGATCCCAAAAAAGGTGAGCGACCTTGGATTATTCCGGAAACCACCGGACAGTTTTTGCATGACATGATTGTGAAACATAATTTCAGTTCTGTGCTTGAATTGGGAACTTCTATTGGTTATTCAACGATTTGGATTGCCGATGCTTTATCACAGACAGCACACCCTTCGACAAGCTCGAGGCAAGTCCACACTATTGAACATTCATTAAATAAAATCCCAGTCGCTCAAAAATATTTTCAAGAATCAGGACTTGACTCATTCATTACCCTTCATCAAGGAAACATTCTCGACATCCTTGAACAATTTCCAAGTGATCAAACATTTGATTTCGTATTCATGGATGCCGACCGTGGCCACTATCACGAATACTTCCCTCGTATCAAAAAACACCTCCGCGAAGGTGCCATTATTGTTGCTGATAATGCAGGTAATATGAATGCACGCATGCAACCGTTTTTTGATTTACTTGAACAAGAAGGAGTTTCTTTTGAGGTTTTGGATATGGATAACGGGTTGCTGGTTGCACGTTTTTGACTACCACCTCGGCAGCCTAACGGCTGTCCCTCCTCCTATAAACAGGAGGAGATCCTTATTTAATCTTTATCAACTATCAGATAGAGTGCTTATCCCCTCCTATTTATAGGAGGGGCGACACGACGAAGTCGTGCGGGGGTGGTTACCGATCCGGTGGGACATCATAGTAATTAATTAAAAATTTTGCGAAATCTACAAATGGAGGAAGGAGTGTGTCCGACGAAAATCGTGCTCCATTTTTTGGATGGTAGTTATAGAGGAACACAATAAATTCTGGATCCTTTGCTGGGAAATACGCCATGAACGTATGCAGGTTTCGGTCATCGTAATATCCCCCTGTAGTACGATTCGCAACCTGAGCGGTTCCTGTTTTTGCAGCAATAGAATAATGCTCAAGTTTTACTTTCCCATCATTATAATTATCAAATACTGTCGTCAACATATTTGTAATACTCACCGCCGTTTCAGGCTTGATAAGCTGTCCAGTGACAGGCCATTCCATTTTTTTAGTAAATCCGCTTGGATAATCGATTTCTGAAACCACATGCGGTGTTACCAGATGTCCTCCATTTGCAAGTACGGCCTGCGCACGAAGCACTTCGATTGGCGAAACAGCGACCCCTTGTCCGAATGATACGTTGGCAAATTCTACATCACGATTTGTATTAAGGTTTGAAATAAGCCCCGAAGTTTCCGCAGGTAAATCAATTCCCGTTTTCTCACCAAAACCAAATGATTCCCATTGTTTCTTAAATGCTTCTTTTTTCATGCGCTGCATACTATAAACCATACCTGTGTTCAAGGATTGATTTAAAACGGCCTGCATAGTCACATTATTTCCACGCCCTTTCTTGTCGAAGTTATAAATAGTCTTATTCCCTACTTTCACAAAACCTGCATCGTTATAGGTAGTAGTCGGTGTGACTGCGCCTTGATCAATAGCAATAGCCATGACCACAGGTTTCATAATAGAACCCATTTCGAAAACACTTTCAACGAGTGGGTTATTAAACTGCGATACGTCTGTAATATTGCGCGTCTGGTTGAGATCAAATCCATTATCAAGTCCCATAGCAATAATGGCTCCCGTTTTTGGATTCATAACAATTCACCCTACATGATCCGAGCTCCATTTCTCTTGAATACCTTGAACCATTTGTTCGAGACTTTTCTGCACAGATGGCTCAATCGTGGTTACAATATCACCCTCAACCTCTGTATCATCACCTACAAGTTTAGTAATATCAGTAAAAATTTCTGCGAAAAAGTTTACATAGAGCTTCTGGTCAGTGCGTGCAAGTACCTTATCATACGAACGTTCGATACCGTAACGCCCTGCAAAATCATCACCCTTAAACCCCATAAATCCAACCGTATGTGCAGCTAAGTCTCCTGCGGGATAAAACCTCCAGTTCATACGCGATACGGCTACACCAGGAATTTTCATTTCGGTGACTTGTTGTGCACGATCCTCGGGTACGTTTACTGCGAGGTCAATATACGTGCCATTTTTTCGTGTTGCTTTGGCTATGAATGTATCGCGTTCTATTTCAAGGAGCTTGCCAAGCTTGGTATATAAAACTTCTGGATTACCAATAGTAGTAAGGTTAATCGTTACCTTGAATCCTGATTTTGTGGTGGCAGCAGAAACTTGATCACCGTCTTTGCTCGTGAAATAAATACTTCCTCGATCAAAGAGGTTTGAACTATTGGTTACGTATTGCCGATCAGCAAGTTGTTCGTATTGATGACCGTGAATAATTTGCAAGTAAAAAAGTTTGGCGATAAAAACGACTACCGCAAATACCACCAACCCACTCACCACATACAGTCGCTTTTGAGAAAAATTCGAGTCCATTATGTGGGAATTATAGCATAGGTTTCAAACTATTTGGGAACAAAAAAACGCTCCTGAGATACTTCAGCAGCGTTTTTATCATTTTAACATTCTGCATAATCGTACAGATTTGCCGTAGAAACTAATCCTTGCCATTTATTTTTTTTACGTAACCCAACCTTCAAGTCTTTGTCCAACATATCAAAATCATGACCATCATCGTACCTACTTACAAAAATCCTTATGTGAAGCTTGGTTATTTTTACAAGCGCACCAAAGCTGATGTTTTCACTTTTACCAAGTTCAATAATTTGTTTCTTTGAAACTTGTTCAAAATTCTTTTTAAAAAGAAAAGGGATTAATCCTAAAGGCGGTACGCAGGCATACAGGATATCGAATGGGTAGTTCTCGTACACCAAAGGGATCGTACTTAATCCAAAAAGAATGAGTACGTAGTATTCAAAATCAAAGGCAAAGTAATAACGAATTAAGATAATTGCTATTTTTTTCATTGGTATTATTTTCTTCTACACTACTCCATAAACTCATTTATGTCAAGTAACAAAACCCCCTTTTTCCAAGGGGATTTTGAATAGTATATAAATTTACCGCACCAACGCCACCGTTTCAGCATCGGGATGCGTATAAGCAAATGTTGGGGTTTTTGAGTCCACAAAACCAAGATCCTTCGCCTTCTGCATATCAATACTCGAAGCAAGGTTAAAATAATTAATTTCAAGATCAGAAACCTTACCTTGTGAGGTCCTTATTTCTGAATACAGTGCCTTACGCTGATTAATAGCCACTACCGAACGTGCAATGAAAAATGAATACAGTATAAACATCCCCACCAACACGAATAGCAAATACCGGTTCCATGAACCTGAGAAAATATTTTTGATTGGATTGGTAATGATGTGTTGCATATATTTTCATTGACCCTCTCCACGATAGTGGAGAGGGTGGTTTCCGTAAGGAAACCGGGTGAGGACTACGGGGTGGTCTTTTCAAGAATCCTCAACTGTGCACTTCTTGCTCTTACGTTCTCTGTAACTTCCTCATCACTCGGCTTGATTGGTTTTTTTGTAATCAAGACTGCGCGTTCTGCATGTGCTTGATCACGGAAGAAATTTTTAACGATACGATCTTCTCCACTGTGAAATGTGATAATAGCAAATCGTCCTCCTGGTTTTAGTTTTTCAAATCCTTTTAGTAAGACATCCTTCACGGCACCATATTCATCATTAGTCGCAATACGCAATGCTTGGAATGTTTTAGTTGCAGGATTCGTGCGCATCCAAGGTTTCTTGGGAAGTACTGACTCAATAACGGCAACAAGTTCAAATGTTGTACTAATCGGATTGCGCTTACGTTCAGCAACAATGGCTCGTGCGATTTTTCGCGAAGCAGTTTCATCCGCATAGGCAAATAACATATCCGCAATAACATTTTCATCCCAAGTATTTACAATATCCCAAGCCGTAACATCCTCACTTGTTGGATTGTCTTTCAGGGTCATATGAAGTGGCCCATCGACTTGGAACGAAAATCCCCTATTCGGATCAGCAATCTGAAATGATGACCATCCGAGATCAAGAAATATTCCATCCACTTGTTCAATAGTGTTTTCAAATAATACCTTATCGAGATTTCTAAAATTTTCTCGAACTAGTATTTTTTTACAAGGAAATTTTTGTAATTTTTCCTCTGCGCGAGTAATTGCATTCGAATCCAGATCGAAACCAATCAAAGTCCCATCTGGTCCCAAATGCTCTGCTATTGCTGCAGCATGCCCTGCCCCACCCAATGTTCCATCCACATACACACCGTCCTTTTTTATTGAAAGAGCTTCTATGGATTCTTTAAATAGTACAGGTATGTGCATATTAGATCATGCCAATATCTGCTAACTTTTGAGCCAACGCGTTTGCTTCTTTTTCTACACCATTAGTGTACTTGTTCCAAGATTCTTCATTCCACAATTCAATGCGGTTATGAATTCCTGCAACCACCACCTTGGTAGAAAGGCTTGCATATCCTTTCAAATGATCCGGAACGAGCACACGCCCGCTTCCATCCACATCTGTTTCAGTTGCTCCTCCTAACATCGCACGTGAAAACCCGCGACCTTCGGCAGAACCAATTGAAAGACTTGCTAATTTTTCTGAAAACTTTTTCCATTCGGATACCGGGTACACAAAGAGACAACGATCGAGACCTCGCGTAATAATTATTTTTTTGCCCATTTCTTTGCGAAATTTCGCAGGGAGAGACAGGCGATTCTTGTCGTCCATGGTATGGCGATATTCTCCGATAAGCATAAAGTTTTTGGATGGAGTACTTCCCACTTCATCCCACTCACATACTACCCTATCCCACTAGATAACACAAATAGCCACCTTATGGATTTCTGTGGATAAGTTTTTTTGCACTAAAAAAAGCCCTCTGTCACAGGGCTTTTAGGCTTTTACAATTTTCCCATTTTGTCGAATCTTTCTAAATACATACGTAGTGGCTTTGCAATACCTTGTGGTACATCGTGCAAAAAACCACCATATACTTGAATAAT
>CAZUIQ010000019.1:0-12740 GCA_964620085.1 uncultured Candidatus Saccharibacteria bacterium | reverse complement strand
CAACAGGAGCCTCTAATTCAAACTTTCTCGGAACAAGTGCTGGGAACGGTGCAACAGGAGCCTCTTTTTCAAACTTTTTCGGTCATAGTGCAGGACTCAGTGCCACTAGTGCCACTCGCTCTAATTTCTTTGGACAAAATGCAGGAAATAGTGCAACCAATTCATCTTACAGTACCTTCATTGGTGCCAATGCCGGACGATATAACTCAGGATCAGGTCTCGGTTCACCCAACGCTAACAATAGTATCTTCATTGGAAACAATGCAGGATATTCTGCAGCAGATACAGGTCTAAATAATAATGGTAATGGTACTTCAATCCTCATCGGAGAAAACACCTCAACAGGAGGTTACAGTAGAAGTATTGCACTGGGTGAATCAGCAGTAAACACTGCAGTGAACCAATTTATGATTGGTTCATCAACCAGTCGTATCGAAGAACTCGTCTTCAACGGAGGAGCAGGAAACACGTGTAGTATTGTTGCAGGAACAGGAATATCATGTTCATCAGATGAACGACTCAAAACAAACATTACAGACCTTGATACTGACACTCTTGAAAAAATAAATAATCTTCGAACCGTAACCTTTAACTGGAAAGAAGGAGTGAATCAAAATACTCAAATTGGATTCATTGCCCAAAATATTAATGAGTATTTCCCAGAATTAGTATCAACTAATAATGATGGTATGCTTGCGGTGAATTATGCAGGAATGACTCCTATTCTTACCAAAGCCATTCAGGAACTTGATCTCAAAATCGAGTCAATTGAAACCTTTGCACTATCAACGAATACATCGTTTATTGATGGGGTGCGGGATTGGTTAGGGGATAAACTCAATGGTATTAATAAAATATTTGTAAAAGAATTATGTCTAACTGATGGAATTGAAGAAGAATGTATTACTATGGATGAATTGCGACAGTTAAAGCAATCATCACAAGTATCATCTGATTCTGATTCATCAAATGATAATTCTGAAAACAATCAAGAAGTTATTGATGATACCTTAGTACCTGAAGACTCATCAAGTAATTCAGAAGAGGTTGTTACTCCTGAAGAACCATCAGAACAAGTAGTTACTGATTCACCAGAAGAATCTATTACAGAGCCAGAGCCGGCAGAATCTAGTGAACCAGTCGAACCAGTCGAACCAGCAGATTCAGCAGAATCAGATGACTCAAGTAATTCTGATTCATCAAGTGATACGACCGACAGTTCTAGTGAAATAGCACAATAAAAAATATACCTTAATTCGAATTATTGTGTACTAACACAAAAGCTTATTCACACTATCATGGTGCTGGGTAAGCTTTTTTTCTTGCACATAGTCACACTATTCCTGTATACTAGTACTATCATGTTGTTCAAATCTCGTATTTTTCAATTCTGTATAACACTCCTCTCTATTGTTGGTTACGGATATTTTGCCTTTGCGGTACTTACTCCAGGTCAAACCCTTGATCCGGTAGGTGATATGTTGTGTACAGGACCTACTGATCCAGCATGTGAAATTATTTTTCAATCACCTGTAACTATTGGAGACCCAATCGTCAATGCTTCTTTAGATGGTATTTTATATACTGACGATGACAGTAATCTCATCACTGATCTTAATTTTACTCGTGATAATACCTCAGGAGAAACATTAATTGCCTATCAGCCTGCGCCAGGTGATAATCAAGGGTTGTTATTAGATGCTACATCCCCAGGAGGAGGATCTTTCAGTGGTTCATTCTTTAATGATGCAACAGGAAGTAATGCCTACAATGGAGTTTTTGATCTGTCGGCATTAAAAGGATCATCTGATTATCTTGCAACGGCAGGAATGATTGCACAAGACAGTTTTGGCAATACTGCATTTACAACCTTGATAGCAAATGCGTTTAGTGTTTTACTAAATGACAATAATGACAATGAGACCTATTTTGATATGACCACAGAGAGTGTTAATCTTCGGATTATCAATAATCAAAATAATCATTACTCAGGAATTTTAATTGATTCGAATGGTCTCTCATTTACTGATGAAAATGTTGTGGTATATACATTTCCGCTAGATGCAGGATCTAATGGTGAAGTGCTCACTACTGATGGAAGTGGAGTTTTGAGTTGGGGTGCAGGTAGTCCTATTAGTATTGGTACTTCGGGTAATACATTATATTCTTCTGGATTAACTGGAACAGGACAAGGAGATACTAGTATCGGAGATAATATTATATTAGGTGTAAATGCAGGGGATGCAACAAGTGTATACGATTCAAACTTTTTTGGAGAAAGTGCTGGGCAAAATGCAACTGAGGCATACCAATCTAACTTCTTTGGATCATTCGCAGGATATGAAGCTACTTACGCAAGCGATTCTAACTTCCTAGGATTTAACGCAGGTTCTGGTGCAGAGAATGCAATGTACTCAAACTTTCTTGGATTAAGTGCAGGAGATGGTGCAACGAATGCATCACAATCTAACTTCCTAGGAGCAAGTGCAGGATTGGGCGCCACAGGCGCAGCTAATTCAAACTTCCTTGGGTCAAATGCAGGTTCTGGTGCCACAAGTGCGGCTGCTTCAAACTTCCTTGGGTCAAATGCAGGATTGGGCGCAACAGGCGCAGCTAATTCAAACTTCCTTGGTTCAAGTGCAGGTAATGGTGCCACAGGTGCCTACAATTCAAACTTCTTTGGTCAAAGTGCAGGTAATGGTGCCACAGGTGCTCAGAGTTCAAACTTCTTTGGTCAAAGTGCAGGTAATGGTGCCACAGGTGCCAGTTACTCAAACTTCATTGGTCAAAATTCAGGCCAAGGTGCAACAGGAGCCATTTACTCTAATTTCATTGGATGGAGTGCGGGTAATGGTGCCGCTACGGCTTCAAATAGTATCTTTATTGGAAAAAATTCAGGTCTAAGTGATACAGTGAACAATACGGGAAGTGCTAGTAACTACTCAATCCTCATTGGTCCATTAACTTCAACTGGAGGATACAGTAACAGTATTGCCATTGGTGGATTTGCAACCAACACCGCCACTAATCAATTAATGGTTGGTTCATCAACGAGAAGAATCGAAGAACTCGTCTTCAACGGAGGAGCAGGAAACACGTGTAGTATTGTTGCAGGAACAGGAATATCATGTTCATCAGATGAACGACTCAAAACAAACATTACAGACCTTGATACTGACACTCTTGAAAAAATAAATAATCTTCGAACCGTAACCTTTAACTGGAAAGAAGGAGTGAATCAAAATACTCAAATTGGATTCATTGCCCAAAATATTAATGAGTATTTCCCAGAATTAGTATCAACGAATCATGATGGAATGCTTGCAGTGAATTATGCAGGTATGACACCTGTTCTTACTCAAGCTATTCGTGAACTTGATCTGAAAATTACTAACATTGAGTCATTTTCCTCATCAGTGGACACTACCTTTATTGAGAATGTGAGGAATTGGTTAGGGGATATCGGAAATGGTATTGCGTTGATTATTGCTGATACCTTAAAAGCACGTAATCAAATTTGTATTGATGATGTGTGTATGACTAAAGATCAATTGCGAGATCTCTTAGAGCAAGGAAATGGGTATCCTTCAGAAGACTCATCAACTTCAGAGAATACTTCTCCTGAACCAGAGGTAACTACCCCAGAATCTTCGGATGAATCAGTTCCTGAGAGTACACCAGAAGTCACTTCAGAGTCACCGGTGGTACCAGAAATTTCTGAGCCAATCGAGATTATCGAACCTACAGAACCATCACCAGAAAGCTCATCTGAGCCAGTCGTAGATACATTATAAAAACCACACATGAGTGTGGTTTTTATAATGTATCTACGGAAGAAATTCTCGGAGGAGCTTCATGATACCATTTTTTGTTTCCTTAAAAGCTTGTTTGAAAATTTTTGAACCATATACTTGTTCATCATCCTCAAGGAAACAAAGTCCATAGGCTACGAGCCATGAAGGATCTAGGTCTCGTCGAGTATTCATTACCTGATCAGCAGGAAGGACGGTTGTGGGAAGTTTGAGGATTGATTTTGAAAACTCATCAATATGGGTAAGCATACCACCACCTCCTGTAATAATGATTCCTGCAGGGAGGAGTCCATCACGCTTGATAGATTTTAAATGATTCTGTACCAGTTCAAAAATATCAGAGAGGCGTGCATCTACAATCTCCTCAATCTTTTTCTTGGGATATTCACGAGGTTCATAATTACCGATTTTTACTTTTTCTGCCTCATCGAGAGAAATACGAAGTCCAAGTGCGATATCATTCGTAATGTCGTTTGATCCAATAGCAAATGTTTCTAGAGAAACAGGGAGGTCGTCTGCAAATACGGCGAGAGAAACTGTTTCAGATCCAATATTTAAAAGACCACAGCCTACCATTTTTTGTCTTTTCACGAGGGTACCCATAGATTCAGCAATAGGGGCTGCGATCACTTCAATAATATCAACTCCTGCGTCGGTAACCGCTGTCACCAGATCGTTAAAATGGTGTTCCTGAACGGTTACAAACACTACTCGTGTTTCGAGTCGTGAACCGCGCATCCCTACAGGGTTTCCCATGACCTCTAATCCATCAAGTCTATATTTAAGAGGGATAGTATGGAGGATTTTTCTATTTCTTTTTCCTTTAACAAAATTTTGTTCTGCAATAATGAGTGCGTTTTTAATATCCTCATCAGTGACTTCACCGTCAGGACGAGCGATACCTACTGCACCAGGCGCAATCTCTGAGGATAAACTAATTCCACCAAGCGAAACGTAGGCTTTCTTGATATCGAGACCTGTTGATTTTTCTGCCATACTGATGGCTTCGATGAGTGAAGCCGTTGCTTCACGAGTTGAGGTCACATAACCGTGATGCATCCCAAGAGAAGTGCTGTAACCGATACCAATTATTTTTGGAGGAACCCCAAGTTTTACAGACTCTTCAGCAATGATCACACGAGTCATTTGAGAACCGAGATCAATACCAACAACAATTTTTCTTGAGGGAGATGCCATAATAACATCATTATAAACAAAAAAAGGCTAAATGCCAAATTGTGTACGATATTTTTTTTCTAAAGCCTCCATAGATGATCCATGGGTGTAGCCTTTGAGGTGTACGCATCCGTGAATAAACAAAAAACCGAGATAGTTTTCATAGGGTCGATCAAACTGGACACATTCACGACGAGCTTTTTCCAACGAGATGAAGATTTCCCCCTCATTTTTTGAGAGAGGAAAACTGAGAATATTCACAGGATCATTTTTTGATTTCCAATCCTGATGCATTTGAATAGCTTTTGTTCGTCCAATGAATACGAGTGAGAGTTCATAGTCTTCTCCAAGGATTGCATTTTTAATATGCAAAAACGGCAAGCGGGGAAGCTTGCCTGTGGTTTCTCGAATAATACTCAAGGTGCCGAACTGTTTTTGCATAGTAAAGGAATTATTTAGTATCCTTAATTCCTTGTCCTAACTTCTCTTGTTCTACAAATTTTTCATAGCGTCCAAGTGAGACAATTTTTGAGTTCTTGCGTCGAAGTGCTGAAGCGCTTCGAGTAAAGTAGCGACGGTTGCGAACCTCCTGGAGGAAGCCAGCGCCTCGTACTTTTTTTACAAAACGCCGCAAAACACTTGCTGCATTTTCATTATTATTTCGGGTGATTTCTACGTTGATTGCCATAAGTGAGTACACTTTATCACAGGATTAAAAATTATGCAATACCTTGCCACCTTGCAAAAATACCACAGGGAAGGAGTCGTCCCGTCCCTGTTTCTTCTAGTGCGAGCTCTCCCGTTTCGATAGATCCTCCATGTTTCTCCACAAGATCTAAAAGGTTGTTTTGGTACGCAATAGGAGAATATCCCGAGGCATACCCATTGATGAGCAAGAAGAGTGGTTTATCAGAAAGTACTGATTTACAAAGTGTTATGAGCTCATCGAATTGTTCCTCGATTTTCCAGACTTCGCCTTTGGGGCCACGACCAAATGCTGGTGGGTCCATGACAATACCATCATAGGTATTTCCACGCTTTAGTTCTCGTTTTAAGAATAAAATTGCATCATCTAAAATCCATCGAATAGGTTTATCCACTAACCCAGAAAGTTCCTGGTTTTTCTTGGCCCAACCAATGGCCATTTTTGATCCATCTACATGAACGACTTCTGCGCCTGCTTGGGCACATGCAAATGATGCCCCTCCGGTGTACCCAAACAGGTTAAGTACTCGAGGTGCGGAAGCCCTCTCCACGCTAGTGGAGAGGGTGGTCTGCGCAGCAGACCGGGTGAGGATTTCCTGCATCCATTTCCAATTTTCTCGATGTTCAGGAAACAGTCCAGTGTGTTTAAAAGAAGTTGGGCGAATTTCAAAAACAAGTCCAGCAAATGGCATGGGCCATGAGGTAGGAACCGTCTTGTCATTGTGCCATTTTGTAGTTTTACCCTCACGCATAAAAACTGCATTTGCAGTATTCCATATCTCACGATCTTTTAGGGGCTGCCACATAGCTTGTGGATCAGGTCGATTCATGAGTACTGAACCGTATCGCTCGAGCTTTTTCCCATTACCTGAATCAATCAGCTCATAATCCTTTTCATTGTGAGTAACTAAAATCATGAGAGGAGTGTAGCATAGTTTGACATGATTTACAATATGTGATATTCTTTTATTTGAATATTCAAAAAAACTATAAATGGTAATCATTATGATCAAGAAGGGTTATTCACGTATTACTCTCACACAAAGGAGTCAGAAAAAAATTGCTGATAAGCTTACGGATTTTTTAAAACAAGGTATTTGTAGTATAGAGTTTGGTTTTGGAGATTATGATCCTTTCACTAAAAGAAAGTTTAAATGGATAGAGTTTTTTAAACAAAAATATGCTCTAAGAATTAACCAGGAGGGTCCCTATCGAAATGATGAGCGAATCCTATTAAGAATTCCTATTGCAGCTCCTAATGATGGAAGACATTTTCACAAAGGAGCAATGTTTTTCTTTCCAAAAGCAAATGAAGGGGTGATTTATATGAAGAGTCCTATTCAGGTTTTTAATCGCAAATTTATAAAAACCTACGAGGTTATGAAAATAACACTCCTTGCAAAAGCTCCCTACAGTGAAAGCGATCAGAAGCTTTTAGATCTCTGTGATGAGGAAATTGAGTCTTCAATGGTAGTAGATGATTTTGAACTGTTTGGGTAACCGCTTTGCCGCACTCTTAATTAAAAGAGTGCGGCATTTATTCTGGAATGATATGATGAGATTATGACCAAATACGTTTTAGTGGGTGGATATATACATAAGGCTCCAGATGAAGGTAAAGCATTTTGTGATGAAATAGTAAAAACTCTAGAAAGTCGATCTATTAAAATATTAGATTGTTTGTTTGGAAGAAATTCAGAAGACTGGGAGCAGAGGTTTCAGGATGATAAGTCTTTTTTTGAGAAAAATATTCAAGGAGTATCTATTGAGCTTGCTCAACCGGATCAGTTTATAGATCAAGTAAAAAGATCGGATGTTGTCTTTTTTCAAGGAGGCGCTCCACGTAAAATGATTGAACTTTTGGGATCATTAGAACTAATCAGTGATGCATTTAAAGGGAAGGTAGTCGTAGGATCTTCTGGGGGTGCGGACATGCTTTGTAGGTATTATGGCGTAGGTAAAACTTCGAATATTGGTGAAGGATTAGGATTCGTTCCTATGAAATTAATCCCGCATTGGAAATCTGATTATGCATTACCCGTTGTTATAGACTGGGAAGGTTTGAAAGAAAAACTAAAATCTTATAAGGAATCTATTGAATTAATCACTCTTCAAGAAGGCGAATTCATTACCGTAGAACAGTAGGATCAAAAACTTTATCAGGAATTTATCTCGGTTTGTTAATATTGCTTGATGGAGAAAGATTTTGACCGGTGGAATAATGAAAAGAAATACACAGAAACCAAAAAATCTTGGCCATTTTTTCGGCACAGGGATATTTTTTGGTGTAAGGTTGGATTAAATATTGGGTATGAACAGGATGGCAAAGGTACTTATTTTGAACGACCTGTTTTAATTCTAAGAAAATTGGGGGCGTATACTTTTATAGGTATTCCTATTACGACAAAGATAAAGAAGGGTGAAATATTTTGTGAATTTAAATTAAGTAATGATGAGCCACGCAATGCTATTGTCGGACAGATTCGTACATTTGATAGTAAGAGGCTCACGCAAAGACTTGATACAATTACTCTAGAAGAATTTTCTAAAATAATAAAAGCGGTTCAACAACTTGTCGAACCGCCATTATATAATTTCCTCCCCGAAGATGTCTCCGAGAAAGCTTAACTAGAATTTCTTCTAGAAGCCAATACTTGATAAGTATAATAAAATTTCAAAATTCGTCAAATAGTCTTATGGAAAACTACAGTACACTCTCCGGATTTATTTCCTTCTTCCAATCGCGTCCAAGGATTTGCATCACGTGATGAATATCATGATTACCATCATTCCAAATACTTGGTTCAATTTTCATAAGAGCTTGTACAATAAGCATATTAGGAAGTTTAGATTTTTTCATAAGCAAATCTGCATCATACGGTGCAAAAACTTTTTCAAGATACGCAGCAGCCTCCTTGGTAGTATCTTTAGAAACTTCCCGAGAAACCTTGAGGAGTATTTTTTGAGGCGGATAGTTAAACATGATTCGCGTATCCAATTCATTTTTCATAAAATCAAAAATATTTTCTGTATGAATAGCTTGTACGATTTCATTTTTAAAATTTCTCGTCTGTAAGAGTGCTCCGACAGAAATTTTCTCAAGGAATGACAAAGCGGTGTGAAGAGTATTTTCACCAGTAGTGTATGCAGGAAGTGATAATAACGAATCCATAGAAACAATGCAACCAAAATCAACCTTGTCGAGATAAGGAATAATCATAGGCGTAGCAATTAAAATTCCACCAGGAGTTTCTTGCCAAGCCTTGAGTTTTTTTTGAACTTGAATAAGTGTGGTAGTACTATCACCGTCAACAACAAAGGGAATTGTTTTCGGGAAGGTTGCTTCAAGTTCTTGTACAATACTGTCAGTTGAAACTCCCAAAGGTGTCAGTCGCCATCCGCCACATGATTGACAGGTGTCGAGAGGGATCGTGGTGTGCATGCAATGATGACACATATAAATACGCCCATGACTATTGGCATCCTTGGATTGTTTTCTATGAAGCACAAGGGGTGTTTGACAAATAGGACACGTCACCACAGTTCCACAATCAGAACAGCTTGTCAGGGGTGCAAGTCCTTTACGAGTCGTGAGTAGTACCGTGTGTGACTGGGTCGCAGTAGCGTGCTCGATGAGGTGCTTGGTCTTCTCGTTCAAGAGTGAAAAAGGTTTTACTTTATTATCAATCACTTCAAATTGTTCAGGTTTTGCAATATGCCATGTTGAACGCGCATCAATTATTTCGCGATGATGCATACGTGCACGAATACTTGTTGCAATGAGGGTGTCTGCATACATAATGCGCGCATGGTATGATTTTGCAATTTCTTCTACAAAATATCTCAAGTCAAAAATAGGATTGAATTCGTAACGATAACTACTTGAGGTTGAGGCTTCAATAACGACTGTGTCCCAATCGTTACGCACCAAGGTTGCAAAAGGTGCAGTGGTAATAAGGACAACAGGGTTTTTAGGATCAAGGGTCTGGGTAATAACCTTCTCCAGATATTTTTTAGTTTTTTTACTGTGCGCAATCACAATCTTGTCTTCAATACCAATCTTCATGATATCAAATATTTTTTCAGCCTGAATAACGGTGGGAACTACGATCATCGTTGAAACATGCTTGCCAAGGTTTTCTCGAATCATGGTTCGATAGTAGGCAATGCGTTCGTAATAGGGAATTTGTACGGTTTGAATATCAGAACGTAAATTCTTTTTTTGTTCAACAACAGGGTGTGACAAGTAATACTCAAATACTTGATCGGGAATAATGGTTTTCAAAATCATACCAATACTTTGCGAATAGTAGCGAGCCGTGTTTTGCGCGGCAGTGAAGATACTTGGGGGTAACGTTTCTGGGTGAATGGTCGTCAAATTTCTCAAGGCGAAGTCGCTTGATTTAATTGATGATTTTAAATCACGCACTTCGTTTTGATCCACCACAACACCCTTGATGCTTCGTTTCCCAAAGGGTACGGTCACCAAAGTCCCCAAAGCAACATCTTTGGCCGAGAAGTAGGATAATTCATCGCGAGGGATGCCCTTGGCAATAGGGATGATGGTCAGGATCTTCATAATAAGGCTACTATAGCATTTCAAGGGTTATTTGACATATATGGTTAAATATGCTATACTATTGAGAGTTTTGAAACTCGCTTCGAATGAAGGTTTTCAATGCTTTTCTTTTCACAATTCAATCTTATAAAAGATGAAAACAATCAATTTTCAGAATGCGCTTGTAAGTGCTTCAGGCTTTGTAAACAAAGCCAAAACAGTTTTAAAAACCGTGTTGTTCAAAGCGACATTGGTTTACCTACTTTTTGCAACCTTCAGTCCAACGGCCGATCTTTCTTTGGACTACCTCAGAGATTTTCTGTTACCGTTGGATTTTAGTTTTTCAAATTTTTGGAATAATATTGTTCACTTTTCTCTGTATTCCGAAATCACAGGAATTGAGGAAATGCTTTCAATTTTTTCGATAGCAATACTGATGCTTGCGGGTAAAAATTTTTACTGCGTCATAACGTCATTATTTTTGAAACTTACAGAATTTGTAGGTTATAAAAATAAGTATTACTTCCACCAACGTGAAACTAAGTACAAGGAAAGTAATTTCAAAGGTATTCAGTTTGATACTGGTGAATTGCTTGGCGAAGTAGTAACTTTTTCGATAGCGTTTATTGCTTACGGGTATTGTGCTGGGGGATTAACTCATCTGCTTAACGGAGTGATTTTTCTCAAGGCGTGTTATTTTGGAACCTACATCATCTTGACCAATGAAGTTTGGGTGAAAAGCTTTTTTAAGGGTATTGGAATGGATATTCCTTCCAAACATTAAGCTTCTAAAAAACTTTTCAAAAAGCGGGAGAATACGTTCTTCCGCTTTTTTATTTGCGAAAATTCTAAAAGTATGGTATAAAACTTAAAATAAAAAATTAAAACAAATGAGTCAAAAAAGTAATATTGAAATAGGTATCGCAAAAGACACCTACCTAATTCTTAAGAAAGAAGTTAACCGGCTTGCAAAACGAATTTTAGAAGAAAATTGGGGAACATGGGAAGAGCAAAAACAAAACCTGTTTACCTTATCGGGCGATAGTGGACTTATTGAGGTCGCTGTAGCAATAGGAGACGGTGATGATGGTTTGGTGGGTTATTACAAGGTTTCTATTATTTTAAGTATTAAAAATTTCCGTAACAAGAATTTTGAGGATTTAGTTTATTTGGCAGTTTCCTATGTTCCGCAAGTAGATACTGAGCCAATTACTCCCTGGGAAACAAAAGATTTTCATGAAAACGAGCATTTCGAATTTAGAAAAATTTTTGTTTTATTTGAGTATATGAAGCAGTTTGATTCTTATAGAATGCTCAAGTTTGAATTTCATCGTTTAGCAGAAAGAAAATACAACACCTGTGTTCACGGTGAAGATCAGGGTGGAATTTCTTTTTATTAAGCAGGATAAAACTTTTCAAAAAGCGGGAGGATACATTCTTCCGCTTTTTTTATTTGCAATTTTTTAAAGAATAAAACTTTATCAGGAATTTATTTGAGCTTGCTAGTCTTAGGGAGTATACAAAAAGACTGACGACGTATGTTGTTACGTTATTGCCAGATCAGTTTTTCCCCATAATAAAAGCGGTTCAAGATTTACTGGAACCGCAGTCATCTAATATCCTCCCTGACACTGCGCCAGAGAAAGCTTCATTGGAAGAATATTCTTCCAAAAGCCAATACTGATATTGTACTAGAATCTAAAAAGTGTGCAAGTTCCCAAAAAACGAAATAGACCACATCTTGCGATGTGGCTTGCCCCGATTACGATCCCCAGCAAATTATTCTATTTGGATAAGTCTAGTATGTGTTAGTATAAAAACATGCAAATGCCCTATAGTATATACAAACTGCTCTCATTCGGGTCTGGACAGATCAGATATGTACTCCCTCGAAAGCACTGGGAGGGTGTTGTGGTACGAGAGAATAGTGAGCCCATGGTTTCTTACGAGGGATTTTTTCTAAGGAAAACAGTTAGGGAAAAACTTGATCAAGTAAAACAAAAACTTCCAAAGGGTATTCATTTAAAAATTCTTGATGGGTATCGATCTCTTGAGCAACAGCAACAAGTATGGGATCGAAAATGGAAGCAAGTAGTTCTTGAAAATCCTCATTGGAGTGTTGAACAAGTAGATGCCGAGGTCTGTCTTATAGTTGCTCGGCCGGTAGGTGTTACAAATCATATCTGTGGAGGGGCTGTCGATGTGTGCTTTATTGATGAACACGGTACCATGATCGATTGTGGAACAGAATATGCTCCAGCAGATGAGACTGGTCGTAAAAAATGTCCCATGTTTTCAAAATATATTACCAAGGAGCAAAAACAAAATAGAAAAAAATTACGTGAAGCAATGAGGTCCACAGGATTCGTTTATTATCCTGGTGAATGGTGGCACTATTGCTACGGTGATCGTATGTGGGCCGTGTATACAGGGAAGAGGGAGTGCTTGTATGGACCTGTACAAGATATAAAATAAATTAATTATGATTC
>CAZUIQ010000018.1:0-13622 GCA_964620085.1 uncultured Candidatus Saccharibacteria bacterium | reverse complement strand
CGAAGTTCGTTGAAAGTTGTTCCAACAACGTTTTCAGAGTGAAAGAAGATATCTTTCGCACCTGCTTCTGCTCCATCCTGTGCGATGAAACCGAAACCTCGTTCATTCAAATTCTTGATTTTTCCTGTCATGATTTTGATAACTAATCGATTAAAAAACAAATACTAATGGTTTAATCGACTGATTCAAACTCACTCCTTTGTATACAGCTATACTAGCATAATGGGGATTGAAAGTCAAGGGGTCGTAACGGTTCAATGTTTTGGAATCAACCGAAGGGTATGATATTCTTATCCGCATGTATAGATTTTTTGTTGATGAATCTGGGAAATCCGATGTACGATCAGTTAATGGACCAATGCCACATTTTATAATGGCAGGGGTTATTGTGCATAATGATTCCCGACAAATGCTAAAAATCAAAGCAGATCAAATAAAGTTTAAATATTGGGGTACTACAGATATTGTTTTTCACGCAAATGCATTGAGACAAATCTCTGATGAGTTTCTTATGTTTAAACACCCTAGTTATAAGTTCAGTATTAACGAATTTTATGATGATTTTGCAAACTTGTTGAAAATGAATTTTAAAATTGGAATTGTTTCTATAAATAAGACTAATTATATTAATTCGATTCCTCCATTAAAAAATGCACTTACTCAGTTAGTAGTGGCTGGTAAAAAGAGTAATTGGTTTACCATGGTGATTGGGAATGAGAAAAATCTTATTAAAACTGCTGCTACTGAATTAATAACAATGTATATTCATTATCTTAATCGCAAGAAGGCTAGAGGCGAAGTGGTTATTGAGTCTGCAGATGAGGCTCAGGACATGACTATTTTTTCTGCATACAACAAAATTCTCATTAGTGGGTTTCCTCCGTTTCAAATGAATACTGATGCTGTTAGGTCAAAATTAACAGGAATTTCGTTTGTGACTAAGAAGAATCATGATATAGAAGAACAATTGGCAGATATTGCCGCTCATTATTTTAATGTTGAATCAAGGATACAAGATGGACTTATGAAAAAGTATCCCAATAGTCATGATGAAGATATTATTAAAATACTTAAAACCAAGACGTTTTCATACCAGGCAGATCATAAAAATATTTCGGAAAATAGCTTTAGGAAATTATTCTAATGCAAAACCTCCTTGCGGAGGTTTTGTTAGAGAGTGAGCTAAAAAGCTCGTTCCCATACTAGATACAGTATACTATACTTTTCGTGATACAAGTCAAGTTGTGGAAAACTTGTTCATTTACGAGTCGAGTGGAAGTGGGCGGAATTGAACCGCCGTCCAAGATGAGCCAATAAGGAAATCTTCATACATAGATTATTTTTGCTCTGCCTTGCTAGGCAGGGTTTTAAGTGTGAACATTCTTAAATAAACAAACACATGTTCACGACCGAGTCGTTTGATTTAAATCATTACGTTGACGTGCAATGATTCTATCCTGATGATATGACAAGTAGTCTCACTCACAGAATTTGCGAGCTACCCGTTGCTCACACTAAAGGTTAAGCAAATACTGCTCCTCGTACCGCGAAGGCATAAGGAGAAGGTGTGTTTGATTTAGCACTTCAAAGTTAGAGAAAGTTTTACGAGATTTCTCAAATACTCGGTATGCATCACTTGTTGGGAATTCACCTGTCGAAGCCTGTCACTCCCATATAACATTCTAATGTTTCATCAATCTACCTATCTCTCTCTGCGCATCACGATCCTTGATCGTATTACGCTTGTCGTGTTTTTGTTTCCCACGAGCAAGAGCGAACTGGAGCTTGAGGAAGCGACCTTTACTGTATAACGATAAAGGTATTAACGTCAACCCAGATTCTTTTTTCTTCTGCGCAAGTCCTCGAAGTTCTTTTTTAGAGACAAGGAGCTTACGCTTGCGATACGGATCATATGAAGGGGGAGTGTTCTTGATCTGATACGGCGGAATATACGCCTTGACCAAGTAGAGCTCATCGTCCTCACTAATGATAAACGCTTCACCAATTGATGCATGACCAAGCCGAAGTGATTTCACTTCGTGACCCAGCAATTGCAAACCTGCCTCATAGGTCTCGAGGGTTTCATAATTAAATCCCGCTTTGGAATTCGTGATGTAGGTATTTGTCATTACTGGTTTCTTGGCCATGACCCCTATAATAGCATTGATTGGGTTACTTGACAATATATATAAGATGTGATAATATCGTCTCAGAAATATTCACCAATCTAAACGCGAATTTTTATGGCAAAATCAAAAGCAAATAGAATCTTGGAAACGATTAACAATGATCCCGAATTACTTGCAATTTACGAAACTGGATTTATTGGACAACAAGAAGAGTTGGTCTCAAAATTTGAAACCTTTGTTCCTCACTACGGCACACAATCGTTTCAACAGGGTATACATACTTATCAATTTGAAATAGCATCTACCCCTGATGGCAGTGCTCAATTTACAGGAAGAGTTTCCTAAATTTATAAAAGCCTCGTGCACAATCGCGGGGCTTTTTTATTGCTCAAGGAATTTAAAAGAAATCTGGAGAAATAAGAAATGCTTTTTATCACCGAGCAATTGGAGAGGATATTGATTTATTTTGGGGAGATGAAAATGCTGGGTATGTAAAGATTATAAGTAAACATCCAGAAGCTATAGGGAAGATACAAGATATCCTCAATGAATCTGAGGTAGTATCAATATCACTAAATCGTATTAATTTGGAGTCTAAACAATTTAGATCTGTGATCAGGATTGATTGGAATGGAGAGGTAAAAAAATGGGTTCTTACTAGTTTCGATAAAACATTACGTAACACGAAATAGACCACATCTTGCGATGTGGCTTGCCCCGGCTACAGTCCTTAGCAAATTACTCTATTTGGATATCTTGTTTATATAATAATTATTAAAATAGCGCAAGTGTGGATGGTTATGTTGTCTGGATTTTACGGGTCAAATGTGCAATAATGACCTAACTATGCCAAACAAGAAACAAGAGAAAGGAAAGGGGGCGAAAATTGGGTTTTTTACTCAGTTACTCATCGCAATCGTTATTTTTGCGGTACTTTCGGGGTTGTATTCGCTCATTATAAAACTGACGAGCAAGACTACAGAAATTACTATTTCTCAAGTGGTTCAAATGGTTAATGCGGGTGAAGTAAAAACTATTACGGTTTCGGGGAATACACTTGATATTATTGCAGTCGATGGAACAGAAAAAGTTTCTAAGAAAGAAACAGAAACAGGAATTACTGAAACATTAAAAAATTATGGCGTAACTCCAGAAGCTCTTGCAAAGACTTCTCTTGATATCAAGAGTGAGTCAGGAATCGGCTATTGGTTATTAAATATTTTGCCTATCGCTATCCCGATGGTGTTTATGTTGTTCTTCATATGGTTTCTCTTTGTGCAATCACGAGGCGGAATGGCTGGTGGTAAAAGTCCATTTTCATTTGGACAATCCAAGGCACGTGTAACGAGTCCAGATGATGAGGGTAAGAAAGTAACCTTTGCAAGTGTTGCAGGAAACGAAGAGGCAAAACAGGAATTGATCGAGGTGGTAGATTTCTTGAAAAACCCTCAGAAATATTTAGATATCGGTGCAAAAATTCCTAAAGGGGTTTTACTTACCGGAAATCCAGGAACAGGGAAGACTTTGTTGGCACGAGCCGTTGCGGGTGAAGCCGGGGTACCATTCTTCCACCTTTCAGGATCTGAGTTCGTAGAAATGTTCGTCGGTGTTGGTGCGTCACGTGTACGAGATTTATTTGATCAAGCCAAAGCGGCATCACCGTCGATTATTTTCATTGATGAAATTGATGCGGTGGGACGATCACGAGGTGTGGGTATTGGGGGAGGTAATGATGAGCGTGAACAGACCTTGAACCAGATCCTTGTAGAAATGGATGGATTTGAACCAACAGAAAAAGTCGTAGTGATGGCGGCAACGAACCGTGCTGATGTATTAGATACCGCACTCCTCCGTCCAGGGCGATTCGATCGTCGCGTACTCCTTAATCTTCCTGATCGTAAAGACCGTGAACTTATTTTAAAAATTCATGCGAACGAAAAACCTCTTGAGGATAATGTAAAACTATCAGTGGTGGCAGAACGAACGCCAGGATTTTCTGGTGCAGATCTTGAGTCACTTATGAACGAGGCGGCCATCCTTGCGGCACGATTTGATCGTAAAACAGTTTCTCAAGCAGATGTTATTGCTTCGATTGAAAAAGTTATGATGGGGCCAGAACGCAAATCTCATTTGCATACGAAAAAGGATCGCGAGATCGTCGCGTATCACGAAGCGGGTCACGCTATTCTTTCGTCAGCCCTTGAACATGCAGACCCTGTTCACAAAATTACGATTATTCCACGAGGTAATGCAGGGGGTTACACTATGAGTCTTCCATTAGAAGAACGAAAACTCACGAGTAAAAAAGAATATCTTGATGATCTCGCAATGATACTCGGAGGTCGTGCGGCAGAGAAACTGATCTTTGGTGATATTACAGGAGGGGCAGAAGGTGATATTCAAAGCGCTACTAGAACTGTACGAAGTATGGTAACGCAATGGGGAATGTCGGAGGCACTTGGTCCGGTTGCTTATAACGAAAAAGAGCATTCAAGTATCAAGGAGTATTCTGATGAAACGGCTCAGAAAATTGATGCTGAAGTTGCAAGTATTATCAAGGAAGCCTTATATCGAGCAGAGGAAGCGCTTACTAAGTACAAAGATGCCTTGGAAGCGGTTGCCAAAAAGCTCCTTGAAGTAGAAACTCTTGAACAGGAAGAATATAACGCATTAATTAAACCCTTTGGTTTGATTGGGAAGACAAATACCACCCCGGCAGCCTAGCGGCTGTCCACCCCTCCTATAAATAGGAGGGGACAATGCATCTGTAGCTCAGTTGGTTAGAGCTCCGAGCTTATACCTCGGTGGTCCCTGGTTCGAATCCAGGCAGATGCACATTATTTAAGATCGTTGATTTGCTTAAAATAAGCCAGCATCTTTTTTCCATTCGCCACATCGCTCTTATTTCGCCCCAAAGATTCTTTGCTACTCGTTTCTTTGCATTGCGCATATACCTTTGTTTTTGTAGTATAAGCAACTTTTCCAAGTTGTTGCATATTTAATGCTACCCAATAGTCATCGGGGGTTCTGGTGAGGTTAAGAGTTTTTGCCATTACGGGAGATCCTTCTAGGAATTTGAGAACATCTTTTTTATATTCAGATCGAAAGCCTGTACTTGCGCCCCAAATATATCCCGTTTTATTAGAGCTAAAAAATCCACCAAGCTTATTCAGAGGTGATGCAATCCTCCAAAAAAAGTTTCCAATGGTAATGATTGTAGATCCAACAAGGGATATCTGTTGGTCTTCAAGTTCCTTACTCATAACTTCAATCCATTTATTTTCTGCAAAAGCGTCACCGTCAATACATAAAATAATATCTCCGGTAGTTTGGTTAATTCCTCGTATGCGTGCGGCAACAATCAATGCTGGTCCTTTGTAGTCATCTACTATAATCCTTGAATCAGAAATAGACTGCGCCTCACGAAGGGTATTATCTGTACTATTATGAACCACAATAATAATCTCATCAGCCTGAGTTGTTTGATCAAGAATAGAATAAATACATCGAGCAATATTTTTCTCTTCGTTATGAGCAATGATAACTACTGACGTTTTCATAATCTTTAAAACAACTTAATAAAGGCCAAAAACGTGGCTACACAGAAAAAGGAAACTCCGGCAGAAAAGATGTGCCACCAGCCGTGGTAGAAATTATATCCCCGGAGGCCTTTGTGTTGATAGAAATAAAAACTGAGAGCAATAATTGCGCAGATTATGGCAAGTATGCTGTAGGGGGGGGTCCAGTGACCTTTGAACAAAAGAATAAAGTTTGAAAGCATGAGGAGAGTAGAAGAAGATACGTCAATTATCTCGATCTTTTTCTCGTGATGAAAATGAAAATATGACGAGATAAAAAATACGAGACCAATGACTACAGAATACCAATAAATATTGTAAGAAATTGCGAATGCGAGAGGAATAAGGAAGAACAGATTGCTCCAAAACTTGATTTGTTTCATTGATTGCATTGAGATAGTATAGCAGTCTCTCCCTTTGTCACAAAACAGCGTATACTACGTAATACTATGGTGGACCGGGATTTTCACAGGTTGTATACCGAGCGTTTTACACCTATTTATAAATATGTGTACTTTCGAGTGAGAAATTATGACGTCGCAACGGACATTGCCCAGGACGTATTCCTGAAGGTTTTTGAGGGCAGTAAACGTCTTGATAAAGAAACTGAACTGAGATTTTTATACACCGTGGCACGAAATAAAGTTATAGATTTTTTTAGAAAGAATAAATCATTAAGTATTCCTGAAAATTTTCAAAGAGAAGATATGAGTATTCCAAGACCAGATGATCACGTACTCCAGCAAAGTGATACTGAAATATTATTCCAGCTCCTTGATCAATTACCTGACGCTGACAGAGAAATTATCATTATGCGTCATTTGCAAGAGCTTGACTATGTAGAGATTGCAAAAATTGTAGATAGAGAAGAATCAGCTGTGAGGCAAATAGTATCGCGAGGAATCAAGAAGTTGAAAGAGTTATACGAAAACAATTATGAACAAGAATTATAAATCAATTGAAAATCTTTTTTCTCAAGTACACAATGATGTGACGGTGCCTTCGTATGAAACTTTTTACTTAAAGATGCAGTCTGTCACAAAACAGAGTGTGGTGCGTAATACTCTGCGTGGATGGAAATTAATTCCTTCTATGAAACTATTAGTAGGAGTAACTTTGGTCGCAGTGCTGATGATACCTGTGATATACTCACCCAAGGTGTCAGATCCAGTAATTGTCACCATTTCAGAAGAAGGAAGTCGTGAGATCGTATCAATCGAAAATGAAGATGTCTTTATTACTTTCGCCATCGATCAATATTTGCAACAACTTAAAACGATCAATGGATAATGAATTAACTTTAAACCTATGAAAAATAAATTTACAACAACTATTACAACGCTTACTATGATGGGAATGCTCGCCGCGCCATTTGCAGCTTTTGCTGAAACAGATACGTCAGTAAAGGCTAATGCAAAAGTAAATGCGAACGCAAATTTTTGTACAACAATCAACAGTGAAGATTTTAAGGCGCTTACCAAGTTTGGTGATAACCTTATCAAACGCGATGGTCGTATCGAGGATCGAGATACAAAGATTGAAGATCGTCGTGGAATGTTTGATCAGAAGCGAGAGGATAAAAAATCTGAATTTGAAAACAAACAAGATGATCGAGGTCTTAAGTTAGAAGGAAAAGATCTTACGGTTGAGCAGAAAGTCGCAC
Source organism: uncultured Candidatus Saccharibacteria bacterium (assembly GCA_964620085.1). Taxonomy (GTDB): domain Bacteria; phylum Patescibacteriota; class Minisyncoccia; order Phycocordibacterales; family UBA1006; genus CAIXMG01. The sequence goes on along the minus strand of CAZUIQ010000018.1, from coordinate 6,252 downwards.
TCACTACTGCGCAGCTTGCAGTACAAAATGCCCTTAGTCTAAAAACAGGAGATATCGCAGCTCTCGTTGCCGAATTCCGTACTAATATGGACGGTATACGATCTGAGCATCGATCAGAAATTGATGCACTGCTTGGTGATGTAAAGGTTGATATTGATGCTGCTATTGCCAAAGCCAAGGCTGATTGTGCAGCAGGTGTTGCCTCAGAAACAGTAAAAGCAAATTTCCAAGCTTCTATCAAATCTACCCATGAAGCGTTTGCTGCTGACCGCAAAGTAGTTCAAGAGCAAACAAAGACAGAGGTGAAAACAGAAGTTGAGTCACGAAAAGAAGAACGATCAGTGGTTCGTGAATCATTCCGAGCTTCTATCAAGTCTGCGTGGGAATCATTTAAATCATTGTTTAACAAAAAAGCGCAGTAGTGCTTTTTTGTTTGACCCTCTCCACGATAGTGGAGAGGGTGGTTTCCGCAGGAAACCGGGTGAGGTTTACTCAAAATGTATTTGGAACTCTTTTTTCTCAACTAATGATTTAATGACAGGGTGACGAGAAAGTTCAGGATCTGATTCAATAAGACTCATGGCTTCATTGCGAGCAAATTCTACCATCTTGATATTTTTAATGGCATCCATACCAATATCAGAGATGCCCCATTGTTTAATTCCTGCAAGGTCTCCAGCTCCACGCTGGGCAAGATCAAGCTCGGCAAGCTCAAACCCGTTCTTTGCCTTGACGAATGCTAGTAATCGATCACGTGTCTTTTCTGATTTTGCTTCAGCAAAGAGGTAGCAGTACGCTTGATGATTTCCACGAATAACACGTCCACGTAATTGATGGAGCTGTGCAAGTCCGAATCTATCGGCACCTTCAATAATAATATTGGTGGCATTGGGTACATTTACCCCAACTTCGATCACTGAGGTTGAAACTAAAATATCTATTTCATGATTTGAAAATTTTTTCATCACCTCGGCTTTTTTGGCTGGGGTCATTTTACTATGCATGATATCTATTTTATATCCCTTGAAAATATCTCGTTCGAGTCGTTTGGCTTCAGATACTACTGACTTGGCAATCATGGCTTGTTCCATTTCTGGATCTGGCTCGTCGATACGTGGACAGATGATATAAGCTTGTCGTCCCGCTTTCAATTCAATTTTTATTTTGTCATATGCCTTATGTCTTTTTTCTTCTGCACCGGCAACAATTTCTGTGATAACCGGTTTACGCCCACTTGGCATTTGATCAATAATGGTTAAGTCTAGATCACCATACAGTGTTAATGCGAGTGTTCTCGGAATGGGTGTTGCTGTCATTGATAAATAATGTGGCGCATGACCTTCTTTCTTTGCAAGTTTCATACGCTGGTTGGTACCGAATCGATGTTGTTCGTCGATAATAACAAGTCCCAAGTCTTCGAAGTCTACAGATTTTTGAATTAAGGCGTGCGTTCCAATCAAGATAGGAATCTCGCCATTTTTTACCCATTTCAATAATTGAGTACGTGAAATTTCCGTGTATGGTTTTTGACTTGATGCAACCTTGGTGGGAAATTTTCTACAACCACTTCCGGTGATAAGTCCAATAGAAATTCCGGTATATTTAAAATATTCAATAAAGTTTTCGAAGAGTTGTGTGGCAAGTACTTCGGTGGGTGCCATATATCCAACCTGGAGACTCCCAAAATCTTGACCATCAGGGCGATTTTTAATGGTTGCATACGCAACGGTCGCAGCTACAAATGTTTTTCCTGAACCTACATCACCTTCGATGAGTCGTGACATAGGTTTATCCTTTTGAAAATCCTTTAAAATAGTATCAATGGCATCGGTTTGAGATTGGGTAGGCTTGAAAGGGAATCGAGAGATGAAATCATTAATATCATCATGAGGAATTTTTAATTTGTATGAAAAAAGTTGCTCATACTGCTTGCGCTGTTGTTGGCGCGAAACTTGAATCAGAAAAATTTCTTCGAATGCAAAACGCTTACGTGCAGATTCGGCATGCTCTTTTTTTTCTGGATTATGAATCCATACCATGGCTGTTGCGAGACTGGGTAATTTATATTTTTTTAAAATATCTGCAGGGATTGGATCGGAAATAGTTTCGTGAATCTTATTTTGTAAAATTTTATGAACCGCATGATAAAACCACTTAGAAGTAATCCCTCGACTTTCAGAATACACACCAAATCCAAACTTTGTTCCAGACTCTCCAGAAAATAACATGTCATGCGCATCAATCGGCATATCAGGAACTTTCTCAATTTCTGGGTTCATGAGGCCTTTACCGTACTTACTATCAGTAAGTTTTCCAGTCAGTTTTACCTTGTCTCCCTCATGAAACATTTTTGCAAGGTAAGCTTGATTCATCCAGGTTACTTTTACTTTTGATCCAGAAATATCGGTAAGGACTGCAGTACCCATAGGAATTTTAGACTTGAAACCTTTCTTCGTTTCAAGTTTTGAAAGTTCTCCATAGAGAGTCACGACGGTTCCTGTTTCTGCAGATTCAATACTTGAAATAGAAGACATATCGCTATAGCGAGCAGGAAAGTGGTACAGCAAATCTCCAACAGTCTTCAGTCGTAATCGAGTGAGAGCCTTTTGTTGGACTTCATTGAGTCGAAAGGTTTTGGTGATGAGGGCGTGTTCTTGCATGAGTTCTATTGTAACAATCCTACTTCGCTAAAGCTATGCAGGACAAAAAAACCGCTAGTTCAGCAGTTCTTTAATCTTCTCTACAAGCTCATCTAATGTAAAGTTAGCTTTTACAAGATAATCATTCGCACCGAGGTCGAGACATGTCTTGATATCAGATTCCTCTCCGAGATTTGAGAATACGATTACCTTGATGTTTTTTGTAGCATCAGATGCTTTGAGTGACTTCAGTACATCAAATCCTGACATCACGGGAAGCATGAGGTCGAGAATAATGAGGTCGGGATTAGTGGTTTCTGCCTGTGCAAGGCCTTGTTGTCCGTCAGCCGCCATTGAAACAATAAGTCCTTCCTTTTCAAGTTTGGTAACCGCAAGACTGCGGAGAAAATCATCGTCTTCGATAATAAGAATTTTATTTGACATATACGGGAGTATAACAAACTATAGAGCCAGAGGCAATGAGAAGAAAAAGGTAGTACCAATTCCTGGAGTACTCTCAAACCATAGGGTTCCATGATGGGCTTCGATGATTTGTTTTCCTACAAAAAGACCGAGTCCAGAACCTTTTTCGTGGTGCGTGTTGCTCGCCCGATAAAATTTACCAAAAATATTTTTTTGATCGTCCTGAGGTATTCCCATGCCGGTATCAGAAATAGAGACTACCACTTTATTTTGGAAGACTTCACCAGTCAGGGTGATACTGCCATTTACTTGGTTGTATTTAATTGCATTTTCAACAAGATTTTGAAGTACCAGACAAATTTTTTCCTTATCAGCAAGGACTTTTGGCAGAGAGGTGTTTTTTTGAAAATGGAGGATGATATTTTTTATTTTTGCTTCTCCTGCAAATTCACCAATAATAGCATCAATACATTCTGTAATATCGATAGGGCAGAGAGAGAGTTTGAGTTTCCATTCAGAGTTATGATTTGCCGTAGAGATATCTGCAAGCATTTTTATCATAGACTCGTTGTTTTCAAAACCACGCTTGATGATATTTTTTTGTGACTCAGAGACATTTCCTAAATCACCGTCCATCATCATTTTAAAAATCCATTTTGTAGCAGCGAGAGGGGTGCGTAATTGGTGCACCACCATAGAAAGGTAATCAGATTTTTCTTGATTTTCAGCACGTAGATTTTTATTCTCCTCTTCGAGAAATTTTAATTGAGATTGAAGATCCATACGGTAGTTATTATAGAGTATATTTAAAATAAAAGTAAGAAGGGGGCGACGTTTGACAGTATATTGATTTTGTGACACAATGCCCGAGAATCAAATTTCAAAAAAATATGAATACTCTAGTAGTTATTGAAGTAGTAATTTTTCTCCTCATCGGTCTGGTGATTTATTTGTGGGTTAAGAATAATACACTTAACAGAAAGCTCAGTGAGTCGAAACAAGAAGTTCAGGGGCTTAAGGACAGGTATGATGCACAATCATCCATAGTAAGAACACTAATGAGTGTAATGAAGGACTTAGGAGTGTATCCCAAAGATACCAATGCTCGTATCAATCTGAACAGTTTACTGCTGAGAATGACAGCGGCAAAAGAGACAGAGGGTATTACCTGGGACGGCAAAAATGTTTTAGAACAAGTACAGGGTGCTCTCAAGGCACAATATGCAGTATTATTCGATCGGGATTTTCTTAAAATCTCATCAAAATCCAGTATGGAACTACTGGGCACATTTGAGCTCAAATGGCTTGATGCACAACATCTGGAAAGCGATCCAGAAGTTAAAAAAAAGGTGATTACGGTACTGCAGTATATTATTGCTCATGCGGAATCATACAATGAATTGAAGTCAGTGGTTGACTTCATGAGTACATGGTTAAAGCCAAATTTTTCGAATTTATTTGAAGAGATGACACCATTTGTGCAGGACAAGGCAAAAAGTTTGTCAGAGAAAGATTTGTTTGATGCTCGAAAATCATTAAGCGAGATGATTCCTCTGCCAACAAATACGTCTTTGAAGGATGTACAAGTTCGCTTTGTACATCTAATTTCAATAACTAAACGGAAGCTTCTTTCGGATCAAGCTCAAAAAGACCTAAAAAGAAAAAGCTTCGAAGTTTGTAAGATGATTATCAGACAGCTTTCAGGGAAATCACAGGTTACAGAGATTGCGTTGGTAAATGCCGAATTAGTAGCTATTTTTGAAACTGAATTTTCAGATATCAAAGAAATAGTTATGGCAACAGCCTAAATACAGATTAGAAAATTTTAAACACAACAGGGTGACATGTCGCCCTGTTTTTTTATGGTAAAAAATAAAAAATCTTCGACAAATTTTAGGTAAAATGCTAGAATCTCTGAATCACGGAACCGTGGGAGAGTGGTCTAATCTACCTCTTTGCTAAAGAGGCAGGGTGTTAAAGCCCTCGAGGGTTCGAATCCCTCCGTCTCCGCCTTTGATCTGTACCCCATAAAGTGGACACAAAAATAAGGCATAATACCCAAAAATCGGGGCCTGAAATTTTACGTTTCTTCACTTTTGTTTTTTAATACAATACTTGAATTTAACATGATACGATCGATAACTTTCTGTTTAAGAGTCAGAGACATACCTCTATGTATACGAACAATATCTTTTAAATGTGAAAAGTAACCTTCACATGTGTTTGAGGTTTTAGGTATTTTTTTGTCTCTCTCAAAGGTAAACAAATAATCAATATATTTAGAGAGCGTATTTAATGTACTGACGATATTTTCATAGGTATAGCTCCAATCTCCAGAAGGATGATACGTCTTTTCTTGAAGTAAATCGTTGTATCTAACTATGTACATCTGCATTCTGATTTTAAATGTCTTGTAGTCTGTATATGGAATAGTTTTAACTAACGCAAGTAACACTTTACCTGGTTCTGTTTGTGGATTGTTGGTTAAGTATCTGATACAGGTCTTCTTAGTATGAAACTGGCAGATTTGAAATGGAATATTAGAAAACACCTTAGTTAAGCCAAGAAATCCATCTGCCGTGACAGATTTAATAACATATCCTAATTTTTCTAAAAATAGTTTACCTTCTAGATAATACGATAGTTTTTCATGATCTACATACATCCACCAGAGATTTTCTTTCCTAGAATAGTCTCTAAACAATATGACACCCCATGATGTCCCTTCCTTTCTTTTACCAAAGTATGTGGCATCTACAACTAGATGTATTTCTCTTGGAATATGATCATCTTTCTTCTTTACAACTACAGAATCTAAATATTTAACTATTGTTTTCTTGTCTAGTTCGTGAACATCAATTAGCTCTCTAATTGTCTGCTTCCTGAACACAAAATCATCAAAAATATTACCCGTTAATATATTCTTTGCTTTTCTTTGACTTCTAAATTTCTTTCCACAAATCTTACATAAATATCTTCGAATGCCATCTTGTATACCTTTTTTGATTACTTTTAAACTACTACAGAAGGGACATTTCTTTGTTTTTGTACTCATCAAAGTACAAAAGCACAGAAATATCTCTTAACCAAGCGCTAGAAATACCAAATCAGGCCCCGATTTTTGGGTATTATGCCGATTTTTTCAATTCATCAACAGTTCCGGCACCAATGATCTTACCGTCCTTAAAGA
>CAZUIQ010000017.1:0-14346 GCA_964620085.1 uncultured Candidatus Saccharibacteria bacterium | reverse complement strand
ATCGAGGTTCTGTGAGCCCTTCTCTCCCCGATTACCGATGATACTACTTCAGATTCACTAAAAAAGCAAGCTCTCGCTTGCCTTTTTTAGTGTTACACAATCGCTGTAATTTTTACTTTTATAAAAGGCTGTCGGTGACCATTTTTCTTGTAGTAACGAGATTTTGGCTGATATTTAATAACATCAATCTTTTTAGCTCGTCCTGCTTCGATGAATTCTCCGGTAACCTTTTTTCCTGCAATGACTGGAGTTCCCATCACAGTTGAGGCACCATCATCGATAAGGAGTACTTGATCAAACGTAACCACATCTCCTGCATTCCCCTCCATTTTTTCAAGAGTGAGCACATCACCTACTCGAACCAAGTACTGCTTACCGCCGTTTGCAATCACTGCAAAAGTCGTTCCCGCATCACTGGTCTTTACCTTTTTTGCAGCTGCCTTTTTAGGAGCTGCCTTAACTGTCTTTTTAACTGCTTTTTTAGCTGTTGCCATAATGGGAATACAATATCATATTGCAGGTTTTTTTGCAAGGCGTTATACTGTCCCCATGATTACGCTTCATACCTATAAACATTTGACCTGGATTGACCTTGAAAATCCTACCCACGAGGATATTGCCACGGTTATCAAAGACTACGATATTCACCCATCCTGGGCTGATGAGCTCCTCACCCCTTCAGAACGCGCCAAGACCGACGCATCTGATCATACCTTTTATGCGGTTCTCCACTACCCTAATCACCCCTCTCATCATCGTGACGGAAGTGAAATTGAGGTAGATTATATTATTGGTGAAAAATTTCTCATCACTGCACATTATGATCCTCTTGATGTCTTGATCGATTTTGAAAAAGGGTTTAATGTCGCAAGTACTCTCGATAGGATGCATATTAAAACAGGAGCAGAATTATTTCTTGAAATCAATAATCAGTTCTATCGCGGACTTCGCGAAGAACTTGAACCGTTAAAAAAAGACGCTAAAAAAATCGAATCTGAAATTTTCCAAGGACATGAATTTCATATGGTTAAAGAGGTCTCTATACTCGGAAGCCGCCTTCTTGATTTTAGACAAACCCTTCGACCTCATCGCATTATTTTAAAATCTCTTGAACTCCAGACACCAAAACTATTTCCTAAAGTAACTGTTAATGAAGACAAAATTTTTCGAGAATATTCCCGTGTGGAATCATCACTTGAAAATATTCGAGAACTCTTGAAAGAATTACGTGACACCAACGATTCACTTCTTTCAGCAAAGAACAATGAGATCACAAAACGCTTTACTATGATGGCATTTTTCACATTCCCCTTAGCCTTACTGGCAACCATCTTCTTCGCACCGGAATCTCCTGATGTGTTCCATGGACCACATGGATTCTGGGTTGTGGTAAGCATTCTCTTAGTCATCTTCCTCTGCATGTATAGCTATTTCTCGTATAAAAAGTGGATTTAGGTCCACTTTTGTTTTTCACGTTTTTTTGGTAGAATCAAGTCCTATGCAAATCTATCTCACTAATACCCTTTCAAAGAAAAAAGAGATATTTGAACCGATAACACCTGGTCACGTAGGCATGTATCATTGTGGACCGACGGTATATTGGAATCAGCATATCGGAAATATGCGAGCCGTGGTGATTGCCGACCTTGTACGTCGCATGTTTATATATAATGGATACGAAGTAAATCTTGTACGTAACTATACTGATGTTGGACATCTCACTGGAGACAATATTGGTGATGCTGACACTGGTGAAGATCGCATGACCAAAGCCGTACAGCGCGAAAACTTGACCCCTGATGCGATCGCACAAAAATATATTGATGCGTATCATCGTGATATCACCAGTCTCAATGTTATTCCCCCAACTCATGATCCACGCGCAACAGCACACATCAATGGAATGATCGAACTGGTTGCTGAACTTATAAAAAACGGCAATGCCTACACAACTGATTATGCCGTGTATTTTGATGTGACCACCTATCACGAATATACTAAACTATCTGGGCAACAATTAGCTGCTCAAGTAGAAGGTGAAGGTCACGGATCAGTAACTGATTCAGCGAAACGAAATCCTGCAGATTTTGTCCTGTGGTTTTTCAAAGCAGGAACTCATCATAATGCACTCCAAACATGGCCCTCGCCTTTTACATCACCACTCGTAGAAAACGGTGAAGGTTTTCCTGGATGGCATATTGAATGTTCAGCGATGAGTAAAGTCTTCTTAGGTGAGACATTTGATGTCCACATGGGAGGTATCGAACATATCCCCATTCACCACACGAATGAAATTGCACAATCAACGTGCGCAAATCATAAACACTTCGTAAACTATTGGCTTCATAATGAACACCTGGTCGTTGATGGTAAAAAAATGGCAAAGTCTGAAGGTACCTCGTATCTGGTTTCGGATATTATCGAAAAAGGTTTTGATCCACTGGTACTGCGCTATTTCTTTTTACAAGCTCATTACCGATCACAGCAAAACTTTACTTGGGATGCACTGACCGCTTCACAAACAGCCTTGAAAAAATTAAAACGGGTTGTTTCAAGTTTTCCTGAGGGTGGTACTATCTCTGAAAGTTACCAAGTATTGTTCAAGGAAATGATTAATGACGATGTAAATACTCCTGCCGGACTTGCCGTGGTTTGGGAATTGTTAAAAAACCCTGATATCTCTGATGCTGATAAACGTGCAACTATTTTGAATTTTGATCAAGTCCTTGGACTGAAACTTGATGAAAAAATTATTGAACAAGAAACCCCTGCCCATATCCAAGCCCTCATTGATGAGAGAAATCAAGCTCGTGCAGAAAAAAACTGGGCCAAGTCTGATGAGTTACGAGATAAGATTAAGGCTTTAGGATTTGAAGTACAGGATAAATAAACCAATCCCTACTTCGCTAAGGCTTCTCAGGGCAAGTAAAAAAGCGCTTACCATACGGGGCGCTTTTTTAGTCGTCTATAATTTCTGATTCTTTTCTCCCTAATACAAATACTTGTATAAATGTTTTTGCAACCATTGTTACAACACTGTACTGCATTTTTGCCTGAGATTTAGCAAAAGGAATACCTTTATAATAGGCGTTTTTTACGAACAGAATCAGTATTATGATGAGACCCACTAAGATAATTACTCCTTCTATAATGAGCATACTAATACTTATTTGTCCCCACTCTACACGACTAGAGCTCTTTTCTCAAGTCTTCAATGATTTCTTTCGCCTTTCTCGAAAGCCTCTTGGGCATAGCGACTTTGATACCTACAATAAGATCACCTCTTCCGCGTCCATGCATCACACCCTTAGATTTAATTTTAAGCTGATCTCCCGTATTTGTTCCCTCAGGAATATGAAGCTTTTCCTTTCCATCCAATGTTTCTATCTCAATTTCTATCCCAAGGAGTACATCAATCAGATTAATTTCCTTGGCCATAATCAAGTCATATCCTACACGTTTTAATAAAGGATGCGCATCAATGGCAACATGAATATAGAGATCTCCTGATTGTCCATGGGGTATCGCCTCACCGGCACCATCCATACGAAGCGTATCTCCATTATTTAAACCTGCTGGAATTTTTACAGAGATTTCTTCTTTATCACGAACGACACCTGCCCCCTTGCACTGATCACACTTCGACTCAGGGATTTTTCCTGTTCCAAAACACGCATCACATTCGGCCTGGGTCTGCATATTTCCGAGAATGGTGCGTTGTGTTTTTACGATGCGACCTTTTCCATTACAGGTCTTGCAATCATGCGATGGTGCACCGGCCTTTGCTCCTGATCCATGACAAGTCTTACATTGAGAAACTTTATTTAATACAATCTTTTTTTCAACACCAAATACCATTTCCTTAAAGGTGATCTTGATTTGGGTTTCTATGTCGTTCCCTCGACGAACACGCGAGCCACGCCCTCCTCCAAATGCGCCACCAAACAAATCTCCGAGATCAAATTCGAAACCGCCTTGACCACCTTGTTGAAATTGTGAAAAATCAAAACCTTCAAACGGATTGCCGCCACCTCCGAATGGATTTCCTCCTTGTCCACCTCCGAACTGTGGACCAGCACTTCCAAACTGATCGTACTGTGCACGCTTGGTCTTATCAGATAATGTTTGATAGGCTTCGTTAATTTCTTTGAACTTCTTATCATCTCCATTGTTTTTATCAGGATGATGCTGATGTGCCAACTTTCGAAAGGCACTCTTAATATCCGCTTCACTAGCGTTTTTCTCGACTCCTAGGGTTTTGTAGTAATCTTTTGACATAATCTGTTATTCGTACTCCCACCGCCGGCTTCGCCGAGCGACTCCCTCTAAAAGAGGGAGATTTGTTAATCTAACCTATGTATAGTATCACAGATTTCTGTTATAACCTTTTCAATATCTGATACAACATCAGCATTTGAAAACCTGAGAACCCTATATCCATTTCCATTTAAAAATCTATCGCGCTCCGCATCATAATCTCTCTGTCGTTCGGAATTATGATACTCACCATCAAGCTCGATAATCAATTTCAATTTATGACAATAGAAATCTGCAATGTAGGAACCAATTCCAAATTGTCTTCGAAATGGTTTTCCAAGCTTGCTTGATTTTAAATGACTCCACAAAAGAACCTCCTCCTCGGTACTTTTATTCCGAAGTTCACGACGACGCTCTTTCATTATGGGATCATTGTGAATGAATTTCATGAAGACATATTTTAACATCTTCATATTCTTCTACAAGTACTCCCACCGCCAATACTCCCCCGCACGCTCCGCGTGTCGCCCCCTCTAAAAGAGGGGGATTTCAAACAGCTAGACTCTAAGTTACGGACTATTCCTCTTTTAGAGGAATCGCATCGCCGATAGGCGAGCGTAGGAGTATTTGACAAAATATATTTTACGTGTATAATAAAAATATTCTTTCTATAATCAAATCAACGTTTATGCAAACAAAATTTATTTTAACAGCTATCTGCTTAATTGTAGCAACAGCTGCAGTTTACATGATATTCTTCAGTGAAAGTTTTCCTACTGCCACAACATTTCAACAAAGAGGTACTATCTTACTAGCTTTGACTACAACATTTGGAACATGGTATTTTGGAAAACAAGTATTCAAAATTGAATACTAAGTCTCATTACACAACCCTGTACACTCCCCCGAATTCACATGTGAATTTCGGAAGAGAAACAGGGTTGTTTTTTTGTGAAAGAATTATTCACTCTTCGCTTCCCCTTCTGCTGAAGATTCAGTACTTGCATCAGCTACAGACTCTGCCTGTGCACCTTCTGCTTGTCCGTCCGTAGCTTTAGCGGAGGCGGAAATCACTTCATAAATCTTCATCATTTCTGTAGAAAGTTTTTCATTAGCATCGTGAATCGCTTGTGCATCATCTTTATCTTTTACTTCTTTGAGTGCTGCGATCGCATCGTTAATAGAATTCTTGGTTGTTTCATCAAGCTTGTCACCATATTCCTTAAGTGACTTCTCTGCCGCGAACAAACTTGTTTCTGCGGTATTTTTTTTGTCTACCAATTCTTTTTTCTTTTCATCATCCGCCTTGTGTGCCTCGGCATCTTCTTGCATCTTTTTAATATCTGCATCTGAAAGACCTCCTCCTGATTGCACGGTAATACTTGCCTCTTTATTACTTGCCTTATCCATTGCTTTTACATTCAAGATTCCGTTCGCATTAATATCAAACGTTACCTCGATTTGTGGCATCCCTCGTGGTGCTGGTGCAATATCACCCAATACGAATCGCCCCAGTGATTTATTATCAGCTGCCATCGGTCGCTCACCTTGTACAATATGAATTTCTACTGATGTCTGGTTATCAGCCGCTGTAGAAAATACTTGTGATTTTGAGGTTGGAATGGTTGTGTTTCGTTCAATCAATTTTGTTGCAACCGATCCCATGGTTTCAATACCAAGAGACAGTGGAATTACATCGAGGAGTAACACATCTTTTACATCTCCTTGTAACACCCCAGCTTGAACGGCAGCACCAAGCGCTACTACTTCATCTGGATTAATGGTTCGGTTAGGTTCTTTACCAAAAAGCTTCTTCACTTCTTCGACAATCTTTGGCATACGAGTCTGTCCTCCTACCATGATCACCTCATCAATTTCACCAATCTTAAACGGCGACGCATCAATGGCTCGTTTCGTAATTTCAATTGAACGATCAATATACTGAGCTGCAATTTCTTCTAATTGTGCTCGAGTCATTTTCATCACCAAGTGAGCAGGTACGCCATCGTTTTGTGCGATGAATGGAATATTGATTTCAGTTTCCATGGTCGTAGACAATTGATGTTTTGCTTTTTCAGCGGCTTCTTTCAATCGCTGCAATGCCAACACGTCTTTGGTCACATCAATTCCAGATTCCTTTTTATATTCATCACCAATCCATTTGATAATATCTCGGTCGATATCCTCACCTCCCATGTGTGCATCTCCGTCGGTTGATTTTACCTCTACCAAGTCTGCACCTACTTCGAGTACTGAAATATCGAACGTTCCTCCTCCGAAGTCATACACCGCAATCTTCTGATCCTTTTTAGAATTAAATCCATACGCAAGCGCAGCCGCTGTTGGTTCGTTGATAATTCGCTTTACATCAAGTCCTGCAATCTTCCCTGCGTTTACCGTTGCCTGTCGTTGAGAATCATCGAAATAGGCTGGTACGGTAATTACCGCTTCGGTAATAGTTTCTCCAAGCTTTGCTTCTACGTCTGCTTTTATTTTAGACAAGATCATCGCAGAAATTTCTTCTGGACGATATTCGTTATCACCAAGCTTTATTGATACTCCATCATCTGCACCTTTACTGATTTTAAATGGCGAGTGAGCAATATCTTTGGTTACCACTTCGTCACTAAACTTGTGACCCATGTAACGCTTGATTCCGAAAATCGTGTTCTGCGGGTTCGTTACCGCTTGGTTTTTAGCAAGCACTCCTACCAGACGACTTCCGTCTTTTTTAAGTCCTACGACCGATGGTGTCGTTCGTGCCCCCTCAACGTTTTCAATAATTTTTGGCTGTCCACCTTCTATGATTGAGACAGCACTGTTTGTAGTTCCTAAATCGATTCCAATTATTTTTGACATATGTTTTTTGATTAATTAATTTTTAATTTGATTAATAACTTTTTCAAGAACGTGTTCTGGTGTATCATCCACATTGATTACTATTGCTCCAAGATCAATCATTTCCTGCCTCAGTTCTGGATACCACTCCAAAATCATATTCCGTTCTGCCTGACCTTTTCCAAACTGATTATCTTCTCTTTGGTCTATTCGACTCAGAAATATCCCAACATCACAATCAAAGAAAAGTACTTTATCAAATGAGTCTAGAAAATCTTTTTGATTATCACACAATCCTACAACTACTACAGTTTCATTTTCTTCGCTACACGAATTCATCAACTGTTTTAATTTTTCTGGATCGCAAACATAATCATGTTCTTCGAGAAATTTACTTCCTTGCCCTGCATGCCAACGACCACTGTTTTCACCAGTCTTTTTATGAACCCAAGAACAAAGACCTATTTCTTTTTCTTTGTCGATGTCGATGGCAGGAATACCTATACCATTGAGACTTTTTGCAATGGTCGATTTTCCAGTCCCTCCAATACCTGTTATATATACTTTCTTCATCTTTTAAAATAAATTGACAATTAATTTATAATGTGATATGTTATAGTAAATTTTCTAACTAAACCTCGATTTTATGAAAGTAAGTTTTCAATTCTTTCTTATGGCAATAATACTAACTATATTATTAGTTATGCTATTCTCAATACCAGAATTTAATAAATTAATCACTGGATCCATGAAAAACAATCCTGCTATTAATTCTGTTTTTTCTGCTCGGGCTTATACCTTGATACACATAACATTAATTCTTGTTCATGTTTGGCTAGGTTCAAAAGAACTACACAATCGAAACTGATTTGTTTTAAAATACAAAAATCTAATTCTATAAAAGCTGTTTGATTTCACATTGAACAGCTTTTTGTTTACAAAATTTAATAATTTAACAAGCTTTCAGCGTTCGCGAAATACTTGTACAAAGGTATTATATTCTTTGTGGAAAAGGTGTCAAGTTTTATGTAAAAATCCCCATTTTACTGGGGATTTTTGACTATTTTCCTATCCAAATCTTTTGAGGTATTCCTGATTGAGCAATAATACCCTTCATAGTTCTTGGTTTTATTGCAGTTTTACCATGAAATGGTACACAAACCTGGCGAAATTTCTTGTCATAATGACCTGTATAGTAATAATGACTTCCGGTCACATAGTTCAATGTAAAATGATATTCTTTCAAGAAATCTACAACGTCATTAAACGTCCAATTAAAGAGACCACGAGGCATACTTAGGCACGAGAGTACCCAAACATATCAACCTCAAATGGTGATTTTGTTGGATTTTTAGCGGTTAAATTTTTCCAAAGTTTTTCGTATTCAGGGTCAGCCGATTGATTAAGCGGAGCAAATCGAGCACCTTTTACTTTTTTAAGAGAATCGACATATCCACTCACAGCCTGAAGAAGCCCCATAAATGCGAGTTTTGGATCATCACTCGATTCAACAATATTAAATTCCATAGCAACTGCATACCATGCATCGCCATCTTTAAAAACAATATGTCGGAATTTGCCCTTTTGAGGTGTATTCATAATAATTTCAGATTAACATTTTTATAAGTTTTTTTCAATATAACCAATTTACCCACCTAGATCGTATTATGAGTAATTTTGAGCAATTTAGACAACGAAGGAAGCCCTCGATTTACTAATTCAGAATGTAGCTCAGTATCATTTTTATACCCTAAGTGAACACCGAATCTTTTTTCGATTGCCTTAATAATTGTAGTATTCTTTTTTTCTTGATTCTTATTCTTCATAATTAATACCAATATACCCTATTTGATAATACTTTAGCAATTATACTTCCGACCTTTATTTTGAAAGCATTCTGCTCTCATATGGGAAAACAAGATTAGGTTTTCTTGCAATCGAGGGGTAAATTCCAGTTTTTATTTTTGCACCTTACCGCGCCCACGCAGTTCCAGTGGAGCTTGTGCCTTACCAGGCCTTCTTTGCTCAATATTCTCGGAATATTTGCATGAACTGCAGTACAAACAAATAAACACTACTGAGAACAGGGTGATTCAGTGTTACACCCACTTGGTAGCAATACCTTTGGTTAATGTTTTCCTCGAAACTATCTTTTGTGACCTGCCTGTGCCACATCAAATATGCACTACTCCTTGCTTAGAGTTATTGTGCGATTTCCCGTATGAAAGCAGAATAATAAAATAAAAATTAATGTCTCTACAATGTTATTTGTGATGACGAATCAAGTTTTAATTTATTACACCTTATAATCCTATCAAACCGAGATAAATTCCTAATAAAGAAAAACTCAAGAATTCTTTTTCCAACAAAAAAGCCCTATTTCTAGGACCTGCCTGTTTAGTTTCGCTCCCCGATCTGCTGGCGCCACATCGCGTAATACAGACCCTTTTCGGCAAGTAATTCATCATGCGTTCCCATTTCAGCCATCTTACCTTTTTCTAATACATAGATTTTATCTGCATGCATAATCGTAGACAATCGGTGTGCAATCAACACAGTAATCCGTGATTCGCCTTGGGATACATCACGAATCGTTTTCGTAATTTCTTCTTCAGTAATTGAATCCAGCGCTGACGTTGCCTCATCGAAAATCAAGATACTTGGCTTTCTTAGTAAGGCACGTGCAATAGAAAGCCGTTGCTTTTCCCCACCAGAAACTTTTACTCCGCCTTCACCAATAACTGTATCAAGTCCCTGCCCACCTCGTTCAAGCAGGTTCTGACATTGCGCACTATTAACCGCCGCAAGACATTGTTCATCAGTCGCATCCGGATTTACGAATAACATATTTTCACGAATTGTACCTGAAAATAATTGAGTATCCTGCGTTACAAATCCAATCTGTTTACGTAATTCTTGTTTATTAATTTCATCGTAGCCGATTCCATTATACGAAATCGTTCCGTTACTTGGCGTATACAACCCAACCAATAATTTCACCAGTGATGTTTTTCCTGATCCTGATGGACCTACAAAGGCAACGGTTTGTCCCTGCTTAACATTATACGAAATATTCGAAAGGGCTTGATGGGTTGCCGTAGCATATCCAAACGAAACATCATTAAATGAGAACTCTTTGAGCTCACCCATTGCTTTTGGATGTTCAGGAATCGGCTCAGGCGCCGTGTCCATAAGTTTCTGATAGTTCTCAAGTGACGCTTCCGTTTCGCGATACGCTGCGACAAACGGTGCGATTTGCTGTAGCGGGAAAAATAGCCAGAAACTATAAATATTAAGCGAAAAATATTCACCTAGCGTAATTGTTTTGGTATAAATCAAATAGAACAAGAAAAACACTAATCCTGCACGCACCGCATTCGTAACCGTTCCCTGAACAAAATCAAGACTGCGCAAATAGCGAAGTTTCTTTAATTCAAGCTGCAGAATTTTATCGGTTGTATTATTTAAATGATTCACTTCTTGATCTGCAAGCCCAAGCGACTTTACGAGTTCAATATTACGAAGCGATTCAGTAGTAGATCCTGCAAGTGCTGTTGTCTCTGCAACAATGGTTTTCTGAATCACCTTGATACGTTTTGACATCAGAATACTGATAGTACCAACAATAAAAATCATTCCGAAAAATACTATTGGAACGAGCCAATAAATAGTCGCAGAATAAATAGCAATAAAGGTAAAAATAACAAATGAAATAACTACGGTGTTCACAATTTGAAGCATCAAGTTTTCGGTGTCTTGGCGCGCTTTTTGCAACTTACCAAGGGTTTCACCTGAACGTTCATCTTCAAAAATACTATACGGTAGCGCCAACGAATGCTTCACGCCTTCACGGTACATATCTGCGCCTGAACGTTTTGTAATAGTGTTCAAGTAATAATCTTGGAAATTTTTTGCAACCCGCGAAACAAATGCCGTTCCTACGAACGCAAGCACGAGGAGTCCCACACCACGCAAAAATTCTGATTGGGTAAAACTCGCAAAATTCATTGCATAGTCATCGATCAGTAATTGTGTGATATATGGTTCAAGGAGTGAAAAAAACTGATTCACCAGTGCTAGGAGTAATACTACCAAACAGAGTTTCCAGTATTTTTTTAAGTACAGAAAAAATATTTTCATAGAAAAAATTATCGAGCACTATGCCTGTGGTACAGGCATATCCATTCCCGCCCATACATTACTCGTTCCGATACTGTGATTTCCAGCTGCCTTTGCATACAAGAATAACTGCATTTTATAAGCCGTAAGCATTTTTAAACAATCTAATAAAAAGAGATCTCGTGATTGGGTTTGACCCCATACTGAAATTTCTTCAGCTAATAGCTCATCAGTAAATCCATCAAAAATTTCTTTCATGGCATTTGCCTGATCATCTAGTGCATCTGCAAAATTTTCCACAGAAATTTCGCCGACTTTGTTACCGTAATCCATAAACGCATTTCCATCACCTGTTTTAATTACAGAAAACATTCCTCCTCCGAACATGGCGATGTAATGCATCAGTTCAAGTGTGGTTCGCTGCTTTTCCGTCGGCTTGTGATGTTCGCCACCTGCCGGAATTTTTTCTGCTAAGTGTTTAAGGATGTGAAATTCTTTAGTAAATGAGCTCCAGATTTGTTCTTTGGTATACATAGGTACTTATGATAGCATACATTTATATGGCAAAAAATCCCGACTATTCTAAAAAGATTCTGAAAATCCTTGCGGAAAACAAGGCGGTTTCGCTTCCTGAATTGGCTGGTAAAATGGCTCCCTTGGACCAAAAATTAGCCCAGAAGGCTCGCTATGCCATCAATCGCACATTGAAAGGACTTATGGAATCAGGCCTTATAGAGAGTCATTTTTCAGGTCAAAATGACTATGCGCGATTAACCTCTGCTGGACGAAAAAAGGCTAATACCTTGAAGATTGAGAGCGATGCGAGTCTCCTTCCCAACTGGGACGGCAAATGGCGCATCGTACTCCTTGATCTACCTGAATCTCGTAAATCTGAACGCGAATCTCTCCGCTATCTCCTCAAGAAAGCTGGTTTTGTATGTCTCAAAAATTCAGCCTGGATTTCTCCATTTCCCTTTGAGCACTTGTTTATGAATATCAAAAATGATCTCGGTCTTACGACAGAGATCATGATTATCGTCACCGACACCCTTGATCCAGAAACTGAAAAAGTGCTGTTTGAACTCTTTGGGAAGTAAAAAATAAATTTGGTATACTGTGCGTATGCTTCCTTTGTATACACTTGCACTTTTGATACCCTTAAAAATTACAGCCCTAATAATTCTTGCTCAGGGTACTCGTTCTGGTGAAATAAAACCTAATCGACTCAGTCTAGTGTTATGGTCATTGCCACCTCTGGCGAGTTTTTGTATTGCATTCATCGAAGGTGCAACCTTTTCGGCACTTCCACTATTACTCGCAGGAATTGCACCTCTGTTTATTTTATTTCTCTCGTTCTTTTCAAAACAATCCCCATGGAAAACTCGTACTCGCGATTATCTCAGTGGAATATTTTCAATACTCGCCATAGTTATTTGGCTAGTAATTGATAATCCAATTCTTGCAATTATTCTACTCATCATTGCTGATATTTTTGCTGGCATCCCTACGTTTATAAAAACCTGGGAAAAACCCTCTACCGAATCAGTCGCAATATATTCCTTAGGATTTTTAGGAAATATAATCGGACTCCTTACCTTGCAACAATGGGGATTTGCAACAGCTGGATTTGGAATCTATTTAGTATTTTTTAATATTTTCATGATACTTCTTATTCTTCATAAAAAATTTATTCGTTTCTCTTGATCATTTGATATACTACTATTATGCAATTATTTTTTATGACCGCTTGGGCAAAATTTGTTGAGTTCATGCATGGTGTACCACTCATCAATTATGGGTTTGGACAAAACGAAGGTATTTGGATTCATATTATTGGAGCTTCAATTCTTGCAAAAATAATTCGTATTCGATTTTCTTACATTGCTACTATTATAATAGTTTTTTTCATCGCAGTTCTTTGGGAGATTATTGAAATTTATATTGAAACACCTACCATGACCGCCGTGCTTTCTATTTACGGTACCTATGCTCGATATCTTTATGATACGGCCGGTGATATTATCGGAGCCGTCGTTATTGCGATTATTGCCAATTTTCCAACAAACTCTCGGTCAAAATAAAAACGAGAAGGTGTTGTTTAAGCTGTTTAGTAAATAAAAAAACCCGATAGCCAAAGCTACCAGGTTAAAAAAGTGAATCCTACCACGATACTAAATCCAGAGAATTTTCGCATGATCTTCTGGGATCATCCAAGGAATCGCATATCCATTTGTTTTAAATTAACAAATCAATCTACTTAACCATTGGTCTGAGCACAATACCCTCTAATCTCTTTTACTTTACTGTTTTTATAGAATAAATAATTCTATGTTGTTATGCGAAATAAACAGGAAGAGACGTTCAGATTCAGAATAAATATATCCTATTGTTTAAAATAAGTCAAACCTATTTATAAAACTCTACTTCCTCATAATAATACGACTGTTCAATTCCCTTCATAAACACCTCACGATCGTTGATATTATCAGTCAATGCGGTGCGAAGTAATTCACGAATTTCAAGATCATTTACATGACTACGTATCATCGCATTGAAATAATCACTCTTGTCTATTTTCTGCCAATCAATACATTTCCCTAATCTTTTCTTAAGAATCAAATCAAGCCAAATACGCATGGAACGGCCATTACCTTCCATGAATGGATGCGCAATATTCATTTCTGAATATTTTTCAATAATTTGTTCAAAAGTATCTTCTGGCATTTCATCAATTTTTTTCAAGATATCAGGTAAGAATAAACTGTTTGCGAACTTGAAATTGTCTTTGCTGATATTTTTCTCACGAATGGTTCCTGCAAAATCGGACCAGTCTTCGAAAAGATACTTGTGAATCTGTCGCAGTCCTCGGATCGTACCAACCTCAAAATCAACAAGTTCTGTACTTGCAAATAAACCCATTGCGCGTTCTTTACTGACTTGATCAGTTTTAATCATAAATATATTATAGCATTTTTGAGTGTTTTTTTCAACGGAGACACTGCTAACTTTTATCGCAAAAATGAGCGGGTGTTGTTTGAAATGTTTGGGAAATAGACTTGAAATACAATTATTTGAAGTGTTCTCTCTAACCACATTTGTCACTAAGAATATATCATTTCATTAGGTGTTTTT
>CAZUIQ010000016.1:2396-17679 GCA_964620085.1 uncultured Candidatus Saccharibacteria bacterium | reverse complement strand
GATACTGCTTCAGTTCATTACGCAACTTACCCAGCTGGATGTTTTTTGGTTTTGTTTCGGCAAACTCTTCAAAACTTGTGTACTCTTCATAAACATTCGGATTACTAGGCCAATCAGCATGTTTTTTTGCTTCAATGGCATAGTCTTCGAATTTTTGAATACATAGTTTCAATACTTGTTCTTTAAGAAAACTAAAAGGAATCCTTGTTTTTGGAGTAGTTGGAAGTTTTCTTTCTGGTAATTTCTTTCCAAAAAAGTTTTCCCATCCTTTCCATCCGTAACCAGCAAACCCTCGTTCTGGTCTACTTGGCCAACCTTTTTCGTTTCTTACCATCTCGTATTCAGAATAACTTGATATCTTTGCCTCTTGGACCTCTTTTTTAATCCTAGCAAACATGGCAAGTTTTGTTTCGCATCCAAGAAAATCAACCCATCCTTTCCATCCGTAATCCGCGAATTCTATTTCTGGTCTGGATGGCAGGTTTTTTATCTTACGAATCTTTTCATATTCAGAATAGTTTTTTAGATTGAGCTCACGAACTCCTTGTTTGATTGCTTTAAATTTTTCTTCTTTTTGTGTAATCCACGCTGTTTTTCTAGGCATATATTAAGTTTTTGATGATGAAAAATGTTTCTTTCTATATATCACATTTTACTACTTTTGTCTAGTGCTCCCAAACAACCCAATAATCATCGTCGCGTCAATTGCTGATTTGCCCCCATTGAGAGGTGTTCTAAGACAAGTTTGCCGATGGAGTGGTTTTTTGGCATAATCAATTCATGAATCAAAATGAAGAAAAGATAAATCCAAAACTAACCCAAGCATTTGTTGAAGATGTGCTTAAAAAAAGTAAAGAGGGTATTTATCATGTTGAGGTTAAAGTTGGAGATAGGGAAATACCGATCGATGTTTATCCTGAGGTATTTCCACCGAAGTCCGATTATAGTGTAAGCTCTCGTTCATTATTTGAAACCTTTGGCAATTTGAAAGATTTAGAAGTCGCTGATATTGGCTCAGGAAGTGGTATTGAGTCGATTGTTGCCATGTTAGCTGGTGCAATTCATGTGGATGCTACAGATATCAGCTCGGTTGCTGTAGTATGTACTAAGCATAATGTTGCATTAAATAAGCTCGAGGATAAAATATCAGTCTACCAAGGAGATTTATTTTCTGCTTTACCAAACAAAAAATACGATTTGATAATTGCCAACTTGCCAATTGTTAATTTTAAACCAGAGCAAGAATCAGGAATTACTGGAGCTTTATATGATCCAGATTTTAAACTTCATAGAAGATTACTTGTTGAGAGCAAGGACTTTTTAAGCAAAAAAGGTTTGGTGACTTTTTCGCACGCGAATCTACAAAGTCGAGATACTGAAAATCCAGATAAGGATTTTGAACTACTTGAACTTTTAATTGATGAATATGGTTATGAAGTAACGGAAAAGAAAGACTCTGAAGCTTTGGGGTATAAGTGGATTAACTATAAAATTAAACCGAAAAGAAATGAATGAAAGTCGATGTTTCTACAGAAGTCGTCTAATTAATTTCCACTGGTTTTATATTCACAAACAACACCGCAATGATAATACCTTCGCAGGCTTTGCCAATGATGATTCCTGCGATGATGCCATGAATTCCGAAAACAAGACCGAGGGTTGTCATGAGGACAATACGAATTGATGGAGAAAGAGTTTCTATTGTGTAGAGCTCTTTTTTCTTGCCCCAAGCGGTGAATCCTGTTTTCAAGAGTAATAAGGGCGTGAATATAATTCCCATGATCAGTAATTGAAACAATAGTACCGATTCAGGAAACGCAGGGAAGAGGAGTGCGAAAACTTTTGGCGCAAGTATGATGCCAAGGATAATGCACGGAATAATCCCAAGCATGAGGAGGAGCATGCGGATAAATAATTTTCGACGCAGTGTAAGTGTGAGGTGTTGATTGCTTAATTCCGGAAGCGCAAGCATTTCAATCGGGATCAATTGCTCGAGTTTACTCATCGGTGTTATTGCAAACGTATAAATCGCAACCGATGTTGGGCCGAGGATGTGCCACACGATAATCTTATCAACATTGTTTGCAACGGTACGCAATACGTTCATTATGGTTAAATGAAATCCAAGTTTAACGGATTCAATATCCACGGTATTATTGTGCGGATGAATGTTGGTATATACCAAAAATCCCGCAATGGCTTGGCTTCCAAAAAATACTAACACAATAACAAGAAGGTTGTTCGTGAAAAAAAGTATCGCAAGTGTAGGCAGAGAAAATCCCGCTTGGACCAACACTGCGAGGAGGATACTTTTCTTGAAATTTTTGCGACCTTGAAAAAATCCATAAGCAAGTTCGTTTAACGTATCAGTTAATGGTACGAACGGTGCAGAAATAATAAACGCATAGCCTAATTGAGGAACGCCTTGGATCAGATAATAAATTCCAATACCTAGCGCGATAATTGATCCGATGGTGCCCCATGATAGACGAAGTCGCATAATGCGTGTAAGAGTGCCTTCATGGCCGCGAGAAATACTTCGCACGAGTGCTGATCCCATGCCAGGAAGTGTGAAAATGCTCGCAATCGCAAATAATGAAATGAGATAATTGTACGATCCTACCACATCGCGCGGAACCAAATTGGCAAGACCTGTGATAAACGCAAACGAAAGAGTAAAAATAACCAGCTTTCCGCCAATGATCCAAGCAGTATTTTTGACTAGTTGTGGTGACATGATTCCTAGTATATCATGACAAGTATGAGTCTTTCTATTGTGACATTTGCCGATTTGGGCAAGAAAAAAAATTTAAAAACAATCGATATTGCACCAGTAATCGACGTTTTTGTAAAACACCAAGAACTCGACACTCTTGTATGTAGAATTAATGATGGATACGAATTTCCAAAAACAAAATCCATTATTTCCAAGTGGGTTCATTATGCCATAACGATTCTTGGGATGTTGACCAAGGGATTTATCAATGCACGCAAGATAGAGGAAAATATGTCAGATAACAAGGCATCGTCTTTGATAGGGGAAAGCAACGTGGTTTTATTTCATCCAGAGTATTTTTTTCAAAAGAGTGTGCGTGAAATGAAGCGACAAGGAAACATTACGATTGGAATTGCAACCATGGCACATGGTGCATTGAATGCTGATCTTGAAAGGGAAGAGCAGGAACTATTAGGATTACCGTATACGGATACCTTTTACCAAGGGCTTTTAGATACCAATGGTGATATGCCTGATTTTGATTACTTGATTGCAGTATCAGATTTTGTAAAAACCAGTTATGTTGATCGTGGATTTCCTGCAGACAAGATTTTTACTGCATCACTTGATGCAACCCTTGATACCAGACACGTGTCACTCGAGGATAAATTGCAAAAAACCACTGAAACGTTTCGAGTGGTATATACCGCACATACAAACATGCTGAAAGGATTACATTATCTCTTGGAAGCATGGAAACAGGTAACTATTCCCAATAAAGAATTGATTATTATTGGAATGATCAAGAAAAATCCTGAAAAATTATTTAAAAAATATACAGAGTCTTTTGAAAACGATTCGTCTATTATCTGGACAGGTCCAATTGATAAAGCAGTCATTGCAGAATATTATAAGGATGCTTCAGTATTTGCATTTCCGTCGCTGACGGAGGGAAATCCTCGTGTCGTATTAGAAGCAATGGCAATGGGAATTCCAGTTATTACTACAAAAAATGCTCCCAGTCTCATAGAACATAACAAGTCAGGGTTTATAGTCCCTATTCGTGACCCGCATACTATTGCAGAAAAAATAGAATTTCTCTATCGCCATCCCGACATTCGGAAGCAGATGGGGATTGAAGCGCAACGAGCAATAGAAAACAAACCATCATTCGGAGACCAGGTGTATGAAATTTATCAAGAAATTTGTAAACGAGAAAATTTATGAAATCAAAATTATTTTGCCCCGACTGTAAAACCGAATTATCTCAGAATGATCAAGTAATAGTCTGTCGAGGATGTAGCAAGGAATATAAATCTGATAACGGTATTGTTATTTTCGATAAAAATATTTCAGCAAATACAGAAAAATATTGGAACGAGGTGGTTATGGATCAAACAGAAGAGCCGTATCTTCTCGAGTTCCTTCCTGAAAAAAGTTTTGAAGAGGTACTCGATTTGGGATGCGGGGAAGGGCGTGCAACGGTAGTAATTTCAAGGATTGCAAAAAATGTTTATGGAATTGATACTTCATTCCACCTGCTTAAACAATTTTTAAACAGAAATATTAATAATGCTACCTTGATACAAGGTGATGCAAAAAAGTTACCATTCCCTGATAATTTTTTTGATCTGACAGTATCATTTTCTGTTGTAGAACATATTCCGTTTCAAGACATCCATGGAGTTTTTGCCGAAGTCTATCGAACCTTAAAGCCAGGAGGAATATTTTTGGTACGTAATGATGCGTGGTTTTATCGAATCCTTGAACTATTACGCATTCGTCCAGGCATGATTGGAAATACACCAGATTCGACTCATATAAATATGATGACGGGGGGAGTCTTTAAAAAAGCACTCATGCAAGCAGGTTTTTCAATTGATCACGAAAGCCATTTTCCATTTTATAGGTATCAGAAAAAATATGGTATTTCATTACCGTTATGGATACAACGATTGTTTGCAACCCATAGTAATTTTGTGTGTAAAAAGTAGCTCTACGACAAAGGTATGAAACCATCAGAAAAAAACACAACCTTTAATTTTATTATTCGAGACGATGACTTGAATTTCTTCAGTACCCCTGAGGATATTATTGGTGCGTATAATCAAGTGTTTCAACAAGGAATTCCTGTTTCGTTTGCAACGATCCCTTTTGTTACCCCAAAGAGTGATTTGCATATTTCTATCCAAGCGCCGAATGGAGAATATGCTATTAGTGGAAATACTGAGCTTGTTGAATATATAAAAAATAATTCACTGATCGAAATTATGCAACATGGGTGCAATCATGAAATCAAGCAGGGTGTTTTTGAGTATATGCAAAACACAGGGCTTTTCGAGGATACAGTGAGAGGAAAAGCTGAACTTGAGAAAGCATTTGATAGGCCAGTTACTGTGTTTGTTGCACCTCATGATCAATTTTCACGACATGGTATTTTAGCGATTGAAAATGCAGGACTCAATATTATTCGCGGCAAAGGGAGTAAGAACTTTCTACTGAGACCTGCGTACGTGAAAGCGATTATAAAAATGATCATTCATAAAACGACTTCACCATTTGCGTTTCCAGACGTAATTGATCTCGGTGGTCATCAAGAAGCATTTGGTAATCGTATTGAATTTGGTAGAGATTATTTATTCAAGGCGTTAAGGTATGCTTATGAAACAGGTGGAAATTTTATCTTAGTAAACCATATTCATGATTTTAATAATGACAAAAATCGATTAATGTTAGAATTAATTGCTGAGGCGAAAAAGTTAGGTGCGACGTTTGTAAGAGCAGGCGAACTGTTTTAATACTATCCTTATATGCAATCTAAAAAAATAAAAATTATACATCTTATCACAGGGCTTGGAATTGGTGGTGCCGAGGCAGCATTACGTGATTTGGTATTAGGAATAGACAAGGATCAATTTGAATCGGTGGTAGTTTCTATTCAGCCAAAACGTGAAATTGCAGACCAGATAGAACCTGCTGGAATTCGAGTGATCTATTTAAATGGAGTACCTAGTAATGGTTTTGGGTTTTTTACATTGATCAAGGTAGTACGAGATGAAATGCCGAACATACTTCATACCCAATTATTTCACGCAGATATGATGGGGCGACTCGTGGGGTTCATGATGCGAGTCCCAAAGATTATTTCTACCCTCCAAAATGTTACTTTTGGTGGGCGATTGCGTGAATGGTTACTCATGCTGACACGAGGAATGGTTGATGAATATGTTGCTGTTTCAAAAATTGTCTTGGACCATACTATAAAGTTAGGTATTGCAAGAAAAGAAAAATCCCATGTCATTTATAATGCTGTGGATGTGGAAAAATATAAACCAGTTGAGAATCGTGTTGAATTACGAAACAAATTAGGTATTGATGTAACTAAAAAAATAATTGTAAGTACTGGGAGACTTATTGAACAGAAGGGGTTTCCGTATCTCATGGAAGCTATGCAATCGTTATATGTAGAAAAAAATATACATGATATCCAGCTTATTATTTTAGGAGAAGGTCCGGATAGGTTTCAGCTTGAGCATATTCAAAAATCCTTACCAAAAGATTTAGTGGTATTGGCAGGTGCAGTGCTCAATGTCGTGGAATATTTACAGGTCGCAGATATTTTTGTGATGTCATCAGTTTGGGAGGGTTGTTCAGTGGCTCTTATAGAGGCTGGTGCTGTAGGATTGCCAGTAGTGGCAACTCCGGTAGGGGTTGCTCCAGAGCTGATTATCGATAATCGTAATGGTATACTGATTCCGATTCAGGACGCTCGTGCACTTGCACAGGCACTCTATCGATTATTGATACTTTCACCAGAAGATCGACAAATATTCGGTACACATCTCCGTAATAGTGTTACGAAAAGATTTTCTGCGGATACTATGATACACGATTATGAAAAACTTTTTAAAGAACTTAAAAAATAATATTGGAAAAATCTTTCAGAGAAAAAGTGTGCAGATTTTTTTGATCACATTTGTAATACACATGATCGTGGTAGGATTCTTCTTTTTCGTACCAATAAATTTATTTAAAAATGAAATTGACCATATTTTTTATTTTGAAACTGGCACACAAATTGCAGAGCTTATAAAACAAGGAGCATATCATTTTGGAGATGTGTACCCTCACCATTGGTTCCCGTTATTTATAGGAGTGATATATTACCTTTTTGGTTCTACGATGACAGTCGGTGTTGTTGTAAATGCAGTATTGAGCGCTATTTCTGCGGTATTGTTTTATAAAATCCTTAAAGAAAGTGCTGTTTCCGAAAAAAATTCCTTTTGGGGAACGGTGGTTGTTTTTAATGGCTACGCAAGTTTCATGTATCATTCTAGTGTTTTACTAAAAGAGGCAATGGCCCTCACACTTCTTTTGGGAATAATTTACTTGTCCCTATGTATGATTCAAGGAAAAATAAACAAGGTGATTGCATTTGGGATATTTCTTGTCCTGTTTACACTATCAAGAAGCTTGCGATTTTTTATTGGATTTGCAGGAGCAGCAGGATTTTTCATATCCTGGTTTGTATCTGCAAAGGATGTGATCAAGAAAAAAATATTGACTGGTTTAGGAATGATCATGGGCACACTCCTTGTTGGTATAATGGTACAAGGAGTGCCTTTAATTAGCGGGGTGACATTGATAAGTTCTTTGAATCCTAACTTGATTTATGTAACGAGAATTTATTCTTCAAAGAATGCGAATACGGCTACACATACGGCAGTTTTTAAAAGAGCAGAAGAGGGTTCACAGCTAGTTCAAATGAGTGGAATAAAAGAAACCGTTCAGCGATCAGAGCAAGAAAATATTCGATATACATTTTCTGTTGGAGGGTTCCTAAAAACACTTCTGACAACAATTTTCGGCCCGTTTCCCGGACAGCTTTCATTTGGGAAGTATTTAATGTTGTTTATGGATGTTGTATTTGTGTATGGGGTGCTAGGCTTCTTGATATGGGGGATCATAAAAATGAAATGGGAGCATATAAAAATAATATTTCCCTGGATGGTGGTTGCTGGGGGGATTGTCCTTGCTGTTGCTTTGGGGACTGATAATATAGGCGCCATGATCCGTCAACGCATTCCTGCGGTAATTGTCGGTGCACTAATCGCAATTTATGTATATGACAAAAGAATTCATGGTAAATAAAATAATGTTCGCATCCAACGCAAGTTGGTATCTGTGGAATTTTCGCAGGAATTTAATGCATGAATTGAAAAAGAATGGATACGAGATTGTGGTGATGTCAGCACGAGATGAATATACCGACCGACTTGCGAATGAGTTTTCATACCTTGAAACTAAGTTTTTAAACCGGAGTGGTATGAATCCATTACGCGACGCACTATTGTTTTTTGAATATCTTTTTCTGTATCGGAAGCATCAACCAGACATGGTATTGAATTTCACGATCAAACCTAATATCTACAGCTCCTTGGCATGTTGGTTGTTACACATTCCAAGTATTAGTACCATAACGGGATTAGGATATGTTTTCGAGAAAAAGGGGTTGGTACAATGGATTTCGACACTGCTGTATAGGATTTCTATCAGTCATAACAGACGGGTTGTTTTTCAGAATAGTGAACACCAAGAACTTTTTATTGCAAAAAAAATAGTAGGAGAACGTAATGCGGTAATCATCGAAGGATCGGGGATTGATACAGAAAGATTTTCCCCTGTTCCATTTCCTGTTCGTAATCAGAAGACTGTTTCTTTTGTTATGATTGCCCGATTACTACGCGACAAGGGAATTTATGAATTCATAGAAGCTTCAAAAATAATCAAGAAAAAATATCCCAACACTGTGATTACCGTAGTAGGGGGATTAGACAGTAAAAATCCAAGTAGTGTATCGCAGCAAGAATTAGATACATGGAAATCAGAAGGCACGATTAATTTTATCGGAAACGTAGATGATGTGCGTCCGTATCTGGTTGCTCATGACGTGGTTGTTCTCCCTTCGTATCATGAGGGACTTTCAAAAAGTTTACTAGAAGCTATGGCAATGGAAAGGTCGATTATTACGACAGATATTGCTGGATGCAGATCGCTTGTCAAAAATAACGGGTATCTTGTGGAACCTAAAAATGCAACAAGTTTAATGAATGGAATGGAAAAAATACTACACCTTTCTCATGAAGATCGAATAAACATGGGTTTAGAAGGAAGAAAAATGATTCTTGAAACATTTGATCAAAAAATTATTATTGCAAAATATAGGACATTAATTGAATTTTTCATATAATAGTAGAGATATGACGGTTGATTTTATAGGAATCGGAACAACTAAATCAGCATCAACTTGGATCTTTCAATGCTTGTCAGAACATCCAGATATCTGTGGATCAATTCAAAAAGAGGTGGGCTTTTTCAGTGACCCGTTTCGTTTTCAAAAAGGAACTGCTTGGTATCTTGAACAGTTCAAGCATTACACGAAAGGTCAAACGTGTGGGGAATTTAGTCCATTTTATATTGAATCCCCAGAAGTTGCACAAAAAATTAAAAATTTATTTCCGCACGTAAAAATTATTGCCCTGTTTCGTAATCCCATCGATCGATTGTATTCATTATATTGGTTCAGTAAGTTTGACGGAAGTGGTTCATTTGCGGCGTTTGATACATTCGAAGATATTTTAGATCCGGTGCTGGGTATCACGGAACGCATGAGTGCAGGCAAGCAGATGTTGGAATACTACCGACTCTTTTCTCGTGATCAAATCTATACGATGCTTTACGATGATATTCGAGAAGATCCACAACAGATTATGAGTGATCTGTACACATTCTTAGGGGTGGATGCAACATTTATTGCACCTAGTACTCATACAGGAGTGAATGAAACAGGTGAAAAGAAGATTCGATTTCCATGGCTTCATAAAGTAATCTTTAGACTCTTTTGGGGTATCAAAAAAATACCGTGGATGTATGCAGTTATAAAAAAAATTAATACGCAACGATTTCTCGATGTGCTGGTGAGTATTAATATAACTCGTGGAGATACGAAATTTAAAAAACCGCCGATGAATCCTGAAACCAAAAAAAGACTCCAGGTCTTTTTTAAAGAAGATATTCAAGTTTTAGAAAAATTGATTCATAAAGATTTATCACACTGGTATCTTTAGATCTATTTTGATTATAGCGAATGTGAAAAAATAATCTGTAACGTACGGAGCATAATTCCAAAATCGAAGAAAAATTCACGGTGTTTGATGTAATACAGATCATACTGAAAGCGGTCGACGAAACTGTTGTGATCATTGGCGGCATGATATTTAATCTGAGCCCAGCCAGTAAATCCGGGTTTTACAACATGCCGAAGGTGGTAGTGGGGAACTGTTTCCTTGAGTCCAAGTTCAACACGCATCACATCAGGTCGTGGTCCAACGATAGTAATATCTCCCTTCAATACGTTGATCATTTGTGGAAGTTCATCGATATGGAGCCTCCTGATAATTTTCCCAACCCGAGTAACACGCGGGTCGTTTTTTGTCGTCCAATCAGCTCCACTCGAAACCCTCTTGTGATCCTCGGTCATCGATCTAAATTTATAGAGCATGAATTCCTTACCCAGGAATCCCATACGAGGTTGTTTGTAGAAAATAGATCCACCGTCCTCTAGTTTGATAGCAATAATAACCGCAAGGAGAAATGGTGAGGTGAGGACAAGGAGGGGGATGGCAACAAGGTAATCAAAAAATCTTGAGAGAAACTGGGAGACACCACGTCGATGTTGGATGTTTTGAATAAACAGTGTTTCATCAATAATCTCGACAGGTATTTTTTGAAGAACTTGTTCGTAGGTTTTAATCAATGAAAGCAAAGTAATTTTTTTATCGAAAATTACCTTAACGAGATCATCAGAGAGTTCGAGTGTATCGTCTGTGATAAGAATTGAAAATTCAATTTCCTCGAGTGTTTGAGAGAGTTGTTCTTGGGTATGGATATGAATGATGGGTTCGTATCCGCGATGAGGATTTTGTTTGATTTCTTCAAAGAGGTGTTCCGCAAGTGGTGAGGTACTCCAGACGATAGTCTTATTCCTAAAAGAACTTGAAAATACTCTATAAAACAATCTGCGCCAGAGAATGAAAAGTATCGTAAATGAAATAAAGAAAAAGAGTACGGTGAGTCGTGGAGCAACGGTAAAAAAATCAAAGGTATAAAAAATAAGGATTCCAATAATGGGTGTAGTCACCATGACCACAACAATACGCCAGAGGTTTGCTGATACGGGCTTGATGAATCTGAAATCATAGAGGTCAAGTGCGTAGAGTCCTAAAATACAAATGATACCGATAATGATAAAAGGAATCATAAGGTCACGCATGACTCCTTGAGAGAAAACGAATCCACTCTTGATAAAAACAGTGATGAAAAAAGATACTACAAGCGTCCCGAAATCTCCTAAAACAAGAAACCATGTTCTATAATTGTTCATAGAACTTATTCTAATCATTTTCGTATCAATAGCAACCATGGTAAGATGAACGCATATGAACACAAGAGGGTACTTGATGAGATATCTTATGGGAGTGATTGTTGGGGTATGTTTTGTTATGCAGCCAATTACTACAAATGCGGATGCTCGTGATTTTTCAAAAATTAATACACAACACTATACCAAGGACGAGTTAATTGTAAAATATAAAAGATCAAAAGCTCGAATAGTTTCACTTGATCAAACAAAGACCTTCCAAGAAAAAATTGAAGAGCTGGCAAGTGATCCCAATGTCGAATATGTTGAACCTAATTATCTGAGGAATATTTCAATGATTGTAACGAATGATACGTTACGTGATTTGTTATGGGTTCTCGATAATACAGGTCAAGAAATCGTCGGAGGTGCGGGAGCGGTTTCTGGTACGGTGGATGCTGATATTGATGCACCAGAAGCGTGGACTATTCGTGATGGAGGTGACCCTGTCATTGTTGCAGTAATTGATAATGGGGTTGAGTATACCCATCCCGATTTGGAACATGCGATGTGGGACGGAACGAATTGTAAGAGTGAAACGGGGGCGGCATTGGGTGGATGTAATCATGGATATGATTACGAAAATAATGACACGACACCTTTGCCGTCGGTAGGACAATCTCATGGGACGCATGTGGCAGGAATTATTGGTGCGGTAAAAAACAATGCGGCCGGTGTGATAGGGGTTGCGCCAAATGCAAAAATAATGGCCGTTCGTTTTGCTTTGAATGTTTCGACAGAGATCAAGGCTATTGATTTCGCGATTCAAAACGGCGTAAAGGTGATCAATGCTAGTTTCGGAGGTGTTGGTTTTTCACAGGCAGAATACGATGCTATCGAGCGATTTAAAAACGCAGGAGGTATTTTCATTGCAGCAGCTGGAAACTGTGGTGATGGAGACACCTTTATGTTGAATGGTTGTACAAGTCAGAATCAGTCACTGTATCCCGCAAGTTATGATCTTCCTAATATTATTGCCGTTGCAGCGACAGATCAGCATGATAATTTGGCAGATTTTTCAAACCATAGCGAAACATTGGTTGATGTTGGTGCTCCAGGAGTAAATAGTCTCAGTACGCTTTCAAATAATACATACGGTTATGCAAGTGGTACTTCGATGGCGGCGCCCTATACTGCAGGATTAGCAGCTCTTGTATTAGGGTCACCCTATGATTTGAGTTATACACAAGTAAAGGATATTATTCTTGAAAATGGAGATACTCGTGGATCACTTGTAGGAAAAACTGTTTCAGGGAAGAGGATTAATGCTCAAAAATCATTGTTCGCAGTTGATATTTTAAATGCTCAACTTGTGTATGATACTGCAAGTGAAGGGTTGAGCGATGGGCAATATTCTTCAGAGTCCAAGGCACTTTTTCAAACAGCTATTAATACTGCGACACTTGTAAAAAATACAAATGAATCGACAGATCAAGCCATTGCTGATGCGGTGGTTGCACTAGGTGTTGCACAGAGCGCCTTCCTTGCTTCGCAGATAAGTATCCCTACGGTCACTCATACTATTACTGCATCTGCAGGAACAGGTGGAGTGATAAGTCCAGAAGGGGTAACTACTATTACAGATGGAGAACAACAAGTGTTTACCATTACAGCACAAAGCGGATATACCCTGAGCGATGTGCTCGTTGATGGAGTTTCTGTCGGTAGTGTAACAGAGTATACCTTTGATATAGTTACTACAGATCACACCATAGAGGTTGTGTTTACAAGAAATGTAAATCGCTCTGGCGGAGGAGGAGGTGGCGGAGGAGGAGGTAGGTCCTCATCTTCAGGAGCTCAAGCATCAATCCCGACAATAACCACTCCTCAAACATTGGCACCTGAATTGGATTTATCAAGGCCTCTTCTAGAGCAAAATACAATTCCTGTTGTTATTCCGATATGTAGTATTACTACCTTATTAAAAGTAGGAAGTAAGGGGGATCAAGTAAAATGCCTTCAAACAATACTTAAAATTCCGGCTGATGGTATCTTCGGTCCACAAACCAAACTTGCCGTTATTAATTTCCAGCGCATGCACCCACTACTTGTACCCGATGGTGTTGTAGGACCAAAAACAGTTGCGGTAATGAAATAGGTGACTTTATTTAGATTTTATTGCGAGAGGATAAGATTAAGTAAATTTCTTATTCATTTAAAACTCAATAGTATGAAAACAAAAATGTACAGCATGATGTGCGCTGGTTTAGTGTTCTTATGTCAACAGTCCAAGTCTCAGAATGTAGGTATTAATATCGATACACCACAAGCAGTGCTTCATGTGCACGGGACATTTCGTGCAGACTCTCTTGGGGTTGCTGATACGTTTGCGAGATGGCAGGTGGTGTGTGATTCGGCAGGTAATTTTTTCAAGAAACCGGTGAGTGTCTTCCCAGAATATTCAGATGAAACAGTCCAAGAATTTGAATATGGGCGAGATATCACCGCAGGAGACTTGGTGTCCGTAGGTGATGGGAGGAGTGGGTACATGCGCTGTAATGGTGATGGAGCATTTGTTCAAAATGAATCTACAAGTCCTACGCGTTTTATTGCCCAAGGATTTTCTACGATTGCCGGCCTCGTGGGAATTCGTGCGGTGAATATCAAGGTACCGATTACGAGTGGGCAGAATACTGTTATTTTCTCGGTTTGTCCTGCGATAAATGGTTTACCAAATATGAGTCAAGCCGTCTCACGTACCGAGACGTTTACAGGTGGAAGTTCTACGGGTTGGTCGCTTTTTATTTTTGATCCACCTTTATATGCACCAGAAAATGCACCGTGCTTTTTGGTAGTGCGTGCTTACGGTGGAACGAGTACTACAAAAAACCTACGTACCGTGAGTGAAAGTATTACTGGTAACCTTGTCATTTCAAATGATGCGGGTGTAACATGGTCAACGATTGCAAATCGTGATCTGGAGGTTCAGATTTACGAGGCGCGCCATGGTGCAGGTAAGGCGTATCCAGCACAATCTGTATGGAAGGTAGAAACATTGCGTCCAGATCAAGCAACGGTACTTGCAACATCAGGAACGGTCATTTACCGCGATTTGTATGATGTGGCACACAATGTGATCGGGGTTGCTCTGGAATCTGGAACAAAGGGTTCTACCAGAAAAATTTCTTTGGGACCGGTTGTGACAGTTAATCAAACACTTGTTCCTGGAATGCGATATTTTCTTACTGATAATCCAGGTGTTCTTGGTTTAGGAATGCCAGCATCATTTTTTAATGTCCCTGTTGGATTTGCCCTTGATAGTCATCGATTATACCTGACGAGATAATA
The DNA here is from genome assembly GCA_964620085.1 of uncultured Candidatus Saccharibacteria bacterium. Lineage (GTDB taxonomy): Bacteria > Patescibacteriota > Minisyncoccia > Phycocordibacterales > UBA1006 > CAIXMG01. The sequence continues at coordinate 3,196 of CAZUIQ010000016.1, read as the reverse complement.
CTCAATCCCACACGCTTTGTGTGGGATTTTTCCTTGACTTTTTCTTATTTGTGAGTACTATAAGCTTTTGTACACCAAAGACAGCGAGTATCTAGTGATTGTCTCTAGATTTAATCAAGAAAGCTTGCCGAGGTCGAATTCTCGATATTGGGTACAATTTTATAAATCTAAGTCACTTTTTATATGGCTCTTACAAAACAAAAAAAGTCAGAACTTCTTTCGGTACTTGAAACAATTACCAAAGAATCTGGCTCGATCGTATTTGTGCACGCAAAAGGTCTTACGGTTTCAGATACTATGAAATTGCGAGATACGTTGGCAGCAAATAATGCACAGTTCAAAGTGGTTAAAAAATCACTCTTGAAACGAGCTTTGGTTGCGGCAGGGATTAGTGGGGACATGCCAACACTTGATGGTGAAATGGCTGTTGCGTACTCATCAGATCTTACGGCGCCAGCACGAGAAGTTTGGGATTTTGCAAAAAAATTCAAAGATAAAATTTCAATGGCAGGAGGAGTTTTTGAAGGACGGTTCATGGACAAGTCAGAAATCACCGCAATTGCTACGATTCCTCCGACACCTGTGCTCCGTGGAATGTTCGTTAATGTTATTAATTCACCAATCCAAGGTTTGGTATTGGCACTTAATGCAATTGCAGAAAAGAAAGCTTAATTATTAATTTTTTTAAATTTAAAATATATGGAAGAAAATAAAAATGTAGAAGTTCCAGCAAAATTCGCTGCAATTGTGAAATCAATTGAAGAAATGTCAGTTCTTGATTTGAACGAGTTGGTAAAATT
>CAZUIQ010000016.1:0-2386 GCA_964620085.1 uncultured Candidatus Saccharibacteria bacterium | reverse complement strand
ATTCAAGGATTGGTATTGGCGCTTAATGCAATTGCAGAAAAGAAGTCTTAATTATTAATTTTTATCTTAAAAAATATATGGAACAAAATGTAAACGTTGAAATCCCAGCAAAGTTCGCTGCAATTGTTAAGGCAATTGAAGAAATGTCAGTTCTTGATTTGAACGAGTTGGTAAAATTATTCGAAGTTAAGTTTGGTGTTTCTGCAGCAGCAGTAGCCGTTGCAGGTCCTGCAGCAGGTCCTGCAGCAGAAGAAAAGTCAGACTTCACCGTAATCCTTACCTCTGATGGTGGTGCTAAAATTGGTATCATGAAGGTAGTGAAGGAATCTCTTGGTCTTGGTCTCAAGGAGGCTAAGGACTTGGTAGATAACCTCCCAGCAACTTTGAAAGAAGGTGCTAAAAAGGAAGATGCTGAGGCTTTGAAAAAAGCTATCGAAGACGCAGGTGGAAAGGTAGAATTGAAATAATTCATATTGCACCACAAAAAAGCTCCCATGGGAGCTTTTTTGTTGGGCTTTAAATAATGTATAATACCCGATATATGAAACAGTTAGATATCTTGGGGAGACTTTTTGGCTCAATGATTCGTGTAAAATTGATGAAATTTTTTCTTTTGAATCAAGAGGTGCTTATTTCAGTGGAGGATTTAGCAGAGCGTCTGCGTGTAAAGCCAAAGATTATGACTTCGGATCTTGCAGAATTGGTAAAAGTTGGAATGATTAAGCCTAAAATGGTAACGAAGGTCACGGTGCGAGGGATCAAGAAAAAGGTAAAAGGATTTGTGGCGAATCCTGAATTCAAAATGAGTGAACCACTTCGAGGACTTCTTGTAGATGCTGCAGGAACCCATATTCCAGATATTCTTCCTCGTTTTGCAAAAATTGGTAAGGTAGGATTATTTCTTGTGTCTGGAATATTCTTGCATGATAATGATCGGGCCATGGATCTCATGATTGTTGGAGATCGCCTTAATCGTAAGCTTATCGATAAGCGTATCAAGGAGCTCGAGGCAGAAATTGGTAAAGAGCTTCGCTATGCAATATTCGAGAACGAGGAATTTCTCTATCGTTTAAATATGTATGACAAATTATTGCGTGATGTACTTGATTATCCTCACGAAAAATTGATTAACAAGATTGACCATCCAGAGTTGCGGTAAATTCTACAAATATAAAAGCCCTTGTTAGGGGCTTTTGTTATTTTACTTTGTATTCCGAAATGAGACGCTCAGCTTCTTTATACTGAGGTGCACTGTGATTATAGCGAGCACGCACATCATCAAGCATTTTCATAGTATCTTTGTACGCATCGCTGTTGGTTGAAGGTTTGGCCTTAAGCTGTTTTTCAATACTATTAAAAATATATACACAAACCGCATTTTGAGCTTCATAAGCTAATCCTCCAGGATTCCAATCAGTGCCACCTCCCAAGCTTGAGTAGTCCATTTTCTGTGCAAGTTTGAAGTCTTCCCAACAGGAATCTAATGCTGCGGATGAATAAAGACCTTCTTTTTCTTTTTTAATTATGGCTTTCAAAACCGTAATACGTAAATCGTTTCTGCGTTGTTCGATTTCGTTTTTTAAGGGCGAACCACCATTGAACAGTTTTAGTACACTGTCTACTTCCTTGAGTAGTTTTTTAGCCAAAGATAAATCTAATTCTGAAAAATCAGAAAGAAGATCTATAAGAGTCTTCATAAAAGTAGAAATAGATGCTGTTTTCATGCTATAAAGTTTTTTTTAAATTCTCCACAACCGTAGCATCTCGTTTGATATAAGTCAATAGAGTGTACAAAGTAACTTGCATCCAGTTTTTAAAAAATGATATAATAAAAAGTGATACCCATGACCTGTCCGGGGCCATGAATATCATTTAATACTATCAGTAATTAAGTAATATATTTTTTATGTTAGCAGTTCAACAAGGACAAGTCTTTCTCTCATCTCTCCAAGCTTTTTGGTTGGGAATTATTAGTTGGTTGCCAGGCGTAATTCTCGCACTCGTAATCTTTATTGTAGGATGTGTTCTTGCGGGACTTGTAGGCAAGGCAGTGACTCATGTAGTCAATTTAACAAAAGTAAATCGGTTGTTTGAAGGAACAAGTATCAAGGAGTCTATTAATAAGGCAGGGTACCACTTTGATTTAGGGTCATTTGTAGGATGGCTTGTAAAGTGGTTCTTTATCTTGGTATTCCTCGTAGGAGCTCTTGATGTGCTAGGGCTTACAACGGTTAATATGTTCATTCAGCGAATTGTTGTGATTTTCTTACCTCAAGTAATCGTCGCAGCGCTCATTGTTATCGTTGGTTCTGTTTTGGCAAATATTGCAAGTAAGGCGATCTCTGGATCAGCACGATTGGCAAATGTTCAGTCAGCAAATTTGGTT
>CAZUIQ010000015.1:8514-19656 GCA_964620085.1 uncultured Candidatus Saccharibacteria bacterium | reverse complement strand
AGGTCTTCATCCTCTCCTTCATCGATCTTACCTCCATAGCCAAACCAATACCCTACCCCTACTTTACGAGTTTTCTTGGCCATAAGTACTGAACCCTTGTCCCTATCAATCAAATAGATAATTGTCGCGCGCAGTGTTTGTTCCATAATGTTTTTCTTTAATTATACCACCTCCCGCGACACATTCAACATTACCCTACCAATGACTTGACATACACGAATATCAATGCTAAATTCATTGGGAATCAACATCTTACAACATGAATAACATTTCAATTGCATTTTTAGAAAGACAGCTCAAAAGAGCTCTCACTAAGGCACTCACTCGTGAAATCCCTACTCTTTTAGAGTTTTTAGGAAGAAAATTAACAGAACAGGAAAAGAAACAGCTCCTCAAGTCGTCATTAAAGCATCCAGATACCAATAAGCTTTCGGAAGCATTAACAATCACTGGAATTGAACGTAACAGTCTCCCTGATTCTATGATTATGAGTTACGCTAAAAAACCATTCGCTCAATCAAGAATTCTTAACTGGGAGTTAAGTAAAGAGACTATTGAAAAACTTATCAAATCGTCCCTTTTAAATTCTGATATCATGTACGCCTCAGAATATGCCGAAAGCATTGGAAGAAGTCTTACGTCTGCTGAACTTCTTCTTTGTACTGAAGCATTAGCACGTAACAAGTGGCCTCACGTAGACTACATTCCAATGATTTTACAGCTTTGGGGGAAACAACGATTGCCTGCAAAATATCGTAACGTAATCATAGATAAGTACAAGAAAGCGTATCACTATGAAGGCTTTAAAACTGCCGGTGGGACAAAGAGAGGTGTGAACCTGTCTTGGTTTATTAAACTCATTGATAAACTTATTAATGAGCATAATCATGCCGAGGCATTGAATATTATCTGTGAAGAGAAATTATTCAAGCTTCCGAACATACCGAAGCTTTTCAAACAAATCGGAAAAGACATGGCCCATCTCCAAATTCAAGATGTGATTAAGAGATTTACCGAAGAGGCACCTACTCCTCTAACATCACAATGTTTTGCGGTACTTATCCTCAATAGCCAAAGTCTTCCTTCTGTTTTTATTGAGAAATTAGGTTTTAAAATGGACGACATAGCTTTGGCTGCTTTTATTAAAAACCTAAAAACTGACGTGAAAGCGTCCGACCGGGTAGAACTTCGTATTCAAGAACTTTCAAAAATCCATCGCAAACTAACTACTTCAGAGGGTCAAGTAGTTCTTCACTATCTTGCACGAAGCGGTGATTATCAACTTTTCTTTAAAATTGCTGATACGCACTCATTCAAGATAACACCCTTGATGATAAGAATACTTGAAAAAAAGGCGCATTGAAAATTACCTTACATTATTCAAACAGTAACCATTTCGGTTGCTGTTTTTTTATGCAATATCTCTTGATACGTTAAGTACGATCCCCATGGCCCCCAGTGCAAAGGCGAGCGCAGTTCCTCCGTGACTGATGAAGATCAGTGGGAGCCCTCCGAGCGGGAGCACACCAATAGCCGAAGCAATATTATAAAAAGATTGGAAAGTAATCAGACTGACGATACCAATAACCAGCAATTTTCCAAATTGATTCTTCACACGACTCGCAACCCACATACCCCTAAAAAAGAATAGTACGTACAGAAAAATAATTACAATTGATCCCATAAATCCAAACTCTTCACCTGCAACAGAAAATATTGAATCTCCGAGAGGTTCTGGAAGATATTTAAATTTTTGAACTCCTTGACCAAAACCGCGACCAGAAATTTTTCCAGATCCAACGGCAATTAACTGTTGCTGAACTTGATATGAAGAACCGAGAGCGTCTTTGGATGGATCAAGAAACACTTTTACACGATCAAGTAAGTACGGACGCGCAACCAGAAGTCCCGCTGCCCCAATAATTGCAATAGCTATCATGATACCAATATCTCGCCATCGCGCACCGGAAATGAAATACAGAAATAATCCTGCAAGGGCGATAATGAGGAAATTATCAGTATCAGGTTGCAATAACAATAATCCTCCTACTAATCCTAGAACAAGTGAAAACGGTAATAATCCCTGAACGGTGTTTTTTATATTCTGCTTCACCGTTGCAAGCCATGCCGCTAAATATATAATAACCGCATACTTGGCGAATTCAACGGGCTGAAACGAAAGAGGTCCGAGTGACAACCAACGCTTCGCACCACCATGCGCAAACCCAATTCCTGGAATAAAGACAAGGATTAATAGGATAATTCCTAACCCATAAAACCATAATGAATATTTTTTAAACAAGTCATACGGTGTTCGTAATGCAACCAGAAAAAGAATGGTTCCCCCACCCAACCCAAGCACGAGCTGGTTAAATAAAATCCCTTTGAATTTTGGAATATTTCCAAATACAGAAAATGATGCCGAGAGGAATACAAAAAGACCAAACACGAGAAGCGTCATCATGATTCCAAATAAAGTTTTGTCAAAGGTAAAATATTTTTTCATATTATAACATCGAAACAATCACTCCAAGCACTGCTGCCATAAGACTCACCACCCAATAACGCATCGTGATTTTTTCACGTGACCACCCGAGTGCTTGAAAATGATGATGGAGTGGCGCAATTTTAAAAATCTTTTTTCCAAAGTATTTTTTACTTATGATTTGTATCGTTGATGAAAGAGAGGTTGCCACCAAAAGAACTCCTACTACTGGTAACACAATCACCGAGTTGGTCATGAATGCAATAATTGCGAGCGAGAGCGTAAGCCCTAACATCCCTGTTTCCCCCATATAGAACCGTGCCGGTGGAATATTATACCAAAGGAATACCAAGATTCCACCCGTGATCACTAGACACAACGCGGCAATATCTACGAAATTTTTGAGAAAAGCAATCACACCAAATGCTGCAAATGCAATAGCCATAACTCCTCCTGCAAGCCCATCAATACCATCAATCACTCGTGATGAAAATGTCCCAAGTACCACAACAACGAACAATGGGATGAACACCCAACCAAGATGAACATCTCCTGCAAATGGGATATGCACGTAATCCATACCTAATTTGAAATAGAACCAGAGTGATGCAAGGAACCCAATGATCGCAACAATACTCACAAGATACTTACTCGAGATTCCTTGTCGGAATGTTTTAAATCTATCAACAAATATTTCGAGGAAATCTTCAAATAATCCAAAAAGTCCTCCAAAGAATAGTGCTGCAAGAGGTAATAATGTCTGACCTCGCGAGAGGAAATCAAGTCTTTGAAATACTGGATCCTGAACATTTTTTGAAAGGATAAAAAATCCGAGAACCACTATGAGTGACGATACCCAAATAATCATTCCACCAACACGAGGTGTTCCTGTTTCAATTTCTTCATTGTGAATCTGTTTGAATGCTTCACTCATTGCAACATCATTATCAAGGCGTGAAGCACGTTTCCAGAGTCGATACTTGTAAAAATATTTGGTAAACCATGGCGTCAAAAGCATCCCTACAATGAATGTGCACACGGATGGTAAAAGAATTTTAAGAATAGTTGTTGAAATCATGGGTTATAGTATAGTAATTATTCAGTAAAAATATTTGCCTCTGTGACCTGTTCAGAGGCTTCACGTTTCTCAATTTCATTTTTAAATGTTTCAAAATTTGGAAGCTCTGAGATAGAGGCAATGCCCAAGTAGCGCATCGTATCAAATGTGGCGCGATACTTCGTGACACGGTTATCATCGGGATTAGGAATTTTCTCTACGAGCCCTCGTACTAACAAGTTGCGTAGCATGAATCCAGAATTTACCCCTCGAATGAAATCAATTTCTGGTTTGGTAGCACCATCTTTGTACAGAATAATCGTAAGGGTTTCTAGTGCTGATTTTGAAAGCGGATCAGAGAGTTCTTGTTTTTTGATATCAAGGATAATATCACCCATTTCAGGATGTGTCGCAAGAAGTACTTCATCTCCGTTTTTCATGAGGACGATTCCATGACCTGCGAGGTTTTCTTCAAGCATACGCAATGCGTCTTGTACTTCACCTTCTGTTACGTCAAAAACCTTTGCGAGTTTTTTCACCGCAACAGGTTCCCCGGTATAAAATAAGTAGCCTTCAATTTTTTGTGTAAGATTCATAGATTAGTTAATTCAATATCATCAAAATTCTGCGACTGGAGAACATTCCCGATCCCCTTCTTGACCAATTCGAGGATAGCAAGGAATGATACGACGGCAAATACTTTTGCCTGACGTTTCTCGGTCGGATCAGTGGCATTGCGATACTTGTCCATAATATCACGACTATGGAATGCCATGCCTCCTTGAATACGCTTCGTAAGGTTTTCAATCACCTCCTCAAGTTTTACGACAACCTTCATAGCTTTCTCGGGAAGTTTTTCAAGGACTGGGAATGCAACAAAGATATTTTGTAAAAGTTCCTGAAGTCCAGAGAGTTGCATTTGTGGGTCTGGTGCAAACACCGGATTCTTATCTGTCCAAATTCGTTCGAATGAAATATGTTTCTGATAGAGCGGGAATAATTTTTCTGAATATTTTTGAATGACTTGATATTGGCGGACACGTTCAGTCAAATCAGTAATACTCGCTTCTTCTTCATCGGTAATTTCCATTGCGGGAAGGAGTGATCGCGCCTTGATAAGGACTAATGTTGAGGCTACGACAATAAATGATGAGACTTGAGAATAGGTAAGGTTATTTTCTGAGATGTATCTCAAGAAGTCTTCCGTTACACTTGCTAGTGAGACCTCGGAAACATGTAATTTACGTCCTTGAATAAGCTCAAGGAGTAGATGTACCGGGCCTTCAAATTCTCCTGATTTTACGAGATAATCCATGACACCATCATACCAAAAAACCACTGTTTTGGACAGTGGTTTTTTGGGAATATATTTCTTCTATTATCCAACCTTCTTGGTAATAATATTCAATTCTGCAAGCTGTTTGTCAGAAATCTTTGAAGGTGAATCCATCATCGGATCTTTTCCTTCTCCTGTTTTTGGGAACGGAATTACTTCACGAATATTTGGCTCGTTCTGAAGCAACATCATCAAGCGATCAAACCCCCATGCAATTCCTCCGTGTGGAGGAGTTCCAAGTGAGAACGCTTTCAACATGTGTCCGAAGTTTGCATCAATGTCTTCTGGTTTATGTCCCATAATCTCAAACACTTTTCGCAATCGATCTGGTTTATGGTTTCGAATAGATCCTCCACCAATCTCATATCCGTTAAGCGCGATATCATATTGAGTAGTAAGAATCTCTCCAATCTTTTCTCGATTCATTAACCAGTCCATATGTTCTGGTTTTGGAGCAGAAAATGGATTATGGGTAAAGGTCCACTCTCCTTCTGCTTGAGGATTATCAGACTTATCAGTTCTTTCGAAGAACGGAAAATCTACAATCCAACAAAACGCGAGGAGGTTAGGGTCATTCTTGTCAGTGCGCAAATCAGGACGATCGTTGCCATATTTTTCCATAGCCTCCTTGTACGTAATGCGTGGAAATGGAATCTCCTGAATCTTTTTCTCTGGATACAAATCCTGTACCACCTTGATCAAGAGTCGCTCGTTTACATCCATAACATCATACTGCTCAACGAATGACATTTCCATGTCGAGTTGAGTAAATTCTGGCTGACGATCTCCTCGAGAATCTTCATCTCGCAAACATTTTGCGATCTGGAAATATCGCTCAATGCCTCCAGTCATTAACAACTGTTTGTATTGCTGAGGCGATTGAGGAAGTGCGTAAAAGTTTCCTGGATACAATCGAGCTGGTACTACGAAATCTCGTGCACCTTCTGGAGTAGATTTGGTAAGGAGTGGAGTTTCAACTTCGATAAATCCTTCTGTTTCAAGGAAGTCTCGCAAGAACTTTGCAACCCTTGAACGCATACGAATATTTTTCTGTACACGATCTGATCGCATGTCCAAGTATTTGTGTTTCAAACGAACTTCTTCACCAACCTCTTTGGTATCTGTTGAAATATCAAATACCGGCGTTTCTGATTCGTTTAATATTTCAATACCAAGCACTTCTAATTCAATATCCCCGTTCTGCTTATCGGTCTGAATGTTGCGTTCTGGTCGCTTGTTTACTTTCCCTGTCACGGCAACCACCCATTCATTACGAAGTGTTTTTGCGGTTTCCATGGTAGCAAGTTTTTCAAGCTCGCCTTCTTTTGCTGGCAAGGTTACTCCTTGCACTTTTCCGGTTCGGTCACGAAATTCAAAGAAAATCATTTTTCCTTGATCACGTCGTGTATCTACCCAAGCCCCAATAACAACTGTTTCGTCGATATGGTTTTTGAGATCATTAATTAAAATTCTGTTTTTCATAATAGTTATATCCAAAAAGAAAACACCTTTTGGATTCATCATAAATTGATAAATCTGAAGGGGCGAATAAATTCGCGGTGCCACCCTACTTCTTGCCCTGCGTAGCTTTAGCGAAGCAGGGTTCTTTGATGATAAATTGTTTCCTCGCCGGGTGTCAATCGGGTCAGTGGAATAGGTTTACTATAGCAAAATAAGGTTTTTTGAGCTATCTTGACATTTACACATATAAATGCTATTATAGATGTATATTTCTTCACAAAATCAAATAAGGACTTATGTTTGGAATTACAACCGAATCAGGAAACACTCTTGTTCAATTCATTGGCAAGAAAAAGAAAAAAGGTTACATTTACATTAATCATGACAGTAATTACCTACCTGTTGCCTTTGAAGAAAGAACAGGGCTTCCCATTAATGAAATAGAATGGAACTTCTTGGAGCCCAAAGCTGGTGACACCTTTCGCGCGTTAGATGCTGACACTATTGAAAAAGTATTGGTAGCCATAAAAAAACGTAAGGAGTTATTACGACTTCGCAGTTTAGAGGAGCGACAAAAATGGGTAAAGGAAAATGCTCCAAGGAAAGAGGAGGAAGTTATCCAAAACTAACAACTAGCCTGGGAAAGGTAAAAGCGGAAGGATTACCCTTCCGCTTTTTTGATATCCAAATTATTTCCAACCACCTCTGTTTTCTTACGAGGCTGAGCTGTCACTCTCTTTTTTGGTTTATCCTGATACCCTTCTGCTTGCAGCTTAAACAATTCTTTATACTTCCCTGTTTCAATACCCATTAATTCATCATGACTTCCCTGTTCAATAATCTTTCCATGCTCGATCAAAATAATTCTATCCGCATCACGCACGTTACTGAATTTATGTGAAATAATAACTCGGGTTTGATGAGTATGTTTTGTCTTTAAGTTTTTAAAAATAACGTCTTCAGATAATGCATCAATAGCTGCGGTTGGTTCATCTAGAATAATAATCGGTGCATTTCGATATAATACTCGAGCTAGGGCAAGTTTTTGCTTCTGTCCCTTTGAAAGTTCTACTCCTCCACGGAATTCAGTTCCAATCTTTTGATTGTAGGTATCTGGTAAGACCTGAATAAAATCGTGAGCCGTTGCTTCTCGTGCACTCGCTTCAACAAGAACCTGGTCGCTCTTCTTGATATCACCCAGCATGATATTTTCGGCAATGGTTTCTTCTGAATATGTTGCATACTCTTGGAATAAAATACCCATACATCGCTTCCACGATTTTAAATCATATTCCTTAAGATTAATACCATTTACGAGTATTTCCCCACTTGTAGGATCGTATACTCGCGTAAGTAGTTTCAAGAGCGTAGTCTTCCCGGCTCCATTTAATCCCACGATTGCAATATTATCTTCTGGTTTTAAATCGAGTGAAATATTGCTGAGAATTTTTTTATCACTTCCTGGATATTTAAAAGAAACATTTTTAAAGATAACCTGTACCGGCTTTGTACTATCAATATGTCTTTCTCCTGAAACCACTAAGGGCTTCGTCTCCAAAAAATCCATCATCGTGTCCACACTCTTCTTATACTCTGCCATTTTACCTAACGTATCAAAGATGTGTCCAATAGAACCCTGGAAGCGATTAATCACACTTATTCCAAATACTAATGACCCTACCGCAAGAGTACCCAAAATTACACTGTTGAGAAGTATAGATAGTGAAACAGCAAAAGCAACCATCAGGAGACTCTTACCCAGGAGGTCTGTTTTTCTATAACTCTTCCAAATGAGTCGCTCTTTTTCATTAATGGTTTCAATGATCGCAAGATATTTTCTTTTGAATACTGTAATGATATTAAAATTACTCAGCTCAATAAGACTGTCTTTCTTACCTATCACTGATGATTTGGTTCCTGCGGCTCTATTCTTTTCAGAGCTTTCTTTGTATAAATTATGAAGCCGTACACCATTTTTTCGCTCGATAAAATAAGACGGTGCAGCGGCTATAAACAGGATAACTAAAATCTTTGGAGAGATACTGATGAGTGCAATTGTGGCAACAATACATGAAATGATCTGCGCAAATGACCTCGTGAGATGCCAAATAATAGTATGAAAATACTTCCATCCACTACTTTTGGTAATTTCTAAAATGTTTTGAAATTCTGGCTGTTCAATAGTACCAATGTCTAACTCTTGGAGTTTATCAAATACCTGTGCCTGTAAGTACCTTCCTAGGTTATTGGCCTGTATCGTAGTTGCATAAGATGAAATACTTGCAATAATCAATGGGACAAAATCTGATGCAATAAGCAGCAGCACTCCTTTTATCAAGACTGCCGATCTCGCACCACTTATCCCATAGAGAGCAAATTCGTTCACAAGAATAGCAATGGCTCCGAACTGGGCAAACGTAAATACCGCATCAACCATTACTGCACCATAACGCATCAAGGAATACCTTTTTGATCCTTTGATAGATTCCTTCAAAACAAACCAGACTACTTTCCACGTAGGGCGACTCTTTTCAATAATGTTTGGTAGCTTTGCCATAGGTTATTATTTATAATATCACATTCCCGTTTCCACGAGAATTTACAACTTTTTTACGTGTTGTTTTTGTCTTATAACCCTCTGCCTGTAATTCAAAGAGTTCTTTATATTTTCCTTGTTCCTTACTCATCAACTCATCGTGGCTTCCCTGTTCAATAATTTTTCCATGCTCGATCAGAATAATTTTATCTGCATCACGCACGTTAGAAAATTTATGAGAAATAATAACTCGTGTTTGGTGTGTATGATTATTTCGCAAGGATTTAAAGATAACATCTTCTGACAAGGCATCAATCGCTGCGGTTGGTTCATCCAAAATAATAATCGGTGCATTTCGATACAGTACACGAGCAAGTGCTAACTTTTGCTTTTGCCCTTTTGATAATTCGACACCGCCCTGAAATTCTGTCCCTACTCGTTGTTGATATTTTTCAGGAAGTTCTTGAATATAGTCATCCGCCGTAGTTTCTTTTGCTACAACCTCTACAAAATCTTGATTATGCTTCGATGTGTCACCCAGCATGATATTTTCGGCAATGGTTTCTTCGCTATAAATATTATAATCTTGCAATAAGATCCCAAGGCACTTTTTCCAAGCCTTCAAATCATAATCTTTCAAATCAATTCCGTTTACGAGAATCTTGCCTTTCGTCGGATCATAAACGCGCGTGAGTAATTTAATCAACGTAGTCTTCCCTGCCCCATTAAGCCCCACGATTGCCAAACTATCGGTGTGATTAATACTGAGCGTCATGGTATGAATTACTGGTTTTGTAGAGCCTGGATATGTAAACGAAACATTTTTAATTTCAAGGGTTTTAAAGTCTTCTGGGGTAATTTCTCGAGTACCTGATTGTACCAGGGGTTGCATTTCGAGGAGATCCATAAGAATATCCAAACTCTTTTTGTCTTCTGTCATTTTACCAAAAGTACTAAACAATATATTTAGCGAATTTTGAAAACGAGTAAGTGCAGCAACACTGAAGACAAGAAGTCCTACCGAGACCGTACCAACATATACCCCACGAACCAGCAATCCAAAAACTATAATAAAGGAAGCTGTAAGAATTACTTGTGACCCAGTATCTAGAGAAAAATATTTCTTATTAAGTAATCTTATTCTCTCATGAAGACTCTCAGCATTTTCCAAGAACTTCCTTCTAAAAATATCTACTAATTTAAAATTCTTTAATTCCGTTAAGTCGCTCTTATCTGTAAGAGGACTTACTTTGATGTTCCAGATTCTCCACTGTTCTGCCTGCTCCTTCTGGATACTATTAGACAGCATGGCTTTTTTTCTTTCAATAAAATAAGTAGGTAGAGCTCCTGCAAAAATAATGATCGCACCTATGGGGGTAATTGCGATCAGCGCGATAATTGAAATAATCAATAAGGTAATCTGTCTGAGACTATCAGAAAAAGAACTTATCATTCTAAAGGCAGCATTCCACCCTCTTCTATTTGCTAAATCAAATGTATTCTGAAATTCTGCTTGTTCAATGGTTCCAATATCAATCTCATCCATCTTCTTAAAAATAAGAGACTGAAAATGTCTTGAGAGGTCGTTATTTTGAGTGTTCCATAAATAGCGAATGATCATTCCAATTACTTCAGGTGCAAAATGTGACACACTTAAAAGCATAAATCCGTAGAAGATCATTTCCGGACGAGCGCCTCCAATCCCATAGGTAGCAAATTCATTTACGATAATTGCTACAGATCCAAATTCTGCAAACGAAAAAGCTGCACTTATGCAAATCATAACGTATCGCATCTTTGCGTATTTTTTAGATCCGCGAATGGATTCAAAAAAAACAAATTTCACCACTTCCCACAACGATCGATCCCTCTCAATAATGTTTGGAAGCTTTGCCATAGATTTTATGATTATATCATTTATTTCTCAAGATTACATACCACACGTGCCACACTACTAACTTTTCTGCCATATTTAAATATTCTCCGTTAAATTCTTTTTTCCACATCACATCATAGTCTTTCAGAAAACCATGAAGTGATCCTTGCGATACACCGAACCATGTTGAACCATCGATACCGCGTTTTCCAATATGAGGATCGTCTTCTAACATAAAAGCAATGCAAGCGACTCCACCTGGTTTTAGATAATTCATATACCGTTTTGCTTGGCCAATTTGATCAGAGTCGTGGAAAAAGGTATCTTTGGCAAAAATAAGATCGTAATGTTTATCTGTAGTAAATTCAGTAAAAGATTTATGGTGAAATTT
>CAZUIQ010000015.1:0-8504 GCA_964620085.1 uncultured Candidatus Saccharibacteria bacterium | reverse complement strand
AAATAATTTTTATTTTACATTTGATTGATTTTTAATATCACCACCTAAATTATCAACAATATCAATAAGGTCGAATACGCGTCCAGGTTTATTGAGTCTCTGAAAAAGCCAGGCATTATTGCACCCGATATCTAAAATATCCATTTCTGGTTTATATATTCCAAGCTGTTTGAGCTGTTCGGTAAATTCCATATAACAAATCCTATCACATTCTCATCGAGTTTAAATATCTTTCTGGTGTTGATGCAAAAGTCATCCCTTCGTCTTTATAAATTCGCTCAGCATAAATCGCAATTTCCTCCCCCGCCCATGAGGCTAAAGATTTCTTGAAATCATTATTAAAATTTGCAATGTACGAAAATTTAAAACCATTACTCATCATAGATTTGCATTTTTCAAACGTTAAGACTACTCCAAGATTTTCATACCCTCTTAAAACTTTACTAAATAATCCTGTGCACACCTCTGGTAAATAATCACTGTACAGACAATAGGCAATTATGTTACCTTCATGACGAATTACTACACCATACACAAAATCTTCTCGACCAAACACGGTCAAGAAATTGAGATCATTTTCTATTGCTGCGATAGCATTCTTTTCAGGAGTGCGACCATTCCGCCATGTTTCTAAAAAGACCAAGAGGTCAGCAGTATCTCTGTGATAGTGATACGGCAAGATTTCAAATGGTGGATTTTTTCTCATCGCACGATTGTAGTCTTTTCGAAAATCATGATCTGCCAGGCTGACCAGTTTCTCCAAATCCAGTACAAGCTCTTTTTCTTCCATCCATATTTCAGCCCCTGTTCGCTCGTTCAGCATATTGGTTGCAAGGTATCTAGGTTGTTCCTGTTCCATAAACTCTTTAATGAACTCATCACTAGGTTTTTTAAATAGGAACCTATATTCTTTTTTGTTTGACTTAAAGACAACAATATATTTTTCATTATCATTACTTGCAAAAAATAACCCCGGACCATTCAAATTTAAAAATACATGCATTGTGGAAAACACACCAAAGAAACCTTTAGTGATAGGATACAGAGCTGATAGTTCAACTAACTTATCCTTAAGGGTTAATTTACTAAGCCGTTCTAGGGTTATCATCGTAAATGTATTATACCATAAAAAACACCCTTCGACAGGCTCAGGGTGTTTTTTTATTCCTACAGACCCACCCTCTCACGTACCAACTTCATCTTCGCCTCCGCTTTAGCCTTAGCTTTAGCTGCGCCTTTTTCAAGAATATCAGCAACCAATTCTGGCTGTGATTCATAGTACGCACGACGTTCACGCATCGGTGTTACAAATGCGAGAATATCTGCAAGGAGTGCATCCTTGAGCGCCTTGTATTTTCCTTTGTGTTCCTCATAGATAGGCGCAAGTTCTGCTTCTGATTTGAAGAGTTTGTGGATTGCGTATACGTTCGTAGGAACATCTCCGCTTGAATCGGTAACAATACTCATCACTGCCTTGGTAATTTCCTCATCGGTTCCAAAAAGTGGAATAGTGTTTTTGTATGACTTAGACATTTTTTGTCCATCAACACCTGGAACGCTTGCAACCGACTCAACTACAAGATCTTTTGGTTCTACTGGAAATGTTTCTCCAAAGAGATTATTAAATTTTCGTGCAATCTCTCTCGCAATCTCAACATGCTGCTGTTGATCTTTCCCTACTGGCACTACATCCGTATCATACATAAGAATATCTGCTGACATGAGTACTGGATAATTAAATGTTCCTACAGAAATTTCTTTATTCTTGGCCTCTGCATCTTTAAAAGCATGTGCTCGCATCAAATACGGCATGGTTACGATACATGAAAAAATCCACGATAGTTCTGTGTGCTCTGGAACATCTTGTTGGCGAAATATGGTTACTTTTTCTGGATCAATACCAATACCAAGCAAATCTAAAACAAGACCGTGAGTATCTTCTCGTACCCCAACAGCATCATGACGTTCGGTAAGCGCATGATAACTTGGAATAAAAATGTGAGTATCATAATCGTCTTGCAAATCAACCCATTGCTTTAACGCTCCAAAATAATTTCCGATATGTGACTTTCCTGTCGGCTTGATACCTGACAATAATATTTTTTTAGACATAAATTTAAATAGTTAATCGTTTAATACTTCTTATATCTACGCCAGGATTCTTTATCTTTATTTTGTAACTCTAGTATATCTAAACTATTTCGATCAACATTTATTTTAATTTGTGCAATATCCTCTCTAATCTCCGCAAATCCTCGATCCATCTTTTCTTCTAACATTTCAAATTTTTCGTGCACTAAAGCAAACTGGTCAGTAAACCATTCCATAACCATACCGAACTGCCTTGATACAACAGTATCTACTTTTTGATCTATAAGGTTTTCAATCTCAGTTCTATCCATAATATGCGGCAAGTATAGCCCGCAATTCTCTAGAATGCAAAGGTACGAAAAAACCTGCGTTTATCAGGAATTTATCTCGACCTAAACCTTTCGCTGACGCATAATCTCGTAACACACAATGGCACTGGTTACCGAAGCATTCAACGACTCTACACCATTCATCATAGGAATAGACAAAATTACATCACAGTGTTCACCTGTCTTCTCACGCATTCCATCACCTTCTCCACCAATAACAATCGCTGTTGGAGTATCAAATTTGTATCCCCACACATCGGTCTCACCACCCATTCCAAGTCCTACTACCCAGAATCCTTTCTTCTTCAATTTTTCAATAATCTGGTTCAAGTTCCCTACTTGGATTACCGGAATAATTCCAACCGTCCCCGCAGAAGTCTTGTATACCGCACTGGTAATAGGAGCCTGGCTCAATTCAGCCACAATAATTGCATCCACACCTGCTGCTGTTGCGCTTCGAATAATCGCCCCAAGATTTGAAACGTCTTGGATATGATCAAGGATCAACACCACCGGGAGCTTGCCCTGCGTAGCCTCTGGCGAAGCAAGGGTCGCCGTCCACTCATCAAAATTCGTATAATTAAACGGTTTAGACAAAGCAATAATTCCTTGATGAGAAACATCATCCTTGAGGAGTTTCACAATCGTTTTTTCATCTATCGATTCCACAGGAATACGGTTTGCTTGCGCAAGTTTTCGAATTTCCTCGAAAGCACGGTCTTTGAGACCTTCCTTAATCATAATTCTCTTTAAATTTTTTGGATTGTTTTGGAGTTGCTCCAATATGGCATTTCGGCCATAGATATAGAAGTCGTGAGTCATAACCAATAAATTACCATATTTTTTCTTTTTTGTCCAATAAAAAGGCCTCTGCTCGCAAGCAAAGGACTTTTCAGAATTTTACTCAATTTTAATTTCAAAAATATCAAGGAGAAACTTATCTAACGTAACCCCTTTCGTTTCGAACCAGCTATTGAAATTAGTATCAACCCATTTCGCTCCATTAAAGTAAAAGTCTTGTGACATCAGGAGCTTCCTCCCTGTTGTTTCTATTACTAAAATACGAAAACCTTCTCCTGTTGGTGACCCGAGCAGTGTGTACAAAAGATCACCCATCGGCTTGTCAATCTTTGAAGCACCATTACTCGTGATTGCGGCATACGGAGTGAGGAGGATTTGTCGATACTTACCAGGGAAGAATTCTTGCTGGCAAAATGTTGTTAGAGAAATACTGAGCAAGAAGCCAAACATAATTGTCTTTTTCATAAGCAAATATTGGATTTTAGAACGATGAATGAATTTATATCACCATACCACAAAATTGCTTTTTCCGCAAAAATTGCTATAGTTTACAGGCTGAATATTCCCACTTCGCCCTTCTTCGCTAAAGCTATGAAGGACTTCGCGGGACAAGTGCCGATTCGTCTAATGGTAGGACACATGCCTCTGGAGCATGGTATTGGGGTTCGAGTCCCTGATCGGCAGCAAAACTATGCTAAAATAAAAGAACTATGCACCTGCCCCCAATCCTTATCCATGCGCTTAGTCTCGCAGAATTTCTTAAATACCCCCTTATTGGACTTGGAGCCTTTATTGAAGGACCTATTCTTATGGTGGCTTCAGGTCTTTTATTACATCAAGACCTCCTAAAACTTACCCCTCTTTTTATAGCACTCATGGTCGGAGATTTGATTGCAGATATTATGTGGTATTACATTGGATATTTTTTTGCAGAACCACTTATTAGAAAAAATGGTACCTGGTTCGGAGTCTCTCTCGAGACTTTTGAAAAAACAAAAGCTCTTTTTAATAAACACCATCAAAACATTATCCTCATTTCAAAAATAACCCTTGGATTTGGTGTCGCCAAAGGCGTGCTCATGGCAGCAGGAGCTGCGCGTGTTCCCTTTAGAACATTTATTCTCTTGAACACTTTTGGAGAACTCATCCTCATTAGTGTATTAGTAAGCCTCGGATATTTCTTTGGAAACGCCCTCATGCTTACTCTCACAGGACATCCCTATAAACTCGGCCTCATTGTTGCCATCATAGGACTGATTCTCTTTGGAATATATTTTATTACCAAGAAACTCAAGGAGAAGTTTTTTGCGTGATAGGTTTTTTAAGTTAAAAAAATGAAGCAAGGAATGCTTGCTTCATAATGATGCTATTGAATTATTTCATGTCCGGATAAGCATTTTCAAGTGCTTTGCGAGGAGAAGAATTAAAACCAAGTTTTCTTGTCGAAAGCATTCCATTGAGTCCATTTTCAACAAAAAATTTCCATGTGATTTCTTGAGAGTTTGGAGAAATCTTACAGTGATCCTCTATCAACCAACGAACCGCCTTAGCGGCAAGCACCCTACCCTCTTCACCAACCCATTTAGTTTTAGATTGAAAACTCCATTCTAAAAATTTATCTGGATAGGTCATACGTAGAGGAATTTCTGGTGAATAATACGTATGATTAAGTTCGCTCAGTCCATATTCAGAAAATGTATCTTTCGTAATCTTGATAGCAATCCGTTCATCCCAAATACTATGGACGCTCATTTTTTTCATGTCGTATCCAAGTTTCTTTTCAACAAGCCAACGTACTGCTCGTTTTACCATTTCTTCGTTTTCAAAAAGCCTTTTTGGTATCGTTGAAAATTCCCATGGTTCATACTGATGAGGAAAAACATCTTGCAAGTACGCAAACCTATCCTGGTTATATACCACTTCAAGGGGTCGAATGAGTCTAAATTCTTCAAAAAATTTTATGGTCATCAGCCTAGGATATACATCCTGTGAATATCCGGATAGTTCAAGTGCTTCTTGAAGTGCCTTTTTTGCTCGCTTACGACCGTGAACACCATTCCAATATCTCAAAGGAGCCGTTGTCTGAAATCTTTTAAATTCTCCTGGATACGCATAATGAACTGCTCTTGATGGAGAATTATTAAAAAATATCCATAAAAACCGAACCAGTCCATATTCAGCAAATGTCGCATAGGTTAGTTTCTTTGGGATATCCTTTCGTTCAATATCAAGCATATGCACAAGGAGCCAAATAACACCTGAAACTAATTCTCTTGTCCGTTCTTTAATAGCGCGCAATTCTAGTTTTTTGAGAAGTTTTTTACTATCGTCCTTATCTAGAGTATTAAATAGCGCTTCTTGATTATCAGGTAAAAGAATTCCTAATGTCAGATCTCCTTCACCGATAGGTGCATCGAGCGAATGAGCTGTATTTAAAACTGATCGCTTCTTGGTCCGAGTACTCACAACCTCGTTTTGCATACCGAACTTAGCTGTTTGATACACAAAACCAATGTGATCTTTGATGTTTAGTGTAGTAATATCGGGCCTTTTTTCAAGCATTCTCCAAACAGCAATTCTTCCTACTTGAACAAAATCTTCAAATTCTAGTCCTGGTGCTTTAAATAATAATGCACACTTTTCAATAGTTTTTTCTATTTCCTGATTATCTAGTAATGTTTTCATGCTATATATTTTGTTTTAAATTTTTTGAAATATAGCACTAAAAAAAATCCCTGTCAAAACATGACAGAGTTTTTTTACTTAATTTAACTTACTTCTTCAAGTACTTTCTAATCGCAAACCAGGCTGAAATCATTCCGAGAAGGACTCCACATACAATAAGGATCGCGAAGAATTGTAAGAAGTTGTCTCCGTAGTACTGAAGTAAACTCAGTCCTCCAAAGAATGTCTGCGTAGTCTTGGTGAGCCATAATGTCAACGGATAGAACAAGATCAGTGTAATTGATGCAGAAATAAGTCCGTAAACAATACCCTCTACCATGAACGGTCCTTGAATATACTTATTTTCTGCTCCCACCATTCGCATATTTGCAATTTCATCACGCGCCATGTAAATCGCAAGACGAATCGTGTTAAAGGTAATGAGGAATGAGATAAAAATAAAGAATACCGTAATCGCGAGACCGAGCGCTTGCACTGAACGCATTATCGAAGTAAGTCTTTCAATAATTTCCTTATTCTGTGCATAGTTTACTTTTTCAATAATTGACCTACTGCCTGAGGTAAGACTTGCATTTGTATCAAGCATTTTTGCAATAGATTCGTACTGCCCAGGCTCTTTTGCGCGAATGTTTAAGGTTGCACCGAGCGGATTTGTACCTAGCTCTTCAAGAGCTTGAAGGGTAAGATAATCACTTGCGTGACGTGCGCGGAAATCGGCAAGTGCCTGATCCTCGGTGACATACTCAACCTGTGCAACCTCTGGAAGATTTTTAAGCATGTTCTGTACATCCACAATTTTACTCTCGGAGGTTTTCGGATAGAAGTACACATTCACATCTACTTTAGACTGCATTTGTGCAAGTGAATATCCAAGTACCGCATTCAAGAAAATAGTAACACCGATAACGGTTAGGGTTACCGTCATCATGAGGATTGAGGCTATCGAAACAACCGTGTTTCTATAGAAATTAATTAACCCCCAACGAATTATTCTTTTTGAATCTGTTTGTAGTGACATAATAGTTTTAAAATAGCTTATGCATTATTGCATTGAGTGCTTTCCATGTTTATCATCGCGCACGACCTTCCCCTTTTCGAGTGTGATTACACGCTTACCAAGAGCATCAATAATTCCCTTGTTGTGTGTCGTAAGAATAACCGTAGTTCCAAGATCGTTAATCTTTTTCAAGATCTGCACAATATCATAAGTTGCCTGTGGATCAAGATTCCCTGTTGGTTCATCAGCAAGAATAACCTCTGGTTGATTGATAATAGCGCGTGCAATAGCAAGACGCTGACGTTCTCCTCCTGACATTTCATGAGGGAAACTACGCGCCTTGTGCGCAAGTCCTACGATCTCAAGTGCATGGGGCACATCAGATACAATCTCATCATCACTCTTCCCTGCGGCCTCCATCGCAAATGCTACGTTTTCAAATGCCGTACGATTGGGAAGCAATCGAAAATCTTGGAAGACTACTCCAAGGCGCTGTCGAAAAGCAGGAAGCTCTGATACACGTAGTGCGTCGACATCAAAATCATCAAACCAAATATTTCCTGAAGTTGGTTTAATTTCTCCCATTAGTAATCTGATAAGGGTAGACTTTCCTGCTCCAGAGTGTCCTACAATAGAAACAAACTCTCCAGCATGGATCGAAAGGTTTATATTTTCAAGCGAACCTTCCGGTTCATCGTCATAGTGTTTGGTTACATTTTCAAATCGAATCATGACGTTTATTATAGCATTTAACAGTTTGGTTGTGCAACGACCTCACCCGGCCTGCTGCGCAGCCCAGCCTTGCACAAGTGCCCCCTTGCCCTCTCCTCTATCGAGGAGAGGGCTTCAGATATTGAAACTTATCTAGAATTTGTTAGTATAAGTACATACCTTGAGTATTTTGAGATTCTCTAAGAGCAGAAAATCGGCTACTGCCACCACGACCTATCGTGATGAGATGGAGAAACCCCTAATCTAGGGACGCCGATCTCCAGAGAATCTCAAAGTTCTTGAGGTATTTTTGTTTGGCTTTAAACGCAGTGACAATAATATTTTTATCTAGGACCTCCAAAGTTACCACATAGTTATGGAGTCCTTTCTCATGAGAAAATGCTTTTGAGAAAAGAAAACGAGAAAGTATTCCTTTGTGAACATGATCAGGATACTTAAGAGTTCTATAAATCATCTCTAAAATAACTTTTGAATCCTTCTGCTTTTCTGCAATATGTTTCAAGGAAATTCTGGTAAAAAATATTCGAGAGTTTTTAGTGTAAGTAACCTCGATAAATTTCTTGGAAAGTATTATATCAAGAAGCAAGAGACCTTTCGGATTTGAAATATGATATCCACTAGGAAGCATCTGGAATTTATTCAACAATTTTACAAGCTTTTTATTAATCCGCATCCAAATATCCTATCAACGAGCGATAAATTCCTGATAAATTTTTTCTCAAGAAATTTTTATCTCACCCCTTGAAAAATATTGAAATTTCAGTATAATTCACTTACTTCAACGGCCGCGCCCTGCGTAGCCTTAGCGAAGCAGGGCCCTATCGTCTAACGGTTAGGACACATCCTTCTCAAGGATGGAATCAGAGTTC
>CAZUIQ010000014.1:0-19723 GCA_964620085.1 uncultured Candidatus Saccharibacteria bacterium | reverse complement strand
AAAAAGATCCATAAGAATAACAAGATGTACACTTGTACAAGTGTACCCTTGCCCAGGTGGTGGAATTGGTAGACACGCCAGCCTTAGGAGCTGGTGCCGCAAGGCGTGCTGGTTCAAGTCCAGTCCTGGGCACAACTTCGCTTGTCATACGACAAGCTACGCTGTGCAGGCACAAACTCGTTTGATTAAGACAAGATACACTGTGCAGACACTGCGAAGCAAAAACTCCTTTCATTAAACATGAAAGGAGTTTTTGCGAAATGATAGGTCTATAAAAGACGTTTCTTACTGAATGCGTGACCAGAAGAACTTTTGAGATATTTTTCGAAGATCAACGCTTGGACTCTTGTTAAAAATGCACAATACCAAACAAGCTCATATGGTCGATGTGCTTTAGTATAATTAACCATACCCGAGTTATGCTCACCTATTCGCCTTCTTAAATCCTGAGTACTCCCATAATAATACGTTGAATCTTTTTTGCTTTTTAATATATAACTATAAAACATAGACATTCATATATTAGCAATCAGAGATAAATTCTATATAAACTAGTGCGCACCGCGAAGCACCCAACTCCGCTTCGCTACACCGGATTCAAACAGTGCCTGCACCGCGAAGCAAAAAAGCCTTATCGGAAGATAAGGATTTTTTTGCGAAGTGGTGCACCCGGTAGGAATCGGACCTACGACCGTTTGCTTAAGAGGCAACTGCTCTACCGACTGAGCTACGGGTGCATGCTTGCATGCCTCGAGGAATTCGAGGGGGCCCCAAAATGGGTAAAATGCCCTTTATTTATAACATATTTTACAGCAATATATAGACTTGACTTATGAAACAAGGTATGCTATAGTGACCAAGAACAATTATTTAAAAACAAAAAATAAAGTTATGAACAAATTTTTCAATGATTATAAAAAAATCTTGATGCTCGTAGTGGTAACTACGTTTCTACTGGTCATTTGCCTCTTTGTAGAAGCATTCACTGCTGGAGGAAAAAATCTAAAAAATGATTTTATTTTCCAACCAAAAATTTTTATTGCAAGCATGTATTCATTGGGAATAATGTTTTGTGGACTCATTCCCTTAGGTTTTGCAAAAGTTTACTATGGCAATCTTGTGAATCCTCCTTCTCATGATGATGATATGAAGCTCATTTCACAAATTTCGCTAAGCATCCTCTGTGTGACATTGATATTGTTTATGGGGGCAATTCTTACAGACTACTTAATAGGAACGCCCATACTTATGGCACTTCTTATCGTTATAAGTATAGTCATCTTTAAGACTATTGCCCTTATTCTTGCTATAATAGCAATAACACTGCTATTAATAAATGTTTTCCATAAATGGATTGCTCCTAGTGTTTCTTGGACACTAGGAAAAACATGGGGTGTTGGGATTATTGGATTTTTTTGTCTCATATTCCTCCTTGCAACATGTAATGGGATAAAAAATATGAATCAAAATGATTTTATTCCTGGTGTAACTCAAGGTCGTGGTGACACTTATAACCCCAACCAACCACCCAATAGTTTAAATGATAGACGGGTACCTGGGAATGGGGATAATACTATGAACAGTGTAAAACAACCACCCGATCGTCCTGGTATTTAATACATGAATATCAGTACGAAAAAGCGCGCATGCAGTGCATTGCGCGCTTTTTTTATTTCTCAAAGTATTCCTAATTAATCGGAACAGTAGATCCAATAATATTACGAACCAGTTCTGCAATAGCAAATGCTGAGGTCATAATGAGAAGTCCGAATAATCCGTAGATAATACGATCCCCTCCTGCAGACTTACGCCCACCCCCATCAGCCTCTTTATCAAATACACTCGAATCCCAAATATGTCCTGAATTACGATCACGAATGTAATCCACAACCCCCCACATAAAATACAACAACGCAATCACAAATCCAAGCTTGATAAGTGGATTGATGATATAGTAACTCAATCGATAAATAACCAATTTAATAGTTGGAGTATTAGCGGCTGATTGAGCATGAGTGATGAGTGGGAGAAAAAATGAATACATAAGATAGCGCTTTTAGAGGAAAACAGGTACTGAGTTTTTTAGAAAACAATTGAAGGAACTTGTGATGTTTGAATCTGTTGTGACCCACTTGTTCCTGTAACACCCTGGATAACACGAATGATTCCCATGGCACTAAAGATGATGAACAAGGCCAAAATACTCCACAGAAGCATTGATCGATTTTTTGCCTTCTCGTCTGGTGTTGAGCGAATATATTTAATAAGCTCCCAGAAGAAGAATAGGATTCCAATTGCCGGAATGATAACAAAGGCAGTTCTGATCAAGTCCTTCACTATGTTTGAAGCACCTGTAATGTAGGTAGTACTTGGAGTTGATTGGGCAAAAGCAAACAATGGCATTAGGAAACTAAAGGCTGAAATAAAAAACTTTTTCATGAAAATTATACTAATTGATTATATCTAATAATAACGTCTTTAGTATACCAAGAAGCCCTGTTTAAATGCAACAAAAAAAGCCGCTCGAATAGATCAAGCGGCTTTGTCATCACGTTCACGAGTTATTAAAACCCGTAAACTTCTCCTACCGTTTTCCACTCTACAGCGTCTTTAACACTATAGGCAACAGCATCTCCGGCAAGCTCCCCTGTTAGGTTGTTGAAACTCGTAGTACCTTTTATAGTACCATTACCTCCGACAACAAATACTGGGATTAGCCTGCTTCTGTACACCTGCAATTCAGACTTATTACCTACAAAGTTTTGTAGCTTAGTCATGAGCTCATTTACATCAGCTTCGAATGCGGTATTAATCAGGAGATTCTGGTCAGCAATACCCTCCAGAAGAGTTCCGTTTAGTGTTTTCACCGTACAGCTTCTGTACTGTGTCGAAACATCGTAGGAATTTCCACTGTAGGCCGCATTGTTGTAACATAAAGCGAATGGTATTCCTCTTGGTGAGATGTTCCCATTGCTTTTGTACAGCGTTGTAGTGCTCACTGTTATACCTATAGGTAACACATAGAACATCTGGTCAGGCTGATTAATAACACTGCCACCACCACCTGGTAATCCTTCCTGAAAATCAGGAATTCCGTTGCAGTTATTATCTGCAGCAGTTTGACCGGTTTTTAAATCTTTTACAAAGCAACCTGTTTTCCCGCAAGAATTTAAAGCGGTTGCAAATAATAACACGATTACGAATAAGATTGATTGCTTTTTCATGGTTTGTATAATTTTGTTTGAAAGAATATTTTACAAGAACAGTATAGCATAGTCCATATAATTTGTCAAGTACTTCTCATACCCTTATTTAGAAGCCTTTTTAAGCTACTTGACAAATATCTATTAAGGTGCTATATTACCTCAGGTAACTTATTCTTTAACTAAACAATCATTTATCATGGGATCTTACCGAGATGCAGAAAAAAAATTTGCAACAGCAGTAGTTCATCACAGTGGAGATGCAACCGTAATGGAAGCCGCAAAAAATGCTCTTCTTGCAGCAGCAACAGGAGACGAACGAAATTCTGAAAAAGCTATGGCAGCTATTCAGGTTTTTGACAGAAAACAGGCCAAGGCAGGAACAACTTATGAAGGAAAGGCGCTTGGAAAATTTAAAACTAGCATCCAAAAAAGTAGTATTGGAAATTTCTTCCTTGGTTGCTTAAATCCAGGTGACGCTTATTAATAAGCTGAACTGAGACAACATCAAATCCCCTAACAACAGGATTGCTAGGGGATTTTTTTATTGGCCAAATTTATTCAAGTATTATGGTGCCTTGTTCCCCCCGTTATCATTAGTCCTAAACTGTGGCACGATTGGCTGCTTCCCAAACAAGGTCTGTGTTCCAATGGCGACAATCCCCCAGACTGATAATAGGATAAAGAGTCCAATGAGACTATTAATACTATACCTCTTGAATGTCTCCCGTTCTTTTTCATTACTCATATTTCCAATAAAATGAGCAATGTTCCACATGAAATACAGTATCGCCAAAGCTACCACCATAGGCATTACCGTACTATTAATAAATTTCCCTATAGCTTCGATAATTTCCTTGATGGATCCCCAAGCCGTACCTGTAGTATTGCTTCCTATATAATTTTGAGCTGATACGAGAAATGGAATTGCAACTACTCCAAGGAGTACTGCGAGACGAGAGATTTTTTTCATAGAATTAGTATACCTCACATTCCTAAACATGTTCAAGTACTGTTACGACAGCCGTTTTACCACTCCCTGGACCAAGAAGACTATTAAGTGTTCCCTGGAGGGCATTTGCCACCACCCATCCACCGAGAAGGAGGGCTGTACCGATAAGCGTATATTTCAAAACACGTTTTGCATCAGCATACCCATCGACACGACCCTCCTTGCGGGCAATAACAAATTTAAATCCAGCATACATAATAGCGAGCACAATGAACGGTATCGCAATAGGCAGAATAATATTATTGTAGACCGCGGCAAATATTTTTGGGAACGTATCAAGTCCTGGAGCAAGGGGATTCTTTAGAAATCCATCACCATAATTAGTATCCTTCCCTCCTGTGGCCGTACATGTTCGCATGGTCCCATCCGAACCCTTACATTTCCATGAATAATTAAAACCGTCATAGTTAAATTCAGTAACCGTACCTTTCGCACAAAGATTTGCTGAACTTGAGGTTAATGCAGGTGACGTACTTCCTGCTGCAGAACCACACACACCTGTGGCATCAGAAGATGGCCCGTCAGTGAAATCAAGACTACCCTTAGGCGGTGTTACCAGATTTAATGTAAAAGGAATGTTTTCTTGTGCGCTCACCAAAGGATTTCCTACATCAGAAAATATATTATTTTGTACTTCAAAGAAATTGAACCAGAACGAGCCATCATTCACATTTTTAGTAAATGCTGCAATTTCCGCAAAGGTCATTGAGGTGTTTATTTCTCGCTGCCCCACCGCAACCGTAATCGCCGCATCTTTTTTTAATTCAACACCACCTTCTTTTTTCTTGCCTTCAAATTCTGTTTTTGGATACCCAAACAACTTAAATTCCAAGGTTCCTGCTGCAGTAATATTCGTCATTATTTTAAAATCACACAAGGCAATTGACGCATCACAGGTTACCGAAGGTAGTCCATTATATTTAAATGAAGCCTTGGGACCACTCGCGCCATTTGTTTTTACTATAAATCCAATTTCTCTACTCACCATCGTAGGACCCGAGTATAGAATGACACTATAATTCCCAGGAGCAAGATCTTCTACGGTTGGGAAAATAACCCCATTTCCTGTACCTATTTGAAAATTTCCTTGTTTTAAAAATTTTGGAGTACCATTACTATCCTCATATATTTTTAGGCTTACTTGTATTGGTTCGAGGAGGACCACATTACGGGTAATTCCAAAATTTACAAGATATTTCCCCGGACTATTAGGGTCTGCAGCCTGTGATTTTTGCTCAAGAGAAAAACTCTGTTCATTTAACGTCGGATTCGTGGTAGCCCCATCACAAGCAACTTGCCCTGTGGTGGTAAAGCATTTTGGATTAGTAAGAAGTGTTGATGAAGATTTCGTTCCATCCGCAAGGTAATACACATATTTTTTTCCTGCAGCAATACTGAGGTTCGCAAATGAAAATTCTGCATTGAAAGTCTTTCCGAGGGACTGATCGGTAATGGTACTTATGGGACCATTGGCCGCATCATAATTCCACTTAGTCGTATTGTATTCTGTAAGTCGTACATAGACCTTGGCTGAGGTACTAGGAGCCGTTGTCACTTCATAAGTAACCGTATAACTTGATGAGGTAGTATTAAATGATTTTTCGGTAATAACACCGGCAGCATGAGTAACAAATGGAGTAATGACCATTATTCCGAGAAGTACTATTTTAAAAAAGGTTTTTTTCATATAGGATTAGTGTACTATTTTGAACTAAAAAGGTCGAGGAGTACGAACTCTGGCTTGACCCCTAACTCCTTGATCACCGTCGCAACCAGTACCCATGCAATGAGTATAATCCCCACGCCAATTGCAGCTCGTACGAGAATTCCTTGATACTTTTTAATCTGACCCTCAATTTGTTGTGATGGATCACTCTGCCAGTTGAGCCAAATAATCATTGCACCTGCATACATACATACGATAGCAATAATTGGACCAATAATGATCAACGCATACTGAATCACATTTGCAATCAGCTGCATAAAATCCTTATAGGTGCACATTTCAAGTTCTTTTTTAGGAATGGTCCCCGCAGCATTTTGAGTGCGACCACATTTCGGTACGATTCCCTTTTCAGAAATAGTATCCTCCACTGGCTTAAAACTTCCTGGATCACCATAGGGATCTGTGGTCGCATCAAAAATGGTCATGGCTGACTCTGGGAGAGGTTGTGTGCCACCCTTAGTGGTGAAATTCCAAACAGGTGACTGTGTTCCTGTGGCGATATTTTTTACAATAAAGTAATAGGTGGTACCCTTGGTAAGGCTTGTAAATGGAATAGTAAATGTTTTTACTTCACCAGGAACCAGTCCGCTATTTGCAGAAATTGGTTGTAAAATAGGTGTATAGACACGATCTATTTTTGAGGGACTACTACCGCTCAATACTTGAAAAGCTACTGGCATTTCAATTTGTACAGAAACTGTAGCCTTGAGTGTCGCCGAGGTCTCATCCACCTTTTGGTCAGCAGGATTAAAATAGATACTAATACCTCCTACGTAATTTGCTGGACTGGGTGTAGCTGATGGGGGTAATTGAACTCCAGGTGGTTGTGTAGGATCTACAACTTTCCAAGAAACTTCACCACTTATTTTTTGCTGCGTTACTTCGTCATATAAAATTGTACTATAATTACCAGGATCAAGATCTCCAAATGATGGATTAATAGTGCTCACTCCAGGAAGAAATGAAAATGTTCCCTCTTTGATATATTGAGGATTCGTACTCCCAGGAGCATACGTATACAATTTTAAGGTTACCAGAAGAGTTGAGGTAATCTGCACATTCGATGTCACCGTCAGCGGTGTTTGAAACTTCGCAGGATTTGCTGGATACGGAATCTGACTACCAGGAATCACGGTAAAGCTTAGTTGATTTAATGCTGGATTTGGATTTGCAGGTGTCGGATCACAAGACACCTTCCCTGTAGTAGTAAAACAAGTAGGATTATAAAAAATATCTGAACCCTTGGTTGGACCCTCAGCAAGATAGTATTGATATTTTTTACCTGCAACGATCCCTAAATTAGCAAACGGAAATTCTACATTAAATGTTTTTGAGTATCCCGAAGCGCCTGGTTTCTCAAGTTTTATAACAGGCCCATTAGTTGCATTATAATTCCAAGTATTTGAAAGATGTTCTGAGAAGTGCACATAGATCTCTGTTGCCAGAGAGGCTTGTGTTGAAGTTACCGTATAACTTGCCGTATAGGCACTTGGTGTTACGATGGGTGTATTTTCTGTTACCACAAAACCAGCAGCCTCGGAAAACAGAGGTGTGCAGCATCCCCCTATGATTAGGATACCGAGTATGATAATTTTTGAGAGATGTTTCATAAGAAGATTTAAAGTGATTCGTTTGAGATGGTTACTTGAAGTTTCTGTAGCACACTTGAAAGCAGTGATTCTCCTGGACCAATAATCGCCGCAGGAACTGCGAGTCCAGCATTAATCTGATCTATAAATCTTTTAAAGAGTGCTGTGGTTTGCCTTGCATCCGGATCAACCCAGGTACGAGCAATGGTTGCTGATTTATAGAGAAGCGCTTTGCGCGCATCATCTTGAGTAATACCAGGCTCAAGCATATCCTTGCGTGCGGGTACGACCGTAGGATCATAATTGAGATAGGCAACCATCGCATCTTTTCCTGCTAATTGCTGAGCCACAATAAGAGCTACAGGAATATTTTTAGAAGACTTTACCACAGAAACTCCTGAAATTTTTCCATAGGTTATTTTTAAGGGGCTTTTTGCACGCTGTGGCATGAGGGCAAGATCAAAATTTAAATTTGGATTTTTTTCTCGAATTTCAAGAAGTTCACTGGCATAGCCAAAATAGATTGCAAGATTCCCTGCAAGAAACTGATTCTTATCTCGTGGGAGTGTTGGTGCCCATGAATAATGATCTGCATCTGCACTATTTGCAAAACTTGTATAGAAACCAAGTGCTTGTGCAACCGGCGAGACACCTTCAGCAGTGCCCTGCCCAAATACTGACATATACTTTTTCGTCTTGATATCAAAATCGACGATCTTGTTTCCTGCTTGAAAAATAATCGTGGCAATAATATCTTTTGCATGAGTAATATTATCAAATGTTCCCAAGGCAACGGTTTCTGTAGCAAGACGTCCCGCACTATCCTTTTGGGTAACAACTTTATTCAGTGCAATAATATCATCCCATGTTTCTGGTGCACGAACAGTGAATGCGGAACTCAACATATCCTTGTTATAATACATAATCATAGGATCTATTACCAAAGGAAATGCTAATACACCTGTATCTGCAAGAAATACCGAACCTGTATCAACAAAGGTCCCACGAAAAACTGATTCCGGAAGACTTGTATACGGAACAGGGAAAATTTTATTTTTATTTTGAATAATATCACTCGGCGTAATAATCACAAGATCAGGACCAACCCCAGAAGCAAGTGCTTCAACGAACTCCGATTGAAATACAAGAGGGTCTTTTTCTTCGTAAAGTACTGTTACGTCTTTGTATGCCTTGCGCATAGTTTCAATCATAGGAGAAATTGCATCACGAGGTAAAGCCCCCCAAACAGTAATATTTCCAGATATATTTTGAGTCGCGTTTTGTCCAAGAGGAATTTTACCTGAGAAAATAAGCACCGCGAAGAGAATTCCTGCACCACAGAGAACGAAGACGCCTATTTGAAAAGGTGAAAAGTTTTTCATAGTTATTTTTTAAAGATAATTCCGTAATGATGTGAACCTGCCTCTACGGTTTGTGGAGATTTTTTAAATCCAAAGTTCACAAATTTTTTCTCGGCATCGATCGCATTGATAACCTCATTCTGATGAGGTCCAATATTCCCAAAACTTTCCGACCAGTCAACAAGAAGTACCGCCCCATTTGGCTTAAGGATTCTTGCAATTTCCTTGATCATAGTATCACGGTCTTCTACTTGAAATAATACATTCGCAAGAATAACCCAATCGATAGACTGGTCACGCAGCTTGGTCCCTTGATGATTTTCAATATTAGAGAGCACCGTCTGAATATTACTCACTCCTCGATCTCTTATCTCGTTTTCGAGGCGAGTAAGCATGTCTTTTTGTACATCACATGCATACACCTTACCTTCTGGGCCTACTATTTTTGCAATGAGGAACGCATACACACCTGACCCAGCACCAAGATCAGCAACCTGTGCACCAGGAGAAATATGAAGTTGTGGAACAATAGTATTTGGGTCTGAAAACATGTGCTTATTATAAAACAGCTCAAGCAAAAAAGCGAGCATGGCTCACTTTTTTACAACAACGTCAAACTCGCAAGACTATCACCTTCTCGTAA
Source organism: uncultured Candidatus Saccharibacteria bacterium (assembly GCA_964620085.1). GTDB lineage: Bacteria > Patescibacteriota > Minisyncoccia > Phycocordibacterales > UBA1006 > CAIXMG01. The sequence continues at coordinate 10,189 of CAZUIQ010000014.1, read as the reverse complement.
TTTCATCACACGCACACCTTGTGTTGCGCGAGAAAGTACTGGAATAGAATCAAGTTCCGTTCGAATAACTTGAGACTTGGCAGAAATAGCAATCAATTCTGAATGATCATCCGTTACTATTTTTGCCCCGACAATCGCCCCTGTTTTATCGGTTACATTTGCCGTTTTGATTCCCGATCCACCTCGTTTCTGGATTTTGTATTCGTCAATATCAGTTCGTTTTCCATATCCATGATCTGACATTACCAACAATGTTGGATTTTTCATTTCTTGAGATACTACACCGAGACCGACCACCATATCCTTTTTACCAAGATCAATTCCTCGTACTCCAGCTGCGGATCGTACCATCTCGCGTACATCAGACACAGCAAATCGAATCGATTGCCCATCTGATGTCACAAGACACACACTGTCGCCTTTCTGAGTCATAACCGTTCCGAGGAGTGTATCACCTGCGTGGAGACCAATAGCAATGAGCCCACTGCGTCGTACTGCCGCAAAACTATCCGCAGGAACCTTCTTGATTGTTCCTTGTTTGGTTACGAAGAAGAGTGATTTGTCCTTTACATCAGACCCCTTAGGTACCGCAAGAATCGAAGTTACTTTCTCACTATCACCCAGTGATAAGAAGTTCATTACTGACTTTCCTTTCGTTGCACGACGACCTTCTGGAATATCATACATTTTCATCTGATATACCTTTCCGAGATCAGTAAAGAATAGCAAGTCGCTATGAGTTGAAGTTGTTAAAAGATGTGTTACCACATCCTCCTCCTTGGTATCAAGATCAACAACTCCTACTCCACCGCGTTTTTGTGCACGATATTCTGTAGGATCAGTTCGCTTGATGTATCCACCCGCAGTGTACACGAGGGCTGCATTCGTATCAGGAATCAAATCTTCTTCAGAAATAGTTCCTACAGCTCGTGCAACAACTCTTGTTCTACGATCATCACCGTACTTCGCCTTGATTTCTACAAGCTCTGCACGAATTACCGCAAGCATTTTTTCTTTACTCGCAAGGAGCGCCTTCAATTCTTTGATAAAGGCAAGCACTTCTTTGAGTTCATCTTCTACCTTCTTTCTTTCAAGACCTGCGAGCTTCTGGAGCTTCATGTCCAAAATGGCAAGTGCCTGGATTTCAGAAAGCTTGAATTTCTTCATCAAGCCTTCCTTAGCATCAGTCGTGTCTTTTGAGGCCTTGATCAATTTAATCACCTCATCAATATGATCGAGTGCAATTTTCAATCCTTCGAGAATATGTGCCCGCGCCTCTGCTTTGCGTAAATCAAATTCGGTGCGTCGCTTTACCACTTCCTGACGGTGCGCAATAAAATTCGTAAGAAAATCCTTGAGTGATAATGTTTCTGGCGCACCATCCACGAGTGCTAACATGTTGAAGTTAAAATTCGATTCAAGTTCTGTGTGCTTGTACAAATAATTCAAAACTTTCTGAGGATTTGCTCCTGCTTTTAAATCAAACACAATACGCATTTCCTTGGTTGATTCATCACGCATCGCTTTGATTTCGGTAATCTTTTTTTCTTGAACAAGATTCGCAATCTTCTCGATCATATTCGTCTTGTTTGCTTCATCAGGAATTGAGGTAATTACAATTTGGAATGATCCATTTTTAAGCTCAACAATTTCTGCTTCTCCGCGACATACTACAGCTCCACGCCCCGTTGCGTAGGCATGCGCAATGGCTTTTTTATCATAAATAATTCCCCCCAATGGAAAATCAGGTCCTTTTACGTGTTCCATAAGGTCTTCGTTAGTAATCTTCGGATTATCAATAGTCGCCACGGTTGCGTCAATAACCTCTCCTAGATTGTGGGGTGGAATTTTTGTTGCCATTCCTACCGCAATTCCCAACGAACCATTTAAAAGAAGTGTTGGTACAGCTGTCGGCATAACCGTTGGTTCAAACTGAGTCGCATCATAATTGGGACGGAAATCAACCGTTTCTTTTTCAAGATCTCTCAAAAGCTCGTTTGATATTTTTGACATTTTTGCCTCGGTATATCGCATCGCCGCAGGACTATCTCCATCTACAGATCCGTAGTTTCCCTGACCCCATACGAGTGGGTAGCGTGTTTTGAAATCCTGAGCCATACCCACCATCGCCATATATACCGAAGAATCTCCGTGTGGGTGGTACTTACCAAGCACCTCTCCGACTACGAGCGCAGACTTTCGGAATTTTGCATTCGCATACAACCCGAGTTCACTCATCGCATACAAAATACGTCGGTGCACCGGTTTCAATCCATCACGCACATCAGGGAGCGCACGCGACGTAATTACTGACATTGAATACGCAATAAACGCCTCGCGCATTTCTGTCGAGATGTTCATGGGAATCATTTTGTCATTCTGAATATCTGCAATTTTAATTTCAGGTTCTTTTTTCATAAAAATTTACTGTGCTGTGTTCTGCGTAGCCGTGGGAGAAGTAGGGGTTTGATAAGGATTAGATTCATCATGCATTGCATCTGTATTTCCTGCATCAATAATCTGTGTATCTTTATTAGGACTTACCACAACATCCTTAATGGCTCCTCCGAGGGAACTCAGGGGGCTCGGAACTTTGGATTTATCTGATATATGATTTCCTGTAGTAAGTGTCATCACCCACCCTGCCCCGATAATAATTGTAAAAACTGCCGCGAGGACAAATGCGACCATCATACGCGTTTCGGGTGATTTCGAGCGAAGTTTTGCAAGTGTTTTTTTCATATTAGCTTTCAATAATAATGACTTCCTGTTCCTTGCTCGCAATGTCTTTATATTTCACCGTGAGTTTATCAACAGGCACTACTTTATCTTCAGACGATTCCTTGAGGAAATCTTTGAGCATGTCTTTTTCTTGGTCAGATCCGTAATCCATCGGAATAATAACTTTGGGACCAAATGACTTTGCAAGTTTATGAGCCGCCGCGGCATCAAGCACGGTCTTGCCCCCAATAGGAACAAAGAGCATATCAACGTCTCCAATATTTTGACGAACTTCTAGTGCAAGGTCTGGTTGATACATCGCACCAAGATAGAGGATTTTAATCCCATCGAACTCTAAATAATAAATGGTGTTAATTTTATTATCTACACCTTTGGATGCAAAACCTTGAATCATGATATCTGAAACCTCGTATTCACCAGGGCCTGTAATCACAAAAGGATCTTTGTTAGCATAAGACACTAATTCCGCACCATTGTAATCCTCGTGATTCATCGAAACTAAGGCAATATTAGCCCCAAAACCGTTGGTTTTGAACTTGGAATCTTTGGAAATAGGATTAAATGCGAGGACCATATCTCCTGTTTGAATCTTAAAAAACGCCTTGCCGTGATGGGTGATAATCATAGTTGTATCATTATAGCATAAGGATATTTAAGAAATACTTGACAAAAAAATCAAAACCTGCTAGGATATAAAGTAAATATGCTATTCTAGCCCATGCGGATTTGGTAATGTAGGAGCTTGCAATATGTAGTTCCCCAAATATGGGCTTCCTGGTCATTTTATCCATCGCGGGATGCTTTAGGGCATCATGGATACGACCAGGGGCGTTACAAGAACAAATTCTTGTAACGCTTTTTTATTACAAATCTTTCTCTGCTTCAATAAATTCATCCAACTCGCCGTCATCAAGAATCTTCGAAACATTCCCCGTTTCAAAGCCTGTTCTATGATCCTTCACGAGTTTATACGGATGCAACACATACGAACGAATCTGCGATCCCCATTCATTATCCGTAGTCGCAGAAATTGCCAAGCCACGCTCTGTGGCTTTTTCTTTTTCTTCTTGAAGGCGCCAGACTTTTGCAGAAATAGTTTTCAAAGCTTCATCACGATTTGCCTCTTGAGTACGTTGAGAAGTCGCGTGCGCCGTAAGTCCTGTAGGTTTGTGCGTAATGCGAACCGCCGTTTCTCTTTTGTTTACATTCTGCCCACCAGCCCCGCCACTTTTTGAAAAAGAAATTTCTAAATCACTTTCCGGCACTTCGAATTCAACCGTTTCGAATTTCGGCAAAATCTCCACCATCGAAAAACTCGTGTTTCGTTTCCCTTTCGCATTGAATGGACTCATACGCACGAGACGATGTACTCCCGATTCGTTCTTTAGGACCCCGTAGGGTCCTAACCCTGAGCTTGTCGAAGGGTTTTTGTATATTTCAATAGAAATACTGCGATATCCACCATTCCCATTCTCGTTCTTATCAAGGAGTAGGGTAGAAAAATTTTTCCGTTCGCAAAACTTGAGATACATGTCATACAACATCCTCGAAAAATCCTCCGCATCATCACCACCCGCTCCTGTAAAAATAGAAAGTACTGCATTCCCCTTATCATATTTTCCACCTCCTTCTAATTTATTTTTCAAATCCTCAATCTCTTTCAAAATTACCTGCGCATTATTTTTATCATTCCAAAAATCAGGCGCATACATCTGCGCTTCGAGTTCAGTAATTTTCTGTTGGATTTGGTCTTTGTTCATTTAGGCACTTTTCAACTTTATAACTTCATCAGTAAGCCAATCTATTCTCCTATCTGTATTACCTTTATAATTATCAATTTTAATATCCAACTTATTAAATCTCTTATCCATTTTAGATTCAAGACTTTCAATCTTCTTGTCTATCTTTGATTCTAGTCGAGATTCTACAGCTTTTAATTCTTCTTTGGTTGCCATTTTATCTTCTATTTTTTGAAAGCTCTTATTTACAATTACAGCAAACTCACTGAATTTTTCATCCAGCTTTTCATCCAGCTTTTGATCAAGCCGTTCGTCTAAAATCTCTATAAATTCTTGTTTTGTAATTCCTTGTATCATAATGTATATGTCTTATAACTAAATAAAATCGACCACCCTATATGATTTCATGTGCCATAAGTATATCCCTGTTGCAAATCTTGTACAAATAAAGAATTTATGGTGTTTATCAAGAATTTATCCCTTGCCGATCCTTCTTTTTTGTCCTGAGATACCACCATACACCAACAATACAAGAAATTATAAAAAATACGAGTCCGAGCTTCTCCGCCTTATCAATCGTCTGTTTGAGACTATCAAATTGTCCACCAAGGAGCGCCCCTGCAAACCCCATCGCAGTTGCACGAATAAAGGTTCCCACAAATGACCCAATGAGGTAGGTCCGCATAGGGAGTCGCAATACCCCAGGACCAACCGATAGTAGTACGCTTGGCAAGATAGGTAATGCACGAAGTCCAGTAAAAATAATTTCGTCCCACCAATTTTTTAATAGTTTTGCATCCAATTCTTCTACTTGTTGCCAATTAATTCCCAACCATTTCCCCCATTTTTCAATGGCTGGCTTTCCACCATAATAACCTAACGCATAGTATGGGAGTGATCCAATCGTTACCCCAACAGCTGCTGGTAGCCCAATAACCAGCATTGCCTTGCCGAGCAAAAGCCATGAGAAAGAAATTTTACCCAGAAGGATGACGCCGGCTGACAATTGCACTATGGATGAAGGAATAATATAAAACAACTCCTCTGCAAGAGCCCCTAAAAAAACACCCATAAATCCCAGATGTTGCACCCAACCAATAATTATCTGTAGGAGGTTTTCAACCATTATTTCATTTTAGCATACATCACCCAATAATTTCTTTTGTACGACTGATTCCCCCATTTCTGATAACCTTCTCCTTTTTCAAGATAAACAATTTCAAAGTATTTTCCATAGGTATCCACTAAATCTTGTTTGGTAAATACACGTTCTGTAACACCAACCTCAGGTAAAATATAAGTATCTTTTTCAGTTCCTGGATGTTCCTTGATAAGCTGTTTTGCATTTTTGTCTCCATCTAAACAAAGAGCACGTACAAATAGATGTCCATCTGGTTTTAAGACTCGAGAAGTTTCTTGTAAATAAATTTCTCGCTCTGATTCATTTAATGAGTTAGAAGAAGTTACATCTAAAATAACATCGAAAGCATCATCCCCTGAATCAAATTTTTCACCTATGGAATTTAATGAATACTGAACAGCGACATCTTGCTTGAGTCTATTTGCCTCATTAATTGCTGTCTGCGAAATATCATACCCAATTCCAAATCGAGAAAAATTTTCAACAACATACCTCAGATTCTTTCCATTACCACACCCTAAATCAAGGATTATGAAATCACTCATGTCTACTTTTTCTTTTCTTCTTAACCACTTACAAAAATCTTTGACCACTGCAAGAGGCTCTGTCCCTAATGTCAGAAATTGCGGCTGCTGATATTCTTTTTCCCAAGCTTGGTGATTATTCTTCATTATGAGCCATTGCCCAGAATCGAACTGGGGACTTCCATCTTACGAAGATGGCACTCTACCGACTGAGTTACAATGGCATTATATTATTTTATTAAAAGACGACCTTCTTTCACTCTCTTACTAACAACTCTATTTTCTCTACCTCTCCCTCTATTTGAGCCTGCATAAGTTTCAGTGAGAGAGTCACAGTTTGGACAAATCAATCTAAGATTTTCTTCAGAATTATTTCTCCAATTACCATCGATGTGGTCAGCCACAACTGGAACTAAACCCGTCTTTAAATTAATTTTTGACCACCCACACAAACAACACTTATTACCAAATTTTCTACGCAAATATCTTTTAATATAACTAGAAACAACACCTCCTGCCTGTAACCCTTTTATCTTTCCAGATTTCCAGCTATTTATATATGTATCATATTGAAATTCAATCTGGCAAGTATTGTTACAATATTTATACATCGGACGAGATACTTCATCTCCGCAGTTGAGGCATTTGTTTCTTGGTTTCCTTAATTTCGACATATGGTATATATTACAAAAATTAACAACCTGCGTCAAAATATATAGTGGTTGTTAATTAAAAATCACCACTAATGAGCCATTGTCGGGAATCGAACCCGAGACCTCGTCATTCGTTTACACTTCCACTTCGTCCTTATGGACTTATAGGGAGACTAGACTGTATCTTGCGCATACCTTTCGGCTTAGCGCCCCTTGTCAGTCGTTCGGGCGAGACCATTCTCGCCACGGTCTTGTCCTTTTCAGGATATTAACCGTAATTCGGGATTCACAAACAAATTTCTTTGTAAGTGGGCTATATCTTACGATAACCAATGACGTGCTCTACCAGCTGAGCTACAACGGCACTTCTACACTAAAGCTGCGCACTGCGTAGCAATAGGGACCATCCTACCTTATTTTTTCGCTTTTTTCAAGGATCCGTTTTGAAGCTTTTTCACTTCCTTATGGCGAAAACAACCCACATGATGATCGTTCATCATCCCAATACCTTGCATAAACGCATAACAAATCGTCGAGCCTACAAATGTAAATCCTCGCTTCTTCAAATCAAGACTCATGGTGTCAGAAATTTCATTACGTGAAGACATTTTTGCAGTATGGTGCAAATTCGTCTGAATAGGTTTGTAATGAACGAATGACCAAATATAGTTTGCAAAGGTACCAAATTCTTTTTGCACGGTCAAAAATGCTTTAGCATTTTTGACCGTGCCTTGGATCTTTAATTTATTCCTAATAATCCCCGCATCCTTCATAAGTCTCGCCACATCACGACTCGTAAATTTCGCGACTTTCTTTACATCAAAATTCGCATACGCTTTTTTAAATCCATCATATTTATGCCAAATAATTTTCCATGACAAACCTGCTTGATTTGTATCAAGGACTATTGCCTTCCAAATTTCCTTGTCACGAAATTCTGGTACTCCCCAGATCGTATCGTGGTACTTGATAAGCTCTTTATCATCCCCGGGCCATTTGCAACGATCCTTGTTCATAACCCCCATCATACCTTGAAATTTTATGAAAAAATAGTATACTGCGTGGGCATTTCTAATGCTTTGTACTTCATACAGATGTACCCTTGTCAGAGTAGCTCAGTTGGTGAGAGCGCGGCACTCATAACGCCGAGGTCGTGGGTTCAACTCCCACCTCTGACACCTTGTCCCGCGAAGTCCCGAGTTTATCGAGGGACGAAGTGGGACTCTTGGAATTTATCACTTTATATGATAGTATTCCAATCATTGCAGCCGTAGCTCAACTGGTTAGAGCACCCGCCTGTCACGCGGGAGGTTGAGGGTTCAAGTCCCTTCGGCTGCGCAAGTAAAAACAAGATAAAATCGCCTTTTGGGCGATTTTATCTTTTTGGTAAATAGTTTATACTAGTGACATGAAAAAGACCTATACGCGATCACCATTTACGGCAATCATTAGTCACTCGGATATCAAACCTTACAAGCTTACTATCCATGATTTACCCAACGAGAAAAAACCTCGAGAAAAACTTCTCCACGAGGGAGCAGGTATTTTATCTGTTGCAGAGCTCTGGGCCGTCATTCTTAGTCAGGGAACTAAAAAAGAAGATATTATTTCAATGAGTTCTCGTATTATCAAAGAATATGGAGAACGAAGTATTACCACAGAAACAAATCCCAAGAAACTCTCGGTTGAGTTAGACATTCCTATTGTTAAAGCAACACAAATAATTGCCGTAGTTGAAATGGGGCGACGACTTTTCGAACGTAATCCATCAGGTGCAAAAATTATTCGTACGGCAAGTGATGTATATGCCTACACCAAAAACATGTGGGATCTCCCCAAGGAACATCTTCGTGGTATCTATCTGAACAGTCACTATAAAGTCATTCACGATGAAATTATTTCTATCGGAACCATTGATGCAAACATTATTCACCCTCGTGAAGTTTTTCGACCTGCCCTTGAATATGCAGCTGCTGCGGTAATTCTTGTGCATAATCACCCTTCAGGAAACCTTGAACCAAGTGATGCAGATATTGCAATTACTCAACAACTTGTTGCAGCTGGAAAGTTACTCGGCCTTGATCTTATTGATCATGTTATTGTTTCAAATAAAGGATTTGAAAGTATTATTACCAAGCTTGATGGCAACCTATCACATTAAAACAAATTATTTTGTAGTTCATGATAAACCGAAAGACGATTCGGGTGTTTTACTGTCTTTGTTCAAGGATTCCCATCTCCTTTTTAAAATTCGCATAGAAAAATTAGGTCATCTTGATCAAGTAACCACAGACGAGGAATCTGAAATTATGCGCGTCATGCTCGAAGGACTCATTGCCGCTAAAAAGCAGATTCGGGTTGAAGATTCTCACAAATAAGTGTTGCGGGACCCGGATTCGAACCGGGGTCTTCAGGTTATGAGCCTGACGAGATACCATTACTCTATCCCGCTATATAACAACCCTCTCACTATACAGAAAAAATAAATAAAGTAAAGAGTTTGTTATTTTATACTAAATGATACCTAAGTCACGAAATACTGTTTCAAAATGCCGTCGTGTAATTTCTTTTTGACGATCAGTAAGGCTGTAACTAGCACCATCATGTGCAATAATATTACGCATTTTGTGCCCTTCCCAAGCTGACTGTAATGTTGGGAAATCATTAATCCGAATCGAGGTAAGTTTTGCACCAAGCCCCTCTCCGGTATACCCCATACTCGTAACAATCTCATCGAGCATCACATCCGCCTCGAGAATAGCAACTCTCCAATCGTTTGGATTTTGAGAATTAAAATGACCAAGGATATTTTGCCATCGAACATTTACCTGATTCGTTTTTACCTCTGGTTTAATAAAATGACCCTTGTAAGCACCATCCAGTACCTCATCTACTTCAAAAATCCTCACCCGTATATAAATAGCCCAGATAATAAACACAATGAATGCGAATGTAAAAATTGTTACAATCCATTGTAGGGTATGTGAAAAAATACCTGCATAATCAGTAGTACCAGCACCCGCATTAAAATCTCCTGTCAAAATTACATTTTTAACATAGATTAAAAAATCATAGATCTTGGTAAAGATATATTCAATATTAATAAAAGGCACATTACTATCCATGTGCCTATTATCACCTATTTTTTGTTTTTTTCAAAATCTTGAGCAATAGTAAATAAGAGAACTTCTTTCCCTTGATTCGCGGTAAACTGAATCCCAAATGGCAACCCCGTCATATCATTCCCCGAAGGAACTGTAATCGCTGGCATATGGGTAAGGTTTGCACTAATGGTAAATATATCTGCCAAATACATTGACAAGGGGTCTTTCTTCGCCCCAAATGCAAATGCAGTCGTTGGAGTTGTTGGTGTAAGGACCACATCAACAC
>CAZUIQ010000013.1:0-21557 GCA_964620085.1 uncultured Candidatus Saccharibacteria bacterium | reverse complement strand
TTTTTTGATAGCATTAATTTATATTACAACTGAGGCTTTCGTTCTCGCCAATTAGTTGACTGTTCATAATTATAGGCGGCGCGCAAAGAAGTCGTTTCATCAAAATGCTTACCCATAAGCTGTAACCCAACCGGCAATTCAATGTCAGCATCTTTTGCTTTGGCAAAACCACACGGCAATGACAATGCGGGAATACCGGCGATATTTGCACTCACTGTATAAATATCACTCAAATACATAGTTAAAGGATCATCAACCTTTTCACCAAATTTAAATGCAACCGTTGGAGATGTTGGGGTAACGAGACAATCTACAGTTTCGAAAACTTTTTCAAAATCTTGCTTGATCAGTTCACGAACCTTCAATGCTTTGTTATAGTACGCATCATAATATCCAGCTGAAAGTACATACGTCCCAAGTAAAATTCTTCGTCGTGGCTCTACTCCAAATCCTCCACGCCGTGTTTTTAAATAGGTTTCGAGAAGGTCTTTACCGGTATCTCGAAAACCATATTTCATACCATCATAGCGTGATAAATTTGAAGAAACTTCTGCAGGCATCACAATGTAATATACCGCCAATCCCAAGTGAGCATTGGGTAATTCAATATCACGAATTTCATATCCTGCATTCTTTAATGTTTCAAGAGATTCTTCAAAGTTCTTTTTTACTTCCTCGTTAATTCCCTCCATGTTAAGAAGGTGACGAGGGACGCCGATAACCCTCACCCGTGTCTTCTGCGCAGACCCATCCTCTCTACTATCATGGAGAGGATTTCCAGATAGATGATTTCTTACTTCATCAGTAAGACTTGTTACGTCCATAGGATCAAGCCTCGAGATTGTTTCAAAAACAATCTGAGCGTCACGAGTATTTTTCGCCATAGGCGCAATTTGATCGAGCGAACTTCCCATGGCAATAGCTCCGTAGCGAGAAGTCGATCCGTAGGTTGGATACATTCCCACTACCCCACAAAACGATGCGGGTTGTCGCACAGAACCTCCTGTGTCGGTGCCTAGTGCAAATAAACACATGTCTGCAGCCACAGCCGCAGCAGATCCTCCCGATGATCCTCCGGGAACCTTAGTGGTATCAAGAGGATTTTTTGTAGGACCATAATACGAAGATTCTGTTGATGATCCCATTGCCGCATCATCCATGTTGGTTCGCCCAATACAAATAGCACCTGCCATAATGAGTTTTTCAATGACTGTTGCACTATACGCAGCGGTATAATTTTCGAGCATATGTGATCCTGCACTTGCAATATGGCCCTTGTATAAAATATTATCCTTGATTCCATAAGGAATTCCGCACAATACATGAGCATGTCCCGAATCAATAGATTTTTGCGCTTCTGAAATTTTCAGCTCAAGTTCTGCCCCATCAAAAAATTCTATGAACGCATTGAGTTCAGCATTCTTTGCTTTTGCATGTTCAAGGTACAGAGAAACTAATTCCTTTACAGAAATTTCTTTAGCAATGAGCATTGTATGGGCTTTTTCGATTGTAAGTGTTTTTAGGTTGATCATATAAAGACTCCTCCGGCCTTCGGCCACCTCCTCTTGGTAAGAGGAGGAACCTTATTGGGAGTGTAGATAAAAATTTAGATTATAGTATTTTGGGTACCTTATAAAATCCATCCTGTGACGCAGGTGCATCAGCGAGCAATGGCTCGATATATTGCCCTGATTCATGTGGGTTTTCATCAAGGCGAAAACTGTTGATTTGCAATGATGCAGAATCAACACTTGAAACATCCACATTATTAATTTGGTCTACGTAGCCAAGGATCGATTCGAGGTCTTGAGAATACTGCACTACTTCTTCCTCGGTGACCTCAATACGTGCCAAATGGGCCAATTTCTTAATTTCATCTGCGGTAATCATAAACTTATCCTAACATAAACAGCCCTGTTTTGAAACAGGGCTGTTTTGACTAGCCGATTTGAGCTTTTATTGACTCAAGAACACTATTCATTTCATCAGCATAAATAGGCGTGAACTCTGCATAGGCACCCGCATCCACTTTTTTCTTTAATTCTAAAATACTTTCTTTTTTATCTCCATTCAAAATATTCAAGAGGAGGACTTGAGAAATATGAAACAAAGCACGCTCTGTTCGTGAATGTATTTCACAATAACCAATCAATTGATCAATATTTTCGAAGGGAACGTTGGTGAAAACTTTTTTAAATTCATTAAAAAGCTCTGTTGCTGTTTTGTTTTTTCTCTGCATATCCTTCTGTTTTGGCTTATAATAACACGTTAAGTTATTTTTATCAAATTATTTTCTCCATAAAAAAGCCGGTCCTGAAACCGGCTTTTAGCAATTATTCTCTGTTTCCAGAATTGTAATGGTTTCCTGCATTGTCAGCGAACTGGAATGCTTGGGTAATATCATTAACAATCTTTTCAAATCGTTTTTCGGAATCAGATACTGATTTTTCTTTTAGAACCACTGCCGTATTTACTGGCAATGGTTCTGTAAAGTTCGTTATCGGAGTAAAAAGATATTTTGGTATCATATCAATACTCTTTTGATAAAAATGTACCATCATCGACTTGTGATAAGTCAAAAAGTAGTTCACCTAATACACCAGCGAATTGGTACTCTGGGGTCTTTTTTCTTATCTCTTCTTGTGCGTAGAAGTTCGCCCTATCTGTATCAAATTGTTCCCATTCATCAGTATCATCTTGTTTGTTTTTTGACATCTTTTGTTTTTTTACAAGATACCACACTATATCAAATTATTCAAACCAGCCTCATCGATGATTGTTACACCGAGTTTCTGTGCTTCGTCGTATTTAGATCCCGGCGCTTCCCCTGCTACTACATAGTCCGTATTTTTAGATACTGATGAAGACACTTTTCCACCATGTTTTTTGATGAACGCCTTGGCCTCATCACGCGAAAGCGTTTCGAGGGTTCCAGTAATAACAAACGTTTTACCAGAAAACTTGAGATTTCCTACAGAAACTTTTTCTGATTTTTCAAATACTAAAATATCCATAAGTTTTTTTACTACTTCCTGACGTTCCGTATCATTCATATAATCCACAAACGATTCTGCGACCGTATTTCCAATACCGTTTATCTTTATTAAATCTTCATCAGTAGTATGCACAAGCTTCTCAAACAGATCAGTGTTATTACGCCACGTAAACGTATTCGCAATAAGGTCTGCTGTTTCTTCACCTACATGATGAATTCCAAGTGCAAACAAGAATTTTTGTAATGTAGTGTGCTTACTTGTTTCAAGAGATTCTAACAAATTACTCGCGGACAAATCCCCAAATTTTTCAAGGGTTTCCAATTGGTCCTTTTTCAAATAATACATATCAACCGGTGTCTGAATAAGGTTTTCAGTAACTAATTTCTCTACAATCTTCTCCCCCATACCCACAATATTCATAGCTTTTTTACTTGCGAAGTGAATCAAATTTTCAAGTGACTGCGCAGGACACTTTCTATTCGTACAATACAACGCTACCGAATCATCACCGAGACCTCCTTTTTTCTTGGATACTGATGCATGACATACGGGACAAGTATTGGGAAGCGTATATTTTTTTGCAGACTTAGGACGAAGGTCTTTTAATACTTGTAAAATTTCTGGAATAATATCCCCCGCCTTACGCAAAATAACCGTATCCCCGATACGTACATCTAATCGATCAATCTCATCCTGATTATGCAACGTGGCACGTGCAACCACAGAACCTGCAACTAAGACAGGTGTCACATGCGCCACAGGTGTCAGTACCCCAGTACGCCCTACTTGAATATCAATATTTTCTACAACCGTAGTAACCTCCTCTGCAGGGAATTTATACGCCACACCAAATCGCGGAGATTTCGCCGTATGCCCAAGCACGTCTCGAAGCGATACATCATTTAATTTAATAACCACCCCATCAACACCATACTCGTACTCATTACGATGTGCCGTATGATCATCTACATATTTTTGAATCGCCTCCAAAGAATTCACTATTTTTGTTTCTTTATTTACAGAAAATCTGTTATCCTTCAAAAATTTTAATTCATCCTCATGAGAAGCAAATGCGCCCAGATCTCCAATGACTTCCAGATCATAACAAAAAACCTGCAAATCTCGTCCTGCAACAATAGTCGTATCCAACTGTCGCAGTGTTCCTGCTGCAAGATTTCGAGGGTTCGCATAGAGCGGCAAGCCTGCGGCTTGCCGCTCTCTATTGATCTTTTCCAGATCGCTTTTCTTCATCCACACTTCTCCGATTACCACAATCGTCCTCTGATCAGAAATTTCCTTGGGAATACTTTTAATCATTTTAATATTCTCAGTAATATCCTCACCCATAGATCCATCTCCACGAGTTGCACCAGTAACAAGTTTTCCATTGTTATAAGTTAAAACAATTTTCAGTCCATCGATTTTTAACTCACAACAATAGGTCCAAACCTCACCCGGCCTGCTTCGCAGTCCACCCTCTCCACTATCGTGGAGAGGGTTTACGATTTTACGATTTCTAGTATCCCATTGTTTCAACTCACCAAAACCAAATACGTTGTCATATGACCATTGAGAAATGAGGTGCTTTGTTTTTTTAAAACCTTCTAGTATTTTTCCTCCGACAGGAACTACAAAATCTGGCTCGAGCATTGCGAGTTCTCGAACAAGTGCGTCATACGCCTCATCTGAAATAAGAGGAGTGTCTTTCGTATGGTACAAATGACGATGCTTTTCAATTTCAGCACGAAGCGCAAGAATTCTTTTTTTTACATCAAGCTTCATCATATTGCTATTCTAGCATATATTATTGAGTGCTTGGAATTCCAAATCTCTGAGCCCCCAAAGGAGTACCCTTGAGTACGGTTGTATCTAGAGTATTGAGAGGGGTGCCTGTTACTGGAGCTGTAGGTCCCTGAGGTGCACTTGGATTTGGAGCAGGAATACCTGTTGCATATCTTACGTCTAAGTCACGCTCTACGAGAATAGGATTATTACTAAGAGGTTTTCCTTCGTCACTACAAATATTGTATCCTTGAGAAATGATACGTCGTACAGATCCACCATCAATATCAAACACGGTTACTTGGGCACATGATTTTTGATCTTGATCAACAAGTATATTAAAAATAAATGGTAGGTCTGGATACTTACCATCTCCGGTAACCACCGAAGGATTCATTCCACAATCAAACGAACCTCCTCCCGAAACAAGTACACTGGGAACTAACGATGCTGCATAGAGGGCACATTCTACTCCTGCGTCGGCAGCATAAAATGCATACTGGGCTTCACGTGACGTTCCAGATAACACCGTTTCGCGTGTAGCAATAGAAAAAATACCTAACCCAATCATTAAAATAATTGTCGAGATAAGCATGGTGAACAATATGACAAAGCCTTTGTGTTTTGGAAAGTATTTTTTCATAAGTATTATTGCCAATTTTTAAGTAGTGTTGTCATCGTCACAGATCGACTAATCTCTTTTGATTTCCATGTAATTTTTGAGACAATTTGATATTCATCATACTCTGCGGTAAGGACGTCTTGTGTACCCAGAGGAACCGCATAAATTTTTCTATAGTACACAGAAGGATTTCCATTATCAATAAACGCTCCTTGAGATTCATTCACCACACACCCTTCCGAGAGATTTGAGGCACACAGATCTAATTGTGGCACCTTTCCTAGAGTCTCATGATATGCAACGGTACACGGACTCGTTTTGGTACATCCATCAAAGCCCGCACTCCATTCAGTATTTATAAGATCATTATCACGAATATTACGAACCACCTCAATACCTTCTTGTGCCAAGTAATGCGCCGTAATTTGCTCACGAGCTGTATTCGTAGCAGCAATACCTTTACCAGCAATTGCCATCAATGAAATAAGTGATGCAGAAAAAATAAGGACTGCGAACAGTGTTTCGATGAGTGTGAATCCTTTGTGATTGTACTTGATACGTGATTTCATAATAAATAATTACTGAGAAGGAACACTTTCAAGTGTTCTTTTTGATACCGATGTTTGAAATGCAAAACTTGAAACTCTTTGACCACTGGTCACGGTACCCGCAATATTGATTTGCAAATACGACTGTTCACCAACGCCTCCGAATGGTGTAAACGTAAGCGTGTCAATAGTTACATTTTCTGGGTTGAGTTGATACGATCCTGTTGCAAGAGATGTCCCTGTGACACCATCTGTATCAATATCCATAAACACATCAGGATGATTGAGTTGGTAGGTTACGAGAACACCATCCTGATCTCTGAATGAAAATTGACTGGTAGGTGTTCCATTATAAGTAGTAGCACCATCCCACTCTTGGGCTGTTCGTAAGCTACGACTCATTGATTCGAGAATATACGAAAGACTATCAATTGCTTGGCGCGATATTTGGGCTTTGCGATAACTGTTATTAATGGTAAGTAATGCACCAATACCTATAGTTACCACAATCGCAAAAATTGATACTGCCACCATGACTTCCATGAGAGTAAAGCCTTTATGTGATTGTGTGTATTTTTTCTGCATATACTTATTGTACGGCAATTTCTCCAAATCGAGAAATGGTAATAACATGTCTGGCAACACCAACCTTGTCATCATCCGCACTAATGTAAATACCTATAAAATTACTGTCGACAGTATTCAGCGGTATACTATTTGAAAAAAAGAGTGCTTCTGGATGTGGTCGAGAAAACGCTACTGAAAATGACTCCGTAGCCCCAAGACCTGGTGGAATCTCAGATGTCACAGGATCAAGCATAAGTTCTGATTTTTTATCAGCATAACGAATCTCGGAAATATGATTCGGGCCTTGAATTTTAATAGTATCCTTAATAACATCCAACGTTCCCGGCACATCCTGATAGTACTCACCTCCTGGCTGAGAATTACCCTTAGTATAGAGAATAAATTCTTTTGCAAAAGCACCGTTATCATATTTAAAATAAACCCCATCTGCATACCGCACAGGATTTCCTGAACTATCATTCTCAAGCTGAATAGAACCTCCTGTAATATCACTCTGTGTTGCCCATCCGAATACTTGTGCTTGACGAATAGTAAGTGCGATATCATGGGACAAATTATTGAGCCCAACATTTGTACGAAACCCGGCAAAATTAACGAGCGCAACACCTGCCATGATGGCAAAAATACTAATGATCACTACGAACTCGATAAGGGTAAATCCTTGAGGGGTTACTGATAATTTCATATAACTAGTTTACCATTTTAAAAACAAATCCGATAATATCAATCCCCCAAATTCCTACTAAATACATTCCAAAAAGGAGAAATGGTCCGAATGGGATATGTGGTGTATATTTTTTCTTTTTCAATTTAAAATACAAAACAATAGGAATAACAATAAGACACGCTGTCCAGAACCCAAGCATGACTGCAGAAAAACCTCGACTCACTCCTAATGCGAGCCCTATCACTGCCATGAGCTCGATATCACCAAATCCAATCCACTTACCTAATGAAATAAACCAAAGCGCGAGAAACGGAAGTGCGACAATAATTGCACCAAAAATATGTAATCCTATAAAAAGACTTACCACCGCAAGTGCAATAAGAGGACGTACTGGTATCATACGGTGACGAATATCATATACAGAAATAACTACACTCAGTGCTACAAATAACAACCACAGCACCGTGTGAATAAGACTCATGCCTTGTATAACCACTGATACAAAGAGTACTGCGGTAACTAATTCAACTATGGGGTACTGCCAAGCAATCTTCGAATGACATTTCGTACAGCGACCTTTTTGAACAAGAAAACTTATCACCGGAATCAATTCATACCAGTGAAGTGTTTTATTACATGATAAACACATTGATCGCCCTCCCAACCCTTTCCCTGTATTCATACGCAAAATAACCACGTTCAAGAAACTTCCCACAATCAGCCCGAATATTCCTGTTGTAATAATGAGAAATGTATACATATTATTTATGAATATCGTAGATAGTTTGATCCATGCTCGCATCTACCGGTGACGGATTCGTCGAGAGTGTACAAGTCACCGTATTATTTTGATTAACAGAATCAAAGCGTGCCGCATTTGTATTTCGCTCTTTTTCAAGCTGAACCCAGAGATGAAAACTTGAACAAGTATCAGGATTTTTCACATCATCAGCAATGGCTGTGTAGTGATAGTCGCCTCCTGTATTAAATTCATAATTTTTAAGATCTGCAATAATTGATTCAATTGCAGAACCTCCGAGGTTGTCACATGTTTGACCTGTATCTAAACTTGCCGGATATTCTCTACAAATATCATGGTATTGTTGAATTCCTAAAGCAATTCGCTGCAGATCAGCAATTTTTTTCTGATCACGAGCATTCGAACGTGCCGCATTCAGCCCCACGAGAATCAGTCCCACGAGAATAGAAATAATAGTAACGACGATTAAAAATTCTAATACCGTAAAGCCTTTATGTTTCATGTGATTAGTATACTCTTATCGATTAATAAATAAAACCCCTTAAAGGGGTTTTATTTATTAATTACAAAGCTCTGCATCACTACTTACATCTTTTCCTGCTACTAATTCTCCAGCAAAACCAGTAGAGTCTGCGCAGAAATTAATATCGCCATCCACAAGTGAAAATGCCCAAGAAACTCCAGTTTTTGCAACATTTTTAGTAGTTTTGGTACTATAAGAATTTTCAACCGATTTCACGAGATTATCCATACCTGAATCCTTATCCGTGAAAAGTGTAGCAGGATAACTAACTCCAGAACCATTAACTGTTAGTTCCGCAGCTGCACGCATACTTGAAATCTCAGACTTTGCACGCGCAAGCTTGGCTTTACCTCGTGCCTGACCTAGTGATGCCAAAATAGTAGCCGCAAGTAATCCAATAATAGCTACTACTACGAGCAACTCGATCAAGGTAAATCCTTTGTGTGATGTAATTTTTTTCATAATAATAATATGTTAAATGTTAAGACGATTCTAGTATACCCCTCAAATTTCTTCGGGGCAAGTCACCTATAATGAACCTGCAATGTTGTAAATTGGGATAAGAATCGAGGTGAGTAGGAATCCTACCCCTACCCCGAGTCCTACGATCATCACTGGCTCGATAAGACCAATAAGCGTATCCACCGCATTGTCCACTTCACGTTTGTAAAACTTTGCAAGGGTTGCAAGAATTTGTCCTAATGATCCTGTTTCCTCACCTACCTTGACCATAGCAACCATCATTCCTGGAATGGGTTCATGTTTTTCGAGTGATGCAGAAATTGATTGTCCACCTCGCACATCATCAACAGCAGATTTCAAGATGTCTTCATAAATTTTATTATCTACCACGATTCCTGTAATTTCTAGCGAACGCAACACAGGAATACCTGCGGAGAGCATCGTATTCATGTTATCCGCAATACGTGCAAGGTAGAGTTTCTGGTAGAGGTTCCCAAAAACAGGGAGTGATAATTTCCATCCATCAAGTGTTTTTTTACCTGACTCACGACCTCCGAGAAACCATAGGTAACCGACTAATGCAATCACGATAATTAATATAAACGGCCAATAGGAAACAAAGAATTCAGAGAGCCCAATAACGACTCGTGTATAGATGGGTAGTTGTTGCCCTGTCTCGATTAAAATTTCTGAGAGTTTCGGAATTACGGTGGTAAGCATGAGTACCATTACTACAATAAATGTCACCACCACGAATGCTGGGTAGACCAATGCATTTTTTGTTTTTGAAACTAATTCGTATTGACGTTCGAGGTAATCAGCTAAATATTTAAACGTCTCGGTCAGCTTTCCAGATTCTTCACCAGCCTTGACCATGGCAACATAAAAATTTGAGAAGGCGCTCGGATGTTTTTCCATTGCTGATGAAATAGAAATACCTCCCTGAATATCGGCTGTGATCGTCTGGAGTGCAAATCGCAAGATAGGACTTTTGGTATTATCTGCCATGAGCGTAAAAGCTTTGAGGGCAGAAACCTGTGCTTCAAACAGTGCCGAAAGTTCTCGCGACATAATCACAATATCCTTCATGGGAACCTTATCAAAAAAGGAAAAGTTTTTTTGAAAGACATTCTTTTTATTATCAGGAGTAACAGATACTACAATAAATCCACGGCGCTGGAGCGATGAAACCGCCGCATCACTTCCCACTGCATCTATTTGACCAGTGACTTCGCGCCCTGAAGGATCAATGACTTTGTAATTAAAATTCATAACTCTATTATACAAGGAACCCTATCTTTGGTGCAAGTAAAAATCCCTGACGGGATTTTTACTGCATCATACTTTCAAGGTTATTTGGATTTGTTGAATACGCTTTGGCATCATCAATAGAAATCTCTCCTCCACGAACCAATTCAATAAGTGATCGATTCATAGAAATCATACCGTGCTCGGTTCCTGTTTCGATAAGTGTATCGATCTCGTGCGTTCTTTTTTCTCGAATCAAATTCGACACTGCCGGAGTATTAATAAGTAATTCATAGGCTGGCACCAACCCACCCTTAAGACTTGGTATTAATCGTTGCGAGAAAATACCAAGGAGTGATGCTGCAAGCTGAATACGTACCTGTCCTTCCTGTTCCGGAGGAAAAGTATCAATGATACGATCTACGGTCTGAGCCGCACTGTTCGTATGGAGTGTTGAAAGTACCAAGTGGCCTGTTTCAGCCGCTGTTACCGCTGTGGCAATTGTTTCTGGTGTTTGCATCTCACCTACAAGAATCACATTCACATCCTCACGGAAAGCAGATTCGAGAGCACTATGGAATGATTTAGTATCAATCCCCACTTCACGCTGGTCAATAATAGATTGTTTTTCTGGGTGAATATATTCAATAGGATGCTCGATCGTCATAATATGCTCACGACGCTCACTATTAATCACATCAATTAATGCCGCAAGCGTAGTTGATTTTCCTACACCCACAGGTCCTACCACGAGGAAGAATCCTTGTTTCGCGCGAACAAATTGAATGAGTGCCTCTGGGAGTCGTAATTCAGAAAGTGTTTTTATTTTTTGAATCGTGCGCAGTGCAATAGCAATCTTGTTTGATTGGATATAAGCATTTCCTCGTAATCGTAATTTATCACCGTAATCATAAGCAAAATCAATTTCCTCGAGGTGGACCAACCGCTCTGCTTTTTCCTCTCCCGCAAGAGCTGTCACAATACCAATCATGTCATCCGCCGTAAGTTCTGGGTAATTTGAAACTGGATTAAGCTGTCCATTCACACGAATATAGGGATGACGCTCTACAGAAAGATGCAGGTCTGATGCACCATTTTGATACACAATATCGAGAAGTGTTTCTATTTGTTGTTGGTAGTTTTGTTCCATATAGTTTAATTAAATATTATAATCCATTAACTTCTTGCCAAGGAATGTGCCCAGCCATACACTTCAATATTGCATCATTTTTCATAGTAATCATTCCCTGAGTTTTACGTACATAGTCATAAATCTCGTTTTCTGTCGGCTTCTTCAAAATAAGTTTTTCAAGTTCCTTATCGACTGTAAATAATTCTACGGCAGGCATTCGTCCTCTGAGTCCAGACTCTGAAACATCTGATCGCTGTGCCTCGTATACATTTCCTGTGATAGGAAGTTTTTCGAGATACTCTGGAGGAAGATCTGAGAATTCTCGTGTCACCATTTCTTCAATTGAACCCTCAATGTTCAGAGCCTTGCCTGTGTTGGGAACAATTTTTTGTACCAAGCGTTGTGCCATAGACATAATGAGGGTTGGTGCAATAAGGTACGGATCTACACCCATATCGATTAATCGTGGCACTGCTCCAATAGCACTATTTGTGTGAAGTGTGGCAAATACCAAGTGCCCCGTAAGTGCTGCTTGGATGGCTAATTTTGCTGTTTCGGCATCACGAATTTCCCCCACCATAATCACATCAGGGTCTTGTCGCAAAATAGTTCTCAACCCGTTTGCAAAATCGTATCCAATTTCTGGCTTCACTTGAGACTGACTCATTCCCGGAATGTTATATTCAATAGGGTCTTCGAGTGATACCACGTTGAGTGCCTCACGATCAATTTCCTTGATCATGGCGTACAAGGTAGTAGACTTTCCTTCTCCGGTTGGCCCTGTCATCAAGATAAGCCCATGAGGTCTCTTGATCATCTCACGAACCGTCGCCAAATGTTCTGGTGAAAGTCCTACGTCATCAAGCGTCTTTACTCCTCGTTCAGGATCCAAAATACGTATTACGATTTTTTCCCCATAAAATGTTGGTAGTGATGACACACGAAAATCAACCTTACGCTCGCGTGCCGTACCTTTGTCGACAAGAGCAACAAATCGTCCGTCTTGGGGCTTACGCCTCTCATCAAGCTTCATGGTCCCTGTGAGTGTTTTTACTTTTGCAACCAACGCGCTTGCAAAAGACTTATTAGGACGCAGTGAGGTATGTAAAACACCATCCACACGATACCGTACACGAACTTCTGTTCCCACATTTTCAATATGAATATCTGAAGCCCCACCATCGATAGCATTTTTTACAATAACCCCAATCATTTTTGTTGCAGGGGCATCCTCGGTAATAGAACCATCAGCGTTTACACCATCATTTTCATTAATGTGATCCGTCGGTACGTCAAGAATTTCATCAGCCATGCTATTTGTGGTTCCCCCATCGTTATCAGAAAGTGTGGTTACCCCATGATACCCTTCGGTCACTCGATTAAAATCATCATATGAAATAACTACCCGATCAATAGGCATTTTAATTTTTGATGAAATAAATTGAAGAGCACCAAGCGCTGCCACATCTCCAGGATCAAGCATTCCTACTTCGAGAACACCTTTTTTAATTCCGAGAGGAACTAATTTGTAATTCATTGATGCGTCTTCTGGAATATACTTCAAAACATCAAACGCAAAGTTTTGAAAATCAATAGCTCGTTCTGGAAGTCCAAAAAATTCTGCACGTACGGCACGTATCACCTCAGCGGCAATACCTAACCCATCGAGAGCTCGATCGATATCACCATTCATGTCCTTAGATTTTTCAATCACATCCTCCATTTGATATCGATTGATGACATTCTTTTTAACTAGCTGTTCAAGAAAATTCATATACCTATTATATCATAATTAAAAATCTAACAAACAAAAAAAACACCTCTCGATGTTTTTAAAAACGTGGACCCTCAGGAATTGTCGTTGATGTCGTCAGAGATTCTTCTGATAGTGCAGCCGCTTGATCAGTACCTACTGGCGCAAAAGGATTTCTACGTCCTTGATTAGTAATAGGTGGTAAAGCAATAGAAACATCTGTAAGAAGTTCAAACGAAGGGTTACGAAATACTGAATCATCAAGCTTAATCACTGAAAGATTTCTCAGTATGGCAACCACTTGGCTCCCTGTCGTGTCTTGTGTTGTGGTGGTATTTTGAAGTCCTTGTGTGGTTCCTGTATTACTTGAAACAAGTGCTGAGGTTGCAGATGGCGTATCACCCTTTTTAAATACGAAGAAATATACTCCTGCCCCAACAATGGCAAGGATGAGTATTACGAGTATGAATATGGATGATTTTGATTTCATAATGATAAGATCTTTAGATTATTTGAGCCAATATGTTTTAATTCCTACCGTATATTGATAAGTATTCTTGGTATCATCAAGTGCGGTGAAGCTCATCTTTTGAATATCTATAACACGAAGACTCTTTTCTATTGTTCTGATAAAGTTTGTAAATCCTTCATAGGTACCTGCAACCGAGAAGGTGATTCGCAATGTTCCAATATCAGTATTTGCAGCAACTGTTCCTGGTCGCGTTGCGGTTTGTGCATCATTTGAAGCATCTTCTATTTTTACGTTTTGAAGAGAAACTCCATACTGTTTTGCGATCGAGTCTAATTCAAGAATAAGTTTTACGTTCTCTGGGTTTTTAGGAAGCATGGTATTTAGTTTTAAAAGTAGCCCTTGATCAAATGCGTTATATTTCGTTACGAGTTTATTGCGCTCTTCTTGAAGTGCTCGAGCATTCTCTAGTACTTTATTATAATCAGCAGCCTGAACCCTGAGTACTTGTGTTGCGTTATAATGAGGCACAATAAAACCAACGAATCCGCCAATTGATGCTGCTAACATTAGAAGTGAAAGGATAAGTCTCATATAATTATTGTTGTGTTATGCCTGTAAGTGGCGCTTTTTCAAAATCGACAAAATCTGGCTTGACCCCAAACGAGAGATCAAACGAGATTTTACTTTTAGGAGTTAGGAAGAAATTGGAAAAAATAGCATCTTTTAAATAGCTATTGGCACCAAACACATCGGATTGTTGTGCAATAGATCGATACCCATCAGCCTCTCCTGACATTTTAATTTGAGTACCCTTGATATCATCAAACGTAATGTCAAACTTGGTAAATTTAACTGTTTTAAGTGTAGATACCTCAAGAAGATCAAAGACCGGAGAAATTACTGTGTGCCCCTTTATAAGCACACTCCCATTTTTAAGCTGTCGATCAAGCGACTGAAGCTTTGCAACCAAATCAGGCTCAAATGTTTTTTCGATTTTTTTTATTGATTCGGCAAGTACTATTACATTTTTTTCTTCATAACTTTTCCAAAAATAAACACCTCCCGCCATAAGCAGTGTCACAAAAAAGAGTACCAACGAAATTGATGAGAGAAATCCTACAGGACGAGATACTGGTTGTGCACCTGTAGGTGTCACATCAGCAAGAGGTTTTTTAGGAATAAAAGTTGTTGTGAATTGTCCCTGATCCATACTTGCTTCATTATACTATAACAAACAAAAAACAAGCAAGTGATTTTGCTTGTTTGTGTACAACTCTGAATTTTAAATAAAGTCTTTTAGAGCAAGACCCAGAGCAACCGTAAATTCTGGTCCAGCATTTTTAAGGACAGGTGACATGAATTCAGGATATTCAGCTTTACTGAAAGGGTCACCATATATCGTCTCGACACCAAAACTTTCAGAGACTTTTTCTAGGAAACCTGGAAGCATCGAACCTCCCCCACAAAGAATTATTTTAGTAACAGCCTTATGCGAAGATCGTTCGTATTGCAGAAGAATTGTTTGTGTTTCATTAATAATGTATTGCGTATCTGCGATAATTGCCTCAACGATTTTTTCTTGACCTTCCCCGTTTATCATTCCAACCGTTCGCTTGAGTGCTTCTGCTTTATCAAAATCAATTCCCATTGATCGTGCAAGTGCCTCACTCGTAAAGGCGCTTCCACGATTAATAACATGGTACGCGCGTACGACACCATATTCAACAATAGAAACCTTGGTGGTTCCCGCACCATAATCCACCACCAGTGTTGGGGAAATTTCACGATGAAATACCGAACGAATTGCACTGAATATTTCAATTTCTTGTCCACGTGTCTCAATTCCAGACTTGATACCGATATCTCGATATTGTGACAATGTTTCATTACGCACCGCAACAACCACAATTTCCATCATGCTACGAACCCCTTCTGATTTCTGCTCTTCTGAATAGGTTTCTTTTTTAGGAACTACATACCAATCAAGTGAAACTTCCGTAAGGGGAACAGGAATATACTTACGTGCCTCATTGGGAATAATCTGCACAAGTTCTGATTCAGGAACCTCAGGAAGCTCAACCAAGAAAATAAGCGTTGCTTGTGACTGAATAGAAAGCACAGCTGTTTTTGTAGTTACATTTGCTTCTCGTAAGATATCTCCTACCGCTTTGGCGATACTCTCTGCAGGAAGTGTTACTACTTTCCCTGTTTTTTCATTTGCGTACGCCCCAAGACCTAGCTCGCCATAGGTTTCAAGAATAATTTTTCCAGACTCACGCTTGAGCTGTACCACCTTGATAGCACTGGTCCCAATATCAATACCCACCACACTATTTATGGGTTTAGCTGATTTGATAAGTTGTTGCCCCTTACTGATAAGGTCTTGAAAAAATGACATATACTCGATTATATCACTTTATTTAAAATTTATCATCCTGTGATATAGATACTACCCATGGTACACCTGTTCGAAAAAATCCTTGAATTCCTCTTCCCTCTTGAATGCATTTCCTGCGAGGACCCAGGTCTCGATATTTGTGATACCTGTATCTCAAATATACTCCTCCCTAAAAAACAGAATTACCCTTGGATTACCAGTTTTGGAAACTATCATGATCCTCTCCTTAAAAAAATTATGTACCATATTAAACATCAACCCAATGGGCGTGCCGTAACCATTCTCGCCAAAGCTTTTGGCGACATGATTATGAATCGTCCCGAAGATCCTGATTCGTGGATTCTTATTCCTATCCCTATTACCAAAAAACGTTTTCGGGAGCGTGGTTATAATCAAGCAACCCTCCTCGCAACAACATTAGGAAAAATATTCCATCTTCACAGCACAACAACTATTCTCGTAAAAACACGTCATACAAAAAAACAAGGTACTTCACGGTCTCGTGAGGAACGTATGGAAAATCTTATTGGATCATTTGGTGTTTATAAAAAATCCCAATCCGCACTCGCTGGAAAAAACTGTATTCTTATTGACGACATAACCACCACAGGATCTACGCTCGTCGAGGCTCGTACGACACTTTTGCGTGCAGGAGCACATAGAGTACTTGCCTGGACTATTGCAAACTAAGTCTTTTCTAATGATATACTTATCGTTATGAAACATAATCCTTTATTACAAAATTATTGGACCCTCGATATAGACCAAGTTCTTACGCTTACTGGGACGACTCGCCAAGGACTTACCACCACAGAAAACCTTCGTCGGCTCGACCAATATGGAGATAACACGCTGCGCGATCATTCAGAGCATGGTATTCTTCGCATTCTCGGTGAGCAGTTTTTAAGTCCACTCATTTGGATTTTAATTTTTGCAGGAGTGATTACTGGATATTTAGGAGAATTTTTAGAAACAGGAGTTATTTTTTCTGCAGTACTTATCAATATTCTTTTTGCTTTTTACCAAGAATATCGAGCCGAGCGTACTATCGACCAGCTCAGATCGTACATCAAAAATCGTACCCGAGTGCTCAGAGACGGTATACTCCATGATACTGACGCAAAAAATCTTGTCGTAGGAGACATTGTGAGCATTACTCATGGAAATCGCATTCCTGCAGATGGACGCATTATTGAATCAATAGGTCTCCATATTGACGAATCTATTCTCACAGGAGAAGCTCTCCCTGTTCTCAAACAAGTATCTATTGTTCAGAGTACAACACTTGCAGAGAGAACCAATAGTGTCTTTGGGGGGACTTATGTTACTGAAGGTGTTGGATTGTTTGTGGTAACCGCAACAGGATCAGAAACTGAAATTGGTAAGATTGCCACATCAGTTACTCAGACCAAACACGTCAAAACCCCTGTGCAACAGGCTGTGAAACAAATTTCTTGGTACGTCTTTTTAATTGCACTTGTGATCGTGTTTCTTATTTTCTTCCTTGGAATCATTCGTGGCGAAAATATTTTTGATATGTTAATACTGTCATCAGCCGTGGCGGTTGGTGCGGTCCCTGAAGCCCTTCCCATCACCCTTACCGTAATATTATCTGTAGGAGTTCTTGCAATCTCTCAAAAAGGAGGGTTAGTACGAAAACTTTCTGCTGCGGAAACACTTGGATCAACCACGCTTATTCTTACCGACAAAACGGGCACCTTAACCACCGCAGAATTTTCCCTTGAGACTATTTTTTCTCGAGAAGATCTTCTTACTTTGAATCATTATGATGACAAATCTATTGAACATCTCACTACTCACCAAGCTCAGGCTATCCTTCAATCATTTCCAAATATCCAAGCTACTGTTGAAAAAATAGGACCTGATCCTTCATCTTGGATTTATTCTGGTGGCGCATTCGACGTTATTATTTTAAAAAGTATTCATCGATTTAAGATTCCCTTTGACCACAAACCTCTTGGGAAGCTCCTCCTCCCTTTTAATTCAAGTAATAAATATTCAATATCCTTGTTGGATACTACAATGACCATTCTTGGTGCGCCTGATATTTTGATACACCATTCTCAATATTCTGATCAAGAAAAAATAAAGGCTCTGGAAATCATTGCTCATATGGCGTCTCAAGGAAAGCGCATGGTCGCTCTTGGAGAAAAAATAAAAAATGGAAACGACGAGTCTCTTCAAAATCTCACCCTCAAGGCACTCTTTGTTTTTTCAGATCCAATTCGTGAAGACGTTGCAGAATCTATTACCGCCATTCAATCAAAAGGTGTCCGTGTGAAAATTATCACCGGAGACATGATTGGCACCGCACGATCTGTAGCTCATCGTGTTGGTATTTCTGCAGAAGACCATGAACTCCTCACAGGTGACATCATTAAATCACTTGATGATACTGAGCTTAAAAAACTTCTTCCTCATATTACTGTATTTGCGCGCACCACTCCAGAAGATAAGCTCCGTATAGGAAATTTGTATCGAACTATGGGAGAAATTGTTGCCATGACCGGCGACGGAGTAAATGATGCTCCGGCCCTCAAATCTATGGACATAGGAATCTCACTAGGATCAGCAAGTGACGTTGCTAAAAGTGCGGCTGATATGATTTTACTTGATAATCACTTTAAAACAATTACGAATGCCATTACCGAAGGCTATAAAATAAGATCAAATATCCAAAAGACATTTGTGTATCTCATGTCGAACTCACTCGACGAGGTATTTGTTATCGCAGGAGCACTCATTGCAGGACTTGCAATACCTCTTACAGCACTACAGATTATTTGGATTAATATGCTTACAGGAACACTTCCTGCACTCGCATTTGCGTATGATGAGCACACGTCCACTACCAAAGATCCTCGCCATGGAATTTTTGATTTTCGTACCAAGTTCTTGGCGCTCGGTATTGGAACCTTAAGCTCATTCTTCTTGTTTGCGCTCTATGTTCTTTTAGTAAAAATAATTCCTGACCCACTTTTAGCACGATCACTCTTTTTTGTTTGTTTTGGAACCTATGTGCTCACTATTTCTTATTCATTTAAAAATATGGAGAAATTTATTTTTACCTACAACCCATTTACCAATATACGACTTAATGTTGCCAACTTGTTTGGACTCGGACTTATTATTGCAACCGTCACTATCCCATTCTTACAAGAAGTATTCACTGTAACATCCATTCCTCTCAGATTTATTTGGATTATTCTCCTATGGAACGTCTTTAATATAGCACTCATTGAAAGTGCGAAATGGACCATATCGTACATCGCAAAAAAACACACCTTGTAGGTGTGTTTTTTTATTATTGGAGCAAGAATCGTAATGTCGAAACGAGGCGAATCTTCTTATATTCCGGAGACCCTGGGTCCTTGTCAGTAATATCGAAGACTCCTTGATTTCCTCGCGTCACACTTCCGAGCGATGATTTTGCATTATTCGCAAATTGTTTTGCCGTATCACGAGCATTACCGATAGCATCTGCAAGCATTTCAGGCTTGATACTATTGATATCAGAAAATTCAAACGTAATGTAATTCTGATTCAAGACCACTCCGTTTTTCACAAGTAGTAATGTTTCATTTGATACAGCTTTTGCTTGATCTACTTTCTTGGTATACACGGCGACCTGATTGGTTGAATTATATCGGAATGCGGCATCACGATAGGTGTCTTGGTAAATGTTTACCGGAGCCACATTAATTTCTGAATCATCGAATCCTTTATTTTTAAGAAATGTCTTGATTACAGAAATATTTTTCTCGATACTTGCATAAAGTTCCTCAACACTATTTGACTTAACCTCAAATGACATTGACCAAATTGCTGTATCCGCTTTAACAATTCTTTCTGAAAGCCCTTTTACTTCTACATACGATCCTTGATCAGAAAATCCTCGTGCCGAAAAGAAGAACAGGAGTGAAAATACAAGGGCTACAGCCACTGCTGAAATACTTATAATAAGACTTTTGTTATTTTTGATGTGTTCCATAGTATTTACTATACGCTACTTGTTACAACTTACCTACTAAATCCATACCTGGGGTTAATGTATCACTTCCTGGTTCCCATGATGCAGGACATACTTGAACTCCGTGATTATCACGAATAAATTTTGCGGCGCGTAATTTTCGCAACAATTCTTTTCCACTACGACCAATGGAATTATCATGAATTTCCATTGTTACGAGTTTTCCATCAGGATCAACAATGAATGTCCCTCGCAGTGACAACCCTTCTTGTTCGATATAAGTTCCAAAAAGTCGCGCAAGTGTTCCCGTCGGATCAGCAACCATTGGGAAATTAATTTTTCCAATGGCAGGCGAATTATCATGCCATGCTTTGTGTACGAATACCGTGTCAGTACTCACGCTGAAAATTTCAGCGTCAAGTTTTTGAAATTCTGGATACATGACCGCAAGCTCTTCGAGTTCTGTAGGGCACACAAAGGTAAAATCAGCTGGGTAGAAGAAAAATATTTTCCACGTACCAGAATAATCCTTGGTATCAAGGCTTGTGTCTTTGTCTTGATAATAGGCGTGCAAAGTAAGTTCTGGGAGAATGTCTCCAATGTGTAGTGTTTTTTCCATAGAAACTTATTATAGCATACTCATTTATTTCATCTGCAGCCCATCTATTCTTTAATTTCCCTCACCAGTGATTGCTTTTCAATCTCCCCTTCTTCAGGATGACCTCCTAAACTCGTCCAGATGTTTTTATTTTTTTGCAACAATTGCAACTCTCTCCGACTTATTGAGTGGAATTTTTTTATTATATTCTGGATAAATGGTAACTGTCTTGAATCCTGTAGATTTCAACACTGAGACCAACTCTTTCACCGTAAGGGTTCTGGTGAGGCACAGATCTTCATAAGTTTTACCATCACTATTCACCAAACTCTCTCGAATTCTAAAATTATCAGTAAATCGATCCGTCATTGTCCAATTTGTTTCTTCATCACCATTCTTCATGCGATAATTCTTTACAACCTTTTTACCTGCCATATCCTTGCTCCAATTTTTATTATCAATAAGAAATGAGCCACCTGACTTTAGAGAATCAAATACATTTTGTATTACCTTTTCATACTGCATAGGTTCTTCCCCTATCGTTGTCCACATACAAATAGCATAATCAAATTTTTTATTTACCTTAAAAACATTTGCATCTTGCATCAAAAAGACAGGGTTTACCTTCATCGTGCGCGCATATTTTTCAGCCTCTTTAATTTGAGCTTTTGAATAATCAATCCCAGTGACACGATACCCTTTCAATGATAAAGGGATCGCATGTCGCCCAGCACCACACGCAACATCTAAAACTGAAGACCCAGCGGGAATAACGGTGTACAAAAAATCCAACACCTGGTCAATGTTTTGATGCTGATTAGCAATCTCTCTGAATTTTTTATTAAAAGTCGTATAAAACTTTTGCATAGATTTATAAGTAGGACATTTGGCGGAGGCGGTGAGATTCGAACTCACGGAGCCGGTAAAGGCTCGACAGTTTAGTAAACTGTTGATTTAAACCACTCATCCACGCCTCCATGGCCTTGTTTATAGCAAATTCAGGCAAAAAACACAAAG
>CAZUIQ010000012.1:12353-22445 GCA_964620085.1 uncultured Candidatus Saccharibacteria bacterium | reverse complement strand
GCACCCGGCTTCCAAGATTGAAAATCTTGTGTCCTAACTGATAGACGATAGGGCCATTCGGCATAGCTCATGGCAAGCCAAAAGCCTCGAAAATATAGCACATTTTAAAAAAAAAGAAAAGCCTCTTCGCAGAGGCTTTAAAATATTTTTACTTGGTAGTTATCCAAGCGTAGCATCAAACAGATTATTACTGTTGAACGAGTCATCACTTTGTAGTTTTGTACGATCTATATCAGTGAAATAAGCCCTTCCTGTGGTTTTTTTAAAAGAATCAGCTGGTGGGTTTATGACGTAAATACATTTTACAACGTGCGGGTTTTTGTCCAGAAATTCCTGAATTGCATCAAAATCCTTTACCATAATAATTCCTTTTTTTTCTGACTTGAATATGTTTTCTATATCCAAGTACCGTAAGAGGTTCCCAGGTGAAACGAGTACTCCTTCATGCTCCCTAAGAATTCGGTTGAACTCTTCTTCAGAAACCACTTCAAAAAATTCTTCTGGAAGTGTGTGCTCAGGATCAAGAAAGGTTACTTGTTTAATTATTTGAGGAGCCTCTGCCAAACCTTTCACGGTGTGGAAGTGGTCAAGATATTTGTTTATGATCATACGCACTCGTTTGAGATCGCATCCTGAAACAAAAACAAGTTTTCTCCCTCTGTTTGTATGTACCTTCAATGTATCTGCACGATTTTCTGCTCGTGGTACATCCTGTGATGCGAGATTTCTCAATGATTCTTTTGTCATCTTTTTCTGTTTTGTTTACCTCCACCATACTATTTTTTTAAAAAAAGTCAACAAAAAAATCGCAGCACCATAGGACACTGCGACTTGTTGCGTTAGAACGCAAATAAACTATACTCGCACTTCAAGCGATGAAGACTGAATACGAGGATTAGCAAACTTAACATTTGTACACCAACGTGTGTAGAAAATATTTATAATATTAGCAACTTGCATCGGGGTTAAATCATTGGTTTTCATATACAGCTCATAAAAACGAGGGTGTGCATAATCAATACCATAAATTTTCTGATAGCGACTCCTGTCTTCTTCAAAGCGAGCAATGCTTCTTTTAGCCACATCTTCAACACTTTCTATCACTTCAACCTTTCTGGAAGGATCTTTCTCCTTATTATCAACAACCCTCTGCGCTCCGACTAAAGGATCTACCTGAAGAAAAACCGTAAAAGCATTTGGTTGGAGAAAGGCACCTACGCGCCCAACCATAATGAACTCCTCTGTTTTTTTGAAGAAATCAAGCTGAAAACTATCAATTTTTTCATCAAGAGAACCATCAGCTTTAAGACTCTCAACAAATAGATTAAAATCTTTAACGCCTTGATCCTCGGCTTCTTGTCTAAAAGTTTTACCTGCATCAGTCACCTCATAACCTACTATTTTTGCTAGGTTGTTAGCTGCTTCGGTTTTACCACTTCCGGCAAAATCTCCTGAAATAATAATACCAGGCACTCTTACATTACTTTTTTGGATAGGAATAATACTGGACATAACTTTGAAATTTTGATGAATTAATTTGAGACCTTTATACCACAACTGGAAATGTACGTCAATTTGTGGTAATGTGGATTTCATGAGAATCCTCGCAATAGAGACATCGTGTGATGAGACGGCTATCTGCCTCCTTGAGGCTACAGAAACCCCTACAGGGGTTGAATTTTGCGTTATAAACAACATTACACATAGTCAACTTGAACATGTTGCCTATGGAGGTGTATTTCCAGGAATTGGAAAACGTGAACATCAAATTAACCTACCTTTGATCTTGGATCAGATTATGAAAGACCAAGAAAAACCAGACGTGATATGTGTAACTAATGGCCCAGGACTTGAACCGGCTCTTTGGTGCGGAATTGTCTTTGCAAAGGAACTTGGTGAGAAATGGTCCGCCAGCCGGCGGATTCCAGTTGTTCCAGTAAATCATATGGAGGGACATATTTTATCAGTCCTCGTACCAACCTCACCCGATTCTGCTGCGCAGAATCACCCTCTCCACTATCGTGGAGAGGGTTCCTATAATTTTACGTTTGAAGACAATATCCAATTCCCCGCTCTCGCCCTCCTTATTTCAGGAGGTCATACCGAACTTGTTCTCGTAAAGAGTATTGGTGATTACAAAATTATTGGCAAAACACGCGATGATGCGGTGGGTGAAGCCTTTGATAAAGTTGCGCGTGTACTAGGACTTCCTTATCCAGGAGGAGTTGCTGTTTCACAACTTGCCGCACAGGCTCGTGAAAAAAATATCCCTACGATCGAAACATTTCCTCGACCGATGATTCATACTAAAGACTACGACTTTTCTTTTTCTGGATTAAAGACTGCGGTGTTATATTTCGTACAAAATTTGACTCATCAAGCCGACTTGAAAATTTCACAAGCTTTTTCTAGTTTTGGTTGGGATGGGAGCAAGATTCCCGATGAAATCAAAGAAGCTATTGCTCGGGAATTTGAAGATGCGGTGACCGATGTCTTGGTCAAGAAAACTACCCGAGCTCTTGAAGAATTTAGTATTCAAACACTTATCATTGGTGGCGGTGTTGCTGCGAATAAATTTATTATCGACTCGCTTCAGACTAAAATTAATCAAGATTTTTCTGATGTTACACTTTGTGTACCAACAAAAGGTCTTACTGGCGACAACGCACTCATGATTGCGCTTGCTGGATATTTTAAAATTAAAAACAGCCCTGATACCCTCTACAACGTAGACGACATCAAGGCTATTGGAAACTTGAGTTTGTAGTTATTTAAAAATCATCTTTTGTCATAGCTTCCAACAAGCTTTTTATTTCAGATCCAGAAAGAGCTAGTGTGTTACATAACTTTTGAAAAAACACGATGTTTATATTTCCTTTTTTACCAGAAATAATCTCTGAGTAACGACTCTTCTTAATTCCTAAAGCATCAGCAATGTTTTTATCAAACCTAAAACCTTTTTGACGTGCTTTCATTCTCAAGAATTCTTTCACATTCAAAATATTTTCTTCCATATTACATTTTTCGAACATAATACTACATCTATTTAACTTTGACAAATAAAAAGCTCTGATAGTACCTCGTACTATCAGAGCTTTAGAGGCTTGCATTTGTAACTTTCAAAAACCAAATAGTTATTCTGATTTGAAAATCATGTTCTTAAATACACTACCCGCAATATGTAAGAGTTCACAGCATCTCACAAAAAACAAAGCAATCATCAGCAGTAGATGTACAACAATGGCAACCGACCCGAAAACTACCGTGAGAAAATAAACTCTTTTGAAGTAGGGATTCCAAAAAATCCGCATAGCGGACTGTCCCTTGCTATACGCATAATGACTCCGATCAGATGCATCTGGAAGCCAAGTTGGCGTGATGGGCAATGCGGGAAACGATGCACTTTTTTCATTGACATATACATTTATGGGATGTCCATGAATGATAGTATCTATAAACTGAAGCGGGTATACATTCTGGATAATTATCCTTTTCCAAAACGGTATGTCCCAGTACCAAAACGACTTGATGTCTTTCTGGAGAAACCAACTACTGTAAAAATACTGTTTGATATGGTTATATGCCATACCTACCAGACAGTTAATAATAATGAGCACTATACATGCATCAATACAAAGAAAATATTTCATACTATTTAATGTTTTATTTTTTTTTACACTAACACATTATGTGGAAAAAGTCGAGTGGGTGTACTGTTTCAGAAAAAATATTTGCCAAATAAAAAGTCTCAATGCTACCCTAGTAGTATTGAGACTTTCAGAAGCTTAACATCAAAGCGAAATTCCAAGTTGTTTTTTAATTTTCTTGATAAGCTTTGTCTGCTCTTTCTGTTTTTTACGTAAAACTACCTGCTTGTTATCTTGTTCATTAGACAAACCTAGAGAAAGTATTTTCTCATTTAAATCAACCAAGGTAGTAATGTCTCTCCGAAATTCAACACGTCTCTTGAATGTATTAATCTCGGCTGCAACATTTTTACCGATGAGAAGTTTCGTGGTAGTGACGAGTGAGAAAGAAGAAATCTTCTTCTTGTTCTTGGTGGGAATAGTAAAAGCAAAACCTGAGATTGTCTTGAGTAGCTGATATTCAGGAAAAATTGCCGTGATTACCTTTTCTTGAAAAGGTGTTGGTTTAACTTGAGGACTCATAACGTCTTGTATTTCCATAATATTTTTTCTTTACTTTACCACATTCATTGAATTTTGACAAATAAAAAAGCTCTGACGTTGTGTAATATCAGAGCTTTTGTAAAGTCGGATTTATAGTCCCCATTTTTACGGGTTAAATAATTTAAAGAACTCCTCCGTTTTACGTTCTAAATTTTTTTTCATATCATCCGAAACACCAAATCTTATGTAATGTATCTTTGGATGAATAAATATGAATGGATACCATGATTTATTTAAAGAGTCTAATTCTTCTGGTGAAAAATCTTGAATTTTTAAAATTACCATACCTATAATATCCTTGTGATGCTTAATAAAAAGACGCGTTATATTATGACGATTATCACGAACATAACCATCGAAGCAAAATTTTTCAAAGACTTTTTGTTCGAGATTTTTAGGTATTTTCTTTACTACATGTTCAGCCCAAATATTAGCCTTTTTTAATATTGCATCTTTTTTCTTTGACTCAAGTTTTGATATTGATTCATTAAAATTTACATTGATATACTTTAAACCATTACAAATACTATTCAGTGCTTTTAAATCTTCCTTGCAAGTATCTTTAAATAGGTAATAATTTTCTTCATCTTTTACAGGATGAGCAGTAACCTCATCTTGTACGTAACTATCAAGTTCTTTTGTAGGAGAAAGCGGTTTCCATATAAAAAACCCTGTGATAATCATTATCATAGAGATAATGACAAAAATAAATCCTAAGATTTCTGGTTGCATGTTGATGATTAAAACAACATACTTATAGAAAAATGCATGAAGTATTACTATGGCAATTAATACAAACGCCCAAATACCTCTTAATGTCCACCTCTTTTTAAATATCCATTTTTTCATCGTTAAAACATTTTTGAAATTAGTTAAGAAAAATTTCTTTTAATCTAGCACAAACACCTTTAAAATGCTATAGTTCCCCCATGACATTCGAGAACAAAAACAACCTCCCCGAGAGGCTTTTACAGCCGTACAATCCGGCGGAAACAGAGACTGCAATTTACAAAATCTGGGAAGATTCTGGATTTTTTAATCCTGACAATCTTCCAGAACGACATGTCACTCCGTGGACAACGATCATGCCACCTCCAAACGCAAACGGTCGTTTGCACGCAGGACATGCTCTCGATTCAACTCTCAAAGATATTGCGGCACGATACCAGCGAATGCAAGGTAAAAAAGTACTCATGGTTCCAGGATCTGACCATGCAGGTTTTGAGACTCAGGGTGTATACGAGAAAGAACTTCAGAAACAAGGCCGAAGTCGATTTGGTATGTCTAATGCCGACCTCTACAAAGAAATTTACGACTTCGTAATGGACAAGAAACAGTTCATGGAAGCCGACTGGAGAAAACTTGGAGTAAGTTGTGATTGGTCGCGAAATCTTTTTACCCTTGATCCGTCAGTAGTATCTCGTACCCAAGACACCTTCATTAAAATGTTTAATGAAGGGATGATTTACCGAGGAAGCCGTATTGTTCACTGGAATCCAAAGTTTAAAACATCTCTTTCAGATATCGAAACGGAGTTCGTAGAACAAACTGACAAGTTTTACTATTTCCAATACGGTCCATTCGTAATTGGAACGGCTCGACCTGAAACAAAGTTTGGCGACAAATATGTTGTCGTAAACCCGCACGATCCTCGCTATGCGGAATTTCATCATGGACAAAAAATTGAACTTGAATGGATCAACGGTCCGATGACCGCAACCGTTATTAAAGACGAGGCTTCTGACCCAGAGCTCGGAACAGGTGCGATGACTATTACCCCTTGGCATAGTCAGGTAGACTTTGACCTTGCTCAGAAATATAACTTGGATATGGAGCAGATTATTGATTGGGATGGAAAACTTCTGCCTATTGCAGAGGAATTTGCAGGTATGAAAATTGCAGAAGCTCGTGAGAAGATTGTAGAAAAACTTCAAGCAAAAGGACTTGTAGTAAAAATTGAAGATAATTACAAACACAATGTACGTATTTGTGAACGAACTGGAGTTACGATTGAGCCACAAGTAAAACCACAGTGGTTTGTAAAAATGAAACCTTTGGCAGACATGACCTTGCAAGCACTTGATAATAAGGAATTCACTATTCTTACCGAGGCACACGAAAAAATATTTAGACACTGGATGTCTAATCCTATGGACTGGAATATTTCACGTCAGATTGTTTGGGGTATCCAAATTCCAGCATGGTTCAAAAAGAACGAGGACGGTACCGAGGAATATGTAGCAAGTAAAGAATGTCCAGGCGACACGTGGATCCAAGACGCCGATACGTTTGATACATGGTTTTCAAGTGGCCAATGGCCTTTAATGACACTTGGATATCCAGGCGGTGCAGATATGAAATATTATCCAACCCAGCTCATGGAAACTGGAACCGAGCTTATTTTCAAATGGATTCCCCGCATGCTTATGTTTGGAAAATACCTCGCAGGAGAAGTTCCTTTCAAGGATATCTACCTTCACGGAATGGTGCTGGATAAGAATGGGAAGAAAATGAGTAAATCAAAAGGTAATGTAATTTCACCTGTTGATGTTGCTGAAAGTTATGGGATCGATGCATTGCGCATGGCCCTTGTTATTGGTACACCAGCCGGTGCCGATACTGCACTTTCCCTTGAAAAAATTAATGGGTACAAGAAGTTCGCGAACAAGATGTGGAACGCGACTCGGTTCGTACTTGATAATATTGCTGACTTGAATATGAGCGAACCGGTTCAATTCGACACAGAAGACCAATTATCTCATGATGAACTTTCGGCACTTATCAAGGAAATCAATCCTGAAATGGAATCGTACAAATTCTACTTGGTATCTGAAAAACTCTATCACTATTTCTGGGATACTTTTGCTAATGTGATTATTGAGCGATCAAAGAAAAAAATTACTGACGAACATAATAAGATCAGTGCGCAATGGCTCCTCTATACACAACTTGTAACACTTACCAAACTTATTCACCCATTCATGCCATTCGTTACAGAAGAAATTTGGAGTCTACTTCCCAAACAAAACGAGACAAATGAAAAGAAATTGCTTATAATAGAATCGTGGCCGATGTAAGCTTGAACACTATTATCTATGCCGTATTAGGCGGCGCACTACCAACCTTCCTCTGGTTGTGGTTTTGGTTATCTAAAGACGATCATCCCGAGCCAGGCGCTGTACTCACACTTGCATTTATCGGAGGAGCCCTCTCGGTGGTTGCACTCCTCCCTCTCCGTCCCTATGTAGAAAATTTATTAATCACCCCTGAACAAGTTATCATCCTCTATGCAGCACTCGAAGAAATTTCCAAAGTACTCATTGTAGCCCTTATTAGTTTTGGAAGTGGTACTCTTGTTGAATCAACTGATTACACTATCTTTTTAGTTACAGGAGCTCTCGGATTTTCTGCTCTTGAAAATACCTTCTACCTCATAAGTCCTATTATTCAAAACGAATCCTTACAATCAATCATTGTGACAGGAAATCTTCGATTCTTCGGAGCAACCGTACTCCATACTATTTCAGTTGCTATTGTAGGAGTACTTCTCGGACTCGCATGGAAAGCAAACTTTTTTGGAAAAATCCTTGCAGGACTTTTTGGAATTATTCTCGCAACGGGGTTGCACAGTATTTTTAATTATTTTATAATGGCTAATACGAGACAAGGCACGATTATTGCCATTGCCGGTGTTTGGTTCGTTGCAGTTATCGTTATCCTCATCTTTGATCGCTTACGCGCAATGCATCAAGTTATCGTACATCAAGAATATCAGCTCTAATTTTTTATATTATCCTTATGCACAACCCTACCAAAAAAAGATCTTTCTTCGAGCGACTCACTGGGAGTATTCGTATGGAGGATGACGAACCAGTAACCATGACTCCGGTTAAACGAGCCTCGCTCTATGCCAAATATGATGAAAACTATGAGGACGATGATACGGTTGAAGCATCTATAGAAATATCTTCAACAGAAGAAGATGTTATCGAAGAAGCACAACTCGCGGTTGATATCTATGAAACAGCGAACGAAATTGTTGTAAAAACCATGACGGCTGGTGTTAAAAAAGAAGATCTCCATATTAGTATCACCCGTGAATCACTCACCATTCGTGGCAAGCGTGACAATGAGCCACGTGCGTATCAACATACCTATCACGCTCAGGAGCTCTATTGGGGACCATTCTCTCGAACTGTAGACCTTCCTGATGAAGTTGATATTGATCAAGCAAGCGCCACAGAACATCATGGACTCGTTACTATCAAACTTCCTAAGTTTGATAAGAAGAAACAAGCAACGTTAAAGGTACAATAAAACCTTGCTTCGCTAAAACTACACAGGCACAAAAAAAGAAAATTCCCATCCGCCAGCTGGCGGATGGGAATTTTCTTTTTTTGTGCCGAGGGCGAGACTCGAACTCGCGACCCCATCCTCTTCAGGGATATGCTCTACCAACTGAGCTACCTCGGCATGGTTCCACCATTATACAGAAATGGTGGAAAATTTCAACTGACTACCCTATCGATCAATATTCATATCCCCCGAACCGGTAAAGGTTGCGAACGAGGAGATTTGACCCCACACAGTTGTTACTCGTTCCCGAGCTTCCTTGAGGTACGGAAAAGCATAGAATGTTCCAAAGAGTGCAGCAACAATAATCAGTGCCCAATAAAAAGTTGTCCAATTACGTGCCCATCGTTGCCTGCGATCAATCTTGATAATATATTCCCGATTCTCTTTTGAAATACGCAACGTTTCTAACAAGGTTTTTTCGAGTTCTTGGTCGTTCATATGAAAATTATATCATGATTTCTGAAATACTAACCATCGAAGCGGTGCCCTCACTAGGAATCGAACCTGGATCTTCTCCTTAGGACGGAGCTGCTCTATCCATTGAGCTATAAGGGCAACACTTATGCTGTGCACGAGGGCTTTTTTAACCACAAAATAAAAACGCATTCAAGCGTTTTTATCCTAGCATTATGCGGTCGCTAATCCAAGTTTTTCTTCAAGAAGTGCCTGACTAAACCCTACAAAAACATCAGGAGTTTCAGGATGTTCTGGATCGGTAATAACGGTCACAGGAACCCCCATTTGTCCTGTTAATTCTACCATGTATTTACGCTTCTCGAGATCAGATGAAACATCATAATCAATAAAAGGAATATTTTTAGACGTTAAAAAATCCTTTTCCATGTGGCAAAAATGGCATGAGGGTGTTGAGTAAATTTCGATTTTTTTCATATATCTTTATTATACACAAAACCTATAATCCAACAAACATTCTCAAGTTGTGCCAAAAACTCACTTCAGGTGACTTGGGAGCATCTTCTGGCTTATCATTATTAACCACAATCACCAACTGCTCTCCTGGTTTTACCACTCGGTACCGCTGGCGTATTTCAGATTCCAGCCCTGCATCTGTTGAAAGATTTTGGATTTTTTGATGTAATACTGATTGCTTTTGTTCGAGTTCTAAAAACTCCTTACGAGCACCGTCTCTGAGTCGTACAGCCTCGTTTTGTTTTAATCCGGCACGTACCACCGAAAAACTTCCCCATATCACAAAAATAACGAGTGCAACCGCGACAAAGGGTGAACGAAACCATGATTTTTTCTTTACAAGTATGTGGCGCATAAGAGAGTGAAATCCTTTACTTTTGAGGTTATTTTATTATACTACATGATATGAATATTTTCACGAGTAAATATAAAAAAGGTATCAAATGGGTCTGGGGGTTCATCAGTATTCTTGTGATTATCTCTATGGTAATCCTTTATGCAGGAGTAACAAGTTTTTTCTAACCTCACCCCGCTTCGTCGTAGACGAAGTCGACCCAAAGAATTTTAAATGTGAGGGTGTTTGGTTTTAATATATTTTTTATTAATTTTAATAAAA
>CAZUIQ010000012.1:0-12343 GCA_964620085.1 uncultured Candidatus Saccharibacteria bacterium | reverse complement strand
AAGTACAAGAAAGGGATTAAATGGGTTTGGGGAGTACTGAGTATTTTGGTAATCATTTCAATGGTGGTTCTCTACGCAGGAGTTACAAGCTTGTTTTAATAAAAAACCTCTCATTG
This sequence comes from uncultured Candidatus Saccharibacteria bacterium, assembly GCA_964620085.1. Lineage (GTDB taxonomy): Bacteria > Patescibacteriota > Minisyncoccia > Phycocordibacterales > UBA1006 > CAIXMG01. The sequence goes on along the minus strand of CAZUIQ010000012.1, from coordinate 12,227 downwards.
AGAGGTTTTTTATTTTTTCATCATTTTGAGGAAAACATCATGCGGAATGTTTACTTTTCCAAATCCGCGATCTGCCATTTTCTTCTTCCCTTTTTTCTGCTTCTCTCGCAACTTCATTTTTCGTGTAATATCTCCTCCGTACATATGCTGCGTCACATCTTTCATGTACGCTTTAATGGTCTTCGATGCAATAATACGTCCCAATGCAAATCCTTGAATCTTCATCTCAAACATTTGTCGTGGCATAACCTCATGGAGTTTTTCAACCGCAGCCTCGGCTTCTTCGTTTGCACGACGTCGTGCAATTACCCGTGTGAATGCAGGTACCACTTCATCTGCAAGTAAGATATCAAGTCGTGTCACATCAGCTTCTCGCATTTCTGCAAAATCGTAGGCAATGGATGCATACCCAGAAGTCACTGATTTTAATTCATCAAAAAAGTTTCGCATGAGCTCGCGCAATGGCATGAGCACATCAAGCTTGGTTCTATCATCACCAAAATTCGCCATATCTACAATCTCACCTTCGTGCTCGTGACAGAGCATAGAAAGTCCACCTAAATAGGTATTAGGAGTCATCATGTGTACTAATACCCATGGCTCAAGAACTTTGGCAACTTCACCATCATTCGGGAAGAGGTGTGGTGAATATATTGTTTGCTCTTTACCTGTCTTCAAAACAACTTGATAGGTAATCGATGGCTGTGTTACTACAAGATCAAGATTGTGTTCACGGCGAAGACGTTCGGTAATAATTTCCAAGTGAAGCATCCCAAGGAATCCACAACGAAATCCTCGCCCGAGAGCACCAGAAACTTCTTCTTCATAAGAAAATGCAGAATCTGATAATCGTAATCGTGCGAGCGCATGCTTCAAATCCGGAAAACTATCCTGTGATTCTGGATATACTGATGCCCATACTACTGGACGTGGATTTTGATATCCAGGGAGTGCTGGGAGTGGATTTTTCAAAAGCGTAATCGTGTCTCCAACGGAAGCAATTCCTGGCTGTTTAATTCCTGTTACAATATATCCAATTTCTCCTGCTTGTAAAAAATCTCGTTCAGTTTTTACTGGTGAAAATGTTCCCACTGATAGTGCAAAAAACTTTTCATTTGCAACTGCAAATAACAATGAGTCTCCTTTTTTAATCATTCCATCAAGGACGCGAATGTATACGATTACTCCTTGATGATTCGAATATTCAAAATCAAATACGATTGCCGCAAAATCATTCGGGCCCGAGTGAGTCACATGAGGCGCAGGCACTCGATCGATAACCGCCTGTAGTACCTCATGAACACCTTGACCGGTACGACCAGAAACTTCTAATACTGTTGCTGGGTCACAGCCTAAGACGGTAGCAATTTCAAGTTTTACCTCATCGACTCGTGCAAGTGGTGAATCTACTTTGGATACCGCAGGGATAATAACGAGCCCTTGAGCCTTTGCCATTTCGAGAGTGGTCAACGTCTGTGCCTGTACCCCTTGCGTGGCATCTACGAGCAAAATTGAGCCTTCTACAGCCTTGAGTGCACGCGACACTTCATACGAGAAGTCGATATGACCAGGAGTATCGATCAAGTCCAACACAAAATCACCATACTGCATACGTACGGGCTGCATTTTAATCGTAATTCCCCGTTCACGCTCAAGCTCCATAGAGTCAAGCACTTGATCCTGCATTTTACGCTTTTCGATAGTGTGCGTAACCTCAAGCATCCGATCGGCTAAAGTACTTTTTCCATGATCAATATGCGCAATAATCGAGAAATTTCTAATTTTTTTAAGATCGTGAGACATGGTCTTGTGCCGGTATCATACCAGTTTATCATGAGCTTGTCGAATGGATTTTGGCAATAAAAAAAGCCCATCTCGGGCCTTATTATTTCTGAGCAGCTTTTATAAAATCTTCTTGAAAATTCTTGATCAAGTAATCCATAAGCACTACCCTACTCCGGTCTTCTGAAAATTCTTTTGCGATGACAAGTTCGGCAACTTGAAACGGTGTCATTTCTACGATTTCAATTTCCTCATCATGTTCAAGCTCTTGTTCCCCACGATCAAAATCTTTTACTAACCAATACCAAAGATCCCATTCAATAGTCCCACCCGCTGTTGCAATATGTAATAATTCTGGATTACGAACCGTAATACCAACTTCTTCTTTAGCCTCCTTAATAACAGCTCCCTGTACGGTCGATGTGAGATCTCCATCATCTAATCCATGCTCTAGTTTTTCAAGGAGTACTAAGTAGTCTTCAAGTGTATCTACAACCTTCCCGCCCGGTAATCGATAGTCTAACCCCTTTTCCAGATAATCTCTTTTTTCTCGGGAGATAAGAAACTTATTATCCGGAGTCACAATAATCATACGCACCCCCGGAGACCGTCGCGCAATTTCATATACATCTCCTCGTTCTGTTTTCTTTTGTAACACTTGTACTATTTCCCCATCAAATACTGGCTCAAACCCTTTCCGCTTTTTGTACTGCATATAAGTATATCCTAACAAATTAAGTCCAAAAGAAAAAGGCATGTGGTAATTCACATGCCTTTTAAAAAAGCGTTGATGTTCTATTCTTTTTTTAGAAAATTAACTAACTCCTTGTTGTATTCAACTAACAGGCGTATGTGATCTTCGTGCCACTGAATATTTTTTCTCATATAAATCAGGGCATGCTCCTCAAGAAGTGGGCGTAATAATAATTTTGCTCGATTACGATCAGAAATAACATTGTGGATGCCAGATAAAAAACTTAATAGTATTTCCTCTCCCTCATCTGACACTTCATCCATCTCTGCTTCCATTTGGAGTATCTTAATAATTTCTCCATCTGAATTTTCCAATCGCTTCTTAATCCGCACTTTAGTTTCCTCAGCATCTTTTTTGAGCTTTTCAAACCAATCTATTGCCCATTGTTTAACTTTATCTTGTTCATGAGCATCAAAACTAAGTATGGTTGTAATAGATTTTCTGATATCCTTTTTAATACGCTCAGGTGCTTTGTTTATTTCTTGCTGCAAATAATCAATTGCCTCTCGTTGCTCTTCAAGTGCATTCTTCGCCTGCCTTCTTTTAAAAGACTGCGTGTGACTGTAGAAAAAGATTGAAGCGGCTGTGATAATTAATATCACCAGTTCAATAGTAATAGCAGATTCTTGTACATGATCTGTAAGTGGTAGCCATAAGATTATCACAAAACATACAATGGCGACTAGCGCAAGAATTTGTAAGAAAAAAAGTCTTTGTAAGTCAACTAACTCGTTTATTCGCTTTTCGGCTGCTTGATTTTGTTTCATGTTCTATTCTTTTTTAAATTTATTGTACTATATCATATCATATGTTGATTGTCAAACTAACGGTGACATGTTTAATTTGGCAATAAAAAAAGCCGTCTGCGAACGGCTTTAAATGTTATTTGATGAATCCTTAGAGAACTCATCAGGCAGTCAAAGCATCTGACGAGGCTTTTGGCTTTCCTTCCCGCTTAATCCACTCAGCAAGAACTTCTCTTGCCTTTAATTCATCTTCAAAAATCTCGTTATTGATTTGTGTAAATAAATTACTGAGCTCTGTAGATTTTGGTCCGAATGACTTAACTGTTTGAATAATCTCTTTCTGTTTATCGAAAGTATTAATCACACTCCGATAACTTGATTGTCCATGAATATGCTTAAGAGTTGTTAAAAAATTAAAATCAAAATCATCTCGATTAATAATGTAGTCTAAAACCAAATCTTTAAGCTCCCTGCCAACATACATTGAATTAAAACTTCCAAAACTTCTTAATTCATCAAGTTTTTCAACGACTTTTTTTGATGTCCATTGATTATCTCTCATCTCCTCAAATAGCTTGTTGGCTATAAGCGGAACAATAGAATCTCTTAGTGATTCATATAACTCATGTTCTAAATCATGTGATTTTGATAAGTGCGAAACGGCTTCATTGAAACAAGATATAACATCTTCAACTGTATAAATAGTAGCCTCATTTATCAGTTTGATAATATTGTCTTTTAAATCAGGAGTGGGATTAAACACCACCATAGTCCTGATAAGTCTTAATTTAAACCGTAACACCTTCTCCTGATTACGTTTACGAGAAAATAACACGGCAAAAATAATCGTCAGGATTATTAGAGTGGCTAGCACACCCAAGGTTATACCAGGGTTGGTTCCTATAAAATTAATAATGTCTTTCATTGTGAACTGTTTTTTGTTTGTGAAAAATTTTCTGAATCATACCAATTTAAAGGATGGTTGTCAAATTACTATTTCGTAATAAAAAAAGCCCTCTCGTGAGGGCTTTACATGAAAAGCAAAATTTAAAATCTTAGAGTTTCCTCAAATCTTTGTTAAGCTAATCTTATCTACTTGTCAACTTCAATCACATCGCGTACCACATGCGCCTCCCAAAATTTTCTTTTAAGCGTAGCCATGAATTCAAATATCTCCTGATTCTTGAGCATGATAAGAATAGTTACAAACATAAGTATTCCAAATAATGCCGCAATGAATCCTTGAAGGAAAATTCCCCAAAACGTATTTTGATTAAAAATGATCACGAGAAAATTAAGTGCCCCATAGGTAACCACCCCCATACATAACGATGCGGTAATGGATTGTACTGTAGTGCGAACAATTGGATATACATTCGTTTCAGGAAAATCTTTAGTAAACATCTTCCAGAGCGCAATACTGTTGATAATATTTCCAACGGCAAATGCTAAGGGGAGTGCTAATAAATCTATTACGGGTACTCCTTGGAGACGTAATAAGCTTCTCAGTACCTCACTTACCGCAGAACTATTTCGAATAATTCCTAGAAATATAATAGCTAATGCAATGGTCATGGTCTGACTCAATGTATTTGTGATGAGTGGTTTTTTAGTATTTCCCGCTGCATAATACCCGCGCACAAAGAGGTGTACTAATGATTGAGCAACAAGACCTATAACAAACAGAGCGAGTGTTGCAGCGGCAAGACGCGTGTCATTCCAAGAAAATGATTGCGACCCAAGAATTACGCGAATAATCTGAGCACGAAGCACGATAAAAAGTATTGTCACAGGAATCGCCCAGAACATAATTTTGCGGGTTGCATTAATAATATGTTGCGCAAACTGAATTCGATCATGATTATTATACAGCGCTACCAGGGTTGGAAATGAAGCCACGGCATACGAAATACCTATGATACCGATAGGCACATTCAACATATTATTCGTAAGATTAAAGATTGAAATTGACCCCGTCCCAAGGAGTGACGCAATCGATGTGAGAATTAATGCGGTAAATGCTGACATTGATAATCCAATCGTTCGAGGAATCGAAGTAAGCACAATAGATTTTATTTCAAAAAAAGAAATATTCCGTGTCATACGAGGAGTAAAGCGAGCATGGATCAACACAGGTATTTGAATAACCAAGTGAAGTATCGCACCGAGAATAACTCCGTAGGCAAGACCTTGAAGACCGAAAATGGGATACAGAAAGATAATACCGAGAATGATTCCAATATTATAGAAAACTGGTGATAACGCACTCACAAAAAACTTTTTGAACATTTGTGTCACACTTCCAAGCATATTAGAAACACCAATAATAATTGGCTGTACCAACATAATTCTCGAGAGTCCCGTAAGTGTTTTCAATGATGCCGCATCAAATCCTGGAGCAACTAATTTTGCAAGCCAAGGCATCAGTATAAAAAGAATAATACTCAGTCCTACGAGAAATATCAAAAGTACAGTAAAGATCTGGTCGAGAAATTTTTTTGCACGACCATATCCTTCAGTATCCCCTATTCCGTATTTCTCAGAAAGATACGGAAGCAGTACCGTGATCGATGCCAGTGTTGCAACTGATACATAGAGAAAGTCAGGAATTTTGAATGCTGCATAATACACATCGAGATGATGTCCTGCTCCTAAATAGGTTGCCAGAAAACGGTCACGAACAAGCCCGAGAAGTTGTGATACAAACGTAAACAGCCCCAAAAGAAGGGCTGCCTCGTTGATCCCATGAGACTGTCGGTTCAATAATTTGAAAATTTTTGAAACCATAGTTCCTCTATCTTATTATTTTTTTTGAACCGGTGCAACTGGTTTCTTTTCAGATACCTTAGCAGCATCCGTTGTCTCTGGTGTAGGCACTTCAATAGTTTCTGGTGCAGGCTGATCAATTTGACCATTTCTCACGGTAGTAATCGCTTCGGCACCTTTAGGAAATTGCTGCTTGATATACTCATAGATCTTGTTAGCGCTCGTGATATCTCCGGCTCGTTCATAGGCATAACCAAGATACACATAGGCAGTAGCATAATTTCTATTAACTACTATAACATGCTGAAACGCAAGGATCGCATCATTATACTGACGCTGACTCATTAAAAGAAGTCCATACTGATACGCCAAATCTGCATTGTAGGGATTAAGAGCAAGCGCTGCTTTTAGGGACTCACTTGCCGCACCAAGCTTTTGTTGTCCCGCCTGGATTTGAGCTCGAACAATATATGCATCTGCTGTCGGGTACACATTAAGAGACTCCTTAATAAAATCTAAGGCTCCCTCTGTGTCTTTTTTCGCTACTGCAAGCTGTGCAAAATACAATACCATAGTGGCATCATTTGGATTTCTTTTTTTTGCTTCTTGATAAGCACTTGTAGCACGTTCATAGGCACCATCAATCCCTAAACTCACCATAGTTCGATAGACATCTCCTAGTGTCAACCAGTTCTTGTACTCCATACTATTTATTTGTGTTGCGGCTTGGGCATACGCTAAGGCCGCACCGAGTGTTTGTTCCACTTGTTTTGAGACAACTTCTTTATTAGTTGTGTTCGTTTTTGAAACAACTTGATTTATATCACTAAGTGCAAAAGAAGCGAGCTGTCGATGATAAATATCATGACTTGCAAAAGATGTCGCGAGACTCACACGTCCATTTGCCTCAGGAAACTTTCCTTGATTCAAAAGAACTAAGCCTTTCGTATAATGAATAAACGAAACTGTTTTACGTAATCCAACATACCCAAGCAATAAGGTCCCAATAATAAGTAACGTCACACCAAGTATTCCAAAGAAACTGGCTCGAGGATCCTTAATGAATGAGAACGTATAGTGATTTTTTTCAGAATGGTTATCAAATAATGCAATAAATGCACCGAGCAATATCGCCAGAAGTATCAGGAAGTATCCTCCTGGGATATACACCCAAGCAAGCATTCCCAAATACAGGATACTCATTCCCATACCAATAGAAAAATATCTATCTAATGCATTACTAAAACCTACTCGAGTTTTTCGAATGAGAAGTCCTACTATTACGAGAGAAAGGAGTATCCACATAATCGCACCTAAAATACCATTGGTTGCAATTTGGGTAGGAATAAAACCTGCTCCCTGACTAAAATCAGTACGTGTCCCCGAAAGAGTTACGGGTTTTACCTGCGACCAAACTCCTCCAAAACTATTAGGTCCATATCCTGTTGCAAAATTATGAACAAGTGATTGTTTTGCAACATGAAGTGTCATAGTCCATGATGGTCGCACATCATTCCATGCAAGATTTTGATGCCTTGAGGCAATAGTGTTAAAAAAACCTCCGAAGAATATCGCAATCATCGAAATAATGAACAGGGTCAGAGCGAACCAAGGTACGCGTTCGGTTTTTTTATACACATGAGCCTCAGTATCCCAAAAGGCAAATGAAAACAAGTACAACGATAGTAATAAACCTACGAGACCAAGCACTGCCCAAATAATTCCAATATTCATTACCATCAAGAGCACCACCGCCAGAAATCCAATACTTGCAACAATCCATTTGATCGTCTTTTTTAATCCAGCAAGTTCTAATGTCGTTACACAGAACAATATAATAAATCCAAAAAATATTCCGAGGTCTCCCCAAGATCCTAGCAGGGTCGATGTTGATCCTGCTAAAACCCCCATGTTTGCAAATGCAGGACCTACCACATAACGAACTATGTGCGTTAGTGCAAATATGAGAAATACTAACACCAATCCTCCATAGGCCACACCTACTCGTTCATAGGAATTAAAAACAAAATAAGCAAGAAATACCATGAGACTGAAGAACATCAAGAATAACCATGAGGTTGTTTCAAACCCATACCCAAGAAATGCGAATCCAAAACTTGGAGCAAAGAAGGATCCTATTATTCCTAGAACAATAATACCGAGCAGTACGAGAAAAATTTTATGTCTCGGTAGTACCAGAGCTCCTTTTCTAAGTACATGAACCCCATAGGTAAGTAATCCTAGAATTCCTACGAAAAAAATAAAAAATCCTTTACTGCTTATTACAGAAAACGCTCGAGTTGGTATAAAGAATAACGGCCCCACAATTACTAATAACATGAGGAGTCCGTACATGAACGAATTGCCAGAAATTGATAATCGTGAAAAAACATACTCACGCATGAAACGCTTGATTTTTGTAAACATATCCGATAGTATACCTCGGTTTTCATTACACGACAATACTGATGATTTTCTTGGGGATATAAATGAATTTCTTTATTTCTTTACCCTCAACCCACTTGATGATTTCTGGAATACCGAGTACCTTTTCCTGTACCTCAGCCTCAATCGCATCGTGAGCAATCTCAATTTCGGCACGAACTTTGCCGTTTACTTGGATTCCAATGGTCACCGTCTCATCAGTAATTAATTGATCATCAACACTTGGCCACGACGAAAGATGGATAGATCCTTCTCCTCCTAATTCATTCCATAATTCTTCAGAAACATGTGGCGCAAATGGCGCGAGAATCTGGAGAAACTTTTTAAAGTCTTCTTTTGAGACACTTGTCGCGGATTCCATTGCGTTTGCAAGGATCATGAACGCAGAAACGGCCGTGTTAAATTTAAATGATTCAACCTGCTCACTCACTTGCTTAATCGTCTTGTTAAGTATTTTTTGTACCTCTAAGTCACTTGTCGTATCAGAAACCTTACTTGCAATTCTCCATACTTTTTCTACGAAACGTAATGTCCCTACCATTCCATTCGCATTCCACATCGCGGTTTGTTCGAATGGTCCAATAAACATTTCGTACAACCTGAAAGCATCTGCACCAAATTGTGCAATAACTTCATCAGGACTGATAATATTCCCCTTTGATTTAGACATTTTACTTCCATCATGAGAGAGAATAAACCCAAGGAATTCCAATCGTGGAAATGGTTCTTCTGTTGAAACAATACCGTTGTCATAAAGGAACTTGTGCCAGAATCGCGCATAAATTAAATGTCGTGTCGCATGATCTCCTCCTACATAGACATCTACTCCTCGACTTCGCTCGGAACCTGCGGCATCCATCCAGTTTTTTTCTTTATCCTTATCAACTAATACCTCATTATTGTTTGGATCAATATATCTCAAGTAGTACCACGAAGAACCTGCCCATTGCGGCATGGTATTGGTTTCTCGTTTTGCCATCTCATTACATTTTGGACACGCAACATGTACCCAACTTTCAATATTTGCAAGCGGACTTTCTCCGGTTCCTGTTGGCGCATAACTTTCTACGTCCGGTAACGTAACGGGTAAATCTTTCTCCGGCACCGGAACCACACCACATTTTTCACAATGGATAATTGGAATCGGCTCACCCCAATAGCGCTGGCGTGAAAACACCCAGTCTTTGAGCTTATATTTTGAAACCATGTTGCCACCAACTTGTTTAACAATTTCTTGAACATCAACAAGTGCTCGGTCAATAATTGGCAGATTGTACTTCTGCGCAAATTCATTATCACGCTCATCGTGTTGTGGCACCGCCATCACTGCACCAGTTCCATGATTTGCTAATACATAATCAGCAACCCATACTGGAACTTGTTCATTATTTGCAGAATTGGTCACAAAAACCCCTTCGAGTGCTACCCCAGTTTTTTCTTTCTTTGCATTGGTACGATCAATATCTGACTTTTCTTTTACACTTGAAATATAATCAACGACTTCTTGATAATTCTCTATTTGTGTATCAAGGGTTTGGATAAGCGGATGTTCTGGCGCCAAAACTACATACGTCACACCAAAAAGAGTATCTGCACGCGTGGTGAAGACCTTAATCGTATCATCGAATATCTTATGAATATCATTCCAGTTTCTGAGTAATTGTTTTTCTGGAATTAATTCAAGGAGTGGTTTATCTCCGATATGCCCCCAGGCACACCCGATGAGTTTTGACTTGTCACAGATAGTTTCAAGTTCATAAATATCAGCTTTGGAATCAGTAAAATAATAAATATCTTTTTCAGTAACACCCCAATCTTTACAAACTGTTTCAATCTTTTCTTCTTTCGAATGATGATCTTGTAAGGTTAATACATGTGTTGGATGCACACCTAGCTTTTTAATCTCCTCAACCATAGGGAGCACATAGTCATTTGATCCTGATGAGACAATGGCAATTTTCGCATCAGAAATTTTTGCAACCTCCTGCACAAATTCCCCAAAAATCTTTGGTTGCAATTCTGCAAGTATTTTTCCAAACGTAAATGTCCAATCATTATTAGAATCAATATGATGCTGTTCTGCGCCCCGGTGATGATTTGGTTTATTATTAAGATACTTAAAAATACGATCGTACGAATCCTCTCTTGTTTTTTCAGGTCCCATTGTTATGGCAGCTTGAATACTTTCCTGAAGCGTATCTCCGAGTACCCCATCAAAATCAAAAATTAAATACTTTTGTTTCTTTGAAATAATTTTAAAATCAATTTCAGCTCCTTCAGATTTTCCAATCCAATTTCTCTGTGCCTCCTTTACTCCATCTGGCCACTTAGGTAATTTATCCAAATCAGCAAGCATACGGTCTGCGTAATCGGTAATTTTCAACACCCACTGACGCATTGGCTTTTTCTCTACTTTCGATCCACAGCGCTCACACGTCCCATCACTTTCCACATCTTCGTTTGCAAGACCTGTCTGACATTCTGGACACCAGTTAATGGGTTCCCATGATTCATAGGCAAGTCCTTTGTGGTACATCTGTAAAAATATCCACTGGGTCCACTTGTAAAACGCAGGATCAGTCGTATTAATTTCTCGTGACCAATCATAATCAACACCCATAAGCCCGAGCTGTTTCTTGAACCGTGCAATGTTTTCTTCTACTGCTTTGCGAGGGTGAATTTTATGTTTGATGGCATAGTTTTCTGCAGGCAATCCAAAAGCATCCCATCCCATAGGGTGGAGTACATTAAATCCTTGCATGCGCTTCATACGAGAATATACATCAGTTGCCATATATCCACGTGGATGTCCTACATGGAGCCCTTCTCCTGAGGGATACGGAAACATGTCCAACACAAACTGCTTCGGTTTTTCCGAATGTTCCGCAGTCTTGTAAATTCCATCCTGCTCCCATTTCTCCTGCCATTTTTTTTCAATTGTTTTGTGATCGTAAGGGTTCATAGATTTTTAATACTCGTAATTATAAGTATCCAAGTCAATTTTTGTAAAATCAATCAAGAGTTTCTTTTGTAAATCATAGAAACAATTTTGATACGGATTTTCTGGAGTAGATAATTCAAAAAAGTTCTTCTGATACATGTAGATTTGCCCCTTCAGTTGAACTCCTGGATAGCACCATAGAATCCATCTCTCTCTTCCTTGAATATACTCATTAGGTAAAACAATTCTTTTTTTAGACAACAAATAAAGCATCAAATGCTCCTCCAGGAAGAAATCCAATTGCTCTTTGGTTAATTCTCTATTACAAAACTGCACATCATCTGTAACAAGTTTTTGAAAATAAGAATCTTCTTGATATATTTTTTTAATTTTTGCAAAATCCGATGCAAAGTCTCCATCTTTATAGTCTAAATATAACTGGTTCCAAACACCAAAAGAAAATGCTTGTTGAATTTGAAAATCTTCCCAGTTTTTTGTTACTAACTTTTTAAAAGCATTTTTATGCTGTAACACAATACTCATAAATTTTGCTTTTAGCGAACTGGCAGCTTCTTGTGAGTGCATATACAGCGCGTCACTATATATCATATTAAGTCCCACCTTAGGCTCAGATATTTTCTTTGGAGAAAGGTGTTGAATATATTCAAAACATTGTATTGGATCTTGTCCGTTTTTATTGTCTGCTCTCGCAATCGAGATTGGAAACACCAAAATACCGTAATCTTTCGGTAACTTGTTGATATCAAAAAATCGCCCCGTCTCCTGTTTCATA
>CAZUIQ010000011.1:0-23050 GCA_964620085.1 uncultured Candidatus Saccharibacteria bacterium | reverse complement strand
GACATGCAATGATGTAGACCTGATCGGTATTTTGAGAAGTAATTACTTCCTGAACCTTCTTACCCAACGCTGCAAGCAGTGGCATTTCCCCGAGATTGAATTCTCCCCGAAGAAACCTATTGGTGTAGTCAGGGACAATTTTTTCGAGAATGCGTAGCTTTTCCAATGTTTTTTGTTTTTTGATTAAGAAAGAATTTGAATTTACTATATCATTGATTATAAATAAGTCAATAGATCCGTATACTTTCACCACCCTGGAATCAGCTCAACTATTTCCGAGTCGCGATCGCCGAGGAATTTCAATACTAAAAAAGCCTGCTTATGTAGCAGGCCCCTTTCGGTTACTTTCGGTTATTCGAATCGTTCCTCATCGGAAGATGGAATTTTGATTTCTGTTGTTTCCATTTTTTTAAGTTTTTAAGTAAATTAATCTGTGTACCGGTAGAAGGTCTTGGTGTTTGTAATTATATCCCCCAGTCCCTGTGTTGAGAGTAAGAAAATTATTTTCAGAATTGAATTCTGCAAGAAACTTCAAGTCATCTCCATTGCTTATCATCCTAGAAAGAATGGTTTGCAGCTCTGCTTGGTGTTCCATACTATTACCAACATCCATCGAAGGAAATGCTAGGTTGATCAATAGGTATTCAAGTAATTCCTCGTGAGTGTCCCAAATCGGATGAAACACTGTTTGGTCATACTGAATGGGATTTGTACTGGAGGGATTTGAAAGTGGACGATTGAACGAGCTTTGTACAATGAACGGAACCTTGTCTTTACTAAGTTGTAAGACAAACTGAATGGTTTCAACGGATAGTTTTTTATAAAACAGCATGTGAAACAGTTTTGTTTGAATGCCTTGCTCTGCAAGAGTATATACCGCACGCGAAGTTTTATTTGTACGAACTGTTTTAGATACTTCCTTCAACTGATCTTCTGACATCGTTTCCATACCGATTCCGCAGCGTACCACTCCCATCGATTTTAATTTTTGTGCAAACTCTTTAGTTATTAGTTCCGGACGAGTAAGTACTTCAAATGCAATTGCGGGGTAGGAGCCTTTTAATTGAGTAAGGTATGCAATCAGCTCTTCTGTTTCTGACTTGGCAAGACCGAACGTTGGATCAATGATATGAAAGTATTCAATACCATTTTTTGCTAGATATTCTGCTTCCTTATAAACCGTAAGAGGTTTTCTTGTAAAAAGTCCCATTCGGTCTTTGTTTAAGGCACAGAAACTACATCCAAACATACATCCGCGAGACATCTCAAGAATTCCGCTGGGAATAATTGACTGATGTTTATACCGAGCAAGTAATTGTGAAAAGTTAAACGTTCCATTTATGGTATAGAATGCTTCAGGTTCGTAATCGTCTGCGATAGAATTACGAGTTCCATGGATATAAGTAGTCGACATTGAACTATCAAGTATTTCTGGTAGTTCATGACCCCAACCATCGTAACAGGTGTGCACTTGATACCCATTGCGTACGGGCCAATCTTTGATGAGCCCAAGAGAACTTCCTCCAAGGACTGTTCGTATGGTAGTCGGAATACAACCAGCAATTCGTTTTACCTGGTCCGCAACAGTAAAGGTAGGCATTGAGATAAACACAATATCCGGTTTGAAACTATTAAGTCTCTCACTAATAACAACCTCCACTTCCAGAAATTTGAGTTCAAGATTGAGGTCTAGAATATCAAATTCTTCTACTTCATGCAGAAATGTTCCGAGTTCATAGGGAACTCTGGAAATACAGGCTTTTTTACGTGACAGAATGCTTGTTTTATCTATCCAAGGCCTGTCATACGGTTGGATATACAGTATTTTTTTCATAATAATCATTTTGTAAAGAAATAAGATTCTCTCAAACTATATATGAACATGTACATTTATTAAATTTTATGCTACAAATAATGTTAGGTATATACTGAATTACAGATTTAACCATATTATATAAGCATATTTTAGAACTATATTTGTAACTTATTTACGACAATATGAGCATTCAAACCACATTATCAAGTCTCGGCTATAGTGAAAAAGAAATCGCTACGTATGTGACGATTCTTGAACTTGGAAACGCAACCACTTCTGACATCTCTCGTCGGAGCGGGGTTCCTCGTACATACACCTATGATATTTGTCGTTCGCTGGTAATTAAAGGACTTTTGAAAGAAAGTACTCAAAGAAAAAAGATTACCTATTTCGCTCAAGATCCTGCACTGCTTGTTAGCCAACAAAAAGAAGTTCTTGCTAAGCTTGAAGCAGTTCTTCCTGAGCTCAATGCATTGAATAACACCACAGGGAACAAGCCACATATATTCTATTTTGAAGGGGATGAAGGTCTTAAACAAATCCATGAAGATGCACTTCGTTACAAGGGTGATGCAGTTGCTTTTACTTCACCAAGACATGTTGTCTATATGGGTGGTCGCGTCCATGGGCAACATGTAAAACATCGCATGGAACTTGGAAACAAGGTCCGCATCATCGGTGAACATTCACCCGAAGTGATTGCACTTGCAAAGAAAGACCAAACTGAGCTACGAGAAACAAAATTATTGCCACCCTCAGTGTTTCATTCCGATATAGAAATTGGAATGTATGGAAATAAGGTTTCGGTAGTGAACTATAAAGAAAAATTTGGATTTATTATCGAGAACAAGGAATTTGCGAGCACTCTCAAGATGATCTTCGAGATGATTTGGAAGGGTCAGGCGTTTACGTATCGGGAAGAATAAAAGAGGGACTACAAAACAAAACACCCCCTAAATGGGTGCCTGTTCTTTCGTGTCGATAGGTTTTTTTAGTAGGACAATATTATCATCTGAATATTTACCCATTACATTTAAGCCGTACTCCTCAAACCTTTTTTTCTCTTCATTAAATTTAACACCGAGATTACTCCATCTTTCCAAGGAAGACCCTACTGATCTGTCAATAAAAGGAGATCCTATAAATGTAACCACTTTATCTTTTAATACATCTGGTGTTTTCTCTGGATTTTGTGCATACCAAATTGCAAGTTCAACTCCAGGAATATAATATGAATCTTTATACTGTTGAACAATCTCAGCGTATACTTCACTACGCTGTTTCCCAACCCAATCAGGATTCTTTGGAATAAATGATTCTAATTTATCAAAGTCCAAATTCTGTGTTTCTGGATTTATATAGAGATTTTCCTTTCTTGCATCCTGATATTCCACGAACTCATTCATCGTTTCCCACTTAACATCCTCAGGTTTCTTAAAAACAGGACTCATGGA
Source organism: uncultured Candidatus Saccharibacteria bacterium (assembly GCA_964620085.1). Lineage (GTDB taxonomy): Bacteria > Patescibacteriota > Minisyncoccia > Phycocordibacterales > UBA1006 > CAIXMG01. The sequence continues at coordinate 19,780 of CAZUIQ010000011.1, read as the reverse complement.
TGTCTTAAAAGAATAGTGAAAATTCTCTGCTGCCGCTGGAAGTATTTTTATCTGTGAAGACATCTCTTCTAAAATACTCGCTTTCTTTTTCTCTATCTCCTTAAGCTTTGCTGTAATTTCATCAAGGGTCTCGTGGGGACCACTTTCTGTATTCTCGTTTAGAGAAAATGGTTTTTCAAACGACATACCTTTTATGCTTTTAAGAAGGAACCCATTCTTATAATCAACCATTTTGAAAAGCGTATTCTTACCTCTATCCAAGTATTGCTCAGCAATACCTTTTCCTTTTTTGTGAACAAATAGCTTATATTTCCACTCGGTTGCATCAAAATCTCTGTTCGCTCTATCAGATATATAAATCTCTATATCATCTTTAAATCTGCTTTTATCAAAATCTCTTACCTCTTCCAGACCATAATCGCCAGTGTAGGTTCTAATCCATTTCTTTATATCTGCAGGCTCTTCGATATTTAATTCCTTATTTGTTAGCCATTTTGAATAATCAAACTTTTCTAAAGTCTTAAGTTCTTTACTATCTTTCTTAAATTCTTGAATGGTTACATAGCCTGTACCTCCACGATAGCCAAATTTTACCGAATTATCTGTCTCTTCAATAATTGATGGTCCAATTATTTGATGAACATATGTTTCGTTTGTCTTTGACTGCCCGTCTCTCCATAACTGTAAACCTGTTTCGTGGAGAGGATTTTCTTTGTCATTTTTATCGAAAATTTTAAGTCCGTTCCAATAACTACTACCGCCATAGGTAATGGATCCACTTGGTCCACCAGATGGACCTGTGTGTGGCGCCTTGTTTGCTCCATAAATTTCAAGACTAAAATTTTCGCCTTCTGCCTTCTTTTCTCCATTGATGTATTTGTCCACCAGTGATGGAAGTGATTCGATTTTTTTTCCAAAACTTGAGAAAGGTTTAAAATCTAATTTTGTTTCTATTTTTTCTATTTTTTTTGAAATCAAGTCTTTTTCTTCCTTATTAAGAAGATCTAGATCTTTCATGAGCCCAGGAAGGTTATTTTTTTCTTCTGCATTATTGTCCAGGCTTCGATTCGCACTTTCCATAGGATTTTTATTCATATACTCTATATAATACTCCTCTATATTCTCTTTGCAAGAGTAAAAACCACCTAATTAGGCAGTTTTTACTCTGGAGTTCGAGTCCTAGAGGCGTATGTCATTTCGGAAAATCGAATCTCCTTATTTATCAACGCGTCTCGTGCGGGTTATTCATCATTACTGATGGCATGGACTATATCATCATCCTTTCTTTATAAGATGAGGATGTAAGGCGCTTCGCGCCACTTTCGCGGAGCTACTCTCTTGCGAGATAGTCTCTGAACCTTCCCGTCGATTCGTCCGAATAATCGGACTCACTCGGGGCTTGGATGCTGATTACCCTTTTGAAACAAAGTGGGGCTTCCAGCAGTTCACCTTATTATTCGACTTAGATTTCTCTAGGAAGCTGCCATTTGACAGTCGTTTGCTCTACCGCTGAGCTACAGGGGAATGTTTTTGTGTCTAAAATTCAAGATCTGACCTTAGGACACGACCGCAGTGTATCAAAAAATAAAAAAAGTGGCAAGGACTTATCCTTGCCACTACAACCTGTTCTCACCAAGCAGTGCGAACAGATTACTCCAGCACCCACTCAAGCCGCTGGATAATTTCTGTTTTTTGATAGACAGAGCCATCAGTCCCACTACCAGAGAACTTTTTAATGCTCACCGTAACCATTTTTTGAGTCCAATGGAGCACCTTCACACAGCAGTCTTGTTGAATTGATGTTGAAGATACATTACGATTTATAGCAAGATCAGGATTACTATAATCAATCTCAAATTCACTTACTCTACGTAATCGTCTTGGAGTATTACGGTAATACCCCTGAGATGAGAATGTGGATACATTATACGTAGTGGACACATCATACGTATTAGGCATATTATAGGTGTAACTAGCGCCATTACGAAGCGTATTCGTAGGAAATGAAAGGGATCCTCCACCCCAAGGAGTATTAATGCTCAGGTTTACCCCGTCATTATTGTAGAAAAAACCGTTGTAGTTATAGGAGAATAGTGGCATCTGGCCAAATCCAACCCCACCCCCAACACCATTCCGATTATTTCCTCCGAGCGAGTAATTGTTGAATCTGCCTGGCCAATACTGGGCATGCACACTCATCGTAAGCATCAGTACGTAACCAATGCAATATACTATTGTTTTCATCGTTATTAAGTTTGATTTATTTAAATTGTACGCCGATTGCAAAAAAAGTCAATCCATCAAAAAACCGCCTAGGCGGTTTTTTGATCTTGTATGTTTGGTTGAGATACGGGAACTGTTGTATAGCGACGTGCAATAATAATGATGACTACAATAACGATAAGGATCGCCATCCATCCACCAAGGGTTTGGGGGAAAAATCCTGCTCCAAATACTGATGCTCCAAGGATACTTTTTGAACCTCCGTGGAAACTATCACGATCTGATGCTGAAATCTTTCCACCTTCGTAGAAGAGTGTTGCCGTTGTTTGTACTTCGGTCGTTCCGTCTCCGATAGCTCGTGCGGTAAACGTTACTGTTTTCACCGTACCGTTTGCAACACGTCCTGCAATGTACGTAACCGTATTATCACGTTCGTTGTAATCCATATCAAATGAACTTTTCACAAACTCATACTGCTCGGGGAGCTTGATGAGTAACTCGGCATTTTTAAGACTATCCTTGTTTGTGTTTTGATACTGAATGGTATACGTAAAGGTATCACCTACACTTGTTCGTGCTTGTTCATTAGTAACAACAATCACCACTCCATTTTTATGAGTCGCACCCCCGGTCATAATAGTACTTTTTGCATTGGCAACAATTTTTGTTCCAAGTGTAGTTACACTATCGACACCAGGAATTGTTCCAATGGTTGTATCTTTTGTAGGAGTAGTCGGAGAAGGTGTAGTATCTTGAACTACTGCAACCTTACCTTTCGTAGTAAACGTCTTGGGTTCAGTATAAAACGTTTTTGATTCAAATTTCAAAACTCCTCGATATGAATACGCCGTAGCCTTTTCAAGATCGTACACACCAAATGAATTTGTTCGAAACACTCCAGACTGAGAAGCGTACGCTGAAAGCAGAGCTTCACCTGTTTTTATATTTGTATATTCCACAAATACCGTTGGGGTATCACGGAAAAATGCATAGTCGTTACCACCTGAATCATACGAAACTATCACCGTTGCATTGTGCTCGTTGATATTAGTTACCCCATCAAGAGTAATCGTAGGGGTTCCTGCAGCTAGGGCAAGTACTGGCATTACCATACTCGCAACAAGCGTAAGAGCTATTTGATTATAGGTATTTTTTAAAGTCATACCACTATCTTAGCATAAATACACCTATTTGTCAAGTAGTCGGTACTCACCCACCGAGGTCCTTTTGAGCCTTATAATACAAGCTCCGCAGCCCAATTGACGCCCTAGTTCATGCACAATACTACGGATATAGGTCCCTCCAGAAACTTCTATCGTAAACAGTACAAGGGGCACCCTTTCCCCCTCTTTTAGAGGGGGGCGCTCGCCGGAGGCGGCGGGGGGAGTACTTATAGTTTCCCAAGCCTTAATACTCTCCTCCTGTCTAAAATCACCTTTCACTTTCTTGATAGTTTCAATAATTCCTTGAACCAAGTCCTCGGTTGCCACAGATGCCATACGAATATTTGAGATGGTTTTTACGGTCACTGTTTGTTTTGGAATCTCTAAGCCCTCAAATCCATGCTCACGTGCCAGGGTATGCATTTGTTTGCCATTAATTGTTTTGGAAGAGTATGGAGGGTATTCTTGGGAGAACGTGCCGATAAAAGTACGTAGTTTCTCTGGCGCGGTTTCCCCCTCTTGCCAAGAGGGGGTTAGGGGGAGTTTTGAGGCGGAAGGCATCCCTAACACATCATACGTATCTGTCTCTACTCCTAAGAGCGCAACACATTCGTAAACCTTGGGAAGTTTCGTAAATAGTTCTTTTTTATGCACAAAATCTCCCGTAAGGATAACCAGCACCCCGCTTGCAATAGGATCAAGGCGTCCTGCGTAGGTCATTTTTACATTTTGATATTCTGGATGACTTTTTTTAAAACGAATAATACACTCCAAGGGAGTCTCTCCCTCTTGTTTATCAAGAATTAACACTGGATCTACTTCGCCGCTCATCCTTGCACAATACCATAAAATACGTATACTGAGTAAACTAATGAGTAAACTCGACAAAATAAAAATCAATGATGCTATTCGTTCAGCAGAAGTTCGTGTAATTTCTGATGAGCTCGGAAATCTTGGTGTGATGAGTACTCGGGACGCAATCAAGAAAGCAAAAGAGCTTGGGCTCGATTTGATTGAAATATCTCCTGACGCCGTTCCTGCTGTGGCCAAAATCATGGACTACGGTAAATTTCAGTACACCCAGAGCAAGAAACAAAAAGAAATTAAGGTGAAGACCAAGGCAGCGTCTATAGCCGGTGAAGTTAAAAATGTTCAAATCAAGGTAGGTACGGGTGATGGAGATATTGCCATTAAAGCCAAAAAGGTGGATGAGTGGCTTACTGATGGATCTCGTGTAAAAGTAGAGCTTTTCCTTAAAGGACGTAGTAAATACATGGACAAGAAGTTCCTCCAGGAACGCCTTGAACGTATTATTAATTTCGTAAAGGTTCCTCATCGTATTGTGGACGGATTCAAGGACAGTCCTAAGGGAATCGTTGCAACTTTAGAAAAACAGAAATAAGCCCCTTTAGGGGGTATTTTTGTTGACAGGTAAGTTTTTTTTTGCTACACTCCTCAAACGTATGAAAACGAACAAATCCTACACGAAACGGATTACTATTACTAAAAATGGGAAATTGAAGACTCGAGCTCCGGGTATTAACCATTTTAATGCTAAGAAAAGCCGATCAAGTCAGCTCAATGCTAAAGTTAAGAACGACTTCCCTATTAGTAATAAATCAAAAGCACGTTTCCTTCCAGGATTGGTTAAATAGTCTTTTAACATCGATTAATTTTTAAATTATATGTCACGAGTAAAACGAGGAACAACCGCATTAAAACGACGAAAGAGTATTCTTAAGGATGCTAAGGGTTTTCGTTTTGGACGATCACGCAAGGAGAAGGATGCTAAAGTAGCCCTTCGTAAAGCTGGTGTGTACGCTTTCGCTCACCGAAAGGACAAGAAATCAGAATTCCGAGGACTTTGGATGGTACGCCTCAACGCGGCTCTCCGACCACTTGGATTCTCATTCTCTAAGTTCATGGGATCTTTCAAAAAAGCAGGTTACGATGTTAACCGAAAAATGCTTTCTGAAATTGCACACACAAGTCCTACCTCATTCGAACGAATTGTTGCACAAGTTAAATAAAACACCCAATGGGTGTTTTATTTTGCGCGCTCCTTTTTTACCACGGCTATTAACTGTTCAATCAGCCGATTTGGATCCTTGTCGAACACAATATTATCATGAGGTCGTTCGATATCGCGCGCCATAATATCCTTGAGGAGTTCTACGGTATCCCAAGCCCCTTCGAGAATACCAATAGGCTTTCTCTCTTGAAACGCTACAGTAAATTCATGAATGGTTCCAATACGTCCACACCCGAAAATAATAGCATCGCTTGATCGCATCAGAAGGAGATCAGATCCTGCATATCCAAATCCCGTATACACAATCACATCAAGGTTTTCTGTCGGAAGCCGGTACACATTTTCGTGTTCATATAAATTTGTAGCCGGAGAAAACCCAACCGTCATACCTCCTGCTTTTTTAGCACCTCGTGCTGCCCACATAGGAAACCCTGCAACGGCACTCGTGGTGATAATACATCCATGTTGTGCAATCTCTGCACCCATTTTTTCTGCCATATCAAGGGAATCTATTCCACAGTGAGATGTTTCGCGCGCACCAGAAACACAAATTTTAATAGGAAGATTTTGAGACTTTTTGATCATACTACTAGTATATCTTGTTCAAAAATAAAAACCAAGGATAATGTATCTTGGTTTTCACTGTTTAAACAATTCTCACTTAGAACTCTTTCTTGCTGCGTACTAAGCCAAAATCATCTTCATTCAATTTTTTAAGCTCATAAGTCCCAGCGAATTTCTCTATCTTATCACTATCTAGCTTAAGTGAGAAACCTCTGTCTTTGGAGATTTTGGTAGGATTGTTACACATCGGTGTAGCAATACTAATTGTACAATTATCAATATCAACAATAATCTCTTTTACCTTCTCTCCAAGTAAAGCACTTGCACCTTGGGTGAAATACCCAATTAATGAGCTTGTTTTACGAAAATCTTTAGATTTGTAAAATTTTACCAATGGTTCTAAATTTTTTTTGGACATGTTTTTTGTTTTTTGTTCTTTACTATTGTATCATAGTTTTAATTTATGTCAACATACCTCCCTATCCTTCAGAAAGGGTGACGTGCGAAACCTGACTGATGCAGCTGATGAGGCTTGCCAAATGGACAAACTCCTGCGAGAATATAAACCTATGAACCCAATTCATTTGCGCCTCTTGGAAATAACGACCAAACATATTCCAAAAGATGATCCTTCCCACGACTTGGCTCACATTAAAAGAGTAGTGACTATGGCGATACATATCGCAGAAAAAGAACACGCTGATAGAGACATTGTAACTGCTGCGGCGTTTTTCCACGACTTGGTTACTTATCAAAAAAATGATCCCCGTAGTAAATTCGCAACCGAGGAAAGTGCAAAGCTTGCAGAAGAAATTCTTGCAAATGAACCTTTGTTTCCTTCTGAAAAAATTCCCTCTGTGATCACCTGTATTCTGGAATGTTCTTGGTCTAAAGGATTACAGGCTTCGAGTCTCGAATCGCATGTACTCCAAGACGCTGATAGGCTTGAGGCGAGTGGAGCCATATCCCTTATGAGAACATTCTCATCCGGAGGACAAATGAATATCCCGCTCTACAGCAAAGAAGACCCTTTCTGTGAACAAAAAGTACCCGAAGGTATTACCGCCAGCCTCAACCTCCTTTATCAACGATTATTAGTGGTACCAGAACGGCTTCATACACAAACAGCAAAGGATATGGTTGTGCGCAGACATGAATTCTTGAAACAATTCGAGCAGGAATTGAAATTAGAGCTCATCGAAAGTGGAGAATATAAAAACACTACCTCGTAGTGTTTTTATATTCCAAATAGATTTAAAAAAGTAACTCTACCTTTTCCCCTTCCGCCGGCGCAACGGCATGTACCCCAACCTGGTCTTGTAATCGCTGCGCCAGATACATTTGTGACTTAGTTTCTCCCATGACACAAAATACTTTTTCAATGTTTGCGTTGATCGCATCTACGAATTCTACAAGCTGATCAGACCCTTTATGTCCAGAATATCCAGAGATTGTATCTACACTACAATTCACATCAATCACATCGTGACCAATCATGATATTTTTGGCACCATCTTGAAATCTACGACCGAGTGTATTTACGGCCTGATACCCTACCAGAAGCAACGTTGCACGCGATTCGCCTGCATGGCGGCGTGCATGATGGATAATACGGCCACCATTCATCATTCCAGATCCTGCAATAATAATTTTTGGATCTGGTGCTTCGTTGATCGCCTTAGATTCATCACGAGTCCGTGTTACGATCAGTCCAGGGAAGTCAAAAATATCATCTATTTTAGAAAGATCTCGTGCCTCCTTGTTCAAAAAATCTATATGGTTTCGGTACACTTCAGTAATAGCAATCGCAAGTGGTGAATCCAAATATACAGGCATTTTAGGTACACGACCCTCCTCGATAAGTTCATTCAGCTCAAAAAGAACTTCTTGGGTTCGTTCAAGTGAAAATGACGGGATCATTAAAGTTCCATGATTTTTTGCAGTGTCCTGAATCACACGAGCGAGGTGATCCCGACGATCCTCACGATCTTCGTGATTGCGATCACCATATACTGATTCCATAAGGAGGAAATGCGGCTGACTCGTTGTTTCAGTATCCCTAAGGAGAGGTGTTGGTGTGTTTCCCAAATCACCTGTACACAAAAGTTTCTTGCCTTTGAAATCAAATTCCATCATTGATGAACCGAGCACATGACCCGCATCATACATTTTCACAGAAAGGTCTTCTGAGATTTTAATAACATCATGATACGGAACGATCTTCCACTGACTCATAGCCTGTGTAATATCATTTTCCTCGTACAAGTTTTCTACGCCGCGATTTTTTGCATCATCCTCAAGGAGCCCTAAAGCGTCTTCGAACATCAACCTCGAAATGTCTCGCGTAGGCTCAGTAGAATAAATCGGACCGCGAAAACCATCCTTTACTAATTTAGGGATTTTACCAATGTGATCAGAATGTGCATGGGTTACAAACAACATATCAATACTTGCAGGATCATAGGCAAACGGAACCCAATTTTTATCTTCGTTCTTTTGCTCACCTTGATGCATTCCGCAATCAACCAAAATTCTTTTTCCATCAATTTCTAATAGAAAATTTGCACCCGTTACCTCGCCTGCTGCTCCGTGAAACGTTATATACGCGTAGTGTTGTTTTTTTGCCATATAATTATAATAAGTGCTCCAAGTATAGCACAGAGTACATCAAAAATTGTATCCCAAGGACCACCGAATCCAATATATCCTGGCCACCATATATGCCCTAATCGTTCAAAAACTTCCCAAATTACTCCAACGGCAACTGCGAGGAGTGGTATGAATTTTTCTCGATTACCCTTTAAAAACATGTACCCGAAAAATGCCACGGCCATACCGCCCAATATATGCAGCATGCTGTCATACCACCAGAAGATATAATAAAAACTCATCTTGGTAGCAAGCACATGCAACACAAACACCAGAATAGTCATTCCAGTGAAAGCTATGAGGTTTTTGATCCAAGGCTTCATGGATAAATTATACCAAAAAACCCCCGCAAAGGGGATGTTTTGGTAGTTCTTGCACTCGATAAAGAATCTGACAACATCGTAAAGATGGTTGTCTTGAGCACTGCCCCACGGGGTAATACTACGCAGATTCCCTAAAAGGATTTTGTTCAGAAATCTTTTTCGATACAAGAACTAGGTTCATTATAGCATGTTTTTAAAATGTGCAAATTTCACCAACCTCACCCGTCCGCCTGTCGGCGTCCACCCTCTCCACTATCGTGGAGAGGGATAGCCTACGCATCGATTCCGTGTCGTTTGTATGAATGAATCGCTTTTTCTCCACCAAACCAGTGCTTGATTTCATGAGCTGCTTCCTCTGGTGTCTCTGATGCATGAATGATATTCATAACGGCTCGTTTTTCTGTATTTGCGATTGCTGGAGAGTCGACAGAAAAGTCTCCTCGAATAGTTCCAATCTCTGCAATATAAGGCAACGAAGGCCCTGCAATTTTACGAACAACGTCTACAGCATGAGCGCCTTCTACTACCATTTTAACGAGTGGTGCTGATGTCATGTAGTCAATGAGCCACTTACGAACCATAGGACCAATTTCTTCTGCTGTTGCAACACCAAGGGCTTCTGTGGGATCAACATTATACTTGGCATAGGTGCTGAGTGTTTTTGTACCAAGACGAGTAACCCACACCTCATCCTTTGGGTAGTGGGCATCAATCAATTCATGAGTAGGTTGAAACATTTCCAAAGCAACAATTTTCAGGTCTCGCTGTTCAAATCTTTTGATAACTTCTCCAATAAGTCCTTTCTGTACCCCATCAGGCTTGATCATGACATAGGTACGTTCTGTTTTAAAGTTCATAGTGATTTCTAAGTGTTTATTAATTAATGAACCATTACTATACCAAAAAACCACCGGTTTTACCAGTGGTTTTTTTGAGATTATATATCGAACTTTTTATCGATACACCCATGATTTGCATGGAACACATTCGATGTGAATATGTTGGTAAAGGTTCCATCTGGGTTTTTCTGATCTATGGTGACATAGTAATCAGCTTTTGGCACAATAGCATAATATGCCCCCGATGTTTCAGTTACTTTTTTTGCAACCTCGTGATTAAGGTTCGCATTCCAAATGTGCACAATAGCGCCTGCAAGAGGTACTCCATTTTTAGTAATCTTACCTGCATACACAGGACCACGTCCATATACTTGTACCAGTCCGAGCACTACATATAATCCCGTCATGACATAATTCCACCATGTAGGATAGAAGTACGTAATCATAATTGATGCAAGGAATCCGATAGCAAAAAGTGCGTTAAAAATCCATATGTATTTTGTCTGACCCTTTATGAGGTACTGTAGCAAATTCATACGGTGTTTCTCCTGTTGATTCCAATCATCACCCGTTGGATCCATAGGAATATTTACCGTTACTACTTGTTCTTCATTCTCTACAGTAAACGACTCTCCAAAATATAATCGATCATACACCTCATCACTTGCTCGTCCCGCAAGGAGTATTGATGGGAACTGATAGTGAGTTTTGCCTGCAGTAATTTTATAGTGACCTTTTTTAAGAACGAATCCAAATCGACCTTCTATATCTGTCACTTGATTTTTAACCTCTTGATTGGTTGTAAGATCAATTACAGAAACATATACAGGGTCTAATGGTTCTTTATTTTTACTATCATATACCACTCCTCGCACCTTCTTGCGACCAAATACAAAGGTTGAAACCATATTCCCTGCTCGAGTAGTAAGTCCTGGTATGGTTGACGCGAGTCCTAGAAGAGTAAGGACCAGTAATGTAAGCTCTCTATTTCTTGATTCTGGTCGAGGATACTGACAAAGAGTATTATCTGTTGGTGCGGTAGTATCCGCGTTAAAATTTAAAGCAAAAGGATCTTTACAGGTATACATTTCCCTTGGATAAATGCACCGTGAACTATCTGATTTGAGACTTGCATCAGCATCATAATTATCAGCTCTTTCATCTTTACATGCAAAACCATCTTCCTGATAGCTACATAATGAATTATTACCAAGAACCTTCGGATCAGCATTATAATTCAATGCTTGTGAGTCTTTACAACCATACCTATCTCCAAGATTTTCTTCTGAGATTTTTTTATAGGTACAAAGATTGTTATTTTCTAATAACTTTGGATCAAGATTATAATTCAATGCAGCAGGATCTTTACATGCATACAGATTGTTTTGATCATCTAGAATTTTATATTTACAAAGACTATTTTTTGCGAACGTATTAGGATTTGCATCATAATTTAATGCGGCAGGATCTTTACATGTATAGATTTTCCCTTGTTCATCAATTTTTTGATAGGTGTTTATAATGGTACACGTCTTCGTAAAGACCGGATCAGCCTGATCAAAAGAAACAACACCATATGGAGCACAATCTCCCGAGAAAGTTGCTACATAGTCACTTGAGGATTGCTCTGTAATAACAAATGTTTTTGCTTTTTCTGTAGTAATAATTACTGATGCTCCTTGAACAGATCCCGCAAAGGGAGACCCTCCTACATTAATACCACTTTCTTTAACAGAAATAATGAAATCTGATGGGACGGCAGGCCCTCCAACTACTTGCTTATTCACCTTAAGGACATGACTTTGACCACCGCTTGGTGGTGGTGGTGGATTAGTACAATCAGACGAAGGTCTCCAGCTTGTGTTTAGACCAAGAAAACCTGTTTCGGTTGATGCGAGTTCGATCCACCCATAATTTTGTGACCACACCTGCCCAGTAATTTCTCCAGTACTTGTATTAATATTTGGAGCAATAGTCGCATTTGTTGGATTAAAATTAATCCAACCAGCATTGTGTCCCCAAGCATACCCAGAAAGAACACCACTACAAGTATTTATTACCCCACTCCCTGAAGGGTTCAAATTAATCCAACCAACAGTCTCTCCCCAAATGTATCCTGTGATCGCGGTATCACTAACTGTTGCACCACCCTCTGTTGGTGACCAATTAATAAGATCCTGTACGAGGTCTTCATTGATATCAGTATTGATGAATTGAGAATATTTTTTAACACTATCAATATTTCCTGCTGCAAAAACAGTAACTGCTCCACCGAGCAATGCTATACCTACAGCGGTACTTATGAAAATGTTTTTTATAAATGAGCGCATGATGTGTAAGGTGTTATCCAAGAATAAATCTACTGATAAATGAAACCGCTGGAGAAATAAATGCCCCTGCAAACAAAATAACTCCTATCATAATAACAAATCCATAGCCTCGCATCAAGTTATTTGACCATACACGATACTTAGGAATAAGTGCTCCAAGAATATGGTGTCCATCCAAGGGTGGTAACGGAATAAGATTAAACACAAACAAGACCACATTGATGTTCACAATTAATAAGAAGATAGGATTCTCTAAGAAACGAAATGCTATTCCTGCAAGGACTGCAAAGAATATATTCGTCAGGGGTCCTGCTATCGCAACCAGTGCTGCGCCCCATCGCTGATTTTTGAGGAGTTGTGGCGTAAAGGGTACTGGTTTTGCCCAACCAATAATAAAACCTGATCCCGATAAAATACACAGGAGTGGTAAAATAACCGATCCGAGCCATTCCATATGAGCTAGAGGATTCAAGGTAAGCCTCCCAGCGAGACGCGCCGTCGGATCTCCTAACCAATCTGCAACCGCGCCATGAGCGAGTTCATGAAAAATAATAGAAACTATTAAAATAATAATAACAAATAGTATAGTAACGATATCCATAGGACTATAGTATAGTATATTTTATGAAAAAATGGAGCATTCTTGTCGGGATTCTTATTATGGCAAACATATACACCTTTCAGTATGTGCAATTTTTGCGTCCCACCACAGTACTTCAGGTATCATTTCTTGATATAGGACAGGGCGATGCTATCTATATTCGCACCCCATCAGGTAACGACATACTCATCGATGGAGGTCCCGATGATGCCGTTATTCAAAAACTTCATGAAGTAATACCCTCATTCGATACTGACCTTGATCTTGTGATTGCAACTCATCCCGACAAAGACCATATTGCAGGACTTGTTCAAGTATTTGAACAGTATACTGTTAAAAATTTCCTTCGTTCGGAAATATCATCAGGGACGAGTTTTGATATCGCTCTCAATGATCGTGTACGTGACGAACCTGGAGTACATACTATTCTTGCACGACGAGGTGAACGTATTATCCTTGACCATGCTCATGGGGTTTATTTAGACATTCTTTTCCCTGATCAAGACACTGCTTCTTTTAAAGAACCCAATGATGCATCTATTGTTGCACGACTTGTGTACGACAACACCTCATTTCTCCTCACAGGAGATTCTCCTATTTCTGTGGAACAATTTCTTGCTCGTACAGATCGTGATGGTATTACATCAAGTATTTTAAAACTTGGACATCATGGATCACAAACTTCTACGTCTGATGAGTTTCTCGAGCAGGTACGCCCAGAATACGCTATTGTGTCTGCAGGAAAAAATAATTCCTATCACCATCCACACCCTTCTGTTACGAATCGACTCTTTTCCCAAAAAATCAAAATCCTATCAACGATAGGATTAGGCACCATTACTTTTGAGACTGATGGTGAAGGTCTTTGGATTAAATAATACCTGCGTCTTTCAGGGCTACATAAACTCCTTTCTTAGCAACGGTTTTCATACCTTTTGCTGAAATAGTAAGCTTAACTTTTTGATCGATTTCAGGAACGAAATAGGTCTTGGTCTGAAGGTTTGCATATCGTCGTCGAGTACCTGTTGGGTTAAATTTGGTAGCACGAACACGGTTAGAGTATCCCCCACCCACGATTGACGATTTCCCAGTTATTGCGCATTGTTTTGCCATAGTAGACTTATACTAGCATATTAAGGTAAAATTGCAAGTATGCAACACTATGAACCAAAAACCTTTACTGTCCCAGAATTACGAGGGATTTCTACCCTCACTACCGAGGAACATCTCAAACTCTATCAGGGCTATGTAAAGCACACGAATCTTATTATTGACCGTATTGCTGAATATTCACAAAACTCAGAAAAATATACCTACGAACTTGGCGAACTCCAGCGAAGATTTTCTTTTGAATACAACGGTATGAAAAACCATGAATACTACTTTCGTCAGCTCGAAGGACAAGCGGTACCCCTCGCAGCAGATTCAAGTCTTATGCAAAAAATTATTACTCAATTTGGATCATGGGATGCGTTCATTGCACGATTTACAACAATTGCACTGACGCGTGGTATTGGTTGGGCAATTCTCTACTATGATCAAGAAACTCAGCAACTCATTACTGCCTGGGTAGATGAACAGCATCTTGGTCAACTTAATTCAGCACAATTTATATTTGGTATTGATATGTGGGAGCATGCTTATGTTGCTGACTATCAACCTAGTGGTAAAAAACAATATGTTATGGACTACTTGGCACAGGTAAATTGGAGTGTCGTTGCAAAAAGAATATCTTAACACTAAAAGAACCATTGATGAATGGTTCTTTTAGTGTTCGACTTGTTCTGGAATTTCTACTGCCTCAGACTCTTCTGGGGTCTCTCCTATCTCAGGCTCTACGACTTCAGGTTCTTCAGGGGTCCCTATAGTTTCTTCTGGAATTATTTCTGTTTCACTATTTTCATCTGCATCAATATTGGTTTCATAATTTTCTAACAATTGTTGTAATTGAGATTCGTTAACACATACCTCTCCTACACACAGCTCGTCCGTGCGAATTCGTCCTGCAAAAAATTCAGTAATACCATTGGCTTTATCTGCGAACCATTGAATCAAGAATGAAAGTGACGTTTCTGAATCGGTGTAAACAACTTGTGCATTTTTCTCAACCATTTCCATTTTTACATCAAGCTCCTGAATGGCCTTAGTAAGCACAGGAACTAAGTTAGCATAATTCATTACCAGATAACCTTGAGATCCTTCTTTTACAATGTCTGGATAATACTCCTGTACATTTTGTGCAGAAAATCCTATAGCTGATTGGTCGCTTGAATTCCATGTGTAGGTAACAGGAATAATATTGTGTAATGTATCAAGTGTTCCCTCGAGAGGAGTAATATTTGATTTAAGTGATTCGTCAGATGAACAGTTAACTCCGGTGTTATCAATAACACATTCTCCACCGATACTATCTAATACGATAATGGTTTCTGAAATAGGACGAGCGGCAGACCCAATCATGAATTGATGAACGGCCGTGTTGGTGGCATTTGCTCCTATAGCAATACTATTTGAAAAACCACCTGTTGATGTATTATTACCGATGAGGATTGAAAAACCATCACTCGTCAAAATATTATCAACGGTATCATTTTTACCTGACGATGTTCCAATAAAAATACTGTTAGGTGCATTAGCCGCACCGCTTCCTGATTCACTTCCTAGAAAAATTGAGTGTGATGCGCTTTGTGCACCTTTTCCTGATTCAAATCCAATGAAATTTGAATAAGATGCACTAGTCGCACTGTTCCCTGCACTAGGTCCAAAGAAGTTTGAATATGATGCATCGAGAGCATTTTGTCCTGCCTGTGAACCAAAGAAGTTCGAATACTGCGCATCAGTTGCACCAAATCCAGCAGTATATCCCATGAAGTTTGAATACAGCGCATCAGTTGCATTTTCACCCGCACCAGAACCCAAGAAATTTGAATGCCCCGCATTGGCTGCTTGATACCCTGCATTTTGTCCTACAAAAAAAGAATATGATGCATTCGAACCTGATCCTGTATTTGTTAAACCTGTTGAAAAAATACTTCCTGTATTTTCAATAGTAAACGGACTTGATCCACCACCTGAACTCACAATATTCCAAGTACTACCATCATAAGTATACAAATCACCCGTTGAGTCATCTACATATATAAGAGGATCAGTTCCCGTGGGAGCAGATAGAGGAATACCTGATCCACTCTCTATTTCGAGTACTGGTTCATTAAAAATAATTCCACAATCAGGATCACTCGGTCCCGTACATAACATATCAGCCACAGGATCAAGGGTTTGCCCAGGAGTGAGTGTCGCAGCAAACACAAAACCTCCGTATCCAATAATAGAAAAGAGTGTACATGACAACCAAAAAATCTTTTTAGGTGATATCATAAGATGATATTTATTATACCGTAAAAATAGCAACAATAGCAATAAAAAATCTGCATTACTGCAGATTTTTTATTGCTATTTACGTGCCTTGATAATTTCATCAGCCACATTTCGTGGAACGATATCATACCGAGTGAATTCCATGGTAAATGATCCTCGTCCTTCAGTCATAGACCGGAGACTGTTCATATACCCGAACATTTCAGCCAGTGGCATAATCGCACGAACCGCTTTCACCATTCCTCGATCATCTACCCCTTCAATCATTCCTCGTTTTGATGACACGTTTCCAGTAATATCTCCCAAGAATTTTTCTGGGATGGTTACCTCTACTTTCATCATCGGCTCGAGAATCACCGGTGATGCTTTTGCAAGAGCTTCCTGCATAGCCTGTGACGCGGCAACCTTGAAGGCAATTTCACTCGAGTCTACATCATGAGATGATCCATCGAACAAGTCTGCAGAAATGTTTACCATTTGGTATCCAGCAAGCACTCCTCGCTGCATTCCTTCCTTGAGACCTTTTTCAACTGGAGCAATGAATTCTTGTGGAATCACGCCTCCCTTGATATTGTTTACGAATTCAAATCCTTCTGAACGCTTCACATTCTTTGGAAGATCTTCTAGACTCACATCGAGATCCATTGGCTTGATACGGATTTTTACGTGACCGTATTGACCCTTTCCTCCTGATTGCTTCACATACTTGTTATCAACTTCGGCAGTTCCAGTAATGGTTTCCTTGTAAGCTACCTGTGGGCGACCTACGTTAGCCTCTACAGCGAACTCACGCTTCATACGATCAACAATAATATCAAGGTGGAGCTCTCCCATTCCCCAGATAATCGTATCTGCGGTTTCAGGATCAGTGGTAACTCGGAATGTTGGGTCTTCTGCTGCTAATCGATTCAATGCCATACCCATTTTTTCCTGGTCAGCCTTGGTCTTTGGTTCAATCTTGAGACTTACTACTGGTTCTGGAATCTTGATTTCTTCCAATACGATTGGGTGAGCTGGATCACATAATGTGTCTGAGGTTGTAGTATCTTTCAAGCCTACAGCCGCAGCAATTTCACCTGCAAATACCTTCTTTACTTCTTCTCGTTCGTTTGCATGCATTCGAAGAATTCGTCCGATACGCTCCTTGTTTCCGGTGCGTGTGTTTAAAATATATGAACCAGCTTCAATAGTTCCTGAATATACTCGGAAGAAAATCAATTGACCTACGAATGGGTCGGTAGCCACCTTGAAGGCAAGAGCGGACAACGGTTCACTATCAGATGCTTTACGGATTTCTTCAGCTCCCGTATCAGGATTAATTCCTTTATTATCAGCCAAATCTGTTGGTGCAGGTAAATAATCTACGACTCCATCAAGAGCAAGTTGTACCCCTTTGTTTTTAAGCGCTGTTCCTGCAAATACGGGAACGAGATCATTTGCAATAGTTGCCTTACGAGCCACTTTCTTCAATGCATCAATATCAAACTCGGTTTTTCC
Organism: uncultured Candidatus Saccharibacteria bacterium; assembly: GCA_964620085.1. GTDB lineage: Bacteria > Patescibacteriota > Minisyncoccia > Phycocordibacterales > UBA1006 > CAIXMG01. The sequence goes on along the minus strand of CAZUIQ010000011.1, from coordinate 2,181 downwards.
ATCAAGGAATTCCATCATCATTGCTTCATCGTTTTCAACGATCTTTTCAATAAGAATTGCATGGTACTTTTCAGCATCAGCTTTGAGATTTTCAGGAATGTCTCGCTCCATAACATCGGTCCCCATATTTCCTTCGAAATAGTAGGCCTTCATTTTCAAGAGATCAATAACCCCCTGCATGTTTTCTTCCTCACCGATTGGAATTTGGAATCGCACGGCATTTTTTGTAAGTCGATCAAGAATCGATGCATATGATCGTTCAAATGATGCTCCGGTTCGGTCGAGCTTGTTGATGAAACAAATTCGTGGCACCTTCCCTTCGTCGGCATAACGCCAGTTGGTTTCAGATTGAGGCTCTACTCCAGCTACCCCATCGAATACTACAAGCGCACCGTCGAGCACACGAAGTGATCGTCGTACCTCAATAGTAAAGTCGATGTGTCCTGGGGTATCGATTACGTTAAATCGGTATTTTTTAGCAATGTCTTTCTTGTCTGAAACATATGTTGGTGTCCAAAAACAAGTCGTCGCTGCTGACGTAATAGTAATTCCTCGCTCTTTTTCCTGTTCCATCCAGTCCATGGTAGCCGCACCTTCGTGCACTTCTCCAATTTTGTGGGACATTCCGGTGTAGAACAAAATACGTTCTGAAGTGGTTGTTTTACCCGCATCGATGTGGGCAATAACTCCAAAGTTTCGTGTCTTTTCCAATGGGTAATCTCGGTTCATAAATATAAATTAAGTAGTAATAGCCCTGTGACAGGCACCTGAAAATCTCTGATAAGACAGTCACTATAACCCGAAAATGGTGTTTTTGCAAGAAAATAACTGCAATACTAGCCTTTTTCTTCGTGCTATAATATTCGTATGGAAAATAATTTTATGAAAAAGCTTTTTGTTGGAATTGGTGCCACCATTGGACTGGGAATGTCTTCTTCTGGGCAAGAGGTTGAGCAGTCCGTCTCAGGGAAAGATAGCCAAGAAAAGGTAACCGTTGTATTAAATAATCAATCTCAGTTTAATCCAGAACATGATGTTATGTATCCGACATCGTCTCTTGAAAGTACCTTACCTGATGATCAAGAAATTATTGCTACGTACAACGAAAACAAGGACGCTCTTAATGCCGACTTCTCAGAAGAGTTTGTTATAGAAAAAGCAACACATCCTGAAAGTCCTTTTGCACCCAATCAAGGAGTACTCATCTCATGTAAATATCCTGAGGACATCAAGATAAAAATACTTACTTATGACGATCAACGAGAAGTAACTTGTCGAGAAAAATTTACATTAGAAACTCTTGCAGAAACATATCCCGAATATGTTCCCTATGTAAAAAACCAATATGAAAAAGCGTATCATGACTATATTCTTGCGAAAGGATGGGATGCAAAAAATAAACAACTTGAAAAAACATTATTAAATGATTTTAGTAATTATAAACCAAGCACCGAAGAATTAAACCTGGTTGCAAAACTTATTAAAGAAAGAGTCCAGGGAAAATCCATTGATGGATACGATGATCTCTATAGTTACTACAGAAAAAGTGGACGTGAGCTCTATGAATTTTATAAAAAATACAACGGAACCCCTGAAGCACTCAGTTGGCATATGAAAGAAAAGTATTTTGATCCCGCAGTTGCGAATAGTAAGTAACCAAATAAAAAATCCCTTACGGGATTTTTTATTTGGTTTACCACGTAAAGTGTGCAAATGCCTTGTTAGCTTCTGCCATTTTGTGGGTGTTGTCTCGCTTAGTAACTGCAGAACCTTCATTTTTAGAAGCTGCAATTAATTCATCAGCAAGCTTGATGTGCATTGGTTGACCCTTTTTTGTTCGGGCTGCATCAATAATCCATCGAGTTGCGAGAGCCAATCGTCGTTCAGGACGTACATCTCGTGGAACTTGGTAGTTCGCACCTCCGATGCGTCGTGATCGTACCTCTACAGTTGGACCTGCATTTTTGAGAGCCATATCAAACACTTCGAGAGGGTTTGATTCGGTGTCTCCATCCTTTGTTTTTTCTTTGATAACTTCAAGAGCTCCGTATACGATCTTGCGAGCGGTTTCTTTTTTACCATCCCACATAATCACGTTAATGAACTTAGAAAGCTTCGCAGAACTATACAATGTATCCGGTTGTGGGATATTTCGATTTTTTACTTTTCCTCGCATATATT
>CAZUIQ010000010.1:16858-24611 GCA_964620085.1 uncultured Candidatus Saccharibacteria bacterium | reverse complement strand
ACGGGTAGCGGAAGCTGTTCGTGGATCAATTCAATTGAAAATCGTTTTTTAGTGGTAGCTTCGGTTGTCCTAAAAGATCTATTGTCGATGTCCAACTTGGACGATGATTACACTATCATCATTAAAATGTGTACGGTGGCCCCGTAACCGTTATATGGGGCCAAAAACCAGATCGTGTCATTCTGTACAGAGACATGATTGGTCATAGGACGAAACAAAAGAGTGTTTAATCTCTTTCGAATCATCTTAACTATTAAGACTGCATAATCAAAAAAAAGCTACCCAAGGAATTGGGTAGCTTTTTTTGTGTAAAATGAAGATTTCTTGAGAAGTTCTTTATCAGGGATTTATCATCGATATGATATCGTTTTTCTCATGTCAGAAAAACTTGATTTCCAAGAATTCCTTGAAAAGAAAAGATCTTGGTACAAGAAAATTGGGAAAGTATTTTGCCCCGTTTTAAATGAATGGGTTATTTTCAATGCGAAAGGGTTTTATCATCTTCAATACGATGGAACAGGAAGTAGGAGGGCCCAGGAGCAACGAATATATCGTATGTATTTATTAGAATTTTCTCAGGACGTAGTTCAATCATCGGCCGAGATAGTTGATTACAGAAAGCAATATTCAAAAAGTGCGAAAAAAGAGGTTGAATACTGGACTCTTAAGAAATTAGTTTCCGATAGAAAGGCTGTAATAGTTATTTTAAGAAGGATTGGTACGGGGAATATTATTTTCTATAGTATTTGGAGGGATAAACTAAAAAAGCCCTCACTGGAGTGAGAACTGTTTTATTATGCCCACTTTCGAAATAGATCGAATAAACCTTGCGGTTCATGAGCATGAGGGAAGTATAGGGGGTTTGGGGTTGGGAGTCAAGTGTGGTAAGATATTCTCGAATCTTTGACTAATAACCCAGGAGAACTGAAACATCTAAGTACCTTGGGGAAAAATTTCCTGAATATGCAGAAATATGAAAGGAAGAAGTCCGAATGATGCCGCATGTACCTTTACATGCCATATCCTTGAGTAAGGGGGTGCTGAAGAAGTCACCTTCCCGCATTAGGGGGATTATGGATCTATTAGGACTAAAATACGTTCGAGATATCAATGCCGGACATGTGCAAGCATGTACCGGCTTTTTTTATTGCCTAAAAAATGGTAGTGTGGGGTTACGATGCTCACTAATAAATTTGTTTTAAAGAGTCACTACCAACCCGCAGGAGATCAGCCTGAGGCGATTTTGTCGTTAGTGAAGGGGTTAGAGAAAGGGATGCAGAAGCAGACGCTATTAGGAGCGACAGGGACAGGGAAGACGTTTACGATTGCAAATGTGATTGATAAGATCCAAAAACCTACCTTGGTCATTGCGCATAATAAAACCCTTGCGGCTCAGCTTGCTCAGGAATTTACTGAATTTTTCCCAGATGCAGCGGTGCACTATTTCGTATCGTACTATGATTACTACCAGCCAGAAGCCTACATGCCGATGACTGATACGTATATTGAAAAAGATGCACAGATCAACGAGGAAATTGACCGTCTTCGCCATGCATCTACCCAGGCCTTACTCACACGCAAAGACGTAATTATTGTTGCCTCAGTATCTTGTATTTATGGATTGGGGTCACCAGAAGAATACAAGGAAATGAATGTACAAGTAACACTTGATATGGAAATTTCTAAACGAGAACTCATGGAGCGTCTTGTGGGGATTCATTTCGTGCGTACGACAGCAGATCTTTTATCTGGACAATTTCGTGCGGTTGGAAACAAGGTTGATATTATGCCGACATCAGAGAAGTTTATGTATTCGATTACCTTTGCAGGGAATCAAGTTTCGTATATCCAAGTTATCGACCCAGTAACCTCTACGGTCCTCGAAGTACCAACTGACTTTTTCCTGTTCCCAGCAAAGCACTTTTTGACCAGTGGTCCCAAGAAAGACAAGGCAATGAAATTAATCGAAGCCGAAATGAAAGCGACCGTGAAAAAATTTGAGAAAGAGGGTAAGCTTCTCGAAGCAGAACGTATCAAACGTCGTACACAAAATGATCTCGCTATGATTCGCGAGGTGGGGTATTGTTCTGGGATTGAAAACTATTCGCGGCACTTGTCAGGGAAAAATGCTGGTGATCCCCCAGAGACGCTGATGTCATATTTTCCTCATGACCAGGAAGGTAATCCAGAATTTCTGACTATTATCGATGAGTCACATGTGACCTTGCCACAACTGAATGGAATGTACGCAGGAGACGCGTCACGAAAAAATACATTGGTTGATTTCGGATTCCGATTGCCAAGCGCTAAGGATAATCGACCGCTTAAATATACAGAATTTGAAAAACGCATCGGCCAGGTGGTGTATGTTTCTGCAACTCCAAGTAAAGTAGAAATCGAGACTTCTGATCAAGTGGTTCAGCAGATTATTCGTCCTACAGGACTTGTGGATCCTCTTGTTGAAATTCGTCCAGTAACACCCGAAGGTGAATATCCCGGCCAAATTCAGGACTTTATAAAAGAAACAGAGTTAGAAATTAAAAAAGGAGGACGAGTCCTTGCAACAACGTTGACCAAGAAAATGGCCGAAGATCTTTCTGAATATCTCAAAGAGCGAAAAATTAAATCAGAATATTTGCACAGTGATGTGAAGACGATTGATCGTATTAAAATTATTACGGAATTTCGTCGTGGAAAGTTTGATGTACTTGTCGGAGTAAACCTACTCCGTGAGGGGCTTGATATGCCAGAAGTTACGTTTATCGGAATTCTTGATGCTGACAAGGAGGGGTTTTTGCGAAGTGAAACAGCGCTGGTTCAGACGATTGGTCGTGCTGCGCGTAACGTAGATGGACATGTGATTTTGTATGCAGATCATATGACAGGATCAATGGAGCGCGCGATGGGTGAAACCAAACGTCGTCGGGATATTCAAATTGCATTCAATGAAAAGCATGGAATTACCCCGATGACGATCAAGAAGGCGATTAATGATATTAGTGCGAAAATGGAGTCTGATCATGATAAGGCGGTGAATGCGAATATGGCTCTGGATGCGGAATTATTTGCAAGCAATCCAAAGGAATTGATGAAACTCAAGGAAGAAGAGATGAATAGTGCGGTTGCAGAACTTGATTTTGAAACGGCTGCGATTTTGCGCGATGAGATTTTTAAACTCAGGGAGAGTGTTGGGGAGGTAAAAGCGAAGAAGAAGCCGAGGCGATTATTCAAATAAAAATTGACCAAGAGGTCTATATATGGTATAGATAGTTCAAATAAATTGAAAAGTATGAAAAAAATAGCACAAAGAATCCTTGATTTTTTTGGGTGGACCATTGAAGGTTCGTTTCCCAAGCTTGATAGATATGTTGTGGTACTAGCCCCGCATCGCACATGGAAAGATTTTGTTATAGGTCTTTTAATAAAACTAGCTTCACCAGTACCTCCGCTGAGATTTGCATTTAAGTACGAGTATACAAAAATTCCTGTATTCCATCAGTTTCTCGTTTGGTTGGGCGGAATTGCTATAGATCGAGATCATAATTTGGGTGGACCGGCTAAGGGTGAAGTAACTAAGATTCTTATTAGTGCGGTTTCCAAAGAAGGTGTTCCTGGAATGGTGGTACTCACCCCTGAAGGAAGTCGTAAGGTGAATGCGGTATGGAAGGCTGGTTTCCAGCAAATTGCCTCGGCTGCAAAAGTTCCGGTTGTTATGGTTGGGCTTGATTATACTCATAAAAAAGTTTTAATTAGTAAGCCTTTCTATGTAACAGGAAACAGAGAAGTAGATGAAATTCATATTTGTAATTGGTACAAGTCCGCAGTCCCTGGTTACGTTCCACTTTTTAAAAAGGTTTAAAAATAAAAGCCTCTTGGAATCAAGAGGCTTTTTGTTTAACGGTAACCTTTAGACGGAAACAATCTTTTGGTTAATGCTACAGCAGCAACAATTGCTGATGCTATCTGAAAATCTCCAAAGAATGTTTGTGGATGGTTTCCAAAATAGGCCATGTACGCTGTAAGGAGGTGACCTAGAAAAAGAAAAAACCAGCCAACAGGTTTCCACTTATGACTCAGTGCATAAAGCCCGACAAGTAAAATAATAGATGCCACACACTCGATGAGCTTGAGCAGTCCAGAAAAAGTGAAGTAGGTTAGAAGGATAATAACTATCAGTGTTGCAATATTGACAACTTTTTCAAATAAGGGTGATTTCCTTATTTTATTTTTCTCTGCATAGTTTCCATAGATCATTAATACTAAAATGCCAATCTCAGAAACTGACATAATAGGAAAATCAATAAGCCATAAGTAGAGGATCGCAAGAATTGTTCCCAAGGCTCCAATGTTCCATCCGATGTCTTTGCCTTCTAAAAAGAAAAGTTTATTCGTAAAAAGAATAATAGACATAACTATTCCAAGCCATGTTATGAATTGCTCCATTGTGTTCTGTTTTTTTTGTAAAGAAATTAGTATTTTTATAGCAATTATTTATAGATTTGTCAAATATCTCATGGTGTATGTTTTTTGCTATACTAACCTCATGACTAAACAAACTATTTCTTCAATTATCATCCTCATCCTTGTTGCGGTAGGTGCCATATTGCTTACCATCTGGGCCAAGAATTATAAACCTGCCGGTATTATTGATCCGGTGGTTACGAATTCTGACGAATCAAAATATTTAGTAACCAAAGAGCCGCAGATGGTGTCTGTGGCCGAAGATTCGTACTTATTAGGAATTAGTGGATCGTATCCACAATTTGTCCAAGCTGATGCGAGTTTTAATAAGAAGATTGCTGATACGGTAACCACAAGTATTACTGACTTTAAAAATATAGTAGATCAAGACTACGAAGCACGACTTGCGACAGGGGGTGATGAGTTTCAAAAACAATTTGAACAAAGTAATATGTACACACTTTCCTGGACGACAGAGGTCGTGCAATCTAATGATAATTACATCAGTGTCATTATGCGCCAAGAAGGGTTCTCTGGAGGGGCTCACGGCTATCATACGGCTACAACGTTTAATTATGATGTAAAAAATAAAAAAGAGCTCATGATTACTGATATGATAAGTCTTGATCAAGTTTCAAGTAAATCTCGAGAAATACTTAAAAAGAAATTTGAACAGGATGGTGACACGGATACTTTTGAGGCATTTGCGATAAATGGAACTGATCCTAAAAAACCTGAAAATTTTCAAGTATTCACATTTACTAATACGGCACTAACGGTGTACTTTACTGAGTATCAAGTTGCACCTTATGTGTATGGAGAATCGCAGGTAGAAATTGCGAGATAGGTTTAAATAAAGAAGTCCCGGAACGGGGCTTTTTTATTACAAATTTCCATTCGACGAACGGGTCTATGTATGGTATCATGACCTAATATGCCAGCTGCAAAAAAGAAATCTAGTGACGATAAAATTGTCATAAAAGGTGCACGAACTCATAACTTGAAGAATATTGACGTGGAAATTCCCAGAGGGACCATGACGGCCATCACAGGTCTTTCGGGTTCTGGAAAGTCATCTCTTGCATTCGATACTATTTTTGCCGAAGGTCAACGCCGGTATGTAGAATCATTGTCTGCGTATGCACGACAATTCTTGCGCCAGATGTCGAAACCTGATGTGGATGAGATCACAGGACTTTCACCAGCTATTTCTATTGATCAAAAGTCTCGATCGAATAATCCACGATCAACCGTTGCGACTATTACTGAAATTTACGATTATCTCCGTGTACTCTATGCACGAGTTGGGAAACCGTATTGTATTGAATGTGGGCGAAAAATAGAAAAGCTTTCTACCGAAGAAATTTTAAACTTGATTCAAGAAAAAATTAAAAAATTCAACGAGACACACAAAGGTAAGAAAAAAGTAATGGGAGTAGAGTTTAATGACACCAAGGTTCAGATATTGGCGCCGGTGGTTCGTGGGCGAAAAGGAGAGTACTATCAAATGCTGTACGACATGCTTGGAAAAGGTTTTGCAAAAGCACGTATTGATAACACCATGCATTCGTTGCGAGAGAAGATTAACCTTGATAAAAACTCGAAACACGATATTGATTTCCTCGTAGATGAAATTGCGATTCATGAATTCTTCGATGATCCTAAAAATGCTGGGGAACGTCTCGCGGAGGCAGTAGAGCTCGGACTTCTTGAAGCGGAAAATATGATACGCGTTGTTTTTGAAGTTCCTGGTCAAGAAATTACTGATGATAATCGTAATGATTTTGAATTTCTTATGTCAGCAACCCTCTCGTGTCCTCATGATGGATTTTCTTATCCCGATATCGAGCCACGATTGTTTTCATTCAATAGTCCATATGGGGCATGTCCCGAATGTAATGGATTGGGAACCTATCACTTGTTTGGAAATGAAAATGATGACGTTTGTAAGGTGTGTGAAGGTGCTCGCCTGCGACCCGAAGCATTGAACGTATTTCTTCACGAAAGTACGGTTCCAGATCGGGTGACGAAAAAAAATCGATCTGAGTTTGTGAATGTTGTAGATGTTACTAATATGTCTATCGAAAAAGCAATTCACTTTTTTGCTGAACTTGAGCTCTCTAAAAAAGATCGTGAGATAGCAAGTGTGGTATTAAAGGAGATTGAAGACCGGCTTTTATTTATGTTCGATGTAGGACTCCAGTATTTAGAGTTGAATCGACGGGCAAATACTTTGTCAGGAGGTGAGGCACAGCGTATTCGTCTTGCGTCACAGCTCGGATCGCAGCTTGTGGGTGCATTGTATGTACTTGATGAGCCGACTATTGGATTGCATCAGCGTGATAATGATCGCCTGATTAATACCTTGAAGAATTTGCGAGATCTCGGGAATACGATTATTGTAGTAGAGCATGATGAGGATACTATTTTTGCAAGTGATTATATTGTGGATATTGGTCCTGGTGCCGGAGTGCATGGGGGAAATGTTGTAGTACAAGGAAATTTAAAAGAGTTACTCGAGGGAAAAAATAAAGAACAATCTCTCACGATTGATTATTTGAAAGGGGTAGAGAAGGTTCATATTCCTGAAACTCGAAAGACCGCTGATAAAGGATGGCTTAAAATGGAAGGGGTTTCTATTAATAATATTCACAATATCAAAGCTGAGCTTCCCTTAGGACGCATGAGTGTCATCACAGGTGTTTCTGGTTCTGGAAAATCATCATTTATGTATGATGTGGTGTACAAAAATCTTCAAGGATTATTAGAACGGCGTGCGCGTACGTCCAAGTTTTATAATACTTCTAAATTTGAAAAAACAGGGGAAGCTTCTCGTGTGATCATGATCGATCAAGCTCCTATTGGACGCACACCTCGTTCAAATCCTGCGACCTATACAGGTATGTGGACATTTATTCGAGATCTTTTTGCAAGCACTGCTGAGGCTCGAGTGCGTGGGTGGAAGTCGTCCCGGTTCAGTTTTAATGTGAAGGGTGGACGATGTGAAGCGTGTCAAGGAAATGGAGAGATTGCTGTGGAAATGCACTTTCTTCCGACGGTCTATGTGACGTGCGATGTGTGTAATGGAAAACGTTTCGACAAGGAAACACTCAAGGTCTATTATAAACCAGCTAAGGAAAAGAAGGGAAAAAATATTTTTTACCCAATAAAGAGAAAAGTGTAATTTATATAATTGACAATGGCGATGGAATGCTTTTAGAAATTGTGGAAAATTATTGGATGCAGATTGGAACTGGCAACAAGGAAGAGTTTTATTTATCTGAAAAGCAAC
>CAZUIQ010000010.1:0-16848 GCA_964620085.1 uncultured Candidatus Saccharibacteria bacterium | reverse complement strand
ACCAGCCAGGGAGAAGAAGGGGAAAAATATTCATGAGATTCTTGAAATGACGATCGAGGAAGCCAATGATTTCTTCTAGGACTGACCGGCAATTGCTGATCGATCCAAATCACTCCTTGATGTAGCACTTGGGTATATCAAACTCGGACAGAGTGCCGATACGCTCTCAGGGGGAGAGTCGCAGCGTGTAAAAATTTCATCAGAGCTGTATCGTCCTATGACACAAAAAACCATTTATCTCCTTGATGAACCAACCGTGGGTCTCCACTTTGAAGATGTGAAAAAACTGATCGAGGTATTGAATAAGTTGGTAGAACGAGCAAATACGGTGGTGCTGATTGAGCACAATTTGGATGTTATCAAATGCGCGGATTACATCCTCGACTTTGGTCCAGAAGGTGGTTCTGGTGGGGGTAAAATCATCGCCAAGGGAACCCCTGAGGAGGTGGCTAATAACCCTGCGAGTTACACAGGGAAGTACCTCAAGAAGGTTTTGCGTGCCCGTCCGAAGATGTAGCCCTTGACAGAAATTTGACTTATTTCTGGTGGCATGATAGTATGAAGATGTTAAATTATTAGACACAAACAATTTTATTATCCAAACAAACCCTGCTTCGCTTGTATGCACAAGCTTCGCAGGACACAGCGTTCTATGGCAAAAGCTACTATCACTTTTAAACCAAAACAGACTACCAAAAAACTCTTGAAGGGTCTTCAGGACCGTGCTCAGGAGGTTATCGTCAATCGATTTGGATTGAATGACGAAGGTGAACAATACACCCTTGAATCAATCGGACAAAAATACGGAATTACCCGTGAACGTGTTCGTCAGATTGAAAATTTTGCATTGAATGCAATTAAAAAATCTGATTCATTTCACGAAGCAGAAGAGATTTTTTCAGAACTCAAAGATATCATCCATTCATTAGGAGGTGTTATTGCTGAATCAGAACTTCTCCCAATGCTTTCAAAGGATCAGGTAACTCAAAATCATATTGGATTTTATTTAACTCTCGGAGACGATTTTAAAGAATCAAAAGAAGATGCGCATTTCAAAAAGCGATGGGTGGTGGATGGTGTTGTTGCTGAAAAAGTGCAAAAAGCACTTGTGGATATTCATGGTGCACTCACACACGAAGATCTTGTTTCAGAAAATGAAATTGTTGACCGGGTGATGTGTCACGATGGTATTTGTGAAATTACCACTCATAAGGTAGACAAGGAAATGGCGGGACGATGGCTTAACCTTTCCAAGGCAATTGCTAAAAATCCTTTAGGTGAATGGGGGAAGGCGACATCGCCAAATGTGAAAACAAGAGGAATCAAAGATTATGCATATCTTGTGATGCGACGTCACGGTTCACCAATGCACTTCCGAGAAGTTGCAGAAGCGATTGAAAAAACTTTTGGTAAGAAAACCCACACGGCTACTTGTCACAATGAATTGATCAAAGATAGTCGATTCGTATTGGTAGGACGTGGAGTGTATGCTCTTAAGGAATGGGGATATACCGCGGGTGTTGTTCGAGAAGTTATTGAACAGATCTTGAAGAAAGATGGTCCAATGACTAAGGATGATATTATCGACAAGGTACTCAAGGAACGTTACTTGAAAAAGAACACAATCCTTGTAAACCTTATGAATCCAAAATATTTCAAGAAGGATAAGAACAATCTCTATCATCTTGCATAATAAAAATATCCCGAAAGGGATTTTTTTATTTTATACCACCTCCGCACGACTACGTCGTGTCGCTCCTCCTATAAATAGGAGGAGATCCTAATGTTTTATACCTATCAGTAAGGCGCTGGATCCCCTCCTGTTTATAGGAGGGGCGGACAGCCGTAGGCTGCCGGGGTGGAATTATAAATCTTTCAAATACTCATACGTCGTAATACCTTGATTACGAATTGCTTTTGCGTGATCCTTGCCTACGTACCGATAGTGCCAAGGTTCTGCGATATATCCAGTAATTGATTCTGTTCCAGAAGTATAGCTTTGTATAAATCCATACTTATAGGCATTATCTACAAGCCAGATATATTCCGGAGAATTCTTGAAATTATCATATGAGAATGTTTTGTCATTTCCAGACTTGAGATCAAAAGCAGTGCCGAGTTGATGTTCTGATCGGCCAGGGATTGCAACGGATGGGTAGAGTGACGGGATAGTGTTTGTGGCATCGCTTTTTTCCTTCACATATTCTTGCGTTGATCGACTTCGGAATCCAGACGTCATAATAATTTTAAGTCCTTGTTCTTCCATATCGTCTACCATAGCAATGAGCGCATTCGCAGCGGTTTCTGTAAGACACGAAGCTGTAGTTTTTACGTTGATGCGATTATCCAAAGGAATCAAGTTTTTAGGAACATAGTTTCCAATATCCAAATCAGGTCCTACAGGATACAGCCATTTATCAATTGCAGAATCTTGTGAGCTTGGACAGGTCTGTGCAGCAACTACTCCCTTAGTAATAAAGTCTGCATCGGTTGCGTCGCGAATAGTGTTTGGTTGGTATTTATTACCATCCTTTGAAAGCTCTACAATCTTAAGACTAACCTCTGTTTTCTTTCCTGGTTCAATGACTGCGTCAACAATAAGTCCGTGCATGGTGTGATCAGAGAAGTATTGATCAAAAATAAAGTTTCCAAGTGAATAAGCAATGAACTTGTCCTTGTACCACTCGGTTGCCTGTATAACATGAGGATGATGTCCGATGACCATATCGGCGCCATGATCAATAACGTTGTGCGCAATATCGATTTGATGCTGACTCCTTGGGTGATATTCCGCACCCCAGTGTGCAGAGAATACGAGGAAATCTACTTGCGCCTTTGCATTGGTGATAATTTCAGCAAGCTTAGGATTACTACAGAGAAGTTGTCCTGCTGCGGTTTCGGTTGCTTTGAGCCAATCCGGACCTACATCACTACATGCAATAAACCCAAGAGTGATCCCGTTTACTTCTACCGTTTTTACTTGGGAAGCTTCTGTGATATTTTTACCTGCTCCGGTATAAGCAAGTCCTGCAGTGTCAAAATTAGTAAGGGTATCTAAAAAGCCGGTAGTACTACGATCACCAACGTGATTATTGGCAAATGAAACCATTTTAAAATTATTTGCAACAAGCACTGGAAGAATTTTACTATCCATGGCAAATGAGAAACGACTCCCAACATTTGGCCCTTTGGCAGTTACAGGACCCTCAACATTTCCAAATACAGCGTCACTATTTTTTAAATAGTCTCCAATATGTTCAAAGAGTTTCCCAAAATCTCCACCCATATTATTTTTTACAGAGTTTTCAACACCGCGGTCTACCATAATGTCTCCTACAAATAATACGTGGGCTGTTTTTGGCGGGGCAGGATTTATAATAGGGATGGTAGGAATTACGCTTGTACCATCAGCTCGAATCAGTAATTTGCCTGGATGTTTCCATGCCAAGAGTCCTCCTGCTAGGAGTCCGATTCCTATACAGCAAAAAATAAATAAGACTACATGCTTCGCTGATTTCATGCGGTGAGTATAGCAGAAAATGAGAAAATTTCTTAATAGTTGTATCTTGAGAATGGTTGTACTATGAAATAATTCTGTAATTTTTCACTCGTATTACATTTTATTTCTATTCATTAGAGAAAAATGAAAAAATGAAAAAACCGGTTTGTAAATTTTACAAACCGGTTCCCTTGTAGTGATTAGTGATCAATACAGGGAATATTATGGTTTATGTTAGGAAAAAGTTTAATCTCTTTCCGAACACAATTGCAATCATAATATTTTGGATCTTGGGATAGGCCAATCATGCAGCCTATTGTGATTCCTAAAATAAGTCCGAGGAATATAACACCCTCCCCAATATTTTTCTTTTTAGGGTTATTTCTCTCAGAGTAGATGAGTATTACTCCTATCAGTAAAGACAGTAAGAAAAATATAATAAACGTTATCACCCCGGGCGAACACTCCCAGAAATATTTTACATACTCCATATTTCCTCGGCTTGCCTATCCTCATAGACTTTTTCATGACCCGCCTTCCGGTCTTTATATTTTTTAAAAAAAAGAATAATTCCTTACCCGTGCCAAATAATTATTTCGCAGGGGTATAAGAAAAGGGAGATAGACAAAAGATGTTTCTCCCTTTATTTTCAAAAGATTCCAATCTCACGTTTGTGGAATTTCAACGGTTTTTTACAAGGTTTCTCTTGCTGCGAAACTACTCTGTAGTGTGATACCATTTCGCAGTTATCCCCTTCATCACACGAGGGAAGTGTTTGCTTTAAACGTCTTCTTTTTCAGAAAAACGTCTTCTTTTTCAGAAAAACGTCTTCTTTTTCAGAAAAACGTCTTTTTTGCAGGACATGCCGTATTAGGAGTCCTACTACACCAACAGCAAAAAATACTATTGATGTTAAAGCAAACGCTTGTTGGCTTATACCAACCCAGGTTATATAGCCTGGGTTGCATACCCCCACTGCTGTGTTTAAAGCAGTGATAAATATGCCTAGCATGCCAACAAGCATTATTGTTGCAAAGAAGTTCTCCATGGAGATCTTCGATTCAACAGTTTTGATTGCTGTATCCATACGACATGCGAAAAAGCATCTCGTAGGGATGTATTATATTATACACATATTTAATATTTTGTCAATATATAAAGTAATTAAAATCTAGTATAATTGACTTATTATTAATATAAGGTGAAATATTTGTTAATCTAGCGATAGATATCAGTTAAAATAAACGTATGCTATTTGAAACAGTGGTAGGCGCTCTTGCTTATAAAAAATTGAACGAACAGCAAGAAGAGCTTTCTCAAGAATCAAAAGACCGAGAAATGAAAGATAAAGAAGCTCGTGAGAAATCTTCGGCTCAAGAAACAAAAGAGAAACAAGAAAATCCTGTGCTTACCCCAGAGCAGGTAATTTTGAAGCATAAGGAAAAATCTGGGCTTTCAGATGAAGCATGGGAACAAGTGGGGCGTACCTATGATGGTTTATGGAAAGAAGCGCATGCGACAACAGATGTTCTTGAGAGTGTGAATTCTTTTCATGATTATATGAAAAAACTCCCCTTGGTTCCAAAATTAATCGTAATCGATAGTACGCTTCACTTTCAAAATGAAAAAGACGTGCTCCAGGCATTTGACGTGTCTATTGCAGAGATAGAACAAGAGCTATTAAACCTGGAAGCAAGAAAAACACCTCCGGTTACAGAAAATAAGGTTCTTTCTTTTATTAATAAAACGTTTTCAAAAAAAATAAGTGATAGTAAAATTGTTGAATTAATTACGAACAAAAAACAAGTAGTTGATTCGCAGATCTCCACTAAAGATCTTGATTTTTTAATAAATTATCAGAAGTCATCCTTAAGGGGTCTTCAAAAACAAAAAGAACAATTTCAGAAACTGGTAGACTCAGACTTTCTCAATGAATTAAGCCGTCAGGTAAATACTTTAGGTCAAAGCAATGAACAAAGACTCTTTACAGATGGAGTATATTCCATAGAAGATATTCAAAATCTTTTATTAACTATTCGTGTTCAAAAGGAGATATGTATAGATCAAGCACTTGCTCTACAAAGAAAACATGATTATATCAATGAAGATGATATACGAAAGCAAAGAGGGATGGGGGTCGCTACTCCTCCTTCAGGTAAGAAAATTACTGATTACTTATAAATAAGGTTTATTAAAATATAGTTTCAGGTATTTTTTCAATTTTATCCAGTATTTTCATATAATTGATTGTACTCATTTCCATGGTATAATTCAAGAGTTCATATTTAGCAGTAAAAAATTATCTAAAAACTATGGAAGAAATGAAATTAACCAATAAACCTCAACAAAATGAGGTTTTAAAAGAAAAAACACCTGAAGAAAAATATGGTCCAGAAATAGTTCAGCAGCTTAATCTAGCTGCGGGTAGATTAAATGATACTTTTGCTACAGGAGACAAAAAAATAGAGCTTATTCAGAGAGCCCGGGATACTTTTAATGAACTTATTATTAATAATCCTCAAAATGAAGAACTCAAGACGCTTTGTCACTTTGGGCAAGATGTTGCTGCTGCACAAGATACAAGAATTGAAATGGCAATGCACGGCCGTATTGGTATAAACCCAAACGGTTTGAGAAATAATAATGATGGATCTTCTGACCGGATTGATTTTATAGTAAAATAAAAGCATTCAGCAGGCACATTGCCTGCTTTTTTGTATTACCATAATATTTTTATAAACCTGTCAACTTGTCATGCACCATGAGGGGGGGTACAATTAAAAAATGGAATTATTTAAACAACTACGAAGCAAAGACGATCAATTTTCTGGAGGTTTTAAACGTATGCAGCGTTCAGGTAAACTATCAGAAGAAGAAAAACAAGAAAATATAAGAAGATTTAATGAACGTGAGAAACAGCAACAAGAAATCAAAGAAAAGCTCATTGATCAAGAGTTACAAAAAATTGAAAAAGAGGGTTTTAATAAAAAAATAACGATTGCCTATCGAGACAATCCTTGTTTTCGTGAAAACATAGGAGATTTTATAAAAACCCTTGAATCGTTTGGGGCTCAAGTAAATAAATTAGTAATACCAGAATATGAAAAAGATATTAATAAAATAGGCGAAATCTTATTACAGCATGTTACGGAAATAAATAATGCAGAGGTTTTTTTATCGGATCATACTATTAATTCAGTAATAATAACAGAAGATGTTACTGGGGAGGTTTTTAAGCCAAATTTTAAACATTCCCTTGATGGGTCTATAAAATTCTCTGAACATGCAACAAAAAGATTTTTTGAAAAATTAGTCGGACAAGAAAATGCTGAAAAAAATATTGAAAATTATCGGAAAGCTTTTTGTAGATTGTTTACTCTTCATAGAGAGTCACTAGGAGGACCTAATAGTGTTATTATTGGAGTAGATTCGTTATTTGATCATGATAGTAATCTTAAAAATATATTAAAACAAGAATTTCAAAACAAAACAGGATTAATTTACCCTGACAAGGATTCACATTTTGGATTATCAATCAATCCTGAAGAAAATGAGCAGAAGGGTGCTACAAAACAAGATGCTGAACGAATTACCCAATTCATGCAGTTCTCGGCAGATTGGTTTAAGAATATTTTAATTGAATCAGGGGTTTCCAGAGAAAAAATTTCTATCGTCGATAGGGTCTTTGACCATTTTTTAATAAAAAAAGCACCAGAGGTTTTGAAAGAAGAAAAAGATTTTTCTAAAATGTGCCGTGAAAAATTTGAAGAGCTTGAAAAAAGTAATTTAGAGCCTCTTATTAAAAACAATATTAGAAATGAGCTTAATAAAAAAAGCGAAGAAATAGAAGAGAAGATGAAACGAGTCTTTTCAGATATGTTTACACCCCAGGATTGGATTGTTTGTGATGGTCACAATGTAAGACCTCATATTAATGAGGTAGAAATTATTAATCCAGTCGTTATTTTAACAGATTTTCAAGAAGAGGCATCTAATATTTTAAAAGGAACTTATCCCTTGAAGGATAAAGATCTCTATGAGTTAAAGAATGATACTGATTTACGTAAAGAAATTGCACAAATTTCATTACAGTATAAAAAACAAACCGAATCTCGTAATCAATAATTCCTTTTTCGACTGTTTTTATTGAATATTTTATAGAAATGACCAATATTTTAAAACATTGGTCATTTTTTTACCTAGAACAATTTAGTAGATTGTTTGCACAGTGCGGTTTTTAGAAAACCTTGCATTATTTTCAGGGGGGGGGTAGAATTAGGCTGTATGGAACTATTTAATTTTAAAAATATCAAAAACAAGGCGGTTGAGGTGTATCGAGATAAATTAGCTAGTGATCTAAAAGAAATCAAAAAAGAAGATCCTGAAAAAGCCCACGAGTTTTTGAATGAGAAGAAAGATTCAATGCTGTACAAAATAGCAGACGAACATCAAGCAGAGAATCGTGAGAGAATACGGATAAAAAATATTGAGGGTAAAAAATTTTATAATCAGAAATATCTAAAAAATACAGAAGCATCTAGGTTGCCATATGGCTCAAAGGAAATGTTTTCATTTATTAATTATGAATTATTGGGAAAACCAGAGATCATTAACATTTTGGAAGATAAAAAATTTAAAAGATGGATTTCCCAGAACAATATGCGAAAAGATATTAAGTCTATAGTAGAGTATGTCCGTCACACCTACTCTCCCACGCACTATTTTCCTAGTGGAGACTACATTAATTATCTTAAAATCAAGGATAATAAGGATCCAGATTCTTCCGATATGCGAAAATTTTTTAAACATGAATTTACTCTCTACCTTCTTCCAGGATCAGAACATCTCGTCGATACGATAGGATCTGGGTATTATCAGAAGTGCTTTCAAGTTTTCCAGTGGATTCCGAGTGGCTTCAAAGATAAAATAGGAGTTTGGTGGAAGGAGACAACTGATATATTTGAAGGGGGTCCAAATATTAAAGTGATTCTTTTTAAAAAAGAATTTTCCGAGAAAGAAAAGCAGGTTGATAGTTAATTCTAATAAAAATCACATGTCTAACATGTGATTTTTTAATAATTTTATAAACATTAAGTTTTAATTTTTGACTCTTCAGTAACGAGCACATAGTCAATCAATCGTTTTTCAAGATTGGTTTCTTTCACCTTGATCATGATACGTTGTCCAAAATGGAATTCTTGTTTTGAGTTTTTACCAACAATGCAATTTCGTTTTTCATCATATCCAAAGAAATCATTTCCAAGGTCCATCAGTCGAATCATACCCTCAGATTTAGATTCAGCCTCGGCAACGTAAGCGCCAAATTTTCCAAGTCCTGTAATAATTCCGTTAAATGTCTGACCAATACGTTCAGTCATGTATTCTACTTGCTTGTACTTGATCGATTCGCGTTCTGCTTCGGCGGCGTCTTTTTCTCGATCAGAAGAGAATGCACACATCCGTTTATATTCTCCAACATCATCCGGAGAAACTTTTTGTCCATCCAATGTTAATTGCATCAATCGATGCACCATCACGTCAGGATAGCGACGAATAGGTGAGGTAAAGTGAGTATAGTAATCAAATGCGAGTCCAAAGTGTCCAATGTTTTCAGTTGAATAAATGGCTTTTGCCATAGATCGTACAATTGATGATTGAATCGTATCCCGAGCATCATCAGTTTCTGCACCGTCAATAATTTGTTGCAGTTCATAAGGCGGAATAATACCGTTTTTCAGATGAATATTGGTATATCCAATTGATTTTAAAAATATCATCAAGTCTTCAACACGATCAGGAGCTGGTTTATCATGGATACGATACACGGCAAGCCCTGCAGAATTTTTATCAGCTAATTTCATAGCCACATATTTATTGGCGAGCAGCATCCATTCCTCGATCATACGCATCGTATCAATGCGTCGTTTGATCATGACGCGGATTGGTTTTCCTGTTTCATCAAGGATGAAACGAACTTCATCCGTATCCATAGACAAGGCTCCTTTTTTAAATCGATCAGCTGTGTATATTTTCGAGAATCTCATTAATTCTGCAAGTTCGGCATAAAACAATCCTGATCCTGTATCAATAATTTCTTGAGCTTCTTCGTATGTAAATCGCTTGTCTGATTTAATGATGGTTCGTCCAAACCATGTCTCGAGAACTTTTCCTGTTTCTTTTTCGATGGTAAAGATACTTGAAAAGGCAAGTTTGTCTTCGTCTTGACGAATAGAACACAATTCATTTGAAAGTACTTCAGGAAGCATCGGGATCACGCGATCAACTAAATATACTGATGTGGTGCGTTGTTTCGCTTCTTCATCAAGTGCAGAACCTTTGGTGACGTAATAAGAAACATCGGCGATATGGACTCCGATTTCATAATTTCCATCAGAACGTATTTGAAATGATAGGGCGTCGTCAAAGTCTTTTGCATCTACGGGGTCAATAGTAAATGTAGTGATACCTCGCATATCACGACGGTTCGCGATTTCGCTAGTGGGAATTCCTGTTCCGTGCAGTTTTTCTGCTTCCTCGGTAACGCGTTCTGGAAATTGACCATCGAATCCTTTTTCAAGAACGATTGCGTTCATTTCGGTATTATTTTCACCAGGGGCTCCGATGATTTGAGTCACTTCACAGGTTGGAGTATCTCCAATCCATGTTCCTAGTCGTACGGTTACTTTTTTACCAAGTCCTTCTTTTGTTAGGGTATTTGCCGGAACACAACGCATTTCTGGTTCACGAGAATCACTGGGAACAAACCATACATCACTTGCACGTTGCTCAATTAATCCGGCATACACCATTTTTCCTCGTTTTACGATCTCTGAAACTTGTCCTGTTCCTTGTTTCTTATCAAGAATGGTAATAGCGACACGGTCGCCATTAAGCGCGTGGAGCGAGTGTTGGGGTTGGACCATTACCGCAAAACCAGAATCTTTATGAGTCACGTATCCAATTCCGTTTTTTCCAATTTTAAAAATACCTTCGAAGGTGTCAGGAACATCTCCGGTGACCGTTGAATTATCGACAGGGCGGGGTCCTGTAGGTCGTGCATCTTTACGCGTTTGAAATACACGTTGTCCTTTACTTGGGTAATCTTTCTTGTAGCTGTCACTAGGTGACGCTGAGGTTTTAGGTGTCATTATGATTGGTAGTGTAGCATAGAAAGAGGGTGCCGAGTACCTTGACATATCTTGCTAGTTGTGATAGTTTTACTCTAAATAAATTATTGGGACATGAAAAAAGAATATCAAAAACAAGTGCTCCTTGAAACAAGGATGACAGATCTTGGTTTAGGAGGTTCGTTCGGTAATTATTTTTTACGATTTCCTCGTAATAATAAAAGAATGAGTCCCTATGAACCTGCGATAACGCTTGCTGAATTTCTAAATCGCAATCAAAAACTTTTAAGAAAACCGATGGATCGCTTTTCATGCGATGCAGAAGGTGATGGGTTTACTCTTCAAAGTGTTGCTTTTAAAAAACTCAAAGTATTTTTATTGGAACATGGATTTTCTGCAACCGACTGGATCATGCTAAAAGGTTCTCAAAAGCAGGGGAATTTATTTCCTTTTTCTTTTGATAATAAGACAGAGATAGGCGCCTTGCGCATAGTTACTCTTGGTCTTATTAAGCAAAAGACAGGGACGTTTCAATTATTGTTGGAAATGGTGCCTGATGTTGAACCAGAACTACTTACGATCAATGATGTCCTTAGAATTACTTCTGAAGACATCGAGGTTATTACAGGAGTTCCAAAGTCATGGGCAATCCCGTACGAGAGGGTTCAAGCCTTGAGAATAGTTATCACAAAACTACAGGAAAAATTACAGAAAATGGGACTTACTCCAGATGATGGGCCATTTATGAATATTTCTTTTAAAAAACAACAACCAGTTCAAGTGGGTGTTGGAAAGGCTGCATAGCCTTTTTTTTCTTGACAAAAAATCGTTTTCTGCTAAGATAGCTGTACTATGTTAAAAATGCGATTACAACGAACAGGGCGCAAAAATGAACCTCATTACCGAGTGGTTATTACGGATCAGCGAAACGGAGTACAATCTGGAAAATTTATCGATATTGTAGGGTCATACAACCCAAAGGTTGGTAAGGTTGAGCTTAAAAAAGAATTGATTACCGAATGGATTGCCAAAGGTGTTCAATTGTCAGATACAGTGCACAACTTCTTGATTACTCATAACGTAATCGAAGGTAAGAAAATTTCTTCACTTCCTAAGAAAACTTCAGTAAAACGAAAGCAGAAATAATTCCCCGTAAGGGTTTTTATTTTTTTTAATTAAAATTGACATTCGTCATAAAATAAAATAGAATGCATGCATCGCAAGGTTCTTTACACTAACTATCCAAGCGATTATTACAGAATATATGCAGAACGACGCAGTACTTGAATATTTAGAAATGACCATCAAGGCATTGGTTGATAAGCCAGAAGACGCAAAGATCGTGAAGACAATTGATGAGATGGGAGTCCTGATGACCGTTGATGTTGCCCCAGAAGATATGGGTAAATTGATTGGTCGCCAAGGTGCAACTGCTAAATCAATCCGAACACTTCTGCGTGTTGTGGGAATGAAGCACAGTCAGAGAGTAAACATGAAAATTAATGAACCATTGGGACGACGGTCTCCTACATCAGCAGCATCGGCTGATGTAGATGCTGCTATTGCAGATTTGAAATCAGATTTGGAATAAATAAAACATCACTCGGACGCGAGTGTTTTTTATTATTCCATGATATAATTCTTTTATGAAAAAAATATTTATTACATTTATTGTAGTGATGTCTTTGTTTGTAGTACATCAAACAGCTCACGCCGCAACTTTTACAGTTGATTCATTATTAGATACTGCTGACAATAATATCGGTGATGGTATTTGTGATGATGGAAATGGAAACTGTACGCTCCGTGCAGCTATTGCAGAAGCGAAATTCATCCCTGGTGGAGACGATGTCATTACTATTACCGTGAATGGTACGCTCAGTCTTTCAAGTCCTCTTCCAACTCTCAATGAGGCGGGGTTAAGTATTATAGGTCCAGGTTCTAGTAATTTTACGATAGATTCATCCTCACTTATCGGTGGTGTTTTTCTGGTCTATGAAACGAACAATGTTACAATTTCTGGTCTCAAGATAACAGGCGTTCCTGAAGGAGGGGTTGAGGTTACAAATACAGACAATAGTTCATTTGAAGACATTGTGGTTATTGGAGACGGAGTTTCTCCATCTGGTACGTTGATGCAGATCTCAGGAGGTAGTCACAATACTTTTGATGATTGTCATGTGAGTGAAGGTCATCTCGGTTTTCGAATCTGGTCAGGTGCTACTTATAACACGATTACTAATTCATCATCAGACAATAATCGTCACAGTGGACTAACTATCTATGGTGCTGATAATAATACCGTTACAAACAATATCATCACAGATACTTCTGTAGACTTTGGAATGTTTGTTATTTTCGGTTCAGAAGATAACCTTATTGAGGGTAATACCATCACAGGACATAATCTCAGTGGAATTACTATGGGTGGAACTGAGGGTGATACTGATCTTGTTGAAAATAATATTATTCGCAACAATACTATTTCAAATAACGGTTCTGGTATGAGTATGACAGGTTTCGGAGTTGTTAATAATACTATTCAAGATAATACTATTTCAAATAATGAATCAAATGGTATTGATATTGGAAGTGCTACTCCGGGTGAAAATATAGGAAACATTATCATTGGTAACACAATTAATAATAATGATGATAATGGTATCAGTACTGTTGGTGCCTTGGATGTTACTATTGGTGGAACAGGTGAGGATGAGGGAAATATCATCACAGGCAATGGATCCAATGGTATCTATGTGTCAGATGCGCAAGATATTGTAATCCAGAGCAATGTTATTTCAGGTAACACATTGGAAGGTGTGACAATTACAGGCGATTCTCAAAATATCACCATTAAAGGAAACTTTATCGGAGTACTTGCTGATGGAACAACGGTCAGTGCAAACGGACAAAACGGTATCGATATTCGTGGCGGGACGGGATACACCATCGGAGGCCTGATGTCTGTTCCGACAGATCGAAACATTATTGTGGGAAATACACAAACCGGGATCAGTTCAATTCAGAATGCCTCGGATATTACTATTTCAGGAAACGTAATTTCTGGGAACGAACAGGGTGGTATGCAAATGGAATTTTCAGATGATATTGTCATTCAAGGAAACTATATAGGACTTGATATTTCTGGTACGGAGGCACTTCTTAATAATGGTTCGGGCCTTGATTTGACTGATATTTCTAATGCTACTATCGGAGGTACTACAAACATTCTACGTAACTATTTTGCTGGAGGTGAACGTGGTATCACTCTCGAAGCTGATACGCAGCCACTTGATACTCCTATTCTAATAATTGGAAACTATCTCGGATTGAATATCAATGGTGAGGTTACTGGTTCTGGGGGGAATGGTGGTATCCAGGTCAACGGTGAAGCCTCAGGTGTTACTATTGGTGGAACAGGTCCTAATGAAGGCAATGTAGTTGCTGGTGTTGTAGATGGAGGGTTTGGAATTGGAGTTAATTTAGGCGGTGTAGGGACTAGAGTGTTTGGAAATAAAATTGGGACCAATCCCGCAGGAGTACCTGCTGACGGATACGGAAATGATGTAGGTATCTTAGCTATTGGTGGAGGCGGTGGACTAATCAGTAACCAGATCGGAGGGATTAATACTGGCGAAGGAAACATTGTCGCAGGAAATACAGTAGGTGGTGTTCTACTTGTTTCATTTGAAGGAGATAGTTTTAGTGGAATGTCGGTCCTAGGGAATAGTATTTTTGATAATAACGGTGCAGAAATTGACCTTTCTCAACTAACTGAAGAGTTTAGTTTTATCAGCCAAGGCCCAACTGCAAATGATGCAGGAGACGCTGATGTTGGTCCAAACCAATATCTCAATACTCCCGTTATTAGCGCTATCAATACCGCAACTGGTGTGATCTCATACTCTGCAGATCTGCCTGCGGGAACCTATCGTATCGAATTTTTCAGAAACCCAACGAGTGGAGATTATGGTGAAGGAGAGGAATTTGTTGGGTATGATACGCTTGTTTCAACGGGTACAAACAAAACAGACACCGTGACACTTTCTCTTGAGGTTGGAGATGTTATCACAGCAACAGCAACAGAAGATTTAGGTGAAGATACCTTTGGTTCGACTTCAGAATTCTCTGCATCAGCACATACTACTTCCGATGTGGATGATACTCCAGATCCGGAACCAGAGCCTGAACCAGCTCCTCGAAGAAGTTCAGGAGGAGGTACCTTCTTTGCTTGTCGTGACCTCACAGCAACGAACTACTCAGGATTTGGAGTCTCTCGACCAAGTCTTTGCATCTACGCACAGACCGCTTCAATAATTTCAAATACACAGGAAATTGCTCAAATTCTTGGTTCAGGATCTTGTCCTGCAAATAAAATAATTACGCATTTTATGAAAAAAGGAGATCGTGACGGACGGTACGGTGCTTATAGTAAGCAAGTAGTCACAGAGGTTAAGTTATTACAGTCACATATTAATCGTATTTTAGCGGCTCGATATGCTCAAGCATCAGGACCAGAAGACGGTATCTTTGGGGTATTTACTCAGCAAGGAGTTACCAGACTTCAGCAGGCATTAAATGATGTTCTTAAGCCTCAAAAACCACTGGTGATTGATGGTATTGTTGGACCGTTTACTCGTGATGCGATTAATAATAGTTGCGGGATTCAGTCATAAGGCCTTAAGATTAAATTTAGAAAAATCATCCAAAGAGGTGGTTTTTTATTTGACGCAGGTATTGTGGGGGGGGTATAATTAAAACGTCTTATTAATAATTAAATTTCGATTAGTTAGTTATTTTATGAATTATAAAAAAGTTTCTATTTTATTAGCAGTAGTAATTGTTTTGATGATCGTTGGGTATTTTGTATTTCCTGCAAAAGGTGCAAACCAGGGAGCGAGTGTATTTAACATTCCAAAGACCTCTAAGACAAGTATTGTTAAATCCACATTAGATGAAAATATTAGTGCTAGAAAGTGTCATCGATTAGGCGGTTCGTGGCATCAAGATCCTCTTGGTAATTGGGTATGTATGATTCATGGAAGTATTGTTGAGCAAATTCCTCAGGATCCTTCATTTAAATACACAGCAGGGACAACTGAACCTGAGAATATCTCAATGCGCAAATGCAAAAGAATTGGTGGAGAGGTAGTCTTAATAAATGGAACAAGTCAATGGTATTGTCTCATTGATATAAATAGAGTGAATACTTATTATGACGCAACGATTGGAGTTAAGGAGCCAATTAGCAGTACTTTACTTGATAAGGAAAAAATTGATTTTAGTAAGATTAAATCTCAAGTTTCTCGATAAAAAGACTTCGCAAAAGAAGCAAACAAAAAACTTACCCAGAGGGGTGGTTTTTTGTTTGCTCAAAACCTAAAAATAAGTATGCTTGATGTATGAGATTTCACATTATTACCTTATTTCCAGATTCATTTGATTCGTACTTGAATGAGTCAATTATTGGTCGTGCTATAAAACAGAAACAAATTTCTGTGACTTTTTACGACCCAAGGAAATACGCACCCAAGGATTTAAAGAAAAAATGGCCAGATGGAAATGTAACTGTTTATGCAGACGGGCGACCTTTTGGAGGTGGGCCCGGAATGGTGTTGCGTGCAGAGCCGTATATCAAGGCGATTGAAAAAGTTTTGGCAACAATCGCCAAAAGAAAAACTCCATCCCTAACCCTTCCTCTTAGCAAGAGGAAGGGAACCGAACCAAAGATCAACATCATCTTTTTTTCACCTGGAGGGAAGATGTTTGATACGGAGTATGCAAAAAATTCTGTAAAAAAATATACGGATATTATTTTTGTGTGCGGACGTTATGAGGGTATTGATGCTCGTATCAAGAAGATCTTCAAGATGGAGGATGTTTCTATTGGAAACTATGTGCTCACAGGTGGAGAATTACCTGCTATGGTCTGCATCGACTGCATGGCTCGCCAGATTCCTGGAGTGCTGGGTAATTTTGATTCTCGCGAGGAAGAACGAGTGTCTTCGCATGATGTGTATACACGACCAGAGATTCTTGTTCATAAGGATGCAAAAGGGAAGGAGAAGAAATACGCTGTGCCAGCAGTGTTGCTTTCAGGTGATCCAAAGTTGATTGATAGTGAGCAGTTCGACGAGGAAAACGAAGCTATTAAGGTCATTGCGGATATTCCTGCCCTAGAGAAGGCTGCACGTACTTTCGCTGCATTGCTTCAGGAAGGTG
>CAZUIQ010000009.1:18540-25462 GCA_964620085.1 uncultured Candidatus Saccharibacteria bacterium | reverse complement strand
TTTTGCCGGAGTGGTGGAATGGTATACACGTGCGACTCAAAATCGCATGCCGTAAGGCTTAAGGGTTCAAGTCCCTTCTCCGGCACCACCGGAAAAAACTCTCGTGTGAGAGTTTTTTCTTTGGATAAGTGTGTTATATTCAGTTTATGAAACCAAAGATTCTCGTTATTTGTGGACCAACGGCAACAGGAAAATCAGTGCTTGCTGTAGAGCTTGCCAAGGTTTTTAACGGTGAAATTATTTCTGCCGACTCTCGACAAGTGTATCGCGGACTTGATGTGGGAAGTGCAAAAATTACTCGCGATGAAATGCAAGGTATTCCCCATCACTTAATTGATATTGCAAATCCTATGGAAGTTTTTACGGTTGCGGAATTTAAGAAACGTGCTGATGCAAAAATTACAGAAATTATTTCTCGTGGAAAGCTTCCTATTCTTTGCGGTGGCACCGGAATGTATATTTCTGCCGTAATCGATAATCAAACTTTTCCAGAGGTTGAACCTAACGAGAACCTTCGTGCTGAATTAGAAAAACTCAGCACCGAAGATCTTTTTACAAGACTCCAAGTACTTGATGCTCGTCGCAGTGAAACAATAGATAAAGATAATCCCGTGCGATTGATTCGTGCGATTGAAATCGCAACACAAATAGGATCGGTCCCAGAACTTGAGGCATCCGAGTCTCCCTATGATCCATTGATCATAGGATTAAAAATCCCGCAGGATGAATTAGCGGAACGAATCATCAAACGAATCAATGCACGCATTCCTGCGCTTTTTCAAGAAATCAGAACGCTCCATAACCAAGGTGTTTCTTCAGAACGATTGCGAAAACTTGGTTTGGAATATCGATATGGAAATGATTATGTTGTCGGTGATAGTATGCTGCCCGAATTTATTGAAACCCTTGCCATAAAAACTATTCAGTTCGCAAAACGGCAAATGACTTGGTGGAAGCGTGATGAGCGAGTTCATTGGATGAACCCTATTTCTGACAAACAAAAAATCCTGGAACTGGTCCAAGATTTTTTACTACTTACATAACAGAAACCTCGAGTGCAACGACTCCATATTGAGACTCTTGCTCTTTTGAATAAAATTGCCGATAAATCATAACACCTTCCTCAATAGATTTTGCATCAGGAAGAACTCTTTCAATATTCTCATGTTCTAACATTTCTTTAAACGAACCGTAATATTTCACAGACCTCACCGTGACAACAAAAGAGTCTGTTTCCTGCTCGTTCATTACAATAACACTATCCCCACTTTTAATTTCAGAATAAGCTTCTTTTTTGAGTCGCCCTTCTATAGTTTTTATTCCATTTTTTACAAAAGTAAAATAAGGTTCTCTTCGATGATTTTTAAATAACCTATACCCGTTTTCTTCTTTAATAATTTTCATACCTGCGGGCGATGGAGGAATCGAACCACCACCAAAGGTTTTGGAGACCTTCGTTCTACCACTAAACTAATCGCCCGTGCTGACATTTAAGCATAAAACTGTCTTTTGTGCTACATTAGCCTACATGAATCCTCCCTTGGTTAAAGTCGCTTTCATTTCTGGGCTACGAGACATCGTATTGGCAGAAATAGCTAGCTACCCCGATCTCATCGTACATCATCAATTTGCTGATGAGATTTTTCTAGAACTCCCTACATCACTCGAAACTATTCGAGCTCTTAAAAGTATCACCAATGCATATATTGTAAGACAAGACACAACATTGCACCCAAAGTTTATTAATAACCACAAGTCTATCCTGGGTGAACTTGTAGAAATGACTCTTGATAATCACGAGAAGGAATTTAAAACATTTTCATTAAGTTGCGCGGGATCTGATTCCGAAGAAATTCAAAACATCATCAAGTTCGTATCTACGCACTATAAACTTATTCATGACGAAGATGCCGATATGAAAATTCATATCGGAAAATTAGATAATGATATTTGGGAAGTAGGCGTATGTCTTACTCCTCGCCCCCTCTCTGTCAGAAGTTACCGAGTCGTAAATATTTCCGGGGGAATGAATCCGACCATTGCCTCTGCAATGAATACTTTCTGCACTATTGAACAAGCTGAGTCTTATTTAAATATATTTTCAGGAGGCGCAACACTCCTCATCGAAGCAGGACTTAAAGCGAAAACTCTTGGAAAAGAATTAAAACTCCAAGGATTCGATATCGACGGAAAGAGAAATTCTGAAGCCGTTAAAAATATTAAACAAGCAGGCTTGATAAAAAATATCAGTCTCAAGACTGCAGATATTTATGACAAGCCTGAATTTGGAATGTTCGATGTAATTACTTCAGACCTTCCTTTTGGACAGCTGGTTGGTAAACATGAAGACTTGAAAAGTCTCTACGAAACATTCATAACGTATTGTGAAACCCACCTTAACCCACAAGGAACACTTGCCGTATATACAAGTGAGCATGAGTTATTAGAAGAACTCCTTGAAGATTCAAAGTTTGAAATTATGGAATCACTTTCATTAAAACTCATTACTTCGGTAAATTCCTACCTCTATCCAAAAATCTTTATTTGTAAGTTTAAATAAGTTACTCAATACAAAAATTCCCCATCAAGGGGAATTTTTGTTAAAAGCTTTTTATGCCTTCTTTCCTTCTACGAATTCAACCACCTTTCGAACTACTGGGTTGTATTTCTTGAGCTTCAACTTAACAGACGCAAGTTTCTTACGGTTCTTTCGAGTCCAATAAGTGTACCCTGTCGCTTTATGAATCATTTTTACGAGATTTTCTTGTGATGCCATAGTGAGTATTATATTACAGATTTTTGAAAAAATTGCAAGTATTGTGCAGTGTAGTAAGAGATATGAGAAATAAACTGGTCAGGAGTGATGTGTTACCGTAGGTGGTGAATTTGACAATCTAATCTATTTATGATATTATATGTTTATCACAATTAAATAACGAAACATAACACTTATGAGAAAAGTTCTGACAGTTCACCTGATTTTCGGAGGAGTAGTTCTTTTTGCAGCAGGCGGACTTTTTGCAATACTACTCACAGCAACACATTCACAGTGGCCAGCACCATTAGGAGTAAAAATCTTCTTTGGCGCACTAAGTGCTACTGCCGCTATTGGGGCCGCTTGCATTATGAAAGGTAAAAAAGTTTAAATCATTTTGAATGTTTAAAGCAAAAGGAGGATCATTTGATTCTCCTTTTTTTGTTCCAAACTACAGCATCAATTACAATTAATTCCTTTTAAAAAATAATACTGAATGAGGCTTTCGCTTTTACGAGAGCATCGTTTATTTCAGATATGTTTTCCTCAGTTTTCATATTTTCTCTTGAAAATTTCATGATTTCTCTCATTTTACTTGTCGCATTACCCTCTATTTCATCCATCCATGGATACCAAGGAAATAACCAGGGATGAAAATGCATAGTTTCTGGACCATCTTCTTGAATAAGGGTTATTTTGGTAATACCGAGAACTTCTTGCATAACTCTTCGTGTTTCAATAATTAAAGAAAGGAGGCGTCGAGACTCTTCGGCATTCATTTCATTGAGAGTACGAAAATGTCGCTTAGATCCAACAACAAAGAATCCTGGGATTGGATTTTCAGTATCTTGAACAATTCTCCAGAAATCATCCTCGTAAAGAATTGAGTCCGACATATCAATTCGTCCATCATACACATCGCATCCAATACATTCTACCTCGCATTCTTTTCCATCATATGTGGTTAATTTCATATAAATAATCATATCACAAAATTCGAACCTAATACGGAGCAACGAAAAAGTGAAAGCGTATAATTGACATATATACACTTTCATGTATAATACTTAGCGGACATAAAAAGGACCGTCCTTTAAAAACAAGATGAAAAAGATACTAATCGTGATAGCAATGCTATCAACAACTGTGCTTTTTGCGCAGAACGAAGTCAGTGCTTCATTTGTAGGTGAATACCACAACAAAGGGGAGATTTTTAAACATTACCACTTCGTACTCCTCAGTCCCGGATTCAGTGCCGAAGTGATTGCTACTCCAAAAAACAATGGGGTAAGATTTCAATTTGTAGGTACTGCTCTTCCGAAAAAAGAAGGCACTACTACCACTGGCGTTTCTGAAAAGTTTTTTGAAGATATTTCCCATGCACTTTTAAGCGATGTGTATGAGAAAAATCCTAAGAAGCTACACGCGACTGCGAAGAAGAAGTATTTTAAAATCCGAGGCACCTATTACTTAAAAGAAATAAACCTGCGGAATATTTCAATTCGGTGTTAGTAAAGCGAACCGGTATTAAATAAATGGCATGTCTCGATCGAGGCATGCCATTTTTACTATTTCAAAAATACAAGAGTTTGAACCTTTTAGTTAATCCCACAAAAAAAAAGACCCTGCAAATGCAGGATCTTTTTCAATGTGCAGCGTAGTAAAGGACATTAGAACTGAGTTGGTTAGAGGTCCTGTGTTACCGTGGGTGCCAAATTTAATAAAATATATAATATTTGACATATGTTAATAAATATGCTAATCTAGCAAAAACATTTACAAATCAAATTTATATCTTATGTCTGAAATAATTATTGGTGTTTCACGCACATCTCCTTGCAGTGACAAAAAAGAAACCTTTGTTCGTGCACAAGCAAATGACGACCTACAGAACAAACAGGATGCGAGCCATTCCTTCAATTATCATCAATGGATAAAATCCGTAGGAAAAAGAAATGGCAAGTATTCCTATAAAAAGAAAATTGAAACATGGACCGGGGCGACAGGAGGGGCAGCATGGGGAAATCTTTTATCGTTTACATTTGCAAAAGTAAGTAGTGCTACATTGTTTGGTTCACCAGAGGAATATAAGAAGGTACCTTTCTTTGAACTAATTATGGCATTTACCATGCTGAATCGTTACACTAAAACGACCTACGATTCAAAAACTTGTCGGAAAATTTCTGATGATTTTGCAAAAAACAGAGAAGGGATCCTGGAAAAAATAATCACAACTTCAGAGCTAGAAGAGGTCGACCAAGAACTTTTCTCATGGGAATACAATGTAAAAATTGTATTCGGAGAAGCCCGGTTCAAGAAAGACTATGCGGAGAGAAAAGAATGGATCCAAAAACAAATTCTCGATTGTTGGCTAGAAAGGTACGATTTGCTTCACTCCATCTTTGAGATGGGAGCTAATGGTGGATTTGTCCAATTTGGCTAAACTAGGCAATAACTAATTCAAAAGCTGCACAGAGATTCTGTGCAGCTTTTTCAATGTGCAGCGTAGTAAAGGATATTAGAACTGAATTGATCGGAAGTACTGTATTGCCGTGGGTATCGGATTTGAGTATAATTATAGTATGAAATTTTTTGAAGGACGAGTTGGGAAAATTGCCAAAAAGGTTGTTCTGGGAGCAGTTGGCACTGGTATTGCAGCAGTTACTGTAGATAAAGTCTCTGAGTACAATGAAGCAAAGGAGCACAGAAACGCTTCGAAGAACAAAGTCGAAGTAGTTGGGTCCGAATCAGTAGATTCTATTCCCATTAAAACTAGGGATGATTTTTCAGGGAATAAAGTAAGTGGATTAGGTGCTGGGTATGCAAAATTAGAGGCGCAAAAGACATTTTTTGATTTTTCTTCTGTTCCGTATGGTAAACTGTTTGATTTGTATCGCTACTATTTTGGACAACCCCTAGAATCGGAAATACTTTATTACTCTAAACACAAACCTACTGGGGCTGAGGATAATGATAAAAAATATGTTGAAATCCGGGACAAAGGCTTCATTGCTGATATTGTTAAGGAATTTAACTTGATAAAAGATAAATTACCTATTGGTAAGACCGTTGCAGTTTCGGGATATGTGAACGGAGAAGACGAAATTCCTAAAAATAAGACCACTTCCGCTATGGGTCATTTTAGAATTGGTCATGGTGCAGATGAGAAAGGTGAATATATATCGTACTATGATATATTTGATGTTGATCCAGGAGAAAATTCACCGTTCATGAATTCTTTGTATGGCGGAAAAGGTTTTGAAATTTACGGAAGAATTTACTTAGACTTTCAAGGCGATCCAATTCTCGAGTAAAAAACACTAGCCATGGCTAGTGTTTTTCATATGTGCAGCGTAGTAAAGGATATGAGAATTGAGCTGGTGAAAAGTGAGGCGTTGCCCTACATACCAAACCTTATTACTTTAAATTGAATCTCTTGAATTCTTTCCAAAATCCATCTTCCCCCTGAACGGCAAGGCAGATATTATTTATGACAATTTCTCGCTCAAATGTCTTACCTATCAAATACTCTTTAGCTTTCTCATAACCCACCTCGTCCAGATCTTTATACGCAACCGTAATGTGAGGATTGTACGGCCAAGGTTGATCATACCAAGCTGGATATTGCGGCTTAAGCACTTCTTCAAAAAAGCCAGCGGCTGTTGCAAGCGAGCCATAATCAAATGGTTTTATATAAACGACGTAAGGAGTAAATCCGAGCTTAGATCCTGACCAATTATCCATAAAAGAAAACTCTTTTGTCTTGAGTGAAGTAGAAGAATAGTCCTGCAAGAATTTTTCAATCTTTTCATAAAACTCAGCGAGCTGCGATTCTTCCACTGTTATGCCTGACCCTACCGTAATATGGGGAATCCATGCCGCAAGAGAACCTTTGGAACCCGTGAGTTCGGAAAGTGTTTCCTGGATACCCCTGATTTCTTTTGTTACCGGCTCATCAAAATATGAAATAATTGAAAATTTATACATAAGTTCACTTTATCAAATTTTGAATTAAATAGAAAGTTCGAACGCGGATCAGGGGAAATGAAAAACACCTTATTTCTAAGGTGTTTTTCATGTGTGCAGCGTAGTAAAGGATGTTAGAACTGAGTTGGTGAAAAGTGAGGCGTTGCCCTACATACCAAACCTTATTACTTTAAATTGAAT
>CAZUIQ010000009.1:7853-18440 GCA_964620085.1 uncultured Candidatus Saccharibacteria bacterium | reverse complement strand
TGGTGAAAAGTGAGGCGTTGCCCTACATACCAAACCTTATTACTTTAAATTGAATCTCTTGAATTCTTTCCAAAATCCATCTTCCCCCTGAACGGCAAGGCAGATATTATTTATGACAATTTCTCGCTCAAATGTCTTACCTATCAAATACTCTTTAGCTTTCTCATAACCCACCTCGTCCAGATCTTTATACGCAACCGTAATGTGAGGATTGTACGGCCAAGGTTGATCATACCAAGCTGGATATTGCGGCTTAAGCACTTCTTCAAAAAAGCCAGCGGCTGTTGCAAGCGAGCCATAATCAAATGGTTTTATATAAACGACGTAAGGAGTAAATCCGAGCTTAGATCCTGACCAATTATCCATAAAAGAAAACTCTTTTGTCTTGAGTGAAGTAGAAGAATAGTCCTGCAAGAATTTTTCAATCTTTTCATAAAACTCAGCGAGCTGCGATTCTTCCACTGTTATGCCTGACCCTACCGTAATATGGGGAATCCATGCCGCAAGAGAACCTTTGGAACCCGTGAGTTCGGAAAGTGTTTCTT
Source organism: uncultured Candidatus Saccharibacteria bacterium (assembly GCA_964620085.1). Classification (GTDB taxonomy): domain Bacteria; phylum Patescibacteriota; class Minisyncoccia; order Phycocordibacterales; family UBA1006; genus CAIXMG01. The sequence goes on along the minus strand of CAZUIQ010000009.1, from coordinate 17,895 downwards.
GGATACCCCTGATTTCTTTTGTTACAGGCTCATCAAAATACGAGATAATTGAAAATTTATACATAAATTTACTTTATCAAATTTTGCATCGAATTGAAAGTTCGAACGCGGATCAGGGGAATTGAAAAACACCTTATTTCTAAGGTGTTTTTCAATGTGCAGCGTAGTAAAGGACATGAGAACTGAGTTAATTAGAAGTTCTGTATTGCCATGGGTGGCAGAATTGAGTAAAAAATATAATTTCAGTGATTAATACTCAACTTAAATACACTTTCTCCAGCAGGAACTGAAATATCTTTATTGAACCGTTTTTTATTATTATAAAAATAAAGAAAATCTTCCCATTCTTCTTTTACTTTCTCACTTACTTCTACCTGATACCCTTTATCAATTAATTTTTTCCATACACCAAGCGCACCTCCACCTACTTGATGATCACTTCTTATTCCATTAAATCCTTTTTCTTCTGCGATGGTAATCAATTTTTCATACATAGAAATTCCTAGATTGTCACCTTTATAGCTATCTTTCTGTTCATCTTCTATAGAAACTGATTTTATTCTTAATAATCTTTCTAAGTCAGCTTCGTTCGGATAACGAAATTGAATTTGTCCAACAGTCAGACCGCTTTTATCTAATAGGACTATCTGTTTTTCAATATAGGGTTCAGTAGAGAATTCTTTTTCTTCGGAATAGTGTAGACCTTCAGGTAAACTCCCCGCCTTTTCATTTTTGAATACCGGAATATTACTGCTGAGATTTTTCATATTAAGATATTAACATTTTTAGGTACATTTAACAAAAAGTTCGAACACAAATCGGGGTAACAAAAAATCCCCTTGTAAAACAAGAGAATTTTTCAATGTGCAGCGTAGTAAAGGACATGAGAACTGAACTCATAGCAAGTCCGATATTGCCATACTTACCAAATCTAAAGATTTATGCGTAATTTACCCTACACCACATGACACTATATTTGAGAAATAATCTTACTTGGACTACTTGTTTTTTCCATAAATAATATATCTAATAGGTCCCCAATAAATTAGACATACTACCGCAAAAAGAAGAAATGCGCTTACTAGAACCATGAGTAATACCTCAAAGTAATAAAATATATTGGGTCGAAAATTAACAAGTGAATTGGATAGATTATCTTTCAATTGAATATCTTCAAAGTTTGAGCCTATGAAGTAACATTTTCTCGAGGGGTTTTTTATAAAATCTTGTTCAACATATTTTTTAGCCTCCTCAATACTTGAGGTTGCAGGATTGCCTGCGATTTCATATATCCTTTTTGCTACACCATCAATATACTTTTCAGGAGAATTTACACAAAATGATTTGTCACCTAGATCGTAACTTGATAAATAATTTGTTTTATATACAAACTTCCCATCGTTTAGTATTCCAAAAGAACCCTTTTCTGCTGTAAATTTAGGTATTGTATTTTCGTAATCCTTGCCTGTATAATTCTGAGTATATTCATAGATAGAGTACTTTATATGAGTGTTGTGCTTGCTAAGTAATCCTACAGGAGGCTCTACTATTAAAATGACTATAGCGCCGATCGCAATTAGACCTAGGAAGGCTATTCCCAGAACCCTAATGAGTCTATACCACCAATACCTCTCAAGATGAGTTTCGTCCTTAAAAATTTGAGTAAATAATTTTCTCATATTATAAATTATAACACTTATTACCTAATAATATGTCACGATATTAACTTTCTAAAAATTTCTCGATCTGCACGAAAATTGGTCTAAAATTTTCCCAACTTGCATCTGAAATTTTTATAACACCATCAAAAATAGCCTGGGCGAATCCATCCTTGGATAATGTTAATTTTTGAACAGTAGAGTCATAAACATCATCGTCAATAATAAATGCATGACCACTTTTTTTAGATAGGCGAGTTTCACCACCTAAAATAACGGATCTGTCAGCGATCAACTGTCTTGTATTATTATCAAACTCATCACTCAAATATAGTCGTTTGCCACCTACTTCAGATTTTATTTCTGAAGTATCAAATAAAAATTCGGAAGATATGCCATCGGGAGAAATTTTTAATGAAAAAACCTTGTTACCCTCGTCACTTACAATTTTGATTTTAGGATTATCAGAATCATAAATTCCAATTCTATGTGATTTTTGAATTCTAGGATCCTTACTCCTTGAATGAGTTGTACTTTCCAAAAGCGCATGAAGCTCACCATCACCCATATCCTGTACAGAATCAGTTCCGCATATATTCCCCTCAACATCTGATGGACTACCAAATTTTAAGAAATATTCTTCTTTTATTGAATCAAATTCAATAGGGTTTTTAGCTTGAAAATGTTGGAGTGCTTTTATAAAGTACTTCCAGTCCGTTTTACCTTCGGTAATTATGAGAGGTTGATTGCGTCTAGTGGTATCAGCCAAAAGCTGCTCTAACTGCTTTCGGAAATCAACTTCATCATTGAGATGTTTGTCATGAATTTTTTTGTACTCATCATATTTTGTCTTGTCTAAAACTCTAAATCGCAGAGGCTGAGATGCCTTACTGACTTCATATAGAACCGCTAAAGATGGTGCAAGCATAATTGTATCAGTGCTGTGGGTAGACAAAACGACCAAAGTACCTTTTTGAATGAAATATGTTTCAAGTACTTCAAAAAACGCTTCCGTAAGCGACGGATTCAATGGGGCATCATATTCATCCAAGAGTAACAGTTGAATTTTTTCATTTGAGATTTCAGCTCTAAGTGCAGCAATCGCCAACGAAAAAATAGTTTTTTCACCATCTGATAAATCGTTCAATGTATATTGAAGGGGATGATTTTGTTTATTAAGTAATTTTACACCACCCTTGATTTCACCTCCTTTAGTAAGTTCGTATTCGTCATTAAATTTGTATTCAAACCCAAGTTTCTCGAAGGTGTTATTTATTTTACTCCAAGGAGCCAGATTTAATTTTTCAAACGCCTGTTTTACTTGTACACGCTGGCCAGCATTATCCTTAAGATAGTTATCTCTATCACGGAGATATGATACAAACAAATCTGCTAAATTTGTCTGATTAAAATGATCATCAGGTTGCCAAATTTCAATCAAATCCTCGTAATCATCCAGTTTTTCATCAAGTTGTTCTTTTGAAAGACTGAAGTTATTCCCTAGGCGTGAAAATATAACACCTGCAGCATTGTCATGATTTTGTGTTTCGAGTCGTTCGACAGTAGTCCTTCGGGTTTTTATTTGATCGTACAAATTCCATATCTGACTTTTTAGAGCGTTATAGTTTGCAGGTGTTGATTGAGAGATCGAAGTTACTGCTAAAATGTCTTTGAAGGATTTTAGTACAATCTTTTTCTTTGAAACAAGTATATTATCAATAAATACTTGCGAGTACGGAGTACGTGCTGCGCCAAATGTTTCTTTAATGCATTCAAAAAAATGTGATTTTCCAGCACCGTTTAATCCTGTCATTACCACCAAAGGACCTTCGAGGGAAACTTCATCACCTTGTTTGAATGATTTGCGATCATGTTGAATTTTTACTATCAATTTCTTCATAAAACAAAGCAATTATAACATATTTTAACCCGACTTTTAAGAGCTATGGTACCTCTTCTTTAATTTTTACCCCCACCCTAAGAGAAGGGGGATGCCCCCTGCGCTAATCCCATATGTTTTGCATGGTCATATTATAATACCAAGCGTTCAGGCAATATCCAAGAAACAGTATGACTATAATGAAAGTTGCGATCATAAATTAAAAACAGGTTTCAAGTTTTTTAGTTAGCTATATCTATTAATTACTTATCCATTTTACTCTCTTTGTCTGCTAAAATACTTTGTATTTTTTGTATAAGTTCGGGCTCAACATCCGGAAAATTCTCTGTGGTTATATCAATATTTTTATAGTTTACCCCACTTTCAATAACTTCATTAAGATACGTTATTTTTTCAAGATTTTTTAAACTGTCTCTAAGTTTCGTAACTAATTCCGGATAGATAAAAGGAAAATTTTTATTGTTAAGTTCAATATTTTTTGGATTGTTCTGATTTCTAACAGCGCTTTCAAAATATTTTATTTGTTCAACTGTCTTGTCGAAATCTTCATCCTTTATACCTATTTCTGAATCGAATAAATCAACCCAAACAAAAAGCATCTGGTCGGGAGTAAGGACTTTTTCAAGCTTTTCTATTTGTTTTTTAGCAAATGCCTTTCTAGACATTTCAGCATAATTTGGTCCAGGTCCAAAAGTGGACTGCAAGGATTGCTGCTCCAAGAATTTCAGAAATAAACGTAGTAATTTCCAAGCAATAAGAGCTGCGATAGCACCAAAGAAAATTGTCCAAAACATATAGGGATACGATTATAGTTAAGACTAATATTCAACTTCCCATGTTTTCGAACAAAACAAAAAGGGACAGCCGAGCTGTATCCCCATATAGTGAACCCCTAAGAGTCCCTTTTATGAGACTCGACTGCCCTTGTTTATACATAAAAACAAAAACAGTTCGGGGTTCGAACAATTACGACTATATGGGGATACAGAATCATTATAGCAAAAATCGAGGCACAAATAAACCCTCCCTAATGGCTTCATTTAGTCCCTTCTATACATAGTCCATTATGGCTTATTTACTATATCCATACATCCTATGTTATAGAGCTTATTTCACCCCTCTATACATCACCCATTATAGAATTGATGTTATAATGAAAAAACATGCATATTCCGTCGGAAATTTTAAGAAAAAAGGTCGTAGGCATTCTTGGTGAACTTGATCACTTTTTTGATTATGTAATTTTATATGAAGCAACTGGAAAGGATGTAAAGGAAGACAGTGTTTATAAAATACGTCCAAGCAACATGTCTTTTGCAAGCCTTAGTGAACCAGAGGATATTTATCTTGTTGAAAAATATCTTCAATATCAAGGAATTGATTTTCGAGTAGATTTCGATTTTGTAAATGATACGCCGACAGGGTTTGTACATAAAAATAAAAATGGTGTTATGGATATGGACGACGATGCCGTCTTTGCAGAATTGAGATCTGATTCTGCACAATTAGAACAAGGAAAGATTCGTGATTTGAAGAATAAATTATTGGCACCCGAATCTATTTCTTATAAGCCTTTGAGAGACTATAAAATAACATTCACAGTTTCCGGCAAGCTCTCCTTTGACGAAATACCGATTGTCTTCAGTGGAATGGAAGGAAATTTTATTGATTGTATTTTTGAACACGAGAAGAATCAGTGGGTTAGTTGGGATGAAATAGATGAGAAATTCTCTGGTAATAAAGATGTGATAAGAGGAACAAAAGAAGCCGAAAAAATGAAGAGTGCCGTGAATAGTACTTACAATCGAATTACTAAGAAAATTAAAGACAATCTAGGACTCCAGGACCATGACCTGCTATTTGTGAGAAAAAATAGTGAGTACCGGTATCAATTTGATGTAATTAAAAAACCTGACTAAACCAGACAAAACCAGAGTCGGGTATCCATATGAGAAACTCGGAGCATCCGTACTCTGGGTTTTTTAATTTCCAGAGTTTGGGGCTAAAAATGCAGCTAACTAAACAACAAGTCGAGGAATATCAGGAATTGTATAAGGAAATCCATGGGGTGCCTATTGATTTTCATAATGCACAAATTGAGCTTCGTGCGCTTGTTGTCGTGCTTGATGCAGTTTTTAGAAATTATAAGAAAGATAGCGAATCAGAAACTGATTCACCAAATTAAAACTATGGAAGAAACCATAAAAAAATACCTTGATTCAAAAGGTATATCTTATGCCGAACGAAACGGCGAACTGGTTGGGAAATGTGTATTCTCGAACTGTGATTCCGACAGTCGAGGGTCGGAGGCGCATTTATATATTAGCAAGGAAACAGGTCAGTATCAATGCAAAAAGTGTCTTGTCGAGGGTAATTTAATTACTTTGAAAAAGCATTATGGTGATACTGACGAAGTAAAAGTAAAGACGGTCAAAAAAATCTCTGTTACTGAAGTTGAAAGATATCACAAGGGGCTGACCCCTGAAATTATCGAATACTTAAACAAGCGAGGTATCTCAAACGATGTTATTAACAAAATGAAAATTGGATATGGATATATTCATGGAACTTATTGGGTTATGGTCCCAATCACAGATTTCGATGGTAATTATATTTATTTTAAATTAAGACAAGATCCTAAATATGGCTCGCGAAAAATTACCTGGACTAATGGTACAGCACAAATTTATAGCTGGTCCAGTATAATAACTGCTAATGATAAAGTAGTGATTGTAGAAGGTGAAATGGATGCGCTTCTTATGCAGTCACTTGGCATAAATGCAATATCGAGCACTCATGGAGCAGGGACATTCAAAGATGAATGGATTCAACATTTCAACCCCGATCTCGAACACTATATCTGCTACGACAACGACGAGGCAGGAAAAACTGGCGCACTTCGGACCGCTTCTATCTTGTATAAAAATGGCATTAAAAAAATTAAAGTTATCACGTTACCAGAAGAAGTTGGTGAGAAAGGCGACCTTGGGGACTATGTTGTGAAGCTCAAAATGCCCCTTGAAGACCTGTTTGCCAAGTACTGCAAAGATTATCCCGAAAAAATCGATACGGGGCAATTTAAGCCTATGAATGCAGAGGATATTCAGGACTGCTTGAATTCTGTTATTAAAAAAGACGAAGTGAATAAAACTATCACATTTCTTGCGATGGTGCTGACTTATACAAAGGAATCGCAGATTAATCTTTTCTTTAATGCGCCAAGTTCTACTGGAAAAAGTCATATTCCTTTATCGATAGTAGAGTACTTTCCCAAAGAAGACACCCTCACTCTGGCAGGGGCATCCCCCACGGCATTCTTTCATGAACAAGGTGTTTATAATCAAGAGAAAAATGAAATGAGAATTGACCTATCAAAGAAAATTCTGATATTTGTCGATATGCCACATCCTACATTACTTGAGAAACTTCGATCGTTCCTTTCGCATGACGAGAAGGAATCAAAATCAAAAATTACTGATAAGGGCCAGAAAGGTGGTAATAAAACGAAGACGGTTATTCTGATTGGATTTCCTACCGTTATTTTTTGCAGTGCTGGTTTGAAAGTGGATGAACAAGAAAGCACTCGAATGATCATGCTTAGTCCTTCTATCGAACAGGACAAACTCATGCTCGGTATTATTCAGTCGATCAAAAAAGAAACGGATCGAGCCGCCTTCAATCAAGATATAGAATCAGATCCAAAACGAAAATTACTCCGAGAACGTATATTAGCAATCAAACAAGCCGAAATAGACGATGTCATTATTGAGAACTCATACCTAATTGAAGAGAGGTTTTTGACTAAAGGAAAAGCAGTTAGACCTCGACAGCAACGAGATGTTAAAAAAGTTATCTCATTAATCAAAGCTTTTGCACTCTTGAATATGTGGTTTAGAAAACAAGAAGGCTCATTTATTTTTGCAAATGATGAAGATATTGAATTGGCATTTGAGCTTTGGGAATCAATTTCCGCAGGGCAAGATTATGGTTTACCCCCTTATATTTTCACTATTTACAAAGATATTATTCTCGCACTCTGGAAACAAAGCGTTAGTAAAAACTTTGGCGATACCGGAATGACTGACGGGGTTAGTCGAAAAGCAATTCTGGAAAAACACCATGCAATTTATGGGCGTCCTTTAAGCAGTATTTATCTTCGACAGCATATTTTGCCACAACTTGAGCAAGTAGGATTGGTCCTGCAAGAACGTGACAAAAACGATGGCCGAAATATGCTCGTCGTCCCACTTGAAACTGAAATCGAATAAATAGTGCATTGCGCTGTAGGGTAAATTCACTTACTCCTCCAAAAGTGTTATAATTACTAAATCAAATAAATTAAGTCATGAAAACAAATACGAAATGGGTTCTGTATGCCCGTAAATCGACCGAATCTGAAGAACGGCAGATTCAATCTATTGACGATCAAATCAACTTCTTAAAAGAGGTTGCAGCCCGAGAAAAACTAAATATTGTTGAAACAATTACTGAATCAAAATCAGCTAAGGACCCCTATAAACGGGACGGTTTTAAGAAGGTTATTGCACTTATTGATGCAGGAAAAGTTGATGGGATTCTGTCATGGAAAATTGATAGACTTTCTCGAAATCCTATTGACAGTGCCACGATTCAATACTATTTACAGAAAGAAAAAATCAAATGCATTAAAACTTCAGAACGTGATTATCTACCTGAAGACAATGCATTGGTATTTGCTGTTGAACAAGGGATGGCAAATCAATTTGTGCGTGATCTTTCGAAAAACGTAAAGCGTGGAATGAAATCGAAAGCAGATCAGGGATGGTTTCCAAACATTCCCCCAATCGGCTATTTGAATTCAAAGACGCGCGAGAAAGGTAAAGAAACGATTTTGACTGATGAGCTTCGCTTTCCAATTGTACGTAAAATGTGGGACTTGATGCTTACTGGAAACTACAGGATCCCTCAAATTCTTGAGGTGGCTACTAACGAATGGGGTCTCCGGACCCCCAACCGTAAAAAACTTGGCGGAAAACCTGTTTGTGTTAGCTATATGTGGAAAATTTTTACAAATCCATTTTACACAGGACAATTCAAATATGCAGGCAATATCTATCAAGGTAAACATAAGCCAATGATCACGATTGATGAGTTTGAACGTGTTCAGTACATATTGGGACGACGGGGCAAGCCAAAACCAAAGAGTCATTCGTTTCCATACACGGGAATGTTTGTTTGTGGTGGATGCGGAGCTGTAATAACTGCAACTGAAAAAGAGAAGCATCTGAAAATCGGCGAGACACGAAAATATGTTTACTATCACTGCACAGGAAGAAAAAAATATGTGAAGTGCAATGAAGCCAGAATGACTGCTAATGAACTTGAAACAGAAATATCACGAGTTATTTCTGAGAATACGATTCATCCAACAATGTGTGAGCTTGGATTGCGAATCGTGAGGCAGATGCACGAGACTGAATCAAAAGAGCAGGCAACCCTGAATGCAGCACACTTCCAGAATCTTGAGGACGTGCAGAAAAAACTCAATAACCTTACAAAATTCCTGTTAAATGAAACTGTATCCGAAGATGAATACAAGTCACAAAAAGAAATTTTAGTTGAAGAAAAACAGAAGTGCGAGAAAATTATTCAACAACTCGATTCTCGATTTAAAAATTGGACCAAGCTTGCAGAAGATGCATTTATTTTTGCAACTCATGCGAACGAAGTATTCAAAACAGGTGACATGCAAGTGAAAAGAGAAATCGCATCTGGTTTAGGTTCGAACTTGGTCATTTCTGGTAAAAAACTCTTTGTTTCCCTACATGGTTGGCTAAAGGCATTGAAAGACGGTGAAAAATCTCTAATAGAGGAATTTGGAGGGTTAGAACCAGAAAATATCTATACAGATAAAACACAAAAAGAGGTTTTACCCTCTTTTCATACTAGGTTGTGCGCCGGGAAGGATTCGAACCTTCGTAGGATAAATCCAGGAGATTTACAGTCTCCCCTCGTTGACCGCTTGAGTACCGACGCATGTTCCCGCCTCCAATAAGGAAGCGGAAAGAATATAGCATGAATTTTACCCCCTCACAAGCATTTTTGCATAATCGAGCGCTTTGCGTGCTCGCTTGCTTTTGACATCGTAGGTAAGGTCATCATTTTTGAAATCAATAACAATCGTATCCCCTGCCTTGACCGTACTACCAATAATCATATTAGCAATCTTGTTCAGGATGGTGTTTTGAATGAGTCGATTCAAAGGTCGTGCCCCGAATTGCGGATCATATCCTTTCTCGGCAAGGTGTGTGTACACCCCCGGTTTCATTTCAATAGTAATATCTTTTGTCATCATGCGTTTCAATACCGCATCAACACGAACTTGAACAATGTCTCGAATCGTTTCTGGAGAAAGCACATCGAACACAATAACTTCATCCACACGGATGAGAAATTCACTTCGGAAGAAATCCTTAACGGAATCCATCACCTTCTCCATGGTAGC
>CAZUIQ010000009.1:0-7784 GCA_964620085.1 uncultured Candidatus Saccharibacteria bacterium | reverse complement strand
TCCAATGGACTGCATTTTCTGAATATGCGTCGAGCCAATGTTCGAAGTCATGATAATAATGGTGTTCTTGAAGTTAATCACACGCCCCTTTCCGTCTGTCATACGACCATCGTCAAGCACTTGGAGCAAGAGATTAAATACATCCGGATGTGCCTTTTCTACCTCATCAAAGAGGATGACTGAATACGGACGATGGCGCACCGCTTCGGTAAACTGCCCAGATTCTTCGTATCCTACATATCCAGGAGCTGTTCCTGTCAATTTAGAAATTGAATGCTTCTCCATAAACTCTGACATGTCGACTCGGATCAATGCTTTCTCATCATCAAACATGAATTCTGTGAGCGCCTTGGTAAGCTCAGTTTTTCCAACTCCTGTAGGACCTAGGAACATGAACGATCCAATAGGTCGATTCGGATCTGAAATACCGACTCGTGAACGACGAATAGCATTCGAGATCTTTTCGATGGCTTCCCCTTGCCCCTTCACGCGTTTCTTGAGCTCAACTTCCATGTTCTGGAGACGTTCGGTTTCACCTTGCAACATTTTCATTACAGGAATATTGGTCCACTTCGCAACGACGCGCGCAATATCTTCTTCGGTTACTTCTTCTCGTAACAAACGATCCTGAACCTTAATCTTCTTCAATCGATCTGTTTTCATTTTCAACATTTTTTCAAGTGCAGGGATTTTTCCATAGCGCATTTCTGCGACCTTGGCTAAGTCTGTCGCAAGTTCTGCATTTTCAGATTCAACACGAGCCAAATCAATATCCTTCTTGATCTTACGAATTTCTGCGAGAATATCTTTTTCAGTATTCCACTTCATTTCCAAATCTGATGTTGTTTCCCGAATATCAGCGATTTCTTTTGCAATCTCCCTGAGGCGCACATTATTATCCTTGGCACGATCTTTATCTTCTTTACTATCACGATTCAAGGCTTCCGTCTCAATTTCAAGACGTGTAATTTTTCGATGCACCTCATCAAGTTGTGAGGGTTTATTTTCAAGTGAAATTTTTAACATCGAAGCCGCTTCGTCGATAAGATCAACCGCCTTGTCGGGGAGGAATCGGTTCGTGATATATCTCGTCGATAAATTCACCGCTGCAATAATCGCATCATCGGTAATACGTACCCCATGGAATAATTCGTATTTAGATTTAAGTCCTCGCATAATAGCAATCGCATCTTCTTCTGAAGACTCGTTCACATACACCGGCTGGAACCGTCGCGCAAGTGCAGGATCTTTTTCGAAATGCTTCTGGAATTCATTTAATGTTGTCGCACCAATAGCACGGAATTCTCCACGCGCAAGTGCAGGTTTCAACATATTCGCAGCATCCTGCGCACCATCTCCTCCACCTGTTCCAATCAAGGTATGAATTTCATCGATAAAAATAATCACCTGACCTTCACTTCGCTCGATCTCTTTCATAATAGCTTTCAATCGCTCTTCGAATTCTCCTCGATATTTAGTTCCTGCAACCAAAAGTCCAAGATCAAGCATCATAAGATCTTTACCTTTCAAGGATTCAGGCACATCATTCTTTGCCATACGAATAGCAAGACCTTCTGCGATAGCGGTCTTTCCTGTTCCTGGTTCACCAATCAAAATAGGATTGTTTTTCGTACGACGCGCAAGAATCTCAATCACACGCATAATTTCCTTATCACGCCCGATTACAGGGTCGAGCTTGTCCTCGGTTGCAAGCTTGGTGAGGTTACGTGAATACTTAGTAAGTACTCGAAACTGTTTTGCACTTCCTGGTTTTCCATCGTCACTTTTAATTTCCTCAAGCATTTTCAAAGTATCTGCATGATTGATTTTATACTTTGTAAGAAGTTCGCGTGCCTCACTAGGAACTTCAAGTACTGCAAGGAATAGATGCTCTACTGATACGAATTCATCATTCATTGATTTTGCAAGATTTGAGGAACGTTCAATAATCTGACCGAGGTCGGGTGTAAGATACATTTGCAAGTTTTGAGAAACAGTATTTCCCATAGCTTGCCCTGTTTCGATAATATCGAGCAACTCATCCGTGAGTTGCACCAAGTCAATCTCCATGCGCTCGAGCATTGAAACAATAGGAGTATCGTCCTGTACGATAAGCGCTGTTAACAAGTGGTAAGAATTTACATTATTTACCCCACGTTCCAAGGCGAGCTCATGAGATCTTCGAATAGCTTCTTTCGCTTTTGTTGTAAAATTTGTAAATGGTGGCATAAATTTAAAAGTAATTAAAGACTGATATAATGACTCAATCTCTGTCTCTTGTAGTACGGAAAATACTGACTTTTTGGTGCAAATCTGTCATCTCGGGAATATACCTACAGTACCATATTTTCCCCCATCGGAAAAGATACTTTACAAGTAAAATGGATTTTCCATCCAAATCAAACTTATCAAACCGAGATAAATTCCTGATAAGCTTTTAGGGTAAGTAAAAAAGCAGTTTCGAATCATCGAAACTGCTTTTAATTGTCTCTGAACCACTTATTGGTTTTGAACACAGAATCCGTTTTCCAAATGAAATCCAACCGGGCAAGGAGAAAGGGTTTTTAATCCACCATCTCTTATTACACGCTGGTGAATATCATCATGCAAACCATACATATCAATTCTTGCGGCTTCAACGTTGGTAAGTGTTTGATTATCAAACCAAGCCTCGGCTTTCACATATCGCAACAAGTCAAATGATTGTGCAATCAATAATGTATTTGCCACCTTAGGATCTGCAATGTTTACAAGATAAGTCTGACCATCATTCGAAACTTCTGCACTAACAGAAACTACACCTAACGTATCAACGGACGGTATTACTTTTATAACAGCGTCAACTGAAACCCTTTGGCCATCACCACATGAAGTAAGTGACAAAATTGTAGCAATAATTGAAAGAAAAAATAGATTTTTCATAGCTTTTTTTATTTTGTTTTGTTATTTAATTATACCTCTATATTAGCATAAAAGTGCTAATATGTCAAGGTATCCTCAAAAGCCTTAATTTTATTGATTATTGCGAGACTCTTTACACACCCCTTTCGTATGATACACTATTCCTATCGCAAGACCGGAAACAATCTCCCGCCGGCGCCTGGAAACAGGGCATGCATCGAGGGGTGTGGGAGTCCTCGGCGAACAAAAGATCACCTTCGGGTGGTTTTTTGATTCACAGGTTTTTACACTTAACTCTTAATCTATTTAGGGTGCTTTCACGAATACGATGGATTGTATTTATTTCAGTTACATTATTATTTCTTTTTATCCCCAGAACTACTCTATGGCTTGGATTACCACAGATAACATATCTTTCTTTAGGACGATCTGTTCTCATAAGAACCTCGTTTGGGTCTTTTAAAAATCTTGGTAATTCTAGTAAAAATTTTAAATCTACATCTGGATGTCCGTTGAGATGCTTTACATACCCAAGTATTTTAGCAAGAACAAATTCAGAAATATAAACTCTGCGATCTCCAATTCTACGAGATATGCTTTTATCAAAAACACAAACTCTTATAAGTTCATGTGAATACTTGTTTTTATTAGGACTAATATTCTTTAGGATATCTGAATACATCCAAACACCCTACCAAACCGAGATAAATTCCTGATAAACTTTTAGAGCAAGTAAAAAAGCGGTTCCGAATCATCGAAACCGCTTTTTGTAGTTTAACCAATTAGTAAACTACAATCCTATTAACTCTGTGAACTTATCCGCAAAACTACCAAATAATGGATACGTCTTCAATTCTTCAATACGGATACGAATTACCGAACAGATTGTTAAAAACTTTTGTTTTTGGTCTTTAGTAGCATTTTCACTTGTTGAAGTCGCCACAGCAACTTTATAGAGCGCAGCCAATTGATGAATGTTTTCTTCTTTTAAAATACCCGTAAGTACTTCAGTTGATATAACTGAAAAATCTTTAGAAAATTCTTTCTGTATTAGATCACCAAAATTCATAGCTTATAAATTTAAAAACTGAACAAAATTATTCAAATACATATTAACATATTTGAACTAATATGTCAAACTATTCTCAAATGCTTTGATGTTACTGACTATCTTGGCAAGTGTCTCTACTACCCTTATCACATCAGCTTTTGTAGTAGATCGCCCCATGGTAAATCGAATAGACCCATGCGAAGACTGATTTTTACGAAGTGCGGCAATAACATATGACTCTTCATCGTCTTGCTCGCGACATGCCGATTTTGAAGCCGCACAAATTCCCTGTGCATCAAGTTCAATAACCAGACGTTCACTCGACATATTTGGAATAGAAATATTGATATTGTTACAAATACGATCTGTTATGGATCCGTTGATACGCAGCCTTGGAATTTGACGTTCAAGTTCAACAAAGAAATATTTTTGTAGTTCTGCGAGGCGAACATGTTCTGACTCTGAAAGACTTCGTGTTTTTTCAAGCGCTTTGGTAAATCCTACAATAATTGCCACATCTTCGGTTCCTGCACGTAATCCAAACTCCTGACTTCCCCCTTGAAACATAGGCGTAACCAATTCCTTGTTTCGAATATATAACACCCCACTTGATTTAGGTCCATAAATTTTTGAACCCGAAAGACTCATGAGATCCACCCCAAGTCGTTCTACATTGATATCTAAATAATTTGTAGCTTGTATCGCATCACAATGAACCAATGGATAAGGGTTCGGTACCCCTCTCCTTGCAGGAGAGGATGACTCGCGAAGCGAGACGGGTGAGGTTTTCTTATACCATCTCACTAACTTTGCAATCTCTTTGATAGGCTGAATCGTTCCAATTTCATTGTTTACATACATAATAGAAACTAACACGGTTTCTGGTCGCAATGCTTTTTTAATTTCATCTACAATAACCACTCCCTGTTCATCTACGGGAATAATAGAAAGTTCTATTTGTTTTTTTAACTCAAGATCTTTTAATGTTTCAAGTACTGCAGGATGTTCTATTTCGCTCGTAATAACATGCGGAATTTCCTCTCCTTGAATAAGGAGAGGATCGACTTCGCCTTCGGCGAAGCGAGGTGAGGTGAGGACTCCCAATACTCCCATATTACAACTCTCGGTTCCACCTCGTGTAAAAACAACATGTTCACTCGTCGTGCCAAGCAGTTTTGCCACCGACTTCCTTGATTCATAAATAATTTGATCCGTTACCACTGCTTCTTGGTAAAGCCCTCCTGGATTAAAATAATTATTTTTATACACCTGATGCATCGCAGAAAAAACATCCTTGTCCAAAGGAGTGGTTGCGGCGTGATCCATATAGATTCTTTTTTTCTTGAAGACTGTTGAGAAAAACCTCATCCCTTGAAATTACCACATTTTTAAGGTATAATCCAGCCTACTATGTTGTATGCACTCTACGCCATGGCTTTTGTTCTTCTTGTTACCATTGGAACAATGGGCTATTTTATTTATTCACTTTCAGGACGCATCAAGAAGCTTACTGTCGGAACTAATGGTAAAAACCTCGAGGATGCCATCTATCAACTCATGGAGGATCAGAACATCTTCCAACACCGCATAGAATCTATGGAGCAAACATTAGGGCGCCTCAATGTGGAAATGAAATCAGCTTCTCGAGGGATTGCAACAGTGCGCTATAACGCGTTTGCAGATGTTGGAGGAAAACAATCATTTGCAACAGCACTGTTATCGGAAGATGGAAACGGTGTGGTTATCTCCTCGATGTATTCTCGAGAACGAGTCAACATTTATGCAAAACCTATTACAAATTTTGTATCTGAGTATGAATTATCAAAAGAAGAAGTACTCGCACTCAAAGAAGCAAGTAAAACATTTAATTAACTATGACTCATACACCCGCTCACAACCTCATAGAACGTCCACCGGTGGTTGCGATCATGGGTCATGTTGATCATGGAAAATCAAGTCTTTTAGACTACATCAGAAATTCAAACATTGTTGCTGGCGAGGCAGGCGGTATTACTCAGCACATTGCAGCATACGAAGTTTCTCACAAAGACCCTTCAGGACTTGTTAAAAAAATTACATTTATTGATACTCCAGGACATGCTGCCTTTTCGCACATGCGTAACCGAGGTGCTCGTATTGCCGACATCGCAATCCTCATCGTATCAGCCGAGGAAGGGGTAAAAACTCAGACCACAGAAGCTATTAAAACTATTCTTAACGAAAAGGTTCCCTACATTGTCGCTATTACAAAAATCGACAAAACTAACGCGAATGTAGACAAAGTAAAAACAGATCTTTTAACTGAAGGTATTTATGTGGAAGGCTACGGTGGTGATATTCCCTGTGTGCCGGTATCATCAAAAACAGGCGATGGTGTCGAGACACTCCTTGAAACCATACTCCTCCTTGCCGAGTTTCAGGAATTCAAAGGTGACTCAAGCGAGCTTGCGAGCGGATTTGTTGTCGAAGCAAATATGGATCAGAAGCGAGGAATTTCAGCTACCTTGATTATAAAAAACGGAACCTTAGAAAAAGGTCAGTTCATCGTGGTTGATGATACTTACACTACAACTCGTATTATCGAAAGCTTTACTGGTGACACGATTGAATCCGCAAGCTTCTCTACCCCATTCCGCATTACTGGATTTACCAGTCTTCCAAGGATCGGTTCAGCCTTTTCAACTGTAGCTACTAAAAAAGAAGCTGAAGTGAAAGCGCTTGAAGCAAAGGATATCCTCAAGGAATTAGATGCAAAACAGATATTAAATATTAATGAAGGAACAAAAATTATTCCTATTATTATCAAGTCAGACGTATTTGGATCAGCAGAAGCCATAGAAGGAGAAATTGAAAAACTTTCTACCGATGATGTGTATTTCAAAGTTATCAAGAAAGGAGTAGGTACGATCAATGAATCCGATGCACAACTTGCGCTCTCAGATAAAAATACGATCATTCTTGGATTTAATGTTGATAGTGATAAGAATGTACCCGATATGAATGATATTGAACAAATCACTATCAAAACATTTAGTATTATTTACAAAATGACTGAGTGGCTTGAAATTGAACGTGAGGCGCGTCGTATTCGTAAAGAAGTCGACACCATCCTTGGTCAAGCAAAAATATTAAAAGTCTTCAGTTCTACAAAATCAATTTGCGTCGCCGGAGGAAATGTTATTATGGGAGTCATTTCAAAAAAGGAACAGTTCAAACTCATGCGTGGAGGTGTTGAAATAACACGAGGAGCTATCGAAGGCCTCCAGCTTGCCAAGTCACCTGTTTCATCAGTAGAAGAAGGAAATGAATTTGGAATGCAATTAGAGTGCAAAGAAGAAATACTTCAGGGAGATATTATTGAAACATTTAAACGAGAAATTAAATAACTACTATGTCACACTCAGAAACACTAGAAAAAGAATTACGGAAATACACCGCGGACTACATTACTCGGGAGGCTTCGCGTATGTCGCTTATTACGATTACCCGATGCGAATTATCAAGTGATGGAAAACGGGCACTGCTCTCTATATCCATTCTTCCTGAAAAGGCAGAACCTATCGCCATGGATTTTTTGAAACGTCATCAGGATCTCATTCGAGCTTATATTCAAAATAAATCTCGTATTCAACGTGTACCCTGGCTTCGCTTCACCCTCGACAAAGGAGAGAAAAACAGGCAACTCGTAGATCAACTATTGCAAGACGACAAAGAATAAGTTACGATACTCCGGTAGGTGTGGTAAGCCGCGTGCTTGCACGCCGTAGCTTTAGCGAAGGCGTGGTGGCGAAGTGGTAACGCTTCGGTCTGCAAAACCGACATGCGCGGGTTC
>CAZUIQ010000008.1:11650-28394 GCA_964620085.1 uncultured Candidatus Saccharibacteria bacterium | reverse complement strand
GCCTTATCAAGATTCTTATACTTTACCTCCTTCTCTTCCCCATCCTTAGTAATAATAACTTTATCATTACGTTCAAATTCTGAACCATCAGATTTTTTTACATTCACAATAGAAACCGTTGGTGTAGTAGCTTCCTGCTTCGCAGGATCCGTTTCAAGATTCTTCATAATATCTGCAACTTGCATAATATAACTCTCTTCAAGTTCTCGAAAAAGTTTTAATCCTTCGCGTTTATACTCTACAATCGGCTCACGTTGACCATAGGCACGTAAATTCACCGAAGCGCGCGCGTTGTCCATAATATCAAGGTGATCTGTCCAGAGACGATCAATGATGAACATGGCCACCCGACGAAGCGTTTCATGCCACGCCTCATCTCCCAATTTTTCACGCTTCGATTCAAACTGCGCAAGTCCTTCCTCATCAAACCGTGCACGAATCGTATCCGTGAGCTCTCCGAGATATTCTTGATCCTTGTGAAGCAGACGATTGCGTCGCTTGTAAATAGAAAGTCGTTGTGATGAGAGTACATCATCGTAGGACAAGATATTTTTTCGAGAATCAAAGTTAAATCCTTCAATTTTCTCCTGTGCACCCTCGAGCGATCGAGAAATAAATCCATGCTGAATCGGTTCGTCCTCAGGAATACCGAGCTTTCCAATCATGTTTTTCACCCCATCACCACCGAATACACGCATCAACTGATCATCAAGAGATACATAAAACTGAGTCTCTCCTGGGTCCCCCTGACGTCCTGCACGTCCTCGGAGCTGATTATCGATACGACGCGCTTCGTGACGCTCAGTCCCGATAACACACAAACCTCCTAGGTTTTTTACCTCAATATACTTATCCTCATTAAAAGGAATTCCTCCTAATTTAATATCCACTCCACGTCCTGCCATGTTGGTAGCAATAACTACCGAGCTCTTACGTCCTGCGTTTGCAATAATCTCACCTTCTCGATCATGATTTTTTGCATTTAATACTTCATGTGGAATTCCTTCACTTTTCAAATATGCAGAGAGCAGTTCGTTTTTCTCTACTGAAGCCGTACCAATCAATACCGGCTGCCCTTTATCATGTAATTCTTTTACGCGTCGAGCAATCGCCTTGAACTTTCCATTCTCTGTTTGAAAAATATTATCCATTGCGTCGATGCGAGTAATTGGTACATTTGTTGGAACTTCAATCACTTCGAGCCCATACACCTTCCCAAATTCTTCTGCAGATGTTTTTGCTGTTCCTGTCATACCTGAAAGTCGTTGGTAGAATTTGAAATAGTTTTGATACGTAATCGAAGCAAGTGTTCGAGATTCTTGTTTAATCTCTACCCCTTCCTTGGCCTCAATAGCTTGATGGAGCCCATCTGAATAGCGCCGTCCTTCTTGCATACGACCTGTAAAGGAATCCACAATCACCACTTCTCCACCACGAACAACATATTCATCATCCTTAACGAAGAGTGCTTTGGCGCGCACTGCCGTTTCAATATTATGAATCATTTTTACATTCTCGGCAGTATACAGATTATCAATACCAAGTAGTTTTTCAACATGCGTAATTCCTTCTGGGGTAAGTTGTACTGCCTTAAGTTTTTCATCTACCGTGTAATCAGTCTCTTTCTGGAGCTGACTTGCAATTGTCGCACATGTTCTATAGAGCTCACTTGCATCTTCTGCTGGACCAGAAAGAATAAGAGGTACACGAGCCTCATCAATGAGAATAGAGTCTACCTCGTCGACAAGTGCAAAGAAGTGCCCTCGTTGAACTACCCTATCGAGATCAACCTGAGTATTGTCGCGCAAATAATCAAATCCATATTCACTATTCGTTCCATAAGTAATATCAGCAGTGTACGCCTCCTTACGAGAACATGTTTTTAAAAACTTCTCGAAGACATGATACGTCTGTGCTGCATCAGTTATTGGATCCGGATTCTCCACAACAGGATTATAGAGATATGACTTGCCCAAGTTATTCAAAATACCCGTAGTCATTCCAAGAAAGTGATACACCTGACCCATTTGTTCAGCATCACGTCGCGCAAGGTAATCATTTACCGTCACTACATGAACTCCCTGTTGAAAAAGTGCATTAGTATATGCCGCAAGTGTTGCCACAAGAGTCTTTCCTTCTCCTGTTTTCATTTCTGAAATTTTTCCTTTGCAGAGCGCAAGACCTCCAATGAGCTGTACGTCAAAATGTCTCATTTGTAATGTTCTTTTTGCAGCTTCTCGAACGAGCGCAAAAGCCTCTGGAATAATCTCATCCAAAGTTGCCCCCTCTTTGATTCGCTGTTTGAATTCTTGGGTTTTTTGAGGAAATTCATTATCAGTAAGTTGCATCATTTCTGATTCAAGCTCATTAATAGCATGCACTACCGGCTTTACCTCTTTTAAAAACCGTGAACTATCATCTCCAAATACCTTATTTAACCAGTCTTTCATAGGATTGTACTATAGCATAGTATGACTCCTCAGTCACTCGTACCACCCCGCACGACTGCGTCGTGTCGCCCCTCCTATAAATAGGAGGGGATCCAGCATCTATCTGTTAGTAGGAGATTTTAACTTTTCTTTAATAGTGTTAATTATCTGAGTAATATTTTCTTTAACTTCTTGATTAAAAAACCTAAGAACTTCATATCCACAAGAATAAAGAAAAGTATCACGTTCCGTGTCATACTCTTTTGCATTTAAATGTTGGAGTCCGTCAAGTTCGATAATCAACTTACGCGAAGGGCAATAAAAATCGACTATGTATGGACCAACACTTACTTGTCTTCTAAATTTATATCCAAGACGTGAATTTTTTAGATAATTCCAGAGAAGTACTTCTTCTGGCGTCATATTATTTCGCAACTCTTTTCTTCTATTTTTTAAAACAGGGTGATTGTGATTAATTTTTCTCATAGTTAATTACCGTAACATGTTGAGATAAATTTCTGATAAAAAAATAGGATCCCCTCCTATTTATAGGAGGGGTGACACCGCGGAGTGAAGCGGAGTGGTGCGGGGGTGGTCAAAACAAAATCCCCCTTACGGGAGATTTTGAAATGAGACTATGCTCGCTTTTTAGAAGATTTCTTCGCAGCCTTTTTAGTTGCTTTCTTTGCTACTTTCTTTACTGCCTTCTTTGCTACTTTCTTTGCCTTTTTTTTCATTGCCATAAAAGTTTTTTGAAAATTATTTTTATAAAAATTCGTGCTTGTGAATGACTGATGATTCGACCTTCTTTATTCGCGAGGTCTCGATCGCAAAATAAAGTGTTGTATCATCCGCTGATTACATTATCTAACGTAAAAAACTTTTACACAAGAAAAAAAGTTAGAAAAAAAATTAAGTTGTGGATAACTTTGAAAATTATTTTTTTATTTTTATAAATTTATTTTATAAAAATATTTTATTTCTTTGATTATGAAACTAAAAATTTCTCATAAAGTCTTTTTCATCGCTGCAGAACTCGCTTCGCTCAAACAGGCTTCGCGACAAAAAAGACTTTATGAGAAATTTTTATAGAATGAAATAATCTTTATCCAAACAAAAAAACTTCTGAAAATATTTTCAGAAGTTTTTTTGTTTACGTTGTCCGAGTGCTCCACCCTATTGGCTAGCGGTGCGAGCTCCAAACAAACGTTCTATGTGAGTGCGACGCTAGCCAGTGGGATGTACCACTAGAATCGTCGCACAAGAAGTATATGCGAAACGGGTATTTTGTCAAGGCATAAAAAGACACCTAAAAAAAGCGTCATCCCGGTTTTTATAAACCTAGAATGACGCTTTACACTAGCTCGCTTCTGCAAGTTGTTTCTCCTTGTGATGAAGAATGCGTTTGATACGAACCACTGCTGACCGCATTTCTTTTGCCTCATCCACAGTTACACCTTTTTCAACATATGGCAGAAGTTTCTCCATAAGAGGAACCACCTTTGCGTAATCTTCAACGAAGCCACCTACAGAAAGTAACTTCCCATCCGTAAATAATTTGTTATCTACATTTTCCCAAAGACTCAGTATTTTTGAAAACCCACCCATGAGAATACGTGCCAATGTTTGTGTATCAGAACTCAACCAAGAAGCAATCATCTTTTCAGAAGAAACAGATTCGAGAACCATCTCTAGTGTCGTAATCGTTGCATTCTGTTTTTGAATGTAGGCCTTGATAAGACCAGAAACATGATCAGCAAATACTTCGACTTTACGCAGCCGCTTGTCAGCAAGCGCGACATTTAATTCACGAAGCAGATCTTCTTCGGAGTACTTGACTTGATCCTGAAGTCGGGCCAATTCTGTCGCAAAACCATACTTGACGATTTTATCGCGTACCATATTTCTAATTGAAGTAGGTAATGCATAAAAACTAAGTGCCTTGCGAATCATCTCAGGTGAACGACCCATACGCTCTGCCATCTTCTCATACGACATTTTATTATTTGTCGCTTTCAGAAATACTGCAAATTTTGCAATAGCATCAGCTTCTTCATACGTATTCGGACGAGAATGAACATTTTCGGCTAGTTGAATACCTAGAAGATCTACAGGGTCTTTAGTAGCAGGAACACGTATGGTAACAACCTTAGACAGTGTGCCCATATGTTTTTTCCAACATTGTCCATTACCAACCTTACTACCTGCTTGTTTTTGACATTCAGAACAACCCTGATTCCATAAAATTCCCAAGGCTCTCAACCGCCTTTCACCAGCAATCATCACTCGAACATTACTCTTACCTATCTTTTTTTTGATCTGTCGCATCTCTATTGAACTTAACTTTCTCCTGTAAACAGTGCAAACAAATTCTGAATAGCTCCAAAAATCTTTAGGGGAAAAAGTGGCAACAATCTGCAAACTAATCATTCCTTTTGACTCAGCAATACTATCAGCAAGTTCTTGAAGTGTTTTTGGATCAAAGTCTGTTCTCATCTGAGGTAGCGTAATGATTTTCGTAAAATCTAGTTTGTCTTCGGAGTATCTCATTGCTTGAGATACCTCTATCTTGTTTTTTGAGCTCATATCAAACGTGTTTTGTTATAAAATGAAATACCTTTACCCTATTAAATAAGTCTTGTGGGGCAAAGTCAAACAAATCATCACTTCTTTATCCAAAAGACCCAATAAATTCACTTGGGTCAATAGAACCTATGGGGAGATATAAAAAAATCCCAACCGTTGATTTGTTGGGATTTTATGGTGCCTTGAATTCAGGATGATGAAAGAGTGTTTCTTGAAGTTTTTGCCTGAGGGTTGTTACATACCCCCTATCGGTTTTGTTCCCTGCCCGAGTTCGTTCTGCAAACCACATCATCGCGTGAATCTCTACTGGTTGTAAGCCCGTATAATAGGCAATTGTTTGTACATAGCTTTTAATAGCTCGCTGGAGAGGAACCGAAGGAGAAAGGAGGGCAACCCTTCCGTTAAATTTATAGTTACGAGCTGCGCCAAACTGTTGCGTAAGCCACCTATCCACCGCAACACCCTCCGTATTACCCTGAAGAGCATCAGTGTAATTCATTGTCTTGGTACTATCACTACTATAGGATCCTTCCTTCACAATCTTGTTTAAAGCACTGATTACTGTTCCCAGAAACCCTGAGAACGGCTCACCTCTTTTGTATTGAACAAAAGCTTTAATTGCAAAAGTTGCATTTGAATTTGCACTACTTAACATTGCGGTGACCGCAAGGAATCGCTTGAACAACATACGGTCTTTGTCATCAGGAATGATTTTTCTGAGCTCTCCATCCTCATGAATATACCAGTCCTTATTTGCAACACCGTTTACAAAACGAATAACATGACTTGAACGAATCTCCTTATGTAAAGTATCCAAATAAGCCTGCAGGTCCGTAAGTGAGCCGTGGCGTTTATTGGGAAGTTTTTTGTTCAGAATAATAAATCCTGCCATTAAAATTCCTGCAAAGGTAACCGGACTTATTGGACCATTTCCACCAGACAGTAAACGCTGAGGATTCTGCACAATCTGCTGTGCGTGAGTTGTAATGAATTCTCGTATGACAGCATGCGAGGATTCCGTAGTTGATCCAAAAAGTTCTTCTGACCAAGTCCCAAGTGGGATCTCGTTATTTCGAAGTGCTTCTCGGTAGATTTCAAGGGCCGCAATTTTTTTAGGAACTGATTTCTTTAAATGCCAATTTTTGTAGAACATCCCCAAGCACACAGCAATCGGCAGAGCCGAATACGTGAGCTTTTCAGAAGCCGTATCCTCAAAGGATTCCTGACATCTCCCAAGACTCGTGTAATTATTCTGTGATTGATTTTCTTCCATCTGTGTTTTTTGATGGAAGTATACAAGTTTTTAGCAAATAGGCAACCGGGGTCAAAAAAAACGGTTCCCTTTGAAAAAGGGAACCGTGATTATTCTGTAGTAAAAACCCCTGACACAAGAAGTCCTTTGTAGTCTCGTGATGCTTGAGTACCAAAATGTATCCCATCTGAACCGACATACACATCATTCTCTCCAATGAACAAATCATTCCAGTGGAGGTAATCGCTTACAAAATAAGTGTAGGTTTTTTTATTCCCCCCACCCGTTTCTTCGGTTCGTATCCCACCCCATGTCATCGCCTGAATCTGCCTTGGTTCTAAATCAAGAATTGGTGCAATGCTATGAATGTAGTACTCAATAGCATCATACATCTTCTTTGTAGGAGATCTGCTTTTCTTTTCCATGGTACGAGCACGGTACTGCCTATCAACACCAAACACTCGCATGATCCAAATATCTACAACCACCGCAAGAACATCTCCAGATAATGCATCAGCAAAATTTGAAATTTTTCTTCCGTTCAGTCGACCATACTCAAAGAAGTGCCACAATTGATACACGGCACCAGAAAACATGTCTCTGAACTCAGTCTCAATCACCTTGTTCATACCAGGAACAGCAGTGATAATTTTAGTACCATGCTTGTATTGCCCCAAAGCTCTAAAGAATAATTTAATATTCGACTGAAGACTAGTGTTCATGCTCGTTCCGGCCAAAATATTAAACAAAATTTTTGGCTCAACATCAGGCAGCAGTCTGATTAACTCATCATGGGCATGTGGATACCACATCTGATCACTCCTTCCATTCCAAAGATAGCGACCTACTTTTGAAAACAGAAGCGGTATCTTAAATCGTTCCAAATCCTGAGTCAGCTTCTCACGAATTTGCTGGATTGATTGTCCTGACATTTTCTTGGAAAGAATTTCACAACCAACCCTTATTACCTCACTTACTTCATAAGCGGTCATATGTCCAACATGTTTTCCTTGCGCATCAAAGCGATACATTTTTGGGGCTTCATGTGTAACAAATGAAATAAGTACCTTGTCGCTTTTTTTTGAGAGACCAAATACGCTTCTCATAAGATCGGTTACTACAAACTTCCGCTGTTCTATAACCTGTGGAAATAGCTCCCTTTGTTGAAGAGGTACTTGCCGTCCAAGCCAAAGCACGAGAGGAAAAAGTATTGCATTAAACTCTAGATACTGATACTCGGTAAAAGACTCCTGTTTGTTGGTTATTAGTTTAATAGCAACCTCTTTAGGATATTTCGCATTAAAAAGATCTGGCTTTTTATGGCCATACATTTGTTTTCTGGCCATAAGTATAAGTTTTGTTTGGCCTATACTAGCACACAAACCTCTCCAAAACCACAAAACACGCCTTGCGGCGCGTCTCATGGAGAACGTTTGTTGAATTCTTTGAAGATTTCTTTTGGAACTCTTCACTCACACAAGTATCTTAGCATAATCGGGATTTAAAGTCAAGCTTTTCTTGGGAAAACACAAAAGCACCCTTTCGGGTGCCCCTATGATTTGATTGCTCCATCATAAGCCGAGTTCTGTTTCACCCTGCATAGCTTTAGCGACGCAGGGCTTATGTAATCATTTATCTAGGCCCTCGATTACTCTCGGGCTCAAGCGGCACTTCCCACTCCGCCTTACGGCTTCGCGGGACACGGCCTTGCACCTAGGTAAGGATTTAGCCGTTTCACCCCTATAGTTACCTATAGGATTCGCCCCTCGAATTCCTCGGGGCGCCCTTCGCTTTCGCTCCGGGCGTCTCTGCTCGCACCTCGTGGATTACCCAGACGGGCGTTACCCGCTACCAATCGGCCCCACGTCGCTTACGCTATGCGGGGCAAGTGCTCGGACTTTCCTCTGTTTCCCCCTCGATAAACTCGGAGTAAACAGCGATTACTTGATGAAGCAAAACAAGCATAGCACTCTTCGTATAGCTTGACAAGTATACAGATATAAGTATAATACAATATTGAATATTCAAAAAAATAAAATTAGTACCATGGCTCAAGAAAGTATCTACAAACTACTTATAGAAGACTATACCAATAATTTTCTCCCGAGAAAGCAGATAGTAATCACTATTTCTTTTCCGAAGCTCCTGAATGCTTTACAAGATAGAGAAGTTCTTCAGGCACTACGCCTTACTCCACTATTCAAATTGTATACGAAGGAAGTGTTCCTTCGCTCATTTACTAGCTTCCTCGACAATCACCAATCTAATCCTTCGACAAAGGACTCCTGCATCGCTGATTTGTATAAGTTCTACAAAGGAGACGCTCAGCTCAACACCTCTAATGAAGCACGTGCTATTTTATTTCAAATATTAGCAACGTATTCACTCTATATCCTCACTAAGAGTGATTTGCATGAAGCATTCTCAGGAACATCAATTTACGATGATTACTGCGCAAAGATTGCATTTGATGAGTGGAATAAGAGAAAAGCAGTTCATTGATTCTGTATCCATCAAAAAGCCGCAAAAGTTTGAAAAACTTTTGCGGCTTTTTTCATTACACTATTTACCTCCAGCATCATCGCTCACCGGATGCCACTTACGATAATATTTTCGCCAAGGAGTATACAAGAGAAACAGTATCACTCCTGCCAAGGCACTCCATGCACCAAGCAAAATGAAGTATACAAACCAAAGTGTTTCTTTTGCATAAAAATAATACGGAAGTTTCCAGTAACAATGCACCTCCACCGGACTCCTTTTAAGGTGTCGCAATTCTTCTCGCTCACGAAGTCGTTCTGCAACTGATGCATGACCAAAGGTGAAGAACACTGCCGCAACACCAATCCATTCTATAAACCCTTTCTTGGTAACAATCGCAACCACTATTAGTGGTACTGCAACGACCACATATTCAATAACATGAGTTTTTACTCCAAACCTTTTCTTCAACCACTCAACAAGTCGAATAAGTACTGGCTTTTTCATAATATAATCATTAATCCCAATTTAAACTCCCCCCACTTTGATACTCTGTCACTCGTGTTTCGAAGAAATTCTTTTCTTTCTTGAGGTCGATAATTTCTGACATCCAAGGAAATGGATTTTCTACATTATAGACCGTTGGTAAATGCAATCGTTCAAGGCGTCGGTCAGCAACATACTGCACATATTGAATCACCGCATCAGCATTCAATCCGAGAATCCCTCGTGGTAAACAATCCTTGGCATATTCTGCTTCAAGCTCTACAGCCTTTTTAATATTCGCAACAATAGTATCCTGGAGGTCTTGGGTCCACACCTCAGGATTTTCATCGATGATACTGGTAATCAAATCATTTCCAAATGCGAGGTGTACGGATTCGTCACGCAAGATAAACTGAAACTGTTCCGCCATCCCTACCATACGATTTTGTCGCTGGAATGAAAGCATCATCACAAATCCTGCATAGAAGAATATTCCCTCCATGATCACGTAGTACCCAATCAAGTCATGGAGAAACTTTTGTTTGTTCTCCGTAGTATCTGTCTTGAAGTTAGGATCCATAATAGATTTTGTAATATCCATTACAAATTGATCCTTATTATGAATCGAAGGGATTTCATTATACGCGTTATACACCGATTCTGGTTCGAGTCCGAGCGAGTCGCAACAATAAATAAAGGTATCTGTATGAATTGCTTCTTCGTACGCTTGTCGCAAGAGATATTGGCGACATTCAGGGTTTGTTACGTGTTTATATACCGACAATACAATATTATTCGCAGTAAGCGATTCCGCAGTCGAGAAAAATCCCATGTTCCACATAATCAACCGGCGTTCATCATCAGAAAGACCATTCTTGTCTTTCCAAGTTTCAAAATCCTTTTGCATATTCACCTCATCAGGTGTCCAGTTATTGTTCACTCCATTTTTATAATGAACACGCGCCCATTTATATTTAATAGGAAGAATTTTATTGGGATCCGTTGTCCCTGCATTTAAAATTGTTTTTTCTGCCATATGGTCCTCACCCGGCCGGCTGCGCCGCCCACCCTCTCCACTAGCGTGGAGAGGGATTCAGCACATCAACCTAGGAGTTTAATTTATGCTCTAATAAATACTTTATTATTTCTTAACATACTCCCAGTAATTAACTTTTACTATTTCTGTTGTTTCTGTAGGAGAACACGAACCATCAAAACAATTGAGCCCCTTCATTGTTATGGTTGTTGGAAAAAACTTGATAAAAGAAAGTACTGCAAGTATTACTACCAGAATAAATAGTGTGATAAGAATTTTTTTCATATGTTTGTATTACTGACAACTCTCGCACACTTCTCCGGCAATAGTAATTGCAGGGCGAGTCATGGGAGCGTCTATTTTTTGAGGAGTATCTGTTAAGGTTCCTTGCGATTTAATATCGACCGTTGTTTTTTCAATTGATGTGGCACCCAATGTTCGCAAGTAGTACGTCGTCTTCAGTCCCATTTTCCACGCCATTAAATACATTTCAGAGATTGCGCGACCTGATGTCGTCGACATGAAAATATTAATTGACTGTGATTGATCAATCCATTTCCCACGAACCGCTGCATGTACAATAACCCAATACGGATCAATCTGAAACGCCTCCTTATACTTGTCGCGAACTTCTTGTGGAATTTCTATGATTTCTGAAATATTCCCATCTGCTTGCTTGATCTTGTTTAACATTGCATCTCCCCATAATCCAAGCTGCTGCAATTCGCGAACGAGCGCATCGTTTACCACAGTAAAGTCCCCACTAAAATTTGACTTTACGTACAAGTTTTTATAAATAGGCTCAATTGAAGGAAGCGCTCCTGAAATATTCGCATTCGTCGCGGTTGGTGCGATCGCCATGGTGTTCGAGTTACGCATTCCATACTGGTGTCCAATCCATAAGCCCAGTTTTCATGAACCCTGTTTCAATACCACGTTCTTGTTCAAGGAGTGTAAGAGTATCTATCGGGAACAATCCTCGGTCCCACTTAGACCCTTTGAAGGTTTCATACGCACCCTTTTCCTTTGCAAGAAGTGCCGAATTCAAAATTGCATGATACGAAACGAACTCCATCATTTTGTCACTAAATTTCACGGCAGCATCTGAATCAAATGCAAGCCCCAGTTCATAGAACACATCCTGAGTTCCCATAATTCCAAGACCTACCGGACGGTGTTTCATGTTTGAAAACTTGGCTTCAGGAATTGGATAGAATGAAATATCAATTACATTATCAAGCATGCGAATCGCGGTTTTGATAGTTGTTTCCATTAATTCAAAATCAATCTGACCACCTACGAGATGTCGCATAAGGTTCAATGATCCAATGTTACATACCGCCACTTCATCCTTAGACGTATTCAAGGTAATCTCTGTACACAAGTTTGAACCATGTACAACCCCCACATGATCTTGAGGTGAGCGAATATTACTCGGGTCTTTGAACGTCATCCATGGGTGCCCTGTTTCGAATACCATCATGATCATTTTTCGCCACAAATCATTTGCCGGCATACGCTTCCAAAGTTTAATATTCCCTGCATCAGCCTTCTTCTCGTAGGCAACATAAAGCTCTTCAAACTTTTTACCATAGGTTTCGTGAAGCTCAGGAACTTCTTCTGGACTAAACAAAGTCCAATCACCACCTTCTTGTACACGCTTCATAAACAAGTCTGGAATCCAGTTCACCGTATTCGTGTCATGGGTTCGTCGTCGATCGTCCCCCGTGTTTTTTCGAAGGTCCAAAAATTCCTCGATGTCCATGTGCCATGTTTCCATGTACACCGCTGTAGCTCCTCGACGTTTTCCAGAACGATTGATAGATGCGGTGGTCGCATCAACAATTTTCAAGAACGGAATTACTCCTTGTGAGGTTGTATTGATCGTCTTGATCCACGCATTCGTCGCACGGAGCGATGACCAATCATTGGCAACGCCTCCTGAATATTTCGAAAGTTGCGCATTGTTCCCAATCGTATGAAAAATGTGATGTAAGTTATCATCAGTTGTTGATAAGAAACATGCTGACATTTGTGCATGCACCGTTCCACTATGTAACAACGTAGGTGTTGAAGGCACATAGAGCATACGCGATACGGTATTATAGAAATCAATAGCAACTTGATCCTTGTCCTTTTCAAGAAGTGCAATTCCCATGGCAATACGCATCCAGAAATATTGTGGCGTCTCCAAAAACTTCTGTTGCTCAGTTTTTACAAAGTAGCGATCATACACTACTTGAAGCCCCATAAATTCAAACAACTGATCACGTTTTGGATCCATTGCTTTTGCAAGTCGAACAAGGTCGAAATCTCCAAGGCGCGTATCGAAACGTTGTTCTGCAATACCCTCCTTGATAATTTCTGGGAATCGCTTTTCGTGCATCATGACGAAATGATCTGAATATTCATCAGTACCTAAAACTTCCTTGTAGAGATCGTTTACCAAAAACCTCGCAGAGACGTTTGAAAATTTTGGATCACGTTCAACAAAGGGTTTCAACGCAAGGATAATAGCCTTGGTAATTTCGCTCGTAGTAATTCCATCATAAATATTAAGCTTCGTTCCCGCAACCACTTTCTCGACATTAATAAGCCCGGCCTCGAAGGAGCTTGCGACATTATTAATTGCAATCTCGATTTGTTTAATATCGAAAGGTACAATCTTGCCCGATCGGGTCTTCACAGAAATTTCAGCACGATTTACTCGATCAAGGAGTTCTTGCTGTTTCTCATAGCGCACCTCGGCACGCTCTTTACGATAGAGAATGTATGACTTGGCCACTTCGAAATCACCCTTTTGAGCAATCACCCGTTCCACAACATCTTGAACATCCTCTACGGTTGGAATAACAAATTCTCCATCGATTTCATCGGTGGTGTATTTATATTCAAGTTCTTTAACTACCTGACTCACGAGTAAATCAAGATCTATTTCGCTAATAGGGACTTGATTTGCCTGATAGGCCATAGTGATCGCATAGAGGATGCGATCTTGAGTAAAAGGAACCACGGAGCCACTGCGTTTTTTGATCAAAGTAAGTGCCATACATTTATTTTTTCTAAAGAATTACTAATAAAACTTCTGTTAAAAGTATCTGCATTTTACCTCTTTATCTTTTTTCTTAGCAAGGATTTTTGGAAGAATTTACACTTTGAATACAAAAAAAATCCTCTGTAAAACAGGGGATAATTTAAGGCTTGTTTTGTATCATTTTTTGAAAGTTATCCACAATTTTTTTTCTGGGATGAAGTTATACACATATGCGAGACCACTGTTAATTTCTAGAACCGCATCTGCGTCAATTTTCGGGTTTATACTATTCGGATAACTACTTGGCAATACGTTAGTTGCGACGTATATCACACGATATCCCCCATCTTGTCCCCTCTTGAGCCAAAGGATATCCAAAGGAAAATTCATCCCCTTCATCCAGAACGGATAGATATCTGGTTTATCAAATACAAACAACATTCCTTGGTCCTGAGGCAGCGATTTGAAATACGACAAACCGAGTTGTCGCTCCTGGTCATTATCCAAAACTCGTAACCCAATTTCTTTTCCATTTTCTGTTCTTAGTGTTGCTGAAATAGGTAAACTTTCATTGGTGCGATTCCCCTCTCCTTGAATAAGGAGAGGATCGACTTCGCCTTTTCGAAAACGGGGGGTGGTGGGTAAAAAAAACACCCCAACCCCAAGGTTTATTAGTATTTCGAGTGATATGAGTGCTTTTTTCATAGATTATTTCAACTTCTTAATATATTCCTTCAAATCAGTAATCTTCACATTATCCTGTGATCTGTTTTCCATATTACGCACAATAACGGTTCCATCAAGCGCTTCACGCTGTCCAAAGATCATCACATATTTCACCCCAAGCTTCTCTGCAGCACCGAGCTGGGCACCGAGCTTGTCTTTTGAAATAGATTGAATGACGGGGAATTTTGCCTTGCGAAGAATTTCCATAATATTCAATGATTTCAATTTTGCTTCGAGACCGAATTGAATAAAGTACGCCTGAGGTTCTTTCATAATACGCGGCTTCAAATTTGCATACCAATCACTTTCTACAATACGATCCATTCCCATTCCCATTCCCATAGCAGGAACATCTTTTTTAGATCCGAGAATCTTACCGAGATAGTCATAACGACCACCACCACAAATAGTAAGCTTTTTCATTTCTCCTGTATCACTCACTCGTTCTTCTATAATCTCAAAAACGGTTCGTGTGTAGTATGACAATCCACGGACAAGATTTTTATTAATAGAGTACGGAATCTCCATTTCTTCTAGATACTCCAGCACTTCCTTGAAGTGTTTTTTACACGAAGGACAGAGATATGACACCGCATCAGGAGCATCTTCATTGAGTGCAATAGTCTTTGGATCTTTTGAATCAAGGATTCTCAAAGGATTTTTTACTAACCGCTCTTTATCTAGAGTAGAAAGGTCTTTGCTATGCTTCTTGTAATAATTAGTAAGTTCTCGAATATATTTTCCACGACACTCCTTGTCGCCAATCGAGTTAATATCTACCACAAGATCCTTTGCACCTGCTTCTTCGAGGATAGTATAGGCCGTACGAATAATAAGAGCATCTACAATACTTTTTTCAGATCCAAAAGCATCAAGGTCAAATCCGTAAAATTGTCGATACCTCCCTTTTTGAGGATTATCGTGACGAAATACTGGTCCACTGTGATAGAGCATTACCGGTTGTGGCAACGTCTGCATTCCATGTTCAATATAGGCACGCATGGTACCCGCTGTCATTTCTGGACGCATTGCAACTTTATCTCCGCCTTTTGTTTTGAAAGAATACATCTCCTTATCAACAACATCAGTTCCTTCACCAATGGCCGCAGTGAAAACCTCTTCATTTTCAAGAATAGGAGTTTCAATTGGTTTAAATCCGTAATATTCGGCAACTTCTTGCGCTTTTTCAAAAAATCCTTGAAATTTATAATACTCATCATCCATGATATCACGCATTCCTTTTACGCTCTGTTTTGCTTGAGGTGTTGACATAAGTATGCACAGTATAGAGTACTACTGGAAATCGTCAACTGATGCAGGTGTACTATCAACCTGCTTGATAGGAAAGAGTCTCAACACGGCATGACCTACAATGTCTTTTCTAGGAAGAATTCCCCATGCACGAGAATCACTTGATCCAGCACGATTGTCTCCCATTGCAAAATACTCGTCTTCACCAAGCGTTACATCATTGAATTGTCCTGAGGGAAATGTTGCCTGTGCGTGATAGGGCTCATTCAGTACATAACCATTTGGATTTTCAGCATTACTTATAGAAACCTTTCCATTTTTAATCATTACTCGATCACCAGGAATCCCAACAATTCTTTTCAAGAAAAACCGTGATGTATCCAACGGGTACCGAAGCACTACCACATCTCCTCGTTTTGGATCATGAAAACGATAGGAAATCTCATCAATGATTAAATAGTGACCTGTATGGAAATTAGGAGACATTGATTCTCCATCTACAATGAAGGGTTGTGCAATATAGGTACGCACCACAAACACAATTACGATAATAGGGGCGAGAAATTTAATAATATCCCAAATTTCAAGCCAAATTTTTTTCATTATTGATGGTTGCTGCATAATATAGGCACATTGTATCACCAAAGATGAAAAAAATACAAATATTTGCTACAGTAGTCATATGACCAAGATTGTCCAAGAACCGAATACCATCCTTCGTAACCAAGCCATAGAAATCCCCCTCGCTGATATTTCTACCGCAAAGATACAGAAGATTATCACCGCTATGAAAAACGCCCTCAAACGTGAGCCTGATGGCGTAGCTCTTGCAGCACCTCAAATTGCTGAACCTCTACGCATGTTTATTATTGCGGGCTTTGTATTCGATCTCAAGAAGAAAAATATTACCGGAACAAAATCTGCAGATAGAATTTTCATTAATCCAGTAATTACAAAACTTTCAAAAGAAACCAAATGGATTCCAGGCGAAGGATGTCTTTCGGTGCGATGGATTTATGGAACCGCCAAGCGACACAAGGAAGCCTCTATCAAGGCGTATGATGAAACCGGTAAAGCATTCACCATGAAAGCCACAGGACTCCTTGCGCAGATATTCCAACACGAAGTCGACCATTTGGACGGTATCCTTTTTATTGATCATGCCAAAGATATTCGTAATATGACTGATGAGGAAATTGCTGAATATCAAGAAGAACTTAAACGACTTGCTCATGACCATGACCACTAAACAACCTACTTTTGTATTTTTCGGAACTCCTGATGTATCAAGTAAAACGCTTGAGATTTTAAAGTCATATGGATATATCCCAAGTCTCATTGTTACGGCACCTGACCGACCGGTTGGTCGCCATTTTACTATGACACCAAGCCCTACTAAGGTTTGGGCGGAGGAGAACAATATTCCGTTCATAACCTCACCCCGCCTCGCCACAGGCGAGGTC
>CAZUIQ010000008.1:0-11640 GCA_964620085.1 uncultured Candidatus Saccharibacteria bacterium | reverse complement strand
GCGGACAAAAAAAATATCCCGTAAAAACCCCCCCCCCCCCCCCCCCCCGGCGCGCTCGACCCTCTCCTTATCCAAGGAGAGGGCGATGTGCCTTACGATCTATTTATCGTTGTGGCCTATGGAAAAATTTTATCTCAAGCAATTATTGATATGCCAAAATTGGGAACATTAAATATTCATTATTCCCTACTCCCTCAATATCGAGGTGCCTCACCTGTCGAAGCTGCAATTTTAAATGGTGATACTGAAACGGGTGTTTCTATTCAAAAAATGGTTTTTAGATTAGATGCTGGACCTATTATCGCAGAAGCGCGCACCTCTATTGATCCTAATGAAACACACACAGAACTCCGCAATCGCCTTATTCCTATAGGAGCAGAACTTTTGGTACAAAGCGTACTCTCCCCTCTCCTTGCAGGAGAGGGGTTGGGGGTGAGGTTTGAACAAGACGAATCTCACATGTCCCACTGCGGTAAAATCAAAAAAGAAGACGGCTTGATAAACCCGATTACTGATGATCCTCAAGAACTCTGGAACAAATATCGTGCCTACTTTGGGTGGCCAGGACTCTACTTCTTTGATACCGAAAACAAGCGCGTAAAAATAACCAAGGCGCGTTTCGAAAATGGCAAATTCATTATTGAAAAAGTTATCCGCGAAGGAAAACCTGAAAGTAATTACTGAATAACAACCAAAACAAAAACCCTCTCTCGTCCCT
The DNA here is from genome assembly GCA_964620085.1 of uncultured Candidatus Saccharibacteria bacterium. Taxonomy (GTDB): domain Bacteria; phylum Patescibacteriota; class Minisyncoccia; order Phycocordibacterales; family UBA1006; genus CAIXMG01. The sequence continues at coordinate 10,922 of CAZUIQ010000008.1, read as the reverse complement.
GCAGAACTCGCTTCGCTCAAACAGGCTTCGGGACATCAAGAGGGTATTTGTTTTGGTTGTTATTTAATTCCAAGTAACTCTACTTTGAAAATAAGGGTTGCATTAGGAGGAATAGTTCCAGGAATTCCCATAGCACCGTAGGCTAAATCTCCAGGAATGGTAAATTCATATTCTGAACCTACTGACATCAATTGGAGTCCTTCTGTCCAGCCCTTGATCACTTGATTAAGTCCAAATGAAATAGATTGACCTCGTGCATAGGAACTATCAAAAACAGTTCCATCTGTTAATTTTCCTTCATAATTTACCTCTACGGTTTGATTCGCTGTAGGCTTTGGACCAGTTCCTTCGCGGATAACTTTATACTGTAATCCTGATGCTGTTGTTGTACCTTGCGCAGCCTCTGGCGAAGCAGGGTTTGTAGTTGTTGTATCTTGTGGTTCCATAATTTGAGTACTAGCAGTGGTTTCTTCTTGATTAATAGGCGCTGGCGCCTCAGTCTTGTTTCCGTTATAACGAAGCAAGAGTCCGAGAGCTACCACGACTACGATGATAATAATAAGTGAAAATGTTGTTTTATTTTTTTCCATACATTCCTTTGCGCATGATGTCTTTTATGGCGATGCGACCTTTTCTTAATAATGTGTGACGTTTCCCTCTTCCTTGTTTAATCATTTCAAGCATTTCACTTACGACCCTATCAATAGCGACATAGAGATCGGATTCTTTAACCTGAACGAAATAGTGGTGACCATTTGAATCTAGGTTAATTTCCGCATGGAAGACGTCAGTCCCGCCTTTGTGGTGGGATGATGGCTTCCCTATTTCTAGGTGCACGTAAGCGTCTTCATGAATAAATTTTTCAAGTGAACCGAGCTTTTCATTACTGTATTGTGTAAGTGCATCCGTGAGAGGCATGCGCAATCCTTTGAGAGTGATATTCATCATAGGGGTTCAAGTACATGAGGTCTTAGCTTTCGTGTACTTGTACACTCAGTATAGCATATTCAGTTTTCCACAGGTTTACTGATTTATTGACAAAACTACTATTCATGATAAAATAGGAATCGAACCAAATACAATTACATCATGTCGCAGATACTGCATAATGAACTCTTTGATGAAGCTAAACAGCACTACCTTACAAAAACCTATCAAGCGGATTTCGAAGTAAAAAGCAACGGTGTTCACCCCGATGCTCAACTCTTCTTCTTTACTGCACAAAAGCTTATCGGTGATAAACTTCAAACAAATGATGAGGGAGCTATCAGGACATCATTTCGTGACTTCTACAATAATTACTTGGAAAAAAAATATTCAAGTCTTATAGGAAACCTCTTCAACGGAAAAGGATTTCACGAGAACACTATCCCTGAGGTAATGGAACCTAAAGTTACCAATGAACCAACAACTGAAGGAGATGAACCTGAAGAAGTACCAGATAAAAAACACTGGTACGATGACATATAGCTTTAGTTGCAACATTTTCAAAAAGCATTAATCCTGTGGATTAGTGCTTTTTTATATAAATTTATTGCACTAAAAAACACCTCTCGCGAGGTGCTTTTTAGATTATTTCATTGCCAACTGTTTTGTTTCAGCTGTTGCCTTCGAGGCAATCGTAACTGTATCTGTATTTGCAATTTTCTTCATGATATAGGTTACCAAGTAATGGTAATCTGAACGAATTTCTGGAGGGTTATACTTGTTGATAATTTGATCAACTGTTTTTCCCTTATAATGTCGCTCTGTTGCAGGATTGTGACCTGCAAGGTTTTTAGTGACGGTATCAATTGCTTCTTGATAACTCTTGAAAGCAATAGTACATCCACCCCAACCGAAAGCGTTATATTTAAGGGTTCCATCCTTGAAACGACACGCATTGATCCCTGCACTCGATTCAATAACCGAGATCGAAGGAACCAATTTCCAGTCAATTCCATATTTATCCGCTGCCTGCACGAAATAAATTCCGTATCCTGCAAGCGGTGCATTTTCACGAGAAGTGAAGAACGCATCAATTTTTTGGGCACGCTCGCTTTGGGTTAAACCATCTACGAGTGTTTCCGCTGTATATGAGTTGTCATGTGGAGCCTCTGCTTGAACAATCGGGGTTATGAGTCCGAGTCCAAGACCGACGATGAGGATATAACCTAGCGCCATCTGACGAAAGACGTTGAAATTTTTGGGCATAAATGACGATTGTGCTTCGTCAAACCAATGAAGGGAAATAAAAAATGCTCTGGATTTCAGGCACGACTCTAGTGTAGCATATTCAAGTCTTGCTGTCAAGTGTTTTATGTGGTATTTTCATTTATTTTGTTAAATAAGCCTTATTTTACAACGTTTTTCTAAATAAGCCTTGATTTATAAGTCCAATATAACACTTGATTTATAAGGTTTTTTAGATTAAAATTATCACCATGCTACATATTTCAAAGAGTATCAAGTTTTATATTAAAGTAACCCTTCTTCTCGCTGCGTTCTCATTTTTAATATATCAATCCTGGGGAGAACTTGGTTTTATTGGAATTATTCCCCTCTATTTAGCGGCTGGTTACCTTTTAGGAAAACTTACCTGCAGTAAACATATTCATGGATTCGGATTTTGGATCACCTTAATACTTTTTTGTGCCCTCAACGGATTTCACTCGATGATTGACGGCATTAGTCTCTCGAGTCTTACCTTGCACCAATTCGCTCTTGTGGTGACCCCTCACGAACTCGTGCGACAACCTATGCTCTATGTAATTATTTGGGGAATGTTCCTGCCTTTTAAACAACCATTCTGGATCAAGGTTGCTGCATCAATTTTTGCGGTGACAGGAACATGGATCCTCGGTGTTTCATTAGGAACTATTACGGGTGAGTGGATTAGTACCATTTCATGGATTCACCCTTATATTAGCGGGAGTATTTTCCTTCTCGGAGGTGACATGCTTCACCATGTTTGGGACGAATATCGAAACCTTACCTCTTCAAAAAAACACAACCACTAAGTGGCTGTGTTTTTTATTTACTCGACTCATGGATGTTCTTGCCCAAAAAATCATAAATACCAGAAACGGTTGCGGTCATCATGCGATCCGTTGTTTTGTCTATCCTTGATTCGGAAAGACTTGATTCATAGAGATATGCATACTCGACAAGGACTCGAGGCATAGCGGCTGTCTTGTTAGACCCAAGAGCGATAAGCCTGAGATCAGGAATGACCCCATATTTATTCGCTCGACTTGATTCATATGACAAGGTACTGACCTTGAAATGCTTAGAGAGATTTTTCCCAATACTATTTCCTAATACTCTCGAATCTTCCCATCCCGGGAGCTGACTATCGGGAACATATACGGAATATCCCCTGTAGAGACCTACTACATCCTTCGGACGATTACCCTCATCATTGAAATGAACATGGATGACGATATCATACCCCTCTTCGGTTGCCCACTTGTTCGTGGCATAGAGTCGATACATAGGAATCACAGGAGCGTTCGCATGAGGCACTTGCTTAGGAACTACAACCGAACCTTTGGCAATTTCTTGTTTCATAGCCAAGGCATGACTTTTTATAAACGCATTAATAGAGCGTGTCTTGGTTTGGAAATAGGTATAGAGCGCCGGTAGATATCCTTTACTATCTCGTGACACGGTGACTGAAATCTGCAAGTCTTTCCCTAATGCTTCACTTATCTTTTTCGCAAGGAGGAGGTTTATTTCTGATTCTTTAATTGTTTTAAACTTGGCACCAGAAAAAGTATCGTCATGTCCTGGAACGATGAGAACCTTTACCTGTCCACCTTCGGCATAGCGGGCTTTGATATCTGCTTGGGTACTCGCCGCAAAACCAATCATGGGAACCATCACCATCATCACAAAAACCAATCCTCGTGTTAGAGATACCGAATAATTCATACGTTATATAATACGCTACAACTCATAATGTACCAAGAATGGGTAATTCTATTCGCTCATCTATTTATCTATGAAACATATTCTCATATCACACAAACTTGATACAATAAAAAAACAGCCAGTGGCTGTTTTTTTATTATTGAAACAATGGAACTTCTACGACAGTCTCCCAAGGATGATCAACAGGAGCTTCATCTGGATTTCCTTCTTCAAAATATTTGCGGTGGACTTCATAGATATCTGACCCTTTTACAATTTTGTACCATTGTCCAAATCCTGCAGCGTAGCATTGGATTTTTGTGGTGCCTGCTACACGATCAGCATCTTGTGGTTTTGGATCAATGGCGTTACAGGTTCCTTGAACCGTATCAATAGGAGTCGCAACTACCTTTCCATTTTCATACGTGATATCTAAAATAATTTTTGTCTGAGACAATCCATAACTGTCTTCCCCGCCATCTTCATAACGCCATGTGAATGCGGATGCAGGCGATGTAAGAGTTACATTATTCCCTGTTTCTTCTGTCTCAAGATTACGATTTTTATTTATCGTAATGAATACTAAAACTGCCAGTGCAAGAATTACAATACCGATAACTATTTTTGTGAATGGTTTCATAGGGTTAGTATACTCTCTTTCCGACAGTTTCTCTAATCTCAGCACGGTCTGCTTCGTTGATAATTGATCCTGTGTTACGCATTGCTAAATACTCATCTTCAGCTTGTTCCTTGAGCGCCAATTGTAATTCAGTTTCAAGAGTATTGATTGCTATTTCATCAGCAGGATCCTCGAATGAGAAGTTATTTTTCTGAGAGCTCAATACTAGATATGCAACCATGGCATAAGATAGCGGAAGCGTGATGGTGATGTTTTTTGGAGATGTTTTCATGATGTAGCCTTTTTATTATTTCTCCGAGAGGTCTTTCAATACCTGGAGCGCCTTAGGCCACATTTCATTCATCATTTCGTTATATTCCTCAGGAGTATTTGTAAGTTCGATATCAACTTGGATACCGCCATCTTTTTCAGTAAGGGTATAATTTTCATAACCGATATTTTCTATATCCCAAGGCTTTTCAACACCGTTTTCGATAACTCCTAGATGTTGGATGGAAACATATTCATAGGGAATATTTTTTGCAATACGACTGAGCATACCACCGAGATTATTTCCATCTTTATCAGTACCTAAAAAGCGGATTTCTGATCCTTCGCTCCAGTCTCCTTGATAATATGACGTTTCGTTAAACGGCTTGGTCCATAGCCGATAGGTCGCGTCTTGCAGCATCGTGTTCCAAACTTTTTCTTTAGATGCGTTGATGATAATTGAATAATTGAGAGTGTTCATAGGATTATCTGGGATAATTAATGATAATTGAGACTATTATAGTTTATCATAGTAATAGAAAAACCCACTTGAGATAGATTTTTCTATTACCTCTTTCTTAACTACTTCTCTAACCACCCGCGCACTTGCTTATCTTTAACATATACGATGTACGCAGAGATAATAACAATTACCTCAAACCCAATAGCTAACGTATTCCAAGGAATGGTATGGTTACTTGTAATATAATTCATCATGACGTTTCCTATTCGTTGATGAATCAAATACAGTGGGTAGGTAAGACCCCCAATAACTGCAAGTCCGCGAATGATCCTCGGGTTTTTTATCAAGGTAGAAAGATAGAGCAACACAGGAACTCCTACAAAGAAAAGAATCAGTAATCCAGTGACTATTGGAGTATCTAATGGATTTGGATAGGGATACGCATCAATAGCTCGTGTGTGAATATATAAAGAATACCCTGCAGCAATAACCACAAGCCCTCTATCAAAATACTTCTGATATACATTTTTTGCTTGCTGCATAACAACAATCGCTAGTGCGCTTCCAAATACGAAATATGATGCGTGACGCACTAGGAGTAATTTCATATAAAAATTTTTGTCGACATGTAACGCAAATACAATCATACTTATCACCAACCATCCCGCGAGGAAATATCGGATATTCTTGTAAGAAAAAAATGAACAGAATAACCCAATGAAAATATAAAACAAAAATTCTATAGTGAGTGTCCAGTACGCTGCATCAACAAGACTCCCGCGATGAAAATACCCAATAAATACATCGGGAAGCATGGTCATATTGATCAAATAACTCGTAGTACTTACGTGACTTGCGTCAGGAACGATAAGGGTAAGGATGTACGTAATCGTACAGAGAAACCAAAACAAGGGAAAGAGTCTTATAAACCGCCCTGTCGCAAACTCTTTCAATGTTTTGCCTTGCAAGGATTGCATAATAACGAATCCACTGATGATGAAAAATAACTGCACCCCTAAATTTCCGTAGCGATACCACATCAACGTATCCTCCAAATCTACTCCAGCTAAATAATGAAAATTCATCACCCAAAACGCCGCGAAGAATCGCAGCGTATCAAGGAGTGGGTAATATGTTTTTCGAGGAGGCATTGTCGAACCAGTATGCACTATTTACAAAATTTTATAAACTAATTGTATGATTTGTATAACCTTCTTAACTCCTCACGACTTGACTCGCTGGACGATATTCGACCTCTTTTGTTATAATCCAAACCATGGAACATCCTTATACTAAAATCAGCGTTATGATCCTGGTAGTAAAAGGAGAGAAAATACTTTTGGGTAAAAGAAAAGGGAGTCATGGCGAAGGTCAGTTTGCATCCCCTGGTGGACATTTAGAATACATGGAATCATTTTACGATTGCGCACTACGAGAAATTAAAGAAGAGTGCGGTATTGAGGTGCAAAATATCAAATTCCTTTTCGTTGCAAATGTTAAGGAATATACTCCAAAACATTACTGCAGAATTGGACTCATTGCAGAATGGAAAAGTGGAGAACCACAACTCCTTGAACCACAGAAATGTGAGTCCTGGGATTGGTATAGTTTCGACAACTTACCATCTCCCCTATTTAGCTCTGTTCAACAAGCAATAGAAGCACACAAAACAGGTGAAAACTTTTTTGATAATTAATACAAGAGACGAGCGCGAATATCAGCACAATACACTAAGCATATTGTTCTGTAATATATTTTACAGCAGTATTAGCACAGCAGCTAGGCTTGCCAATAAGTGCCAAACAGAATGATTTGTTTCATAATCACCTTTTGGGTACAAAAGAAAAAATAGACCTATTACGAGCACTGTGAGTCCTGCAATAGAAACTGGAGTGACTACATGAGACAGAAAATACAGAACCATAAAAATAGTGACCACCCAACTCAGTAATGTATCAAGATAGAGTAGTATTGTTTGCTTACGGTTTCTATTTTTGTTCCACCACCAATCAAGACCCACTGGCTTGTGGTGATGATAGATTGCAGAAACAAAAGATACACAAAAAAGCAATACTGCAATAACTACTTGATTTGAAAAGATTGCTAAAATTCCAGGAATAAAAAAACTAAAACTGGATAAGGTTGAATACGCTCGTTCTTTTTTAATCATGTAAGAAGTATACCAAAGTTCGAACGTTCTGTTAGGGGCAATAAAAAAAGAACCTGTTGTGAAAAATTAACAGGTTCTTTAAACTTTCTTGTAAGGTGATGAAGTAAAGAGTATTTTATGAATCTATCGTAATGATAGAATATTTAAAATTTTCATATTTTGGTTTACCTCGTTTCCATGATTCAAGTAGGTAATTACCATTTGGTCCTTCAGAAACAACAATTTGTCCCTCTGGATGATATTGAACCTGAGATAATCCAATATAATCAAAATGAGAAGAACCATCTATTAGCCAGAATCCTTTTTTAAGAAAATATAAATTGGTTTTTTCTCTATCTCTATATTTTTCCGCCAAAAATGAATTTTGCCTTAGTTCATGTAACAAGTCATCTGAGAAACTTAACGTATCTAAACTGTACAACGTTTCTAGGTCTTTGATTACGTCTCCATAAGTGAGACTGCCCGGACTTGTTGTTAATTCAAACTCTTGGACCCTAAGTACTTCTTTTTTTTCAGAAATTTCAATTTGAAATTTTTCTTTTAGTTTTATTATTGCCATTTTTACTATTTAATTGGTTATCACAAAAGCCCAAAAGCTCCTCTGAAAACCAATCAAATATTCTGTGGAAGAACTGTATTAAGTGGATAATACAGTTCTTTTAACTTTTGTCAACATCTTACTCCCTCTCGTGGACGAGTTCAGAAATAAACAAAAAGAAAACCCGCTCAGCGAACGGATTTCCGTGCTGGCGGGTTAGTTTATGCCCAAGAACCATTTCCTGTTGAAGTCAGTAACGTGTTCCTGTCGGATTCATCTTGCGCTGCTTGTTCATAAGAGAAGTCAGAAACTATCTCATACTCTTTCAGGATTTCTTTAGCCTGATTTTTACTTAAGGTGTAGATTACGCCATTAAATGTGCCGTCCTCATTTTTTTCTTTTGAAGACCTTGCTCCTGAAATACAAATCAAATGACTTGGGAATTCTGAACCAAGTTCTCCGTGGAAATAAGAAAGGGCTATTAGCGAGGCAAAACTTTGTTTTTGGTTTTTGTTAAATGCCCGTATAGACTCTAAACCCATACCTTCCTCATAGAGATACCATTGGAAATCTTTTTTAGGAAGTTGTGAGGGATAAAAATCTACGCCTGTTTGTTGTAAATTAAACTCTTCATTAGCAAAAGATACTTTTATATCATTTTTGCGAAATTTTTCTGAAACTTTTTCTTGAATGTTCATATTGCTGGTTTTTTATTGTTTAATATTTAGTGAATTATCTTAACCTCCAAAAAAGAAGCAAAAATAATCCACCAAATACAACTAAATAACCATAGATACCAAAGAGCTATACTACTTGATACAGTATAGCATAATACATGTTATTTGTCAATAGTTCCCCTGACGGGCTAGAATTAGAACCTATAATTAGAACATTTTCGTACATTAAATTGTGTTCAAATTAAAAGAGATCTTGAGTTTAATTTCCAGCGCTGATACATCAGAGCTTATAAAAAAGAAGCTCCTTACTAAAAAGGAGCTTCTGCGGTTACTATATTTTTTCAGTTAAGCTAAAATGAGAATTAGTCTGTCAGATGATATCTAAGCGTTTTGAATATTCTTTCACAGAAATCATCATACTTTTTGAATAGATCTTTTTTGGGCCACCATTCAATATGGTATACAAAATATTTACCTTCTGCTTTTTCTACACCAACTATCCAGCCTAAAAAATATTCTCTTCCTTTGCCATTAAGATAGAGACTAACAACGTCTCTTGAGTGCCATCCAGTTTCTTTAGAAATTTCAATATCAACTTTATAGGTTGATATGATACTTTTACCTAAGAAAAAAGATACTATGTTACTTAATTTTTTCCCCATAACCAAGATATTTAAAGATGTGAAGATTTTCTTTTATACTACACCTCGTAAGCAAGTGTGTCAATTTAGATGAGATTGAACCCCTCTTTTCCTAACTGAACAAGAAATATTCCATTATCGAAAGGTAGAAAACTCGTAGCGACTGTCGGATCACTTTTACAAGCATCTAAAAAATCAATCATCCGGTGCTGGAAATTTCCAGCATTATCGACAACAATCAGGCAATTTTTTGATGCTTTTTGTTTCAAGATCTCAAAATATTTTTTATAGTTCCCCTTGTCAGCATCCATAAATACAAAGTCGTATACGACTTCCCCAGTATTCATAAAATCTAAGATCTTTTCTCTGTGAATCGTTACGGTGTTTTGCAGACCTGCTTTATCAATATATTCTTGAGCCACTTTTATTTTTTCTTCAAAATATTCAAGCGTGTCTATGTGTCCGCCATATTGTGCAGCTGCAGACCCCATCCAAAGAGATGAATATCCAATACTCGTACCGAGCTCTAAAATATTTTTTGGTTGCAAAAGAGATACCAAGAAAAACAAAAACTGCCCCGTCGTTTTCGGAATATGCCAAGCCTTAATGGTTTCTTCTTTTGAATGAATACCGTAATCTAAAGGATCTTCGTTTGAACCATCGGGAAAACGCCATTCTGCGGAATCACATAACTGCTCAAGTTCATTAATTACTTTTAGTTTTTCTTCGAGATTGTTCATAGAAATTGTGGTGGAATACTTGATCGATATAAAGTATAGAGAGTATACTGACCTTGAATAGTTTCTGGATGCTTTTTAAAATATTTCGAATATCCATAATCACCAAGAATGTAAAACAATTCTTTCCAAAAATCATCCAGTCCTTCTGTGAGATCCGTGATAAACGAAGAGTAGTTTTCCCCTACCGTCGGAATCATCGCTCGTAATTTTCCTTCTTTCTCGATCAGTATGTTATGAAGATCTGCATCAAATTGATTCATGGATTTCATTTCGAAAGATTCAGCGTCTTGCCAAGGATTTTCCGTTACAGAAACATCGTCTCCTCGCAGATGGATCGTGCCTGCAAAATAGCCAAATTCTCCTAATTTCATACCACTTACAACTGCAAGACATTCATGGAGGAGTGAAAATTCAAAGAGGTTATAAGGCAATAATTTTTGCGCATCATTCGCACGCATTAAAAGCGTTGCATTCAAAATAGTTCCTCGAGGCTCCAGAAGGAATCCAACTGCACAGGGAATATCTTTTGAATCTCTCAGGAAATCTTCGTCACTAAAAATCGGAAAATAAAGTCTTTTAGAATTCTTAGTGGTCTTTAACTTTTCAACCATGTTCCAAAAACGATTTTCTTTAAATATCTTGAATCCATAAGCAGAACCAAATAGGTGTTTACCGTCATCGCTATAATCCATTACTCGCGGAGCATAGAATGCGATTTCTTCTGCAGTATTATTGCCTCGAATCAAATACATAAATCGAGCTACTGCCAGACCAATATTAAAATTTTGAGATTTCAAAACCCGAGCAGAGGGATTGGTAAGCGTTCCACTCCAATTAAGCAGCTCCTTAAATGCACCTTGAAAAACAGACTGTTCTGATTCGGCCGAATCGAAATAAGTCCCTTTTTCCTGAA
>CAZUIQ010000007.1:26587-29626 GCA_964620085.1 uncultured Candidatus Saccharibacteria bacterium | reverse complement strand
GTAATCTTTCGGTAACTTGTTGATATCAAAAAATCGCCCCGTCTCCTGTTTCATATGGCCAAGTTATACCATAAAATAAGCTTTTTGCATAAGAAAACCCGCGACCCTAGCTATACAGCAGAGGTCGCGTGTTCATATTTACATAATAACAAAATTATTTTTCAAGTCAAGCAGTTTATGAGATTTGGTTATTACCAAAAACCGTTTAATTTTCTTCTTATCTATTTGGCTTTTTATTTTTGACAAAGCTCTTTCTGTGGATATCTTAGACCTTCTCAGATCAAATATAATATTTTCTGACTGTCTCAAAGCGGTTCTCATTGCATGCTCAATGGATCTGTTCCCGTCACTGATTGGTGATTTTATTTCCCACTTTAGATTTTGCATTTTTATATCAGGTGTTCTTATTCCCTTCATCTGAGATGGTAAAATAAAATCAACATCATACCCAAGACCCGCTAAAAATCCAGCCGTTTCTAGTTCATGATTCTGTGGAAATGGTGGCTTCGATGGAATTCTAATGATACCAATCTTTCTTTTATTTTTAGGTCTATGTAGCGCACTATTCCGCATTACTCAAACCTATCACAGTGAGATAAGTTCCTGATAAACTCCATCTACACTTCCTGCTCAATAATGAAAATATTTCCATCGAGGTCTGCAAATTTTCCTTCTAGACTACCCCAAGGCTTTTGGATCGGATCTTTTACAATAGTTCCACCGTGAGTAACGACTCCTTGTAAAAATGCATCCATATTCTCGGTTTGCAGACATACACCCATATCCCTTCCAATATATCTTTCAGGCCAATTTTCTTCTCTTTCTGATATGTTTTCTTCTACCATAAATTCAATACCATCCAGATAAAAATTTGAAAACGGAGGTCGAACCTCATCAAATATCACCCCCAGAACATTCTCATAGAACGCCTTGGATTTTAAAATGTCTCGTACCCCAATAAGTACGGCCTCAAAGCTGACTTTCATATAGACTGTTATACCACAAACCCCTTAAAATTTCGAGGCTAAATATGAAAACCCCTTCTCGGTTTCGAGAAGGGGTTTAAAAAGATTAATCGGCTACTTGGTTTACTTATTCGAATCTTCTTCTAAGACAAACCGACTCGGGTGACACCAGTGAATTTTGTTGCCACGCTCCAAACGTTCGCCCGTTTCATAACTGGTAACATAAGCCAATTCTGATACCAGTCCAACATCTAAATGTTGATTACCTTCACTGTCGAGGATAATCTCATTCACTGGATAGGTTTCACCTTCTATTAATTCGGGGGCAACTTCGTTGCCTTTTAATGGTTTAGCATTCAGGCATTTCACCCTTTGCCCTGTTTGAAATTTGTTTTTTTCCTCTCCCATAATTACTTATTTTTTCCCACCCTACCACATAAAACCATTCTTGCCAAGAGATTAGGTACAGGACCTACAAAGACTCTACCGTGTTCACTTCTTGCTCCACAATCACATCACCTTCACCAAAAGTAAACCCTCCCTTAATCAATTTCCCATCAATCATAAAGGGTACCCAAAATGTATCATCCGGCCACATAGTATCAAATGGAATATTTTCTACTGAGTACCACTCTGGCTTCATTTCCTCTGATTCTACAGGCTCACCTGACCATACTTCAGTAACATACACATGTACCAACTGATCAAAGTCAGAACGATGAGGAAATGTAAATGCGAGCTCTGCAACTTTTTGTAAATCTGTTTGCTTAACCAAAACATTTATTTCTTCTTGAGCTTCACGAACGAGTGCTTGTGTAATAGTTTCTTCTCCTTGCAATTTCCCTCCCACCCCATTCCATCGTCCAGCACCAAATCCTCGCTTCTTCATCGCAAGGAGTATTTCAGAAATTTTATTATCTTGTTTCTTAATCAAGAAAAGGAGCGTAGTGTTTCGCATAGAATTAAATTAGAGAATAATGTGACCATCTTCACCTATTGGCCGCTCCTCAATATCTTCCTCGGTAAACGGGATATCTAGTGCGTATTTAGGATGATAACATGGAGTCATTTCGTCATTATGATCATTCGTTGTTCTATTTGTTTGTGATCGTTTGCGACGTAAGGCACGAACTTCATACCAATACAAAGCCATTTGTAGATGTTTTAATGCCTCTCTGGTTTCTTTACATTCTAATACCTTCCCTAAATATTTTGTTCTATCAATCAAGGCACGTAAAACTTCTTGGGTCTGAAGCCCAGCCCATTCTTCTGTATACTGAACGGCCCCGCCCGAACGCTTGATAAATTTCAACACTTGAGTGTTGGTATCGCCCAACTGTTTCAATTCGTAGACATGTCCTGGATCGATGATTTTCATACTTACAGTATATCAAAATTATTATTAAAAAAACCCTCAGTAAGTCCTCGATTTTTTGAGGGTTTACTGAGGGGTATAGTCTGTTTGTGAAAATATCACTCAATAGATTTGGTCACATCCGGATCTTTAATCATTTGACCTGGCCAGGTAACTTCTTTTACCTGCGTTTTGATTTTTAAAAAATCAGTAATACTCTTGAGTTCATGATTATGCTGTAACGAACTTGAAGGTACTGCGAACCGAAGAACGGTTTTGTTTTTTGCGTCAAAATCAATCCTTGGATCAAAAATTTTCAGTTTCGTTATGAAGAACTCGGTGAATGATATTTTTAAATCTCCTTGTTCTCCTTTTGTAGGTTTAGTATGAAGCACTGCTTCAAATACATTCCAAGTTATTTCTTGTGTATGTAACATACGATTGTTTTTTTGTTTGAGATTATTCTATCATATAATTCATTTACCACCTATACGTGGGTTATTATTTTATTACTCGTGCAAAATATGAGACAATTGAGCTATGAACCTTATTCGCATCAAAGCTTTTCCAAATTCAAAAAAACCGTCTATCGAGGAGACTGGACCGAAGGTCTTGCGGGTTTTTGTACGAGAAGATGCCAAGCAAAACCGCGCGAATTACGGAGGACATACCCCGGTTGGGGAGTTTTATTTTTTTACCATGAATAAACTAAGGAAGATT
>CAZUIQ010000007.1:380-26577 GCA_964620085.1 uncultured Candidatus Saccharibacteria bacterium | reverse complement strand
AAACCACCACCGCACGTCAGCGAGCATGCCGCCCCGGCGGTTGCGGAGTATTATGATGTACCCAGGAATAAGCTCAGGATGATTTCGGGCCACCTGAGGCAGAATAAGATGATAGAGATTTTGGAATAAAAAAATCCTCCTTGTGTTAGAAAAAGGATTTTTAAATAGTCTTGTATTTGCTTTAATTTGCAAGTGTTGCGAGGTATTTTTTTATTCCATCAACACCTTTCCAAGAATATAGCTGCCCCTCCACACTCAAGGAAGTTTTACTGTCAGAACTTTTGAAAATCGTTGTGAAGGAAAGCCCTGCATCAGTAAGTAATTTTGCAGCTGCCGCACCAACTAAGCCTTGCGGTCTCATAAAAGTAATATCATTTTTCATAAGAATTTAAATTTTTAACAGTTTACCATATAAAAACACCTTTTTCAAAGGAGTTTTTACCGCATCCAGTTATCCAAGATCACCGCCCCTGCCACTGCAACGTTTAATGATTCTGCGTTCCCATACCGAGGAATAGTTACAAATGTTGTCACCAGATCCTTAAGGGTGTGATCAATACCATGCGCCTCACTTCCAAGAAGAAGTATTCCCCGTGATGGAAATACTGTTGTGTGTGCTGAATTCCCTTCGAGATCCGCTGCAACTACTGAGAGATTCTTATTTGCTAAGAAAAAGTTTTCGAGATCAGTATAGTACACCTCTACACGTGTAAACGAACCTTTGGAAGCACTAATTGTTTTTGGATTATACAAATCTACCGTACTTCGTGATGCGACAATCTTCTTGATTCCATACCAATCCGCAATACGTACCAATGTTCCAAGGTTTCCTGGATCGTTCACATCAGCCACCGCAAGTACAATTTCATCAGCAACCACGAGTGGCGGAAGTTCTTTTTGTTTAAATACTCCAATAACTGACATATTTGTCGCAAGTGTTCCCATTCCTGATAATTCCTCCGCATCTACAATATTAATTTTACCCTTCGCAAATTCTGCAATTTCTGGATAGGTTGCAAGGAACATGTGCGTTGCAAAAACACTATAGAGTTCATAATTTGATTGAATCACTTCAAGAAAACTCTTTTCTCCTTCTACGAGAAAAAGCTTACGCGCATCCCGATCCTTTTTATTTTGAAGACTTTCAATGAGTTTCTGTGCCGTAGTTTTTTTCTTGAATACATCTGAAACAGCAATTCGTCCGCGACCAAATGCAGGCTTTCCAGAAGACTGTCCCACTTTCTTACCAAACTTTTTTGCTCCCATAGCACGCACCCCACGTCGCACCTTGGTCCCACCTGATCGAGCCGCTTTCGTAAACGAAGCCTTGCCTGAGAATGTAGAACTTCTTCCCGATGATCGTTTTTTCATAAGGATTACTATACCAAAAAATCACCCATTTGTCTAGTGGGTGATTTTTAAACGTTAATCCTTGAATTTTTTAATTGCCAACCATACCAATGCCCCGAGAGCTAACGCAAGAATGATGAGTCGCATCCAATTATTTGCATCAGACCAATACCGAATCGATGCAATAACAAGTGACAGGACTCCTGCCCAAGAAAAACCAAGCGCAAGTACCTCGATAGGGAGAAATACTCCTAATACTAACACCACAATTGAGAGTGCAATAAGTATTATAAATACATTTCTGTTATACACACCCTGTGCTTCTGTATAATCTTTATTACAAGTAAAATGCACATCACACCATCCTAACGGCTCACCATTTTTAACGGCTTCTGTTACTTGTTTCGGTGCAAGTTGATTATTTGTCCATTGTCCCCCATTATCTACACAAGAAACTGGATCATTCGTGACTGTGTGTTGCATCGGACAAAATGTTTCAAATTTGGGCTCAACATAAACTGTTGCAATGACGTAGTGAAAGAAAAGATTAACCACAATCACAAGAGCCAAGGCAATCGACCATTTTAAAATCGATGATTTCTTAATAGTATTTGATGTGTTTATTTCCATATAAAAATATTGTATCATAGGCTCTATGAAAAAAACATCATCCTCTCTTGAAAGAGTCGCCATCCGGGCAACACGATGGGTAGGATCTACTCAATCCCTCATGGTACACACTCTCCTGTTCTTAGGAAGTTTTGTGTTAGTTATCGTAGGTGTTCAGTTTGAAAAAGTACTCCTTGTCCTGACTACTATCGTATCTCTCGAAGCCATCTACCTTTCAATATTCATTCAAATGTCAGTAAACCGCAGTGAACGCAGACTCTATAATGTATCCCAAGAAGTACACGAGATTCAAGAAGATATTGAGGAAATTAGTGAAGACGTAGGAGAAATTCAAGAAGATATTGAACAAATTGAAAAAGATGTAGATGAAATTTCAGAGGATATCGAAGAGATTCAAGAAGATATCGAGGAGGAGACAAAATAAAAACCCTACTGAGGGTTTTTATTTAACCAATCAACCATCTTTCCAAGAGTCGCAGGACCAATCTGTCCTGTTTGAGTTACACCAAATGCCTTTTGAAATGTTTTTACGTTTGTCTCGAGTGTTTTTCCAAAATCATTATCAACCTTCAAGCTTTTTTTGAAATAGAGATTCATGAATTGCTGTACATATCCAACCGCGATACCCTTTGAGCCCATCTTAAGAATAGTTTTGTTATTAATAAGTGATTGAATATTTGCTTTTAAATCATTTTCTTCTGACTCAACAGGTTGTGTTTTTGGAACATCTGCAATGACAACCTCGGGCGTTTCAATAATTGTTGACTGAGGATCAGTTTCCAATCGATGTAAATCTCCAATACGCGGCGTTGTTGTTGAAACATACAAAGAAGGGTCCTTTAATGAACGCAGGGCAAAATATCCACCTACTCCTAAAGCCCCTATACTTAGAAGTGTAATAATCGTAAAAGAAATGCTTTTCATATTCACAGTATACCAACTATCCCCACCCCCTTGTCAACAAATAAGGCAATGTGCTATACTCTCGGCATGAATATGATTATCTTGGCACTGCCATGGATACAGCTTGGGCTCTCAATCCTTCTCATTGGACTCGTACTTCTTCAGCGAAGCGCTGACGGAATCGAGGGTGCTTTGGGTGGAAGCGCAAGTAATATGACTTACTTCGCACGACGTGGAGCTGAAAAATTCCTTTTTACTACAACGATCATTATCGCTGTTCTTTTCGCAGTTTCTGCACTTCTTCCACTGGTACTTAGTTAGAATCTTATTCTTTTATTTCTCTTTAATTTAAATATCATGATACGACAGATCATTGCACATTTCTCTCTCAAGGAGCGCATTGTTTTTATACTTTCATTAGTTATTTTTGCTATAGGACTTTTTACAGGAATTATTACTCTTTCAAATCATTTCACTACTATAATTCCGCAATTCGGTGGAACTTATCGTGAAGGAGTCGTAGGAAGCCCACGATTTATTAACCCGCTTCTTGCAACTTCAGATACTGATCGTGACTTAACCACTCTTATCTATGGTGGATTAGTACGACTCGGTGAAGACGGTATCATTATTCCCGATCTTGCAGAATCATGGACTGTTTCTTCTGATGGTAAAACGTATACTATTCGTTTGAAATCTAACACCTACTTCCATGATGGGGAAAAAATTACCGCAGATGATGTCGTCTTCACTGTTTCAAAAATTGGAAGCCCTGTGCTTAAGACACCACTACGTGTTGCATGGAACGGTGTTTCTGCAACAGCTATCGATGAAGCAACTGTAGTATTCACTCTTCAAAAACCTTATGCGGGATTTTTATCACAACTCAACCTAGGAATTCTTCCAGAACATATTTGGAAAGAAATTCCAGATGAAGCCTGGCAAACAAGTACGTACAACACTGAACCTGTCGGTTCGGGTCCTTATAAAATGGGAACCGTAACCAGAAACAAGATCGGTATTCCAGAAAAATACCATCTCACCGCATTCAAAAGATTTACTCTCGGGCGTCCTTTTATTAAAAATCTTATTCTTATATTTTTTGCAAATAAAAATGATGTCTATACCGCATTTGCAACCAACGAAGTAGATGGTATGCCAGGTGTGAGTGCAAAAGATGCTGAGAAGTTTACGGGACGATTAGTCACAAGTATTACTCAGCCTCTTCCGAGAATTTTTGGAATATTTTTAAACCAGAATAAAAATAAGATTTTTAGCGATCCTGTTGTTATAAAGGCCCTTAACCTTGGTGTTGATAGGTCACTTATTATCTCAACAGTATTTGATGGTTATGCTCAACCACTCAATGGACCCTTACCGCAATCAGCAGATACCTCACCAGAAGATTATGCGAATCGAAAAGCATTGGCTATCAAGCTTCTTGATGCGGCTGGATGGAAACTCAACCCTGAAACAAATCTTCGTGAAAAAACCATTGGAAAAGAAAAACTTATACTTACTTTTTCTCTTTCAACAACGAATACCTCTGAACTTGAAGCATCCGCAAAACTTATTGCAGATATGTATGCAGAAATTGGAATCCATGTCGAAACAAAAGTTTTTGAAATCGGTACATTGAATGAAAGTGTTATTCGTGGGAGAAATTTTGAAGCCTTACTCTTTGGACAAATTATTCGTCACGATACTGATATTTACGCATTTTGGCACTCATCACAAAAAACAGATCCAGGGCTTAATATTACTGGCTATACTAATAAAAAAGTTGACTCACTCCTTGAGATTGCGATCAAGGAAACAAGTCCTGAAGCACGTTTTGGATTTTATAACACTATTACACAAGAACTCAGTAAGGATGCACCTGTTGCCTTTCTCTATACGCCAGATTTTATTTACTTGGTACAGAACAAGGTTCGTAATGCCGTAGTGCCACCTATTACGGATAGTGACGATCGATTCTCACTTATCCATACGTGGTATATCTATACTGACAGAATCTGGAACGGGTTTGTAAAGAAATAATAGACTTTATCTTTAGATCAGGTAATCCAATATGTATTGGATTACTCACTCCGGAGAGAAACGGAATTATTAAAAAAATTATTATTCATTATTATATGAACACAAACCAACAAAAACCGACAGGTGGAGATCAGGATGAGTTTCAAAAAAAACCAAATCCTGCAAGAACCTACGTGTACCGTAAGGACACCTCGCTTCACTCTATCGAGCAAGCACTCGATCGTATTGCGATGCCTACTGCACCGATTCCCACTTCGCCTCACGGCTCCGCGGGACAAGCCCCACGTGGCAATTTCCATGCGAAGCGATTCGACCGTGGAAATAGTAAACGACCACCACATCGTAATGATCGACCACGATTCAACAATGACCCTGATCGTAACCCTCGCCAAAAACGAGATGACATTATTCCACCCCTCACACCAGGAGATCTTCGTCTGATTATGATTGGAGGAGTAGAAAAAGTAGGATCAGTGAACATGATGGCTTTGGAATACAAAGATCAAATTATTGTTATTGATGCAGGATTCCAGTTCTCAGACGAAAATACTCCAGGAATTGACTTTATGATTCCTAATACCAAATATCTTGAGGAACGTAAACACATGATCAAGGCACTTGTGGTAACTCATGGACACCTGGATCATATCGGGGCCCTTTCTTATGTTATGGAACCTCTTGGAAACCCACCTATCTACACCATGGAATTTGGTGCGGTACTGATCAAAAAACGCCATGAGGAATATCCACACCTTCCCGAACTTAACATTAAAATTGTTGAAAAAGACGACGGGGCTATTCCTATATCAGACGACTTTAAAATTCGATTCTTTGGAGTAACTCACAGTATTCCCGATGCTGCCGGTGTTATCATCGAAACACCTCGAGGTGATATTGTATCTACCGGAGATGTTCGCGTAGAAAATAACAACGGTATTGCTACCGATGAGGAATATGCACAGTATTCGATTTTCAAAAATCGCGAAGTACTTCTTATGACCCTTGATTCAACCGGTATTCCCTATCCAGGTTGGACTATTTCTGAACAAGTAGTTGCCGACACGGTTGATAAAATTATTCGAGACACAAAAGGTCGACTTTTGATTGCAACCTTTGCATCACAAATGGTTCGTATCATTTCATTCCTTGAAAGCGCGCGACGGTATGGACGCATGGTAGTTATCGAAGGACGTTCTATGAAAACCAACCTTGCCATTGCAAAACATCTTAATCTTACTAATATGGATCATGTTATTTCTGTAGAAGAAATGCACAAATATCCAGCAAATAAAATCATGATGCTCGTAACCGGTGGGCAAGGTGAACAATACTCAATCCTTGATCGTGTTGCAAAAGGAACTCATAAATTCTTAAAACTTGAAAAGAGTGACACTCTTGTATTCTCGTCATCAGTAATTCCTGGGAACGAATCTGCTGTTGATACCTTGAAGGATGCACTCTACCGCAAAGATCCTAAGATTATTACCTATCAGGATTCGGAGGTTCATGCCTCTGGTCACGGTAAACGAGGCGAGCTTGAGTGGGTACATACACAAGTAAAGTATAGATACTTTATGCCAGTTCACGGAAATTATGCTCGACTCATGGCACACCGAGATCTTGTTGAAGGTCTAGGCATCAGACGTGACCAAGTAATTATTCCTGAATCAAACGGAGTTATTATTGAATTCAAGGGACCTGAATCAAACGCTGTTGTTCTCCCTGTTACGGCACCTCACGGTACTATTGCTGTCGAAGGAGGTCGTGTAGGAGAAATTCAAGAAGTAGTTATGCGTGATCGTAAACTCCTTCTTGAATCTGGTGTCTTTAATGTATTTGCCGTCATCGACGAAAAAACAGGTCATCTTAAAAAATCTCCTGATATTTTCTCTCGAGGATTTGTATACATTCGCGAGAATCAAGATCTGTTCCATAAAGTTCGAGGACTTGTCAAGAAGGTTATTGAGGACCGAACCATTGATCCTGGTTACTCACTTGATGAACTTAAAGAAGAACTCATTGAAAAGATCGAACGCTTTCTTCTTCAAAAAATTGGTAAGAAGCCAATCGTAATGGTCGCCATTGTATCCCTATAATAAAAAGTCCCGAAATAAAAATCATATTTAAAAAGTATGGTTTTTATTTTGCGACTTTTTGGTATAATAACCCCATGCATCGCTCACTTTTACGAATAACCTATATCACTGGATTTCTTTTAACGTTTCATATTGCCCTCATTTCGTATGTAAATTCATCATTTCTTGCAACAAAAATTCCAGAATTTCTCGTCGGGATTCTCTATACAGCATCCGCTATTATTGCAGTCATTGGGCTCTATACGGTCCCTAAACTAATTACGAGATTTGGTACTCGAAAAATTATTGGTTCCATGCTTCTCCTAAGTATTACAAGTATTCTTGTGTTAATTTTTTCAAGCAACATCATCGCTACGCTTATTTCTTTTATTTTATATTTTTCACTTACTACCTGTATTTATCTAGGACTTGATATCCTCATTGAGCACTGGTCCCTTGCGAGTAACCAAGGAACGGTTCGTGGAATTTATCTTACGTCGTTAAGTATTGCCTTTATGTGTGCACCACTGATTGGAGGGTTTCTTACTGATCGATTAGGATTTACAGCACTCTACGTACTTTCGGTACTTATGTTACTACCTGTTACTATTATTATACTAGCAGTATTACCCAGTATTACTCACACCCACTCATCAAAATCAAATATTCTCGGACTTGCTAAAAAATTTCTAAGACACAGAGAATTCAGCGCTGTGTTCTGTGTTAATTTTATTCTTCAGTTTTTTTATGCATGGATGGTTATTTACACCCCCATTTATCTCCATGAACACTTAGGGATTCATTGGGATGTTATCGGAATACTTTTTACTATCATGCTTTCGGCTTTTGTATTGTTAGAATACCTCATGGGAATGATTGCGGATCGTTTTCGTATTGAACGAGGACTTATGATTATCGGTCTTGTCATCATGGGTCTTGCAACCATGTTTGTTACCCGGGCACCCCTGATGACATTTTGGGTTCTTGCGATAACATTATTTATGACTCGTGTGGGAGCAAGTATGGTTGAAGTGTCTACAGAAGCATACTTCTTTAGACACGTGCACCGTGATGATACAGGGTCTATTGGATTTTTTAGAAATACCTACCCTTTCGCCTATATTATCGCCCCACTTCTCTCATCCGTAATCCTCAAATTTGCCCCTCTATGGACGCTCTATATCATCCTTGGTATTATCTGCTTTCTTGGTATCTTGGTTGCAAAAGGTATTAGGAAGACACGATAATTATTTAAAATACTAAAAAAGGCGGCTTTGCTTTACAAAACCACCTTTTCATAAACTAGCGATTGAAAGAACTCTTTACTCCAGCTTCTTGTAATACTTTTCTCTTGTTGATAAAAGCATCCCTTCCTGCTTTGCCTGCCTTTTTAGTAATTTCTGCAAATAGCTTTTTTTCCGAGTAATTACGACTCACAGCACCACAGGTTCCTATTCCCAGGATTCCATAAATTGAACCATTCACAGCACTACAAGGCAATTGAGTTATGCGCATCATCTCTTGTACACCTTGGGAAAAAGGACATGCTGAGCACACCAGAAGTTCATAATCTTCTGTACAACTCTGGAGTTTCATTTTTTCATACCAATCCCAGTAGTGTGACTTCTGTCCTTCCAACAAAGGAACTTCCTCCCGTTTGTCATACCTATCGGTTTTCGGTCCAGGAGGAACTACTCCAAATTTTTCTCCAATCTCTTTCAACAAGGACTGTTGTTCTGCTTGCGCACTTTGCACCGAATTATTTATTTCAGTATTTCCTTCCGGAAGGTGTTCTTTGGCAATAAGGCGATTAGTACTAGATACATAACCCCCTAGTGTTTCAATGGCAAGCCAGTATTCTAATTCGGTTTCTGGTTGTTTTTTTAATAAACTACCTTTGTTACTCATACTACTACTTTTTAGTGAGAAAATTAATTCCAAAGTAATATATAGTTTTTTTCTAAATATGTCAAATATAGTAATTATTTCAAAATTTCTAGAAGTTCTGGAAATTCTTTATTTGTAAAATGTTCTTTATCTGTAAATTCATGATAAGTAGCATGAACAAATTTGTCTTTTATTAATTTTACTGAATCAAGGATTCCACTTGAATCATCTGATGAAACAAAAATATGTGTTTCCATTCTCTCTGAAATAGTTCCATCTATTTCAAATTTCATAAATTCTGTAGTGAGTTCGCTATGCACATCAAGCCAAGGCGCAACCAGAATAACCTTTTGAAAACTTGTTTCAGGGTGTTCTGATAAATAACGAAGCACAAAACCTCCTCCGCAACTATGCCCAACTAGAATAGCTTCGTCTGATAGATCAGATTTTTCAAAAACTTTTAGCCACTCTTCGTAGACAACCTCCACATCTAAAGGCATCGGTAAGATACTCACATGAGGCACATTTTCTTGTAACCAATAAAACCAATCTGGTGCAACTTCTTTTTGGGTAGTTACTATTTCATCAGGCTCAGGTGATCCATGAATTAAAATGATTTGTTTCATATAGATTTATTTTACCACCTCCACAAAATTAAGCTCCTGTAAATTTATCGGTGTCCGTGCAAGAATGGTTTGAAAGGGATCACGTGGATCAAAAGTGATTGATTTTACTACCCCAACGGCAATATTAGGATCCTCCGGTAGTGCAAGAATATCACCATCTGTTACTACAATTTCACGCGGAATATGAATTTCAAAATTCCCCCCACCTCTTCCTTTTGCAGGAACGGTAATATTCTGATTTTTCATAACTAAATTACTACTAAATTGAGGACCTGAAAACAATTCAACGGTTGCTGTATTTTCAGAAACACTTGAGATGCTCCCTAGCCCAAGAACCCCTCGTGTTACGACCATTTGACCAAGCATAATACCATCCTTACTTCCTTGATCAATAATAATACTGTTATAGAGCGAACGTGACGGCTTTGCAAGAACTCTTGCAAAAATAATACTACTTGGATCTTGAATATAGGAAACCTCTGTACGTAATTGCATATTCTCATCACGCAGTAATTGTAATTCAAAAAGTTGTGCCTTATAGGACTCTATCTCATTTTTTAAATTTACATTTTGAGCAAGAATGATTTTTTTAGGGGTAAGTACACCTATCACATCAACTACGCTATTTTTTGTTTGTACCTGTAGCCACTGCGGGCCTTTCATAAAACTTTGGAGAAATGGTGCTATCATAAAAACAGAAATCCCTCCGATAATAATCACAAAAAAGCTCACCAAAAAAATCTTCTTGAGTGAGAATCTTTTTTTCTGTATCTGATTATCGAAGCGGTAATGTGTCATGATCACTTACGAGTACTTCTCGGTATTTTACAAGATCTTCTAAAACAATTCCACACCCTCTCGCAACTGCAGAAAGCGGATCATCGGCAATATATACAGGAATTTTAAACTGCTCGAACAACACCTTATCAATTCCTCGAATCAACGCACCTCCTCCGGCAATATACATTCCTCGGTTCATAACATCTGACATAATTTCTGGTGGCGTGGTCTCAAGCACCTCACGAACCGTATCAACAATTGCTTGTATGGAATCCTTCAATGCATGACGAATATCGGTATCGGTAATCATAATTTCTCGAGGAAGTCCCGTAATGAGATCTCGCCCCTTCACCTTACTTTCAAGCTTTTCTCCGGGCCCTGCAGAACCAAGAACCAATTTAATTTCTTCTGCTGTTTTTTCTCCTACTAATAATTTAAATTCATTTTTTAAATAAAGAATGACATCTTGATTCATGGTATCTCCTGCAAGTTTCAAACTTTTTGCTTGCACCACTCCTGAAAGTGAAATAACCACGATGTCTGTCGTACCACCTCCAATATCAATAATCATAGAACCTACGGGTTCCTTGATGGGTAAACGAATCCCAATAGCTGCTGCCATTGGTTCTTCGATAATATAGACCTCGCGTGCACCTGCAGATTTTGCGGCATCATATACGGCGCGGTGTTCTACGTTGGTAATACCAGAAGGCACTCCTACGACCACACGCGGCCGAAAAAATCGCGGAGCGATTTTTTCGGCCTTAGTAATTAAATAGGACAACATCTCCTCAGTCACTTCGAAATCCGAAATAACACCGTCTACTACGGGGTGAATTGCCTTGATATGTGTTGGTGTTCGACCAAGCATTTCTTTGGCAGCGACTCCTACGGCCACAATGCGACCTGTTTTAGTATTCAGAGCTACAATAGATGGCTCATTAATAATGATTCCATGGCCACGCAAATACACCAACGTATTCGCCGTTCCTAGATCAATTCCAATATCATTGGAAAATTTATTGTAGAGATTCTCGAACATAAGTGCTCCGAGTGTAGCATGAAAAACCACTCTTCGAAAGTGGCTTGACATGATATTTTTTTAATGTGATTTTGCAAAAATAACTCGTCGTTGTGACGGTTTCCCTGTTTTAATACACACTCCTTCCTCGTCTATACTATCAAGTGGAATACAGCGAACTGTTGCAGCTGTTTCGTCCTTGATAAGCTTTTCTGTCTCACTTGTTCCATCCCAGTGTGCAAGAATAAATTTCTTGTCCTCAAGAGCTTGTTTAAATTCATCCCAAGTATCTACAGAGACAGTATTTTCCCTTTGCATATTTTCTGCTCGTTCGAAAAGATTTTTTTGAATATCAGCAAGCGTTGTAGCAACTTTTTCTGATAACTCTGAATTCGCAACAATTTCTTTTTCTCCTGTATCACGCCGAACAATTACTACTGAGTTTTTCTCGATATCCTTGGGACCAATTTCAATACGAATAGGTACCCCCTTTTTCTCCCAATCAAAATACTTTTCACCATGACGCATTTCTCGAAGATCTAAGTGGACTGACATATCATCAGTAAGCATTTTTGTCCGAGCCTCACTCAAGATCATTTTTTGAATTACTTCTGCAGCCGCTTCGATTTCCGCTTTTGCTTCAGGTTTTGGAATAATAGGAACAATGACCACATGAATTGATGCCATTTTTGGCGGAACAATAAGCCCCTTATCATCACTATGCGTCATAATAAGTCCTCCAATAGAACGCGTCGATAATCCCCAACTTGTTTGCCATCCGTAAACGGTTTCATTTTGCTCATTCAAGAACTTGATATCAAAAGCTTTCGCAAAGTTATCTCCAAGATTGTGCGAGGTCGCAATTTGCAACGCCTTACCGTCCTGCATCATTGCTTCACAAGTATAGGTGCGCAAAGCTCCTGCAAATTTTTCGCTTTCACTTTTTACTCCTACAATAATAGGAATAGCCATATACTCTGCGAAGAACTTGTTATACACCTCGAGCATTTCACGAGCACATGCATCTGCCCCGACTTCGTCTTTGTGAACGGTGTGTCCTTCTTGCCATAGGAATTCTGTAGTACGTAAAAACGGCTTGGTGCGCATTTCCCAACGAATCACATTTGCCCATTGATTGATCTTCAATGGTAAATCTCGATAAGAATGAATCCAATCCTTGAACACTTCATACATGATCGTTTCTGAAGTAGGACGAAGAATGAGAGGTTCGTCTAATTTTGCACCTCCTGCATGGGTTACGACCGCAACCTCCGGAGCAAATCCTTCTACGTGAGCTTCTTCGCGTTTCAAAAGCTTTTCTGGAATAAGCATCGGAAAATAAGCATTCTGAACACCATGCTTTTTAAACTCCTTATTTAAAACTTCCTGAACTCGTTCCCATAATGAATATCCATTAGGTTTGATAATCATACATCCTTTTACTGGAGAATAATCCGCCAAATCAGCAGCCTTAATGATATCTAAATACCACTGTGAATAGTCCTCTGAACGAGGTGTAATCTTATTTTCAAATCCTTTTTGATCAGCCATAATGAATTAATAGTAGCTTTTTGAGTGTCTTTTGGCAAATAACTACTTGCAAAAAGGTGTCTTTTGATATATTCTTAATATGTAGCTTAACGACAGAAAATACGGCTTGCTGCGGACGTTGTAGAAATACAAAGTACTCATGAGCGAAATGGGATTCTGAATCCTTGCCGTCGCTCGAAGCTACGATTAAAAAAACCACCTTTAAGGTGGTTTTTTTAATCGTCTTTTTTCTTCTTTCGAAAATGAACAGATTGTATTTCAGAAGTACCTTCTTTTTCCTGAACGAGTATTCTGAGTGTTGACTTATCTTGAGAAGAATAATCCTTTATATAAAAATATGAATCTGTTTTTTCTTGATTACAGACATCAGGATTCAGAATTGTTCCTCGAATATTTTGTATCGCAAACCAAATGAATTTACGAACTTGTTTTTTCGAATGATATCGAATTAACTCACTCTTTCTTCGTTCAACAAAATGCTTTAATGCTCTGCGAGACATAACAAACCTTTTCTTTTTATACATAAATAACAACATCTTTTGATCGTGATTCTTAATAAGATCACCGGGCTTTAATTTAAAGTAAGTCTTTATTAACTTTTTCATTTGAGAAAATGACACCATAAAACTTTACGGTGTATCTTCAACTAAAACAACCAGCAGAAAAACCTCTCTTTATCAGGAATTTATCGACTTGTAATATACTTTCGCTTATTTTTATAAATAAAAAAGCCCTCCGTTTCCGAATGGCTTTTAATAACGTAAATACAATCTGTCTTTATAACCTCTTCAATTCTTCATAAAAATCAAAGTCGGCAGGAAGGGTGTCTTTTTGAACAATATTCTGTTCACTCCTTTCTAAAAAAGAAGAATCAACGTGCATATAATAATCAGCCATTACTATTAGTTCATTATTCTCAAGAATATCACCGAAATCTAAAAAACGCTTAATAGTTTTGAATAGTCCTACCTGATTAATCTTTGAAAAAGTAATCACAACCGTATCCATTCTTTTTACACTTTCGTTGCTAAAGTTAATATACATAAGGGTCGGATATTTTTGAAAAAAACCAACGGTTACGGATAATGATTCCTTATCATCCTTTTTTCCGAAAAATCGGAAACTGTTACTAGAAACTATTGCAAGCTCATATCCTTTTAAGTTTTTCTGAAAACGTTCTACTACCTTTGTTATGAAGGTAATCCAGACAGCCGATAAATTAGGGACCTCTATTTTCATTTTTTTTTGTTTTGTTTGAGCCTAAGTTACTATATATACACATTTGTGTCAAGTCTCGCCAAATCCTTTTTTTACAAACAAAAAAGCGGCTCTTGATTTTAGAACCGCTTTTAAATTAAGGAATTTCTCCTGTAAGAATTTGAACCTCTATCTCATCACCAGGATGATTTACTAGTCTCATTTCCATACAGTACGTTTTTTTATTTGGATAAATCCCTTCAATTAAAACATTAGGAAAGGTTCTTTGTAACCCACCCTCTATCTTTTTTTTCATTTCTTGGAAAAGAAATTCATCATCTCTTGATAGGAGTCTCCCACCACATCGAGCAATTCTGGTTACATCAAACTCAACGAGCTTGTTCTTAATATAATTCAACAAAAACTTCTTCTGTCTCCGAATATATGAACGGGATCCTGGTGTAATATGAAATACAATAAGTGCAGTTTTCGGTGTCATTTTATCAGCATCATATTTTCGTTCGAGGAATAACGCCCCAGCAAAACATCGATAACATCTATCCGTACTCAGGATCGTTCCTTGTTTGCTGTAAAGCTCTTTGTCTGGAATAAATGCATACATGGAATCCCCTGCATCATCAGGTCGTATATATATCATATTTTTTATTTAAGGTAACAGTATTAGTGTTGAGTGTCAATTTTTGCAAATAAAAAAGCAACCCCGTATTGTGAGATCGCTGTATTTTGAGCATTTAATACCCTTCTATTCATCTTGCTCTGGGTCATAATCTGCGTCATAATTTTTTTCTTTTGGATATTTCCAGAGCGAAAATAGTATGGTCGCAAATATATTAACTGGAAAACTTGTCACAGTGATTGCTATTGCAAAGCTGAGTAAAGGATGTGCCCCCATCGCAATTCCAACTCTGGTTAGAAACCAATAGAAAATAATTGCAACGAAAATTACAATCATTGTTAGTATCGTATTCCAGCGATGTTTCTTATGCTTTCTTTGGGTACTGAAAAAAAATGTCCCTATTACATCCTTTGATACCATTGTATGTTGATTTAAAATGAATAAAAATTTCTGGGTCTAGATTAGCATATTGTAATGTATATGTCAAGTCTCGCCAAATCCCCCTCTCTATGTTATAGTCTCCCCTGTAAGCAGATTGTAGAAATACTCTATTTACTCCTAAATATCTCCCTCTTTTAGAGGGAGTCGACGAGGCTTTGCCTCGCGGAGGGAGTACGTGGGAGTACTTCCATGGGCGTCACCCATGCCAACGAGGGGTATTATTATTACCCACCCCTTGTGCAAACACTGTTGAAATTATTTTAGATATGGAAAATCTCATCCGAGAAATGTTCGGAGTAGGAGCTCACTATGGCTATACTCGAACACGTCGTCACCCAACCACCAAGCCATTCTTGTACGGAACAAAAAACCGAACAGATATTATTGACTTGGAAAAAACCGCAGCAAGTCTTGAAAAGGCTCAGGAAATCCTTAAAACACTTGGATCTACTGGAAGACAAATATTATTCGTAGGAACCAAACCAGAAGCTTCACCTGCAGTAAAAGCAGCCGCTGAGTCTCTTGGAATGCCTTACGTAGAAATCCGATGGATTGGAGGAACCTTAACTAACGAAAAGCAAATCAAGTCACGCGTTACGCTTCTCGAAGATCTTACGGTTAAGCACGAAAAAGATGAGCTTGTTGCACAGACCAAGAAGGAAAAGCTCATGCTCGAACGAAAGATGGAAAAATTGGCTCGTCGATTTGGAGGACTTGCTCCAATGAAAGGTATGCCTGGTGCACTCGTTGTTATTGATAGTAATGAAGAATCTATCGCTATTACTGAAGCAAATCAAATGGGAATCCCTGTTATCTCACTTTCAAATACGGATTCTGATATTAGACTTGTTGGGTATCCTGTTATTGCTAATGATGCAAACAAAAAAACTATTGAGTTCTTCTTGAATAAGTTCGTTTCTGCATACAAGGGAAACTAGTAATACCACCTCGCCCGCTTCGCGTGGCACTCCTCCTATAAATAGGAGGAGACACCTTACGGAATAGGTAGTACCAAATCTAACATTTATTAAAAACTCTCAGCGGAGCCAACCCTCTCTTTTAGAGAGGGACGACGGCGCTAGCCGCGGGGTGTGTTAAATTAATCTTTCAAAAAAATTATGGAAATTACAGCAGACATGATCAAAGTATTGCGTGAGGAGACAGGTATCTCTGTGATGCAATGTAAAAAAGCCCTTGAGGAAGCCGGCGGTGATATGGAAAAAGCTCGCACAGAACTTCGTGCTATGAGTGCAGCTCAAGCAGAGAAAAAATCTGACCGAGTAATCGGAGCAGGTATTATCGCAAGCTACATCCACAGTAACAAGAAGATGGGAGTCCTCCTTGAACTTTCTTGTGAAACTGACTTCGTAGCGCAAAACGATGAGTTTGTTTCAGCGGCAAATCAGATTGCTATGCACATTGGTGCAATGGAACCAGAAACTACTGAATCCCTTCTTGAACAGCCTTTTATTATGAATCCTGAAATGTCCATCAAGCAAGTGATCGATGGACTTGTTCAAAAAACCGGAGAACGTGTTGAAATTAGTAAGTTTGTGCGGTATAGTATTTAGTACATGAGCATTATTATTCTTCCCATTACATTAATCATCCTTGGTAGTTTGGGTATTTTTGGAACCATTTGGATCTCATCAGCAAGTATCAAGTCTCGAGAAACCACTATCCCACGAGGGACCGAATGGTTTAGTATTTCTCCAGAAGTGGTTGAATCTGAGCTTTCCATGCGTATACAAGAGAAGTTTAAAAACTTCTTGAAAATTATTCTTATTTGGATGATTGCATTGTATCGAAAAGTTTCAAGAGAAGTTACTGTGAAAAAAGTACTCAAGAAAAAAGTTCGAGAATTTCTCTATGATCACACCCCAGAAGGAGTTCGTCATCCATCAGAATTCTGGCACCGTGTACGTCACACAGAGAAGAAAAAGAGTATTGAAAAAGAAGAATAATTGTGATAGGATTATCCCGCAAGGGATCATCCTTTTGCCGTTTTAGCTCAGTTGGTAGAGCAGCTGTTTTGTAAACAGCAGGTCCCCGGTTCAAGCCCGGGAAACGGCTCAAAACACCATCAAAAAAACACCCTACTGGGTGGTTTTTTGTTTTGATTGCTTAGCTACCTTTTCATCTACAATCTTCTGATCCTCGAGCATCTTGGCGAGAGCTGGTACCTCCTTTTCGATCTCCTCGATTGATTTAAAGCCAGTATAGACCTTTCCACCAATGACCATACTAGGAACCGTTCCTGGGGCTCGTGTAACGGTCTGAAGAGTTTTAATAGCAGAGAGATCGAGGTTTGCGTCGAACGCATAGACACGAAGGAGTGGATACTTCTCACGAAGAGCTGTAAGTACAAATCCTTGTTTCGTACAATCAGAACAATCTTCATTTGAGTAGAAATAGACAAGCGTTACTGGTTTAAAATTACAAGTATCTCCAAGTTCCTTCATGAGAATATAGTCCTTGATCTGAAGCAGTGAATAGTATTTCTTAAGTCCAATAACCCCTGTATCATCAGCTCCTAACTGATTTTCCATAAACGTGAGTCGGTCTCCTAATTGTCCAATTTCTGGAGCAAGGATTGAATTCCCATCCTGGGTACACGAAGCACTCGAAAGAAGTGAGAATTGTGTTTCTGAAGAAAGGAGATCAATAGCAATTTTGTCTTGAATCGATCGTACTTCTGACATTCGTTTGTTTGTAGCAACTTGACTGATATAGAGCACACTTCCAAAGATCGCAATCGTTATAATAAATGCGATACCATAGCGCGCCCATTGAATTGTTCGTTGTTTATTGTTGATTTCCATAGATGTATATAAATATTATCGCCAAGCTTTTTTCTTGCCTCGAACGGCATTATATGCTGACAATCCTGTCCACCATGCTGCAAAGAATGGATACACAATTACTGTCAAAAGATCAAGAGAAAATGTCTTCTGTTTAAGAAGTCTTCGTCGTCCAATAAAAAGAGTTACAAAGAATACTACCAACGTCACTACACTGATCAACATAATAACATTCGTATTAATGAAGAACGGTTCAATATGAAACTTTGGAACCGTGAATCCTACAGCAGAAATTCTCTGGATCAAATGTATGATTGGGGTAATGAGACTAAGTATTAAAAAAGGAATCATTACTACTAGCAACCATGTCATTATAAACATAATAGGAATCATTACTCCAACATGACCAAGTTTGTCATTGAAGAATACTTTCTTTCGGTAATCCCATACGTTCATGATGAATCCATAAGTCCATCGTACACGCTGTTTAAGAAGTGCTGGCCAAGTTCGTGGACCTTTTGTATACACCAATGAATTAATTGAGTGAGATAATCGCATTCCTTCGAGCTGCATACGTAGAGCAATTTCCATGTCTTCTACGTGATGAGCTTCGTTATACCCACCCAAAACATCGTAAACCTCTCGTCGCATCAGAGTAAACGGCCCTGGAGCAATATACAAAGTATTTAATCGAGAAAGTGCCTGCTTTGCATACGTTGCAAGCTCGTATTCAACCTTCTGCATATATTGCATAAATGTTTGAGGACGGTCAATTACCATTGATGGTACTACCGCCATAACTCCTGGCTTTGTGAATTCCTTGAGAGACTCGCGAAGTGCTGTGTGATGCACCGAAGAGTCCGCATCGAGAAATCCTACAATTCCCACATCTGCCATATGCGACTTGATATATTCAAGCCCATAGTTCATAGCGGCGAACTTACTTCCCTCGTTTTTCTTCTGGAGAAGTACTACTGAAATATTTCCAACATATCTTTGAACTTCATTCCAAGTATTGTCTGTAGAACCATCGTCGATAACAATAATTTTCAATTTTTCTCGTGGATAATCCAAAGCAAGGAGAGATTCTACAGTTCCGACCACTGTTGTTTCTTCGTTAAAACAAGGAACCATAATGGCCACTGTTGGCTCAAAAAGCTCAACCGTTGGATCATCAATCTCACCAAACTCAGTTACCCCGTCCCAGAGAAAATATGAAACGAGTAAAAACACCTGAAAATACAGGCCCCCAAAGAGTGACGTATAGATCAAGACATCTTTAATATCGGTAAACATTTAGACTTTTATTGTAGCACATTTGACCCTCGAAATCCATTATTTTTTCCAAAAAAAAAACCCGTGATTACCTACTCCATTAGAAGTAAATAATCACGGGTTAACATCGTGCAGTTAGAGTTTACGAGGGGTTTTTAATACCAAGTATGTCTTTTCTTTTGCGAATAATAGCAATTGCAAAAAATAGCAGAAGCGCGCAGAAAATAAATTTGTCCGATACCTGCATAATAGCAACAAATGCCTCAACATTCACCTTCACGTATTCAAATACCGGGTATTGCGCGCCTTTAATGCGCTGGCTCACATCAACCCCAATAAATCTGAGTGCTTGTGGGATAGGAGCGGTACCAGCCTTCTGTGCTTTTTTGGTAGTATCACCAAAGTGGTAATGGTACGTGTTGTTAAAGGTCTTGTTGTTTATTACCGTAGGGTTTTTCAAACGGTTACTGGTATCAGCAGCGTTCCCGGTTTGAGCAAATACAGAAGAAACAGCAGAAACACAAACAAATGCAATCATTACGGCAGAAAATAACTTTTTCATATTTTAAATTGTTTTTAATGAAGAGCTAGCAACTAACTCCATATACTATCATAGCATATATAATATTATTTGTCAACCACCATAAAAACCCTTATTTCTAAGGGCTTTTATGGTGGTAACTACAGGGGTTTTTAGTAATCCCTCAACTTCATCACCTTCTCATTTGATCTGATTTTGTCATGTACCTTCGCCTCAATCTGTCGGATACGCTCTCGGGTTACCCCGAATTCCTTCCCTACTTCCTCAAGCGTATGATTGATACCATCCAACAATCCATAACGCATTTCGATAATCTTCATCTCTTTCGGAGACAAGTCATTAAGGATGTCCTTGAACTGATCTTGAAGAATTCTCTTTGAAGCTTCACGATCTGGTGACATGATTTTATCATCAGCAACGAATTCAGAAAGTGTAGACTTGTCATCATCAGAACCACCGATTGATTCCTCAAGTGATTTCGTAGACTGATTAATCTTGTTAATCATATGAATCTTGTCTACTTCAATTCCCATTTCAGTTGCAATTTCCTCTGGTAAGGGTGTTCGCCCCAAATCTTGTTCCAATCGTCGATACACTTGTTTGTATTTTGAAATAGTTTCCACCATGTGTACCGGAATACGAATGGTTCGAGACTGGTCAGCGAGCGCACGCGTAATCGATTGACGAATCCACCACGTCGCATAGGTAGAAAACTTGAATCCCTTGGTCCAGTCGAATTTTTCAACAGCCTTGTACAACCCAATATTTCCTTCTTGAATAAGATCAAGGAGTGTCAAATCCGCAGATCGAGTCGCATACTTCTTGGCAATAGAAACCACCAAACGAAGGTTTGCTTGTGCCAACAAGTTGCGTGCCTCCTCATCCCCTGCTGCAATCTTCTGCGCAAGGTCACGTTCTTCTGCTGCACGAATCAATGGATACTTTCCAATTTCCTTGAGGTACATCTGCACCGAATCGTTTGATGAACTCGTTCGGTCATACCGACGACCTGCGAGTTCTGCATCAGGCTCAGGATCTCCAGAAAGTAATCCTCCTGTTTCGATCACATCAATACCTGCCATACTGAATTTACCGTACAGATCATCAAGGAACATCACATCTTCTTCGATATCAGGGAACGCCTTGAGAAGTTCATCATAAGTAAGGAATCGTCGCTTTTTCCCTTTATCAAGGAGCACCTTCACACGCTCTTCAATTTGTTCCTTGGTAAGTCCTTTTGCCGGCAACAAAACTTTGGTAGATTTCTTTACTACCTTCTTTGCTACTTTTTTAGAAACCTGCTTTTTCTTTGGAGCTGGCTTAGTAACTTTTTTAGGCGCAGCTTTTTTCACCAACTTTTTCTTGCCCGCCGTAGCATTTCGCGAAGGCTGGGTAGCTGGTTTCTTGATAGGTTTCTTTACAATTTTTTTAGTAGGTTTTTTCTTGATAGCCATAGTGATTTAGTGATTATGGAGGTCATGGATAAGTGCGTGTTTACGCGTGAGAAGCTCGTGGACTTTTTGGAGCACCTCCCGATTTTCGGGATCATGCACGAGTTCCCTATCAAGTTGTTGCTTCTCTTCTTCGATCATACCCATTTCATAGCGGATGAGCAAGTCATGGAGTGTTCGTTCGTACAGTGGCAATGCCTCAGGAAGTATTCCTAATGATTGTTCTGCTTGAAACATATACTGAGCCTTTATATCATCCGGAATGATTGCTATTTTATCGGCAAATTTCTCATGATCTTTTTTCAAGGCAAGAAGGATTCCTATAATACGTTCTTCTAGATATATTTTAGGATCCACTTCCTTGCTGTTCGGCTCCCCTCTCCTTGCAGGAGAGGGGTTGGGGGTGAGGTTTGAGCCTTTTGGATTATTCTTCAAGTACTTCTCAAATTCATTTCTGATTGGATCAACACTTGATTGTCCAAAAGCCATGGCAATCTCTTTCAACTTATCATCCAATACAATTTGAGATTGAATATTGATGAGGATAGGAAAAAGTTCTTTACTTGCAATACTTACCTTGTCTTTTTCTTGATGATTTTCTTTCATCTTTTCAAGGCGGAACGTAATGAAGTCTTTTCTCTTTTTTACAATATCTCGCCACTGCTCCGCTCCTGATGCAGGAGCTTCGCAGTGCGCAGCGATAATATCTGCAGGATCTTTAGCTCCTGGGACATCAATCACGAGTACTTGCATATCATGCTTGTACGCAACCATAGCTGTCTTCTGCGCTGCTGCAAGTCCTGCCGGATCCGCATCAAGACATATCGCAATATTATTCGTAAATCGTGCAAGCTGAGTCATGTGCTCATCAGTACTTGCCGTACCTGACAAGGCAACCACATTGGTTACCCCTGCTTGATGACTCATCACACAATCCATCTGACCTTCTACAATAATTACAAATCCTTGTGAATGAATACTTGCCTTGGCCTTATCATATCCAAACAATACGGCTGATTTATGATAGAGCTCCGTCTCAGGACTGTTGATATATTTTCCAACAGGCCTTGCTGCCTCTTCGGTTCCTGGCATGACACGGCCGGTAAACGCGATCACACGACCCTGACTATCAGTAATCGGAAACATGATGCGTTCACGAAATCGATCATATAATCCTGCCTGCTTTCCTTTCAAACATAACCCTGTGGCGAGAATATCCTCGTCAGAATACTTATACTTTTTCAAGAGATCATAGAGTCGTGACCAACCTTTTTCTGCATACCCTACTCGCCATACAACCATAGTATCTTTACTCATTGCTCGAGATTGAAGATAGGTGACCACTTCTGGATTCGTGCGCAATCCAACTTCATAGAATTTTGTAGCTGTA
The DNA here is from genome assembly GCA_964620085.1 of uncultured Candidatus Saccharibacteria bacterium. Classification (GTDB taxonomy): domain Bacteria; phylum Patescibacteriota; class Minisyncoccia; order Phycocordibacterales; family UBA1006; genus CAIXMG01. Next base: position 3,981 of record CAZUIQ010000007.1, on the reverse strand, counting down.
TCCATAATCTCACGAAGAACTCCTAATCTACTTGGTTTTTCATTATTCTGATTTTCAAGAGAAACTCCTGCCTTCTCGGCAAGTGATTTCAAAGCTTCATAGAATGGAATATTTTCGATTTCTTCTACGAACTTGAAAATGTCGCCGCCTTTATGGCATCCAAAACAGTAGTAAATACCTTTGTCTGGAGTTACATAAAAACTTGCAGATTTCTCATTATGAAAAGGACAGCACGCACGGAAATTCTTACCCGAGGGCTCGAGTTTAATATATGAACCAACGACCGATTCGATCGAGAGTTTTGCTCTGATTGTTTCTTTAGCGTTGTTCATAATAGGTTCGGCTCCCTCTCCTTGCAGGAGAGGGTTGGGGTGAGGTTTATTCCACAATTTCTTGATGCTTCACGATGTTTTTAAGCTCTGGAACGAATTCATCTGAAAGACCTGTTCCTGCTGGAATCAAGTTTCCAATCATTACGTTTTCCATAAGACCTCGCAATTCATCCTGTCCACCGGCAACCGCGTTGGCAACCAATACCTGGTTTACACGTTCGAACGCAGACGCTGACATCCAAGACTTCGAACTTGAAGACACTTTACTGATACCCATGAGCAACTCAGTTCCTTGTGCTGGCATTTTACCTGCCGCTTCAGCAATACGATTCTGCTTGATGAATTCACCCTTTTCAACAATTTGTCCAGTAGTAAATTTCGTATCATTTGCCTTCTTGACTTGAACTCGGTTAAACATCTGTCGCACAATAATTTCCAAGTGTTTACGAGAAATCGGCGCACTGTGTAATTCATACACCTTGGTAATTTCTGCAATAATATATTCTTGAACTTGATCAAATCCTCCAATCACATATAACGCCTGGAGATCAGCAGCACCATCTGTGAGCAAGTCTCCCGCCTTCACATGTTGACCTACTTTCACTACAACTGTTCGTCGAATATCTACGAGATACTCATACTGTTTACTATCTGCAAGTAACACAATTGTTTTTTGTACACCATCATTTTTAATTTCAATAATATCACCACTCGCTTCTGCAAGAATCGCAGGAATTTTAATCGTAGAACACTCGAACAATTGAGCCACACGAGGGAGTCCAGCTGTAATATCTGACCCCGTCGTTCCTCCGGCATGCATGGTTCGAAGCGTAAGCTGTGTTCCTGGCTCTCCAATAGCCTGAGCTGCAACAATTCCTACCGCTTCACCGTATTTCACCATTCTATTTCGTCCAAGATCAAGACCGTAACATTGCTGACAAATTCCATTCAATGTCTCACATACTAACGGAGAACGTACGACTACTTCCTTGATTCCTTTTGACTCAATGAATTGTGCATCTTCTCGAGAAACAAGATGTCCTTTTTTCAAGACAACTTCACCATCCGTAGTTTTAATTGTTTCAGCAAGTACACGTCCTGCAATATTTTTTGCAAGAGGGCGAATCATTCCGTCAATATTTTCTTCTTTTACCAAAAGTCCTTTTTTAGTTCCACAATCCTCTTCGAGAATCACTACGTCTTGAGCTACAATTACCAATTTTCGTGTCATGTAACCCGCTGTCGCTGTGTTAAGCGCCGTGTCGGTAAGACCTTTTCGGGAACCGTGGTTCGTAATGAAATACTCAATCGGTGAAAGACCTTCTTTGTATGAAGCGATAATTGGGAAGTCTACTGGTCGTCCCGCAGTGTTTACAATTACTCCTTTCATACCCGCCATCTGTCGGAGCTGTGAATTGTTTCCTCGTGCACCTGAAATAATCTGATCATGAATGGATTCAGATTCCGCAAGGTGACTTACTACCGCCTTTTCAATTTTTCGAGTCACTCCTTCCCACAGTTCAATCAACTTATTGTAACGCTCATCATCTGAAATAAGACCGTCCATAAACTGGTCGATAATAATAGCTTCTGCCTTGCGAGCTTCTACAATAATTTCAGCTTTTTCTGGTGGAACAAGAGCGTCGTCAATACCAATAGTAGTACCAGATTTTGTAGCAAACTTGTAACCGAATTCCTTGATCGCATCCAAAATAGCCGGTGTTGCATCAAATCCGTACTTGTTGATAGCTCTATCTACAATTCCTGAAATAACTTTTTTGGTTACTTCTTCGTTGAAATAGTCGAAATCCTCTGGTAGTACATTGTTAAGAAGGATGCGTCCTACTGATGTTTCAAAAACCTTTCCGTCATATGCCTTATAACATGGACTCATATCAGGGAGGACATAGATTTTTGCACGAACATCAACAATATTGTGATGGTAGGCAGTAACCGCTTCACTTGGACTTGAAAACATTTTTCCTTCACCAAGTGCTCCTGGAATAATCTTGGTCACCCAATAACACCCGAGCACAATATCCTGCGCAGGCGCCATTACGGGATCTCCTGATTGTGGCTTGAGTAAGTTTTTATTTGATGCAATAAGTTCTCGCGCTTCAATCTGTGCTTCTTCTGAAAGAGGTACGTGTACCGCCATCTGGTCTCCGTCGAAGTCAGCGTTGAATGCAGAACATACCATAGGATGTACTTGAATCGCCTTACCTTCGATAAGTACCGGATTGAATGCCTGGATAGACAATCGGTGAAGTGTTGGTGCACGATTGAGGAGTACATACTTACCTTCAATAACCTCTTCAAGAATCTCCCAAACTTCTGGAGCTCCTTCTTCGATCAATTTACCAGCACCTCGAATATTAAACGCTAATTCTCGTTTCAAAATTTTTGAAATCACGAATGGTCGGAATAATTCAAGTGCCATGAACTTTGGAAGTCCACATTGATTTAATTTAAGTGAAGGTCCTACCACAATTACTGAACGTCCTGAATAGTCTACTCGTTTTCCGAGAAGGTTTTGACGAAGAAGTCCCTGCTTTCCTTTCAAACTATCTGCAAGTGATTTCAACTGACGTCGCTGTGCTTGTGACATCGCCACAGAACCAGAGTGCTTACGAATCGTGTTATCAATCAACGAGTCTACCGCTTCCTGCATGATTCGTTTTTCGTTTCGCAAAATAACATCTGGTGCACCGATTTCTTTCAATTTCTTCAAGCGATTGTTTCGGTTGATCACACGTCGATACAAATCGTTTACGTCTGATGTTGCATGGCGTCCACCTTCAAGAGCAACCATCGGTCGTAAATTTGGAGGAATCACCGGAATTGCTGTAAGGAACATCCATTCTGGACGTTGCTTTGAAGCAATCAAGGCTCGGATCATGTGCAAACGTCGTTCCATACGATCTCGTGATGCAGGATCTTTCTCGAGTTTTTTCTCGATTTCATTTGCAAGTTCATTTATATCAAGTTTTCGGAATACATCATATACCGCCTCAGCTCCAATAGCGGCTTCGAATACGGTACTGAATTTCATTGAAAACTTGTGGAATTCAACTTCGTTCAAAATACGAAGAGGTACCAAATCGATCAAGTCTTTTTTAGTTACTGTGAAGAGTTCTTTCAATGCATCTTTTTCTGCATCTGTATCAAGAGTTTTCATGCGAATCTTGTATTCGTTATCGAGCTCCTTCAATACACGATCTTTTTCAGATTGATGAATCTCAGTAACAATGTACCCTGCGAAATAGATT
>CAZUIQ010000007.1:0-370 GCA_964620085.1 uncultured Candidatus Saccharibacteria bacterium | reverse complement strand
CGAATACGCTTATATTTTCCACAGTAACATTCATAGTCCTTTTCTGGACCGAATACTTTTTCATCGAAGAGCCCCCCTCGTTCTGATCGCCCGGTTCGGTAGTTGATGGTTTCTGGTTTTTGAACTTCACCGTATGACCATTCTCGAATTCGTTCTGGACTTGCTAGCGAAAGCGAAATGGTATCTGGTTGAAATGTTGCATGATCTTTGTTGTTCATAATTTATTAGTGAAAAAGTTATGCTACCTCTTCGTATGTTTGCTCGTAATTTTTCTTCGACCCTTCTAGTTTGACATCAAGCGCAAGTCCTCGGAGATAACTCAACATCACCTTAAACGATGCTGGCATGTTTGGTTCACCAACATTATTAC
>CAZUIQ010000006.1:0-39926 GCA_964620085.1 uncultured Candidatus Saccharibacteria bacterium | reverse complement strand
TGTACGGTCATGTACTTAGTCTAGTAAAAAGTGCCAAATGTGTTTAGAGATTACCATGAGGTATTGACATAGTAATAAAAGATGATAAAGTATCTACAAACAAAATAAATACGAAATGTTATACATCAAACAAATTGGCGGTACATCTGAACAGATGGATACTATCAAGCCGCGTAGAACAGTTATTAAAGGTGGTGATGTTATCCAGTTTTATACGAAAGAAAAGACTGTTTCAATTCACCGTCCTTCATTACGTCACAATAAAGGGTTACGTTTTGGTCCTCCAGGAAAAGTCTCTTGGGATGATAAAATCATTTTTGAAATCACTAATAAAGACCCTGAACAATTACTGGAGGTCTCAAAAATACTTGGAATCTTCTTTGGATTACGGGCACGATTCGAGAATTCCAAAAATCCGATGGATGAATTTGGGGTAGTAAGAATTGAATTCGTCTCGCTTTAAATAAGTACTTTTTTTAAATCCCGCAACGTGACGATGCGGGATTTTTTGTTGCTTAGTTTATAGTTACTATAGGTCCATTATCTCTCATTTCTCGTAACTTTTTATTGATAACAAGGTTTTCATCAGGAAACTGTTTTTGTAATGTCTCATGATAAAATTCTCGTTGAGTAAAAGCTTCCTCGATCAGTTCTTGAAGAACTGAAATGGTCTCAGGAGATGAGCCTGATTGAGGAATGAGTTTTACTGATTCTTCAATAATTTCACTACCTGGCTGCGCATCAGCATCATCATGAATCACATTTCTTTCAGTGGTAAAGCGTGCACTTGTGCGAAGATTCTCTCGAAGGTCATATTCTTTTTGCGCTGCATCACGGTAGGCTTTTAATAAAGCAGCAACATCATGACGTCCTTGTTGAGCCAGTGCTTCAATTTGTTCATCAGCGCCAGCAATAATTGCCTTGGTTTCAGCAATACGTACCGCGTCTTCGATTAGTTGAGTATTAATAGGGTTCAATTCATTACGATGGTGTCTAGGTTGTTCTGGGTTCATATAAGTAAAGGTATAGCACTATTGGTTGATTTAGGGAGATACTTGATTATTTTATATTTATGTGGTATTGTAGGGGTCCTTAACTAACTCTATGGATATATTCAACACTATTTCACAAAATGTCATAGGAAGCATCCTTGCCGGTATCTTTTTGGCCGGTTTCTTTTTTGCGATCCGAGACAGAATTAAATCTCGAAACAACTTGAGTGGAAGGTGGCTTTTGTACGAAAAAATAATGAATAGTGACCTCAGTGAGTATATGGGAACATCGGTTCGTTCTACTATGAATATTAGTCATACAGAAGCTAGTGTTCATGGATTCGGAGAGCGATACTCTGAAGTGACTATTAGTAATGGAGAGATTAGGTACGCATCTAATAAAACTGCTAAACATATAATTCAGGGTAATTTTGATTGGAGATTTCTAGGTAGGAATATTCTTCGTCTTGTTTTTAGCACAACGAATCCTGATAATCGAAAATTTTCGACCTATGTAACATTACGTCAGATGTCTCGCGATCGGTTAGAAGGTTCATTTGTTTCAGAATTTGAAAATTCTATCGGTACGGCAGTCCTTACGCGACAAAGTATTACTGAATTTGAAACAGGGTTCTTTTATTTGTGTACTCGATTTCTCTCAAAGTTTCTACGAGTTGAACTTGTTGAAAACCCAGAACATCAGTACGTAAAATATTTTGCACGATCAAAACAGATACAAGGTCGCTATGCCGATCTCAGAGAAATACTTATACGGTTAGAGGATAGAAAGTTTAAATCTCACAAAGGGCTTGTTGTTACTTCATTTTGTAGAGGACTCATGAGTCAGTCTAAAATAGTGCGACGTCATGTAAAACTTCTCAAAAGTGGGGGATCTACTATTACGATACAACTTGCTCGAACATTATTTATCAAGAATTTTGCCAGAAGTTTCCGAAGGAAAGTATTAGAAATTTCAATAGCCTATCAGCTTGAAAATTTGTTAACGAAAGACCAGATTATCGATATGTATTTATCTGCAGTCCGATTCAGTCTTGGAATCTACGGAATCAAAAAAGGAACGAAACATTTCTTTGGAGAAGAAAAAGAAACCCTGACACTCGAGGAGTCGTTCTTTATGGTTGAGCGCCTTTCTGCACTGAGAAATAACTATTCACCTCGAAGAATTAAGCACCTTGTTGAATCTTTGGTAGGAAGTAATATACATCTAAACTATGATGAGGTTATCAAGCTTTATACAGATAGAGATTTTCCTTCACGAGATTAATACAAAAAACATCTAGATGTCTAGATGTTTTTTGTATTACACCAATTCCTTCATCTTATCAATCAGTACGCTCCGTTCTCCATCACGATCAGAAACTTTTCCTTTAACAATCACCAGTTTGTCTATTTGGCAGAATTTTTGAAGTTCTCCATATGATTTAGGGAATACGACACATTCAAGTGATCCCGTAAGGTCGGCAATACGAAGAAATGCCATCTTCTCATTTTTCGCCTTGGTATAAATTTCTTTAACGTCTTCAACAATACCTGCGATCACGATTTCACTAGAATTTTTTTCATCGATTTTTATCTGTGCAATGGTCTGTTTTGCATTTGCTAATCGATCAGCATATTTTTCAAGCGGGTGGCCTGTTACATACAGTCCTAATAATTCTTTTTCCCACGCAAGGTTCTGTTTCGTATCAGTTGCTGGAGCATCTTTTAATGTCAGGTATGCCTTCGGCGCATCAGCAAGTCCCGCGAATAGTGATCCTTGGGATCCTGCATCTTTGGCGCACTCTTTGTTGAAGGTGAGCATTTCCTCCATGTTTGCAATGAGTTGTCCTCGTTCTCCAAAACTATCCATCGCTCCCGACATAATAAGGGCCTCGAGTGATTTTTTAGTCAAATTTTTATGAAGCACTCGTTCAAGGAAATTTTCAATACTGGTAAAGCTCCCTTGGGCTTTACGTTCGGTAATGATAGCCTTCCCAATCTCATTCCCAAAGTTTTTAATATTATTTAATCCGAAACGAATCTTTTTAGTTACCTCTCCATTTTCAACGACTACGGTAAAATCGGAGAATGATTCGTTCACGTCGGGTGGTAGGATACTGAATCCCATATTTTTGGCTTCAGTAATATAGAGACTTACGGTTTCAATATCACCGGCTTCGGCGGACATACAGGCCGACATATATTCAGCAGGGAAGTTTGCTTTCAAATAGGCCGTTCGATAGGCGAGCTGTCCATAACTCGCTGCGTGTGCCTTGTTAAATCCGTACGCTGCGAACGGTTCAATTTTCTGCCAGATTTCATCAATTTTTTCTTTCTTCAATCCACCATACTCCATACAGCCTTTGTAGAATTTATCCTTTTCCTTCGCCATTACCTCAGGAATTTTCTTAACCATGGCTTTACGGAATTTGTCAGCATCTAACCACGTGTATCCAGCAAGTCGAATCGAGGTAAGGAGTACGTCATCTTGATAGACCAACAGTCCATACGATGCTTCGAGATCTTCCTCAAGGCGCGGATCTGGATAGGTAACGAGTCTAGGATCTCGTTTACGTTCAATGTATTCCGGAATTACTTCCATTGGTCCTGGACGATAGAGTGCTACCATGGCCATCAAGTCCTCGATCTTTGTTGGTTGGAGGTCCTTGATATATTTTGTCATGCCACCTCCGGCCATTTGGAAGACTCCCATGGTTTCTCCACGTGAAAGCATTTCGAATACTTTTGTATCATCGAGAGGGAGTTTTTCCATATCAATACTAATCCCGCGGATTTTTTCTACACGATCAACAGTGTCGGCAATGAAGTTCAAGTTGCGTAATCCAAGGAGGTCAAACTTTGGTAAGTTCACCACACCATCACGACCACCGGAATACATGTCGTACTGGGTGATAATTTTCCCTTCACCTTTAGGGTCGTATTGAATAGGTACGAAATCGGTTACATCGCCAGTTGGAGAAATAATCACTCCGGCCGCGTGTACCGAAATGTGTCGCACGTTTCCTTCAATTTTTTTTGCGAGATCAATAATTTCCTGTGTTGATCGATCAGTATCATAATCCTGTTGTAATTCAGGAATAATTTCCATGGCATGATCAATGGTCATTGGAAATCCTTGAGACCCCATAGGGATCATTTTTGAGAGACGATCACCGGTTGAATACGGATATCCTAACGCACGCGCTACGTCACGTACGGCTCCACGTGCCGCCATGGTTCCAAACGTTCCAATTTGTGCTACAGAATTTTGTCCGTAGCGTTCTTTTAAATATCCAATGAGGTCATCGCGACGATTATCGGCAATGTCCAAGTCGATATCAGGAATACCGGGACGGAGAGGGTTCAAGAATCGCTCGAACGGTAATTTGTATTTCATCGGATCTACGTTGGTAATTCCCATTGTAAATGATACGAGCGATCCTGCAGCGGAGCCTCGAGTATTTGTATAAATTTTCATGCGAGTTGCAGCGCGTACCATGTCGGCTTCTACGAGAAAGTATGATGAAAAACCTTTCTGCTTAATCACATCAAGTTCAAACTCAACACGCTCCTTGGTTTTTAGGTCTTCATAAGTAAATCCTTTTTCGACAAGTCCTAGCATCACTGCTTTACGTAGTTCGTCGTCGTAATTTGATCCTTCGGGAATGGGGTACTCTGGAAATCTCCAGGGTGACAATTCAATTTCGAGATCAACAAGGTCTGCGACCTTGGCGGTGTTTTCAATAACCTCAGGCATATCTGCAAAAATTTCGCAGGCTTCTTGTTGGTTGATAAATGAAAAGTTTCCTTTGATTTCTTCCATCCCACCAGCGGTATTGATTTTCAAGAGTGTGTTGTGCGCATTCACATCATCTACACATAAATAGTGTGAATCCCAAGTGCCTACCATAGGAATATCTAATTCCTGAGCGATGAGTTTCATTTCTGGGATAAGTTGTTTATACCATTCGTTGAAAAAATCTGTTTCAGTGTGATTCATGACTTCGATGAATACATGTTCCTTCCCGAAACATTCAATATAAAATTGAATTAATTCGCGGGCTTCTTTCTTTTTTCCTTCACGAAGGTTCCAAATAAATTCTGACGCAGGGCAACCCGAGAGACAGATGAGACCCTCACCGTGCTGCTTGAGGAGATCCTTATCCATGCGAGGTTTATAGTAAAAACCTTCCATGTAGGATTTTGAAACAGCTTTCATTAAATTTTTATATCCGATATTGTTTCGTGCGAGTAATGTGAGGTGGTAGCGACGATTATCGATACTTGCTTCTTTATCGAAACGTGTTCGATTGGCGACATACGTTTCTACTCCGACGATAGGTTTAATCCCTGCGTCTTTACATCCTTTGTAAAATTCGATGGCACCATACATGGCTCCGTGGTCAGTTAATGCCAAGGCATTCATGCCGTATTCTTTTGCTTTCTTGATCAAGTCTTCTACCTTAGAAAGCCCGTCGAGGAGGGAATAGTGCGAGTGCACATGAAGGTGTACAAATTTTTCGTGTGAGGTGCACATAAGTTTGATGATTATAGCAGACGAGAGACCGGTTGACGAAATGTAATATCTATGATTATATGAAGAAAATTATTCACTAAAATATAATCCAATGAAAGGTCTTTATGATGCTTTATTTATACCTAAGGAAAAACCTCAGGAGGGAAAATTTAAACTTGGTTATTGTAGTTTTACAACAGATCAGAAAGTTGACCCATTCGAATTTATTGCACAAAATAATTTCTTTAGACATGTTGAATTGGAAAATTTGCAATTTCTTTTTTCAAATACTGAAGTTGTTCACTTCAAGGATGAAGATCGGCAAATGTGCACCAAAGACAACGTCTATGAAAATATTTATTTTAATGTATGTGTCTACGATGTGTACAATTGGTGTTGTCACCAAGCTGCTCCGTATTTTAGTGTACGTAAACCGGATTGGGATTATATGTTTGGCTTTGCAAGACAAAGGTTACATTCTGGTAAGGTATATACTTTCTTACATAGTTTCAACTCAAAGGGAGAGAAATTTGTCGATTCAACTTATCAATCCAAATATGAACAACAGAGAGGTTGGGTTAATGAGGGAACATGGAAAAATACTCAATTCGAGTTTGATGATTTTCATGGATATATGGGGATTAAGTTTCCTATAGAATTTGTAAACAAGATCGTTTTTGGAGAGAAAGACGGAGCAGGAAATATTTGGGGCTACTTGATAAAAGAAGTTCTTAATTCAAGAGAGAATACTGAAAAATTTATCGAAATTCTCAACAAATCATGATTTTTAAAAAGCCTTGTTCATAGAATGGATGAGGCTTTTTTAGTACAAGGAGTACGAGTTGACGAAATGATATTAATATGATTATATAAGTGAAATTGTTTCACTTAAAAAATGAATTATGAAAATAGCACTTTATGGGACCGTTGGTTCCGCTGATACTCACCATGAGTTACCCTTTTGGCACCGTCCAAAACAACCTTCAGTATTATTTGATTCTGAGACCATGGGAGGTTTTAGAATGTACGGTGTAGTAGATGAGGCACCATTAGTATTTGATGAGACTGGAACATGGGATATGCTCAAGGCGCTGGAGTCCATGGAGTTACCAAATCTTATGGCACATGTTTCTATGCCAGTTAATCAAGAGACGCAGCAGTTTGGCGGACACAAGAGAACATGGATTAATATTACAACCTTGCCTGTGGAAGAGGAAAACGGCATTCCGTTAGTAATTAAGGATGGTCAGCGTAAGGTTCTTCCCATTTGGACGGTTGATAATGGTCAAGTAACTAATTTCCCGAAATCTAGCACGACAAAAATTTGGCTAGAATTTTTCACAAACAAAATCAGCGAGGAGAAATTGAGATTGAGTACAGAACTAGAAAAGCTTGAAGCAGAGGTGAAGCAAAAAAAAGGCTTGCTTGCGCTTAAACCTCATTTCCTCTGATTTAACAAAAACCCCGGTTCGCTCCCCAAACCGCGCTTTTTTAGTGCAAGGAGAAGATAAATGTTTCTGGAAAAAAGTTTATCAGGAATTTATCTTGGTTTGCTAGGATTGGTCGATGCAAAATATTAAGTACTTAGGAGTTGGTGAATTTGGTGATATTTATGAAGGCCCAAAAGGTGCAGGAGCCGAGATTTTTATGCTTGAAAATAAATCTGGAGAAATAAGGAATGCATTCTACTATAAATCGATTGGCAGCATTGATTTGTTTTGGGGTGATGAAAATACTGGATATGCAAAGATTGTGAAAAAACATCCTGAAGTGATTGGCAAAATACAAGAAATATTAGATCAGTGTGACGTAGTATCAATATCTCCAAATCGTATCAAGTTATCATCGGAACAATTCGATGCCACTGTTAGTTTAAATTGGTATGGAAAAGCAAAAAAGTGGTTACTTACGGCATATGATAAGACATTATTCGAAACGAAATAGACCACATCTTGCGATGTGGCTTGCTCCGGCTATGATCCTTAGCAAATTACTCTATTTGGATACTCTAAATATAGAATAACTGCCAAGGTTTTGCAAGATGGTTTATTGGGCGGATTTGATATACTAACCCCATGGGTAGAACTCCTGAGAAGATCAAATACATTATAGGTATCGACGAGGTAGGCCGAGGTCCCTTGGCGGGTCCGGTGACCGTGTGTGCGTTTGCGATCCTTGAGCATGACTTAGGATTACTTGATACTGTTGGAGCAAAAGATTCAAAAGTACTATCTGAACAAAAAAGAGATGTGGTGGCCCATAAATTATGTGAACTGGTAAAACAGGGTAAGTGTGTGTATAAAATAGCTTCAACATCTTCAGAAATTATTGACGAGAAAGGTTTGACCAAGGCAATACAGATGGCCCTTGACGCGACATTAAAAAAATTAAAAATTCATCCGGAGCATGCCGATGTTTATTTGGATGGCGGACTCAAGGCACCGCAAAATTTTTTTAGACAGCATACTATTATCAAGGGTGATGGGAAAATTCCTGTGATTTCTTGTGCTTCGGTATTAGCCAAGGTGTATCGTGACGCGCTTATGAAAAAGTACGATCTTGAATTTCCTCAATATGGTTTTTATACTCATAAAGGGTATGGAACCCCAGAACATTATAAGGCAATAAAAAAGTATGGGGTGACTCCGATTCATAGGAGGTTGTTTTTGAGAAATACCACCTCGGCAGCCTAACGGCTGTCCCTCCTCCTATAAACAGGAGGAGATCCTTATGGAACCTAAGGTGCGATGTGGGATCCCCTCCTATTTATAGGAGGGGCCGATCCGCCGGCTGGCGGACGGGGGTGGTATTGCATTATTTCCCAATCTCTGATAATATCTCATCTATATGGTAGTACGAATGCGTCACACAAAATCACACACAGCGAATCGTCGCAGTCATCATGCTCTTGAAGCTCCGAAGACTACAAACGATGTAAAGACAGGAGGAACTCACTTGCGTCACCGCATTGATACTACAACTGGAATGTACCGAGGCCGCAAGGTTCTCGACGTTGTAGCTAAGGTTGCTAAAAAGCAAACTAAGGCTGCTGGTAAGAAGAAATAGTCTTTATTCATCTTTTATCATTTCACTAAGCTCTTTCACTACTTTTATGTCACATCGACACGTTGCACGTTCAATTATTATGCAAGCCCTCTTCGAACTCGATTTTAACGGGTTTGATGAGTCGCGTGCAGATTTGGCTCTCGAGCATTGTCTCGGTGAGTTTAGTGCGGGTATCGATGATCCTTCATTTATCAAGGAAACAACGAAAGGGGTAGTAAACAAGAGAAAGGTACTTGATGAGATTATTGAAAAAGCTGCACCCGATTGGCCGATTGAAAAAATATCGGTTGTTGATCGTAACATTTTGCGATTGGGATTGTATGAACTCCTTTTTGGGGATCGTGAAAACGTGCCTCCAAAAGTTGCGATTAACGAGGCTATTGAATTGGGTAAGGCGTTTGGTGGAGAAAAGTCAGGTCCGTTTATTAACGGGGTACTTGGTGCTATTTATAAGGAAATTGGAGAACCAGGAAAGGAGCAGGTTTCTAAAAAGAAAAAGCCACATGTGGCACTTGATCCTTCGCAGTATCCTGTAGATATGAAAGGAGGCGCAGTAGTGTTCTCTAAAGACGAATCTGGAACAGTTCGATTTGCAATGGTATTTGATGTATTTGGATACTGGACACTCTCAAAAGGTTCTATCGAAGAAGGGGAAAGTGCAGAAGAAGGAACGATTCGTGAACTTAAGGAGGAAATAAGTCTTGATATTAAAATTATCGAAAAGCTTGGAGAAAATGAATATGTGGCACACCATCCAGAGCGAGGTCCGGTAAAAAAGCATGTGTACTACTTCCTAGCTCAAGCTGACTATGTTCCACTAGTTTTGGAATCAACCTCAGGGGGACTCAAGGATGCAAAATGGTTTGATATGTCGGAAATTTCAGATCTTACGATGTATGACGATGTAACACAGTTAATGGCGATGGCAGTTGAAAAGATCATGGCGATGTAGGACTAAAAATACCTTCCCCTAGGAGGTATTTTTAGTCCTTGACATATTAAACTATATGTGCTATGCTGTTAACAGAGTATTCTTTAACTGTTGTAGGCCCATGCTTTCGTGAAAACGAATAAAAGGATAAGTCCTCTGGATACATATTATATTTAAGCCCAGTATTGGATAAGTCTTAAGTATCTTGTGGTGAATACAAAAATATACCGCCGAGCTTATACCCTAGAAGCAAAGCGCTGATAAATTAATTTTTTATCAGTACACAAAAAAACAAGAATCCACCTGCGGTATCAGGTGGTTTTATCTTATAAATTAAAATAGATACCACAATTGGCGACCAAAACCCCTTTTTAAAAGGTTTTGTAGGGAATTTACTTTATCCACATTTAAAAACTTGACAATGTATTACCAATAGTATATACTAAGAACAAGTAATTGTTTCTTTAACATAAATACAAATAAGGTCCCCCCAAGCTGTATAAGCCGGGGGATTTTTTTTGCCTTGAAAAGTAGGGCTGTATAGCGTATACTATAAAAGTAATATAAAGAGTAGATGATTTTTACATGAAAGACTTCTCAGAATTAGAAAAAAAGCTAAATATTGAGTTCAAAAACAAAGACTTGCTCAAGCAGGCGTTTTTGCATAGATCCTATTTAAACGAGAATGCAGGATTGGGAATGGGGCACAACGAGCGATTGGAATTTCTAGGGGATGCCGTCATGGAACTCATTGTGACTGACTATTTATACACTAAGTATAGTGACAAACCAGAAGGAGAGCTGACGGCGTTTCGTGCATCGTTAGTGAACACGAACACAATTTCTGATGCCTCTAAAAACCTTGGATTTGATAATTACCTCTTACTCTCAAAAGGTGAGGCAAAAGATATGGGCAAGGCACGAGCCTACATTCTTGCGAACACGTTCGAAGCATTTACTGGGGCGTTATACCTTGATCAAGGATATGATGCAGCAAAAGAATTTATTCACGCACACCTTCTTCCAGAACTTGAAAATATTATCAAACATGGATTGTGGCGTGATGCGAAATCGTATGTTCAGGAAAAATCGCAAGAACACGAAGGTGTGACTCCGTCATACAAAGTACTTCATGATACCGGTCCTGATCATGACAAAATCTTCACCGTAGGAATTTACTTCCGTGATACAAAAATTGCTGAAGGAAAGGGGTCTTCGAAACAAGAAGCCGAAACAGCTGCCGCGCGAAATGCCCTAGAAGCAAAGGGTTGGAATTAAAGCATTAAAAGAATGCCTAAAAAGGTGCATAGAGCACTTTTTTTTGTTATAATAAAATCATGAATCCAACCAATACAGATCTGCTTACCGGACTAACTACGGAAGAAGTAAGCCAGCTTCCTAAAAATACTCCTGCTCATCATGTGTCGGATGCAGAGCTTGTGTTGGTTACTTTTAAAAATCAGATTGTATCATTTTTCTTTGCACTGCTTATTATTTCAGGGATTTTATCTATGCTGTTGCATCATTCGTTAGACGGGATCATATTTTTCAGTATCGCGGGAATTAATGCCATTATTGGATTCTTCCAAGAATTTCGAGCCAATAAAAGTACCCAGGCTTTGGAAAAACTTATTGCGCACACAGTTATGGTACGGCGTGATGGCCTGCTTGTAAAAATTCCAAGCACCGACATCGTGATGGGGGACATTGTGTTTGGAGAACCCGGCGATGTGATCGTAGCGGATATGATTATTCGAGATGCTAAGGATTTATTTGTCGACGAGTCAGTGCGCACAGGAGAAACTCTCCCGAAAGCGTTTGTTGTGGGTGATACATTATTTGCCGGAGTCAGTATTGTACAAGGAAATCTTACCGGACAAATTATTGCTGTTGGAAAACAAAGTTCTTTGTTAATGTACGCTGAAAAAATTTCAAAAATGACAAAGAGTAATAGTTTTGAATCCTTCATTCATTCAGTGAGTAAATATATTCTCATATTAACCGTACTATGTTTGGCTGCAGTATTTATATTGAATGTATTAGTAGTACATAGTCTTACCGGATCTGAATATGTATTGTATGCGATTGCGATGCTTGTAGGAGTTGTTCCAGAATCGCTACCTCTTATAGTTACCATTATCCTTACTCGTGAAGCTTTAGCTTTGGCAAAAAATAATGTGATTGTAAAGAAATTATCGGTGCTTCAAAATCTTGGAAGTATGAATTATTTCTTTACAGATAAGACTGGGACAGTAACCGAAAATAATCTAAAGGTAAGTAGTATTGTAGATCACAAAGATCTCACTTCGAGTCTTTCAGTTATTTCGGAAGGCCTCTATGAGCGTACTCCAATGGATAATGTTTTTGACCAAGCTATTGGTAAATACCTTGGAGAAACTAAAAGTAGTCCTCAGGAACTTGCGCTCTCACCATTTCAGATCGCACGAGGATTTTCGGTGTATACCCTTATCGACGGATCAGAAATTATTCGAGGACAGTATGCGCGAGTATGTGCATCATGTGACGCGAATGAAAACGATTTTCAAACACAGTGCCTCGAAGCAGAACAAAAAGGTTTGCGGGTAATTGCATTTGCAAAAAAAGATGCAATGAGTAAAGGTTACTCATTGCTTGGTGCGGTATTATTTGAAGATCCACTTAAAAGTGATGCAAAAGAGCTCTATACATCGATCAAGGATTTGTCTGTAGATGTAAAGATTGTTACTGGTGATAGTTTGTCAGTTGCAGAATATATTGGAAATAAACTTGATATAAAAATTGACAAGAATGCAGTATTTTCAATGGATACCTGGAAGTCCGAAAATAATAATGACATAGAAAAATACGTGGTGTATGCTCGATGTAAACCGGAGCAAAAATCTGAATTAATTAATGAGCATTTGGATCATGGAGTAGTAGGATTCCTTGGAGAGGGTATTAATGATGCACTGGCTTTGAAACGTGCTGATATTGGATTTGTAGTAAATAATGCAAGTGATGTGGCGCGGCAGTCAGGGGATGTGATTCTTCTTGAAAAAAGTCTCTCACCAATCATAAGTGCTATTACTATGAGTCGCAAAGCGTTTGCGCACATTCGAACGTATTTACTCTGCACGCTTACGGGAAATATCGGGACGCTTATTTCGCTTACAGCAGTGGTGGTGGTGTGGCAGCAAATTCCCATGCTCCCGATTCAAATTCTTTTGAATAATCTTCTTACGGATGTGCCATTGATGTTTTTAATTATGGATACTGTTTCACAAAGCATTATTCAGAAACCGATTCGTGATGAAGCAAGAAAATTCTTTAAGTATATTGTAATCTTTGCAATAGTAAGTTCGGTGTTTGATTTCATATTCTTCTTTGCATTCAAGGGATATGATATTACTGTTTTGCGAACGGGATGGTTTGTATTTTCGGTTCTTGCGGAACTTACGTTGGTATTTTCACTTCGTTCAGAACTTTCTATTTTCAAGTCACCAAAGATGTCAAAAATCCTGGGTGTAGTACTCATGACTTGCTATGTAATTGCGATCGGATTACCGTATATGTCTTTTGGGTCAGTCTTTCATCTCGTACCACTAGAGGGAATACAGGTAAGTATCCTTGTAGGAGTTACTGGGCTGTATTTTATCTGTAACGAGCTTGTAAAAAAGTTAGTATTTCGACAAAAAGAAGTATAATGAGTAGGTATGAAAGAAAATATACACTGGCATAAATCAGGTACAAATATTCAGGAAAATCAGAAAATAGTTGAACAAAAACTTTCCCAAATGGAAGAATTTAACACAAATGACGATACTTTTATTGAGGATCAAAAAACCAAAGAGATTATTGATGGTTCGAATAATGATGAGCGTAAGGAATATGAGGATGCAGAAGTATTTGAAAATGCTCAGATGATGTACGATACAGCTTCGAAGAAGTATGAAAAATTAAATGAATATGAGGAAAAATTGTCACGTGACTATTTTGATCTTGATAAGAGATTTGATAGTCTTGAAACCTTGTCTCATAAGATAAAGATTTTGTCGTTGAGTGTTGATTATGACAAATCAAGGTTTAATCTTTCAAAAGGGACAAATCTTTCTGGTCAAGAAATGGATGAGCTTGTTAGAGAAATTAAACAGTTCAAGGAGAATTTGTTTTTGGCGAGCAATGCTTATGAACGAGATTTGAAAGAGTATGAAACACTTAATCAGACTTATAGTGTACTCGCTAAAAGATATCAAGAACTTCATTCGGCTTGGTACCCTAAGGATCCGGAGTTGAACTAGAAGTAAAAATACATTGGAGACGAAGGGGTGGAATTAAGATTTGACTAATCTGATAAATATGCTATTATGGTAGCATATTTTTGTACTTAAAAAACAATTCACATGGATAATCAAAACTATGATTTTAACCAAGAGAGTGAAATCGATCGCTATCTCGATGATATACAGAATGAGCTAGCTTTCGAAAACGACACAAAAAAAGAATTTGCAATTTTCCTCGGTGTTCAAGTGAAGGATCTTATTCTTACAGGAAAGTCTGTAGATTCAAATCACAAGATTATTGTGGAGTTTGCCCTAAATGATGCAATTGGTATCATATGCGGTGAAAATGTAGAACGAAGGGAAAATTTAAATAATCCAGAGAAGTTAATTATTTTTGAATCGGTTCGAAATGCATTCGTTGATGCAACACATGCTTTAGAGAACCGACATATTCCTGAATATGTCGGTGAAACACTACTCACTTTCTATGGACTTATCACTACTGGGGTGCGTAATGAAAAGCATAAAGTCCAATGGTTAGAATTTATTGCGTACGTAATTACGGAACTTCAAAAACAAAAGGAGCCCATACTATAAGTTTTTAAAAGGGTGCATATTGCGCCCTTTTTTGTTATAATAATCTCCATATATGACTCTCAAACGTCTCGAAATGCATGGATTTAAATCATTTGCCAAGAAGGCGGTTTTTGATTTCTCTGCACCCGTGACAGCGATTGTAGGTCCCAATGGGTCTGGGAAATCGAACGTGGTAGAAGCGATTCGATTCGTACTCGGAGAACAGTCAACAAAATCAATGCGATCAAAGACTGGGGCTGACTTGATTTTCAAAGGATCCAAACAGATTGGAAAAATGAACCGGGCAGGAGTTTCTATTACGTTCGATAATACGAAGCGTATCTTTAATTTACCTGCAATGGATGATCAGAACCTCTCGCTTGATTTTGACGAAATTACGATTTCACGAGAAGTGCATATGGATGGTGCGAATAAATATTCCTTGAACGGAAATGAAGTACGATTAAAAGATGTTCACGAATTGATTGCGTCAGTAAATATTGGATCAAGTGGTCACCATATTATTTCTCAAGGAGAAGCCGATCGTTTGTTGAACTCAAAACCAGGAGAGCGCAGAGAAATGCTCGAGGAGTCTTTGGGATTGAAGTTGTATCATTACCGCATCAAGGATGCTGAACGCAAACTTGAAAAAACGCGGGACCATGTACGCGAGGCTGAAAGTCTTCGTCGTGAACTTGCTCCGCATATTAAATTCTTGAAGAAGCAGGTAGAAAAAATAGAAAAGGCTCGAGAATTAGAAATTGCACTTGCGGGATTGTATGAACATTATTTGGTCCAAGAACAAAGTCTTTTGGCGCGCAAGAAATCTGAAACCGATAGTGCGCTTACAAATTTGAATCAAGAGCTCGTGATACTCGAGCAAAAAATAGTACAGCTAGGAAACAATGAATCTCAGGAAGTGGTTACTGAGGGAGAAATGCAGCTTGCAAGTGTGCGTAATCATATTCGCGAATTATCAAAAACTCGTGATGATCTCGGAAGACAGATTGGTCGTGTAGAGGGAATGATTGAATCAGCAACACGAGTTATTCCAGGGAAACCAGGAGTGGTTTCAGTGAACGTTGCTGAACTTGAAACTTTGATCAGTGAACTTGAATCAGAGAGTACTATTTCAGTATCTGGAATTATTCAGAAATTAAAATCATATATTGAGAGCAAGAAGGGAAGTCCACAGACACAGGTTTCTGTGGATACGAGTGAATTTGAAGCTACAAAACAAGATCTTGAATTACAAATTGCACACCTGGACACAGAAATCATTGCAAAGGAACAAGAGATTATAAGTATTGAAAGCAAGATGGCAGAAACTCGTGCAATGCACTTGGATCGTGAGCGTGGCTTTTATGAAGCCCAAGCTCAAAAGAGTGATGTGGTGTCTCGACGTAATATCCTTGAAAATACAGCACAAGAATTACAAACACGAAGCCATGTATTGATGGAGGAATATATCCAAGCAGAAAATTTTGTAGGATCGGTTATTCTTGAATTAAAAAATAGATTTTTGAATGATGATCAGATTATCGATGAGCAAGGATTGCGTACCATGCATCATGAAATTGAGCGTGTAAAAATCCGCCTCGAGGATATGGGTGGAGGAGGTGGAGGTGATGTGATGCAAGAATTTGATGAGACGGTAACTCGAGATAGTTTCTTGGAAAAGGAGATTACGGATCTGACGAATGCGGTCATGACTCTCGAGTCGACTATTAAAGATTTAAAAGAAAGACTGGGAAGTGAATTTAAGACGGGTATTACGAAAATTAACAAAGAATTTGATATATTCTTTAAGCTTATGTTCGGAGGAGGTGACGCGAAACTTGATGTGGTGAATATTGAAAAACGTAAGAAGAAGGAGCTCGATGAGGAAGGAAATGAAATTATTAGTGATGAGGAAGACGAGGGCGAAGAGAAGGAGCAAGGAATTGATATTGATGTGTCACTTCCTCGCAAGAAAGTGAAGGATTTGGAAATGCTTTCAGGAGGGGAGCGAAGTCTTACTTCTATTGCACTACTCTTTGCATTGTCTCAAGTAAATCCACCACCATTTCTGGTGCTCGATGAAACCGATGCGGCGCTCGATGAAGCGAACAGTCAGAAGTATGGTGATATGATTGAAAACCTCGCCAAGCAAACACAGTTGGTTGTGGTGACTCATAATCGTGAGACTATGTCCCGAGCGGATATTCTGTACGGAGTAACGCTTGGTTCTGATGATGCGTCGACACTCCTCTCGATTCGATTCGAAGAGGCGGTAAAGGTGGCAAAATAAAAATTCCCTGGAAAGGGGATTTTTGGTATAGTTACGTTATATGTATAGTAAAACATTCGAAAAATTATTTGATAAAAAGCCAAAACCTGATATTGAAGAATCGGTACTTGAGAATGGGGTGACTAAAAAAATAAATAATAGTTTTGGCATGGTTGAGTTTTTAAAAGAAGAAACTATTGATGGGCTTGAGTATGATTTTCATCTTATCAAGAGAAATGAAGATAAGTATTGGAATCTTGGTTTTGGTACGAAACATGGAATGCTTATCACTAATAAAGGTCTTGCAGTCTATAAGTATATTATCGAGAATCTTGTTATTTTGGTGAATACTGCAAGAAAACATGAAAGAATAAATAAAATAACCTTTTTTGGTGCTGAGGAAGAATTACGAGTGAGTGAGCTAGATGAATTTAAAAATTTCCTTAAAAGTAAAACAGAACAAGGAAATCATATCTTTGATAACTTTTCTCATACTAAGCAAGTAGATGATCGGAAAAAATCTATTCGTATAAAAAACGGGGAAGTAATAATTGAAGAGTCAGGGAAAAGGCCCTTCGATCTCAAACAGCGTCTTCTTGGATTTGATAATGCCTATCATAGTGAAAATAGATTTTCGTTAAATCAGTTTGTGGATAATCAACAAGAACTTGCAAGTCTTATGGATAATAAAGACGCGTTGTCGGCTTTGATGAAGCATATTGGTGCAGACTTTACCTTAGAGAGAGGGGTGGAAAAAGATAAAGGAAAGTTGAGATCGGATATGTATGAAAGAACATTGAAACAAAAGTTTCCAGATTATAAGTTTAAAAGAGTGGGGAATGCTATTACGTTATTTTTATAAAAGTTCAAAAATTCCCCACACGGGGAATTTTTGGTATAGTCTTAGGTATGGAAAGTATTATTGGTGGGATGAATAAAATAAATCTTACGAAGATAGAAGATTTTGGGACTCGGGTATTTTCTATAGAAAAATCTATAGATGGTCTGAAGTATGATTTTAGTATGAGTACACGTCTCGAGAAAGAGGGTATTTGGGAGATCATTTTTGAAGTGGAAAATAGTATGGCTATTACTAATAGAGGAGTGGAGAGTATGGTAAAAGTGGGAAATAGTATTGTTGAGATTATTAAAAAAGTTTCAGAAGTTGATAATGTGAGAACCGTAGTAATGCATGCCTCATCAGAAAATATGTACTTAGGAGAAGTTGCTAGTTTTCAAAAAATAGTAACAGACAAGATGGTTGAGAATCCAAAAATATTCGAAGGGTTTTATTTTAAAAGAATAGGTGAGGCTGGAAGTTGGATAGATGAACTGATTATAGAAAACGGGGGTATTACAATTAGTTCATTTGGAGATATTGAAAAATTCCCTCTACAGAAGCTTGTTAGGGATAAATATTTACTAGGAGATATTTTGAAAGACGTTGATTTGCGTACCCAATTTTGCACACATATTGGTGTTGATGTAAAACCTGCGGAGCTTAGTAGTAAGAGGGATAAGTCAAAACAGCGCGCAACCTTTTTTGAAAGAACATTAAAAGAGGGTTTTTCAGAGGCTTTGGTAGAAAGAATAAATAATTCTGTATTTCTTCATCTTAAGTAAACCCCAATAGTCTTCTCTCTAAAATTTGCTATACTTAACCCATTATGGATCCTATTCAAACCACCTTGTTCATACTCCGCGAATTTGTATGGCCTTTTATTGTAGGTACTGCGGTTATTTGGGCACCGCTGTTATGTTTATGGGTAGCCAAGGATTGGTGGCTTGAGTATGTGAGAAAATTAAAAATCTCTGAGGCTAAGTTTACGATGATTGAGATTAAAATTCCACGTGAAGTGTTCAAAAGCCCTGCAGCTATTGAGACGATTTTGACTTCATTATACGGAGATACTAAGCCTCCGTTATTTACCAAAGGCATTGATACGAAATGGAGCACCCTCATTACTGATTTTGGGAAATGGTATGACGCGCTTTGGAATGGAAAATGGCCGCTTTGGTGGTCTCTTGAAATTGCATCTATTGAAGGAAGTATTTATTTTTTTATACGATGTGAACCGAAAAATCGTGAAGGAATTGAGAATTTGATTTACGCACAATTTCCACAGGCAGAAGTAACCGAGGTTGATGATTATACAAAGTATGTACCACCGTTTAAAATGGGAAATGGTTGGGATTTGCGTGGATGTGAATATAAACTAAAAGAAGAGTTTGTGCCAAATCCTGATGATAAAGATAAAAAAATTCCGATCGACGCACTTCCGATCAAAACCTATGTCGAGTATGGGCTTCATGAATCATTTAATCTTGATGAAAATCAGAAGATTGATCCTATTGTGCCACTCCTCCAGGTACTTGGTTCTCTCGGTCAGGGTGAACAGGTTTGGATTCAGTTTGTAGTACAAGGATCATGGGCACATTTTGAAAATCCCGATAAGGCCAAGAAGGATGAAAAACCATTTGTTACTTGGCAGGACGTGGGACGTTATTGGATTGATCAAATTATTTTGAAGCCTTATCGAAGTCAGCTTATTAAAAAAGAAAAAACTGATCCAAGTGATCCAGACAAAAAGATAGATGATTCAACGTATAATACTGGATTTAAAGATGCTCCAGAGAAAGAAAAGCCACGTATGGAGGCAACCGAGAGGAAGCTTACTCGATATGGATATGATACCGGTATTCGTGTGATCTATCTTGGAAAAGGTTCAAATTTTAAAAAAGATAAATTTGGAGAAATTAAAAATACTTTTAAGCAGTTCAATGCGCCAAATTTGAATAGTCTTGAAGCGATCAACGGAACGGATGATGGGTTTGATTTTCCTTGGCAGGATTATAAAGATCTTAAGAAAAATACTAATCGAGAAAAAATGTTCAAGCGATATATCAAGCGAGAATTTTTCTATCCACCAGAAATGGGGGCAACGGTTGCCATTAAAAAAATGGCAGATAAGCCTCTGGTTAATGCGACGATTGGTAAAACCGTGACATCAGTACTCTCTACAGAAGAGCTTGCCACACTGTTCCATTTCCCAGGGTCAGTTGCCGAAACATCTGCGCTTGGTCGTATTGATGCTCAAAAGGCAGAACCGCCCGCAAACCTTCCTATTTAGCCTATGGAGTATCACTATCCCAAAATTATTATGGAGGAAAAGCCCCGAAGCCTCAGGTGGCTTTTTGGTATAGTGTTTGCAGTACTCCTTATTATCATAGGAGGTGTTGTCTATTCAGGAAGAGCTCCATCTGGCTTTATTCCTGGTACGTTGGTTACTATCCCTACGGGAGTTTCTACCAAGGAGGCCGCGCTTATTCTCCAATCTGCAAATATTATTCGGTCGGCAAGTGTATTCCAGGCAACCGTGACCTCGCTCATGAATCGTCGAGGTGTTATTGCTGGTGATTTTCAATTTAATACCAAGGAGAACGTGCTTGTAGTGGCGCAGATGCTCACCCGTGGAAATTTTGGAGGAACACAAGCAAAAATTACAATTCCTGAAGGCTCATCAACTACTGAGATTGGAAAAATTATCTCTCAAGTAATTCCTGCATGGAATCGTGATGAGTTTATGACAAAAACAAAAGACAAAGAAGGTTTTCTTTTCCCAGAAACTTATATTGTGTTCAAATCAATCACGATCGATAGTATGATACATCTTCTTGAGGAACAGTATGAAAAAAAGATAAAACCTCTCAGAAATGAAATTGCTGTTTCTGGAAAAACAGAACGGGAAATTATTATCATGGCATCGCTTCTGGAAAAAGAAGCTAAGACCGCAGAAGAAGCAAAAATGGTTTCGGGTATTTTATGGGCGCGAATACGTGCAGGGTTACCACTGCAGGTAGATGCACCGTTTTTGTATACACTTGGTAAAACGAGTGAGCAATTAAAATTAAGCGATCTTCAAAAAGATGGTCCCTATAATACCTACACACGCAAAGGACTACCAGTTGGTCCCATTGGAAATCCTGGTGTTGCTATGATCAAGGCAGCGATCTCTCCTCAAGCATCACCGTATTTGTATTACCTTCATGGTAACGATGGGGTAATTCGTTATGCAAAAACATATGCAGAACATCTTGCTAATAAGAAAAAGTTTTTGAAATAAAAACTATATGTTACTATAGAAAATCTATGAGAGAAAAAAAATTAGCGTTTATTGACTTAGAAACAACGGGATTTAATCCATTGACTCAAGAAGTTATCGAAATCGGGTGTTTATTTGCAAAATTAAATGATCAAGGTGTTTATGAGGAGCTCGAGAGTTTTGAGGTAAAAGTAAAACCTGATCATATTGAAACAGCAGATGCTGAAGCTTTACGTATTAATCGTTACGATGAAAATGATTGGCTATTTGGACACACGCAAAAGGAGGCTTTTACGATGCTTTCTCAGAAATGTGAAGGGTGTGTGTTAGTTGCTCAAAATACACCGTTCGACTATTCGTTTTTGGTGGCGGGATTTATGAGACATGGTATCAAGGATCCTTTCTTTTTTGCTAAGCTTGATACGATCTCCTTAGCTTATTTACGTTTTAGAAAGGACCCAGAAATGACGAGTTTTAGTCTCAAGTCACTTTGTGATAAATATGGAATCAAGAATGAAAAAGCACACAGTGCCTTGGCTGATATTAGAGTAACATTTGAGGTGTTTAAGAGGCTTATGGGCCAGTAGCTTGCATTATTATAAAATGTGTGGTATATTTCTTTTAATATTTCATTCATTTTAAAACATAATAGCCCATGAAATTAAAACAAGATGGGGAACGCAAGAGTAATCTTGCCCAACTATTTAAATGCTCAAAAGATTTGATCTACGTTACCTTTATCATACGTGAACAGCTTCAAGAACTTAAGATCACTCAGAGTATCAAGGATTTTAAAGAATCTCGGGAAAACCTCCCTGGAGGCTTCCTGTTTACTATTAAACTCAAAACACTTGAAGAATATGAATTAAAAATTTCATTTTCTGATGATCCTAAAAAAGAGCGGATTATTTTCAGAAATATTGATTCGCGTAGGGACAAAATTAGTATTCACGGGTCAGTCGATCCGTATGAAACTGAGCGATTTATCAAGAAGTTTCTTTTGAAGTATTTATTCAAACGTGTCCGCGGTTTTAATACCGAATACTTTGCTCGGATTTATTTAGAATCCGTTATTAAGCTTAAGAAGAGCGATCTGCTTACGAGTGTAGAAAAAACACAAACGAACGAGGATAGAAAAGGGAAAGATTTCGTTCTTGGGTGTATCTTTGGAGGCCAAAGGATGTTGGTACATTTCAATTTGAAAAACAACAAAGAGGCGGTAAGAGATGCTCGTAGTAAATCAGCTAAGATTCCTACTATTTTTACAAATGAGCAAGAGATAAAGAATAATCCTGAGAAATTTCTAGAACGTATTCACGAGCTTATCGTGAAAAACTTCAGAGCAGGAACATTTGGCCTTAACGTAGGGGCTGAGGCTCAAGATATGCATATTGTATAATACTTGCAACATAAGCCATTGAGAGAAAGCGACATCGAAAGAGTCGCTTTTTTTATTGCTCTAACTATGGTACTGTACCTCCATGAAAGTATTTGTTGGGGTGTCAGGAGGAGTAGACAGTTCGGTAGCTGCTGCGGTATTAAAAGAACAAGGTCACGAAGTAATCGGGGTATTTATTCGTACTTGGCAACCTGATTGGATCTCGTGTACGTGGCGCGAAGAACGTCGTGATGCGATGCGTGTGTGTGCACACATGGGTATTCCTTTCGTTGAGCTTGATTTAGAGCAAGAATATAAACAAGGAGTTGTTGATTACATGATTGCAGAATATCGCGCAGGACGAACACCTAATCCTGATGTGATGTGTAATCGAGAGGTAAAATTCGGTGGCTTTTTAAGCTGGGCAAGAAAAAATGGCGGAATTGTTGCAACGGGGCATTATGCGCAAAATATAAATAATCAGCTTGTAAAAGGTGTTGATCATAAAAAAGACCAATCGTATTTCTTATGGACACTTACTCATGAACAACTTAAGGATATTTTGTTTCCTATTGGTCATTTACAAAAAAAGGAAGTACGAGTGATTGCAGAGAACTATAACCTCTCAACAGCCACTAAAAAAGATTCACAAGGAATTTGTTTTATCGGAGAAATTAATATGAAAGATTTTTTATCTCACTATATTGAAATGAGTCCTGGTGATGTTTTAAATGAGGAAGGGAAAAATATTGGGACACACGATGGGGCAGTATTCTATACACTTGGTGAGCGGCACGGTTTTGTTATTACAGAAAAAACGCCTGATGATAAGCCATATTATATTACCGCAAAGGACATTCAAAAAAATACGATTACTGTTTCTCAGAGTCCTCAAGATCGAGAAGTTTCACATCAAGTAATGCTTGAGGGTTGCGTATGGCGCTGTGCACTTTCTGATAAGTCATATACGTCACAAATTCGCTATCACGGTGAATTAAAATCGTGCACGATAGAGGTTCTTACAAACAACAGCGCGCTCATAGTGTTTGACGAGTCAGATTTTTCACTGTCGATTGGGCAGTCGGTGGTACTCTATGATGGTGTGATCTGTGTAGGTGGTGGTATACTTGCCGCATGAATCTTTTTGGAGCACTAGGTAAAACTATACTCATCGTTTTTGCTGTTATTGGGTGTGTATTCAGTGGTGTTTTTGTGAGTATGAGATTTGGCTGGACCAATGTTCGAGGTACTATCTCAGAAAGAAATTCATCCTTTTTGAAAAATGCACCTGTTGCCGAATCAATGAGTGATGATAGTACTCAGGCGATTGTGTTGTGTAAAATTCACGCTCTTGCAAACTATGCACCAGAAACAGCGCGGCGGATTCAAACCGTATATGAAACTACTGGCAATAAAGAACTGGTGACAAAAATGTTTGCAACATCGCAAATGAGATTTTTAGATACCAATCTTTTTTCAAATATGACAGACTGTGCGCGGGTATCGGTTCCTGATATGACACCTCTTGTACAAACGGCATATGCATGGGCAGATTCTGATGAGTGGCAGGTACTCAAATCAGCTTTTATTCGTGATCAGGATATTATTCGTAAAGCTGCATCAGATACAGGTATTCCACCACGAATACTGCTCGGTGGAATTATTGGTGAGCAATTTAGATTTTTTACGAGTAGTCGTGATTCGTTCAAATCTTATTTTGAACCACTTAAAATCCTTGCATCACTTTCTAAATTTTCCTACGGCATCGCAGGACTTAAGCCAGAGACGGTTGCACGTATTGATGAGCATTTAAAAGATAAAAATTCAGTATTTTATCTTGGGTCTGAAATGGAAAATCTTATCACCTATACTGAGGGTTCTGATCCAGAACAAGTTCGCTTTGATCGTATTACAGATACGAAAAATCCTTATTATTCATATCTGTACCCTGCATTATTCATGCGTCAGGTAATCGCTCAATGGAAAGTTTCTGGGTATGATATTTCACAACGACCGGATGTACTTTCGACATTGTATAATTTAGGATTTAATCGATCGATTCCAAAACCGAATCCTTCTGCGGGTGGAGCACCCATTACGGTAAACGGTACACACTATAATTTTGGACAACTTGGATATGAATTTTATTATTCAGGAGAACTTGTTCAAGAATTTCCGTATTAAATAAAAAAATAAAAAATAGTTTTCCACAAGAAGACTATTTTTTATTTCAAGTAAGTGTATAATGAATTCATGATCATCTTCAATCAAATCATTGCACAAACATTTGATGCACCTTTTTTATTTTTTATTGTAAAACTTTTACTTGCGATGGTGCTCGGAATTTTATTAGGACTCGAACGTATTCATGCGCACAAGACTGCGGGTATGCGAACCTATGCACTTGTTACCATGGCAGCAGCATTTTTCGTGAGTATCTCAATTTATATTGGCGAGTCATACATGGCGACATTCGGAGCAAGTTTTAATCCGGCGCTCATGCCAGGAAATATTATCGTCGGTATTGGTTTCTTGGGTGCTGGTTTGATTATTTTCAAAGACGGGCATATTGAAAACCTGACTACTGCAGCTGGAATGTGGATATGTGCAGGAATCGGAATGGCTATTGGTTTTGGAATGTTTCGTGAGGCAATTTTTGTATCATTACTCACATTCTTCGTACTTGGTGTTTTGTCCTTTGTGGAGAAAGCAATCCGTCTCCACGTATTTCCAGATCCTCAATTTGTTGCCCAAACGGAAGAAGTACCTAAGCCTCTTAAGTCTCGCAAACCACGTACTCCAAAAAAGACTCTTGTGGTAGAATAAAGAGGTCTTGATTGTTAGTCATTAATTAATATAAATTTCACTTATAACGTATGTCACTATTTCTTCTTGCATTAATTGCCGCAGCTACTAATTTTATACTAGGTTTTATTTGGCACGGTCCTTTGTTTGGAAAAACTTGGGCACATGCTCTTGGGATGTCTCAAAACAACGAGATGATGAGTGCGGATGCTAAACGAGGCATGTATATCCGTATGGCAATTAATTTGGTTGCTGGGTATGTGATGGCGTTCGTTGCGTATCTATTTTTATTTAACTTCCGTGCGGGTTCATTTGGTGACGCGTTCATGATTTTGGGAGTTATTTTTGTAGGGTTTATACTACCTCAACTCACGGTAACAAATCTTTGGAATGGTCGTCCAGCCAAGGATGCACTCAAGCTCTTTGGGATTTCGATAGGGTATCAACTTGTAAATTTCATTATCTGGGCATTACTATTTGTTTGGTTAGTGTAAAAGAAAAAAACATCCGAGAGGGTGTTTTTTTCTTGTAAAAAACTGCTATAATCACGATTATGAAAATACAAACCACTTGGAATTTGGGACTCATGTACACATCACACAAGGATCCGCAAATAGAGAAAGATGTTCAGTCGATTGAGCGTATTTGTAATTCTTTTTTAAATAAGTGGGGGACAG
Source organism: uncultured Candidatus Saccharibacteria bacterium (assembly GCA_964620085.1). GTDB lineage: Bacteria > Patescibacteriota > Minisyncoccia > Phycocordibacterales > UBA1006 > CAIXMG01. The sequence goes on along the minus strand of CAZUIQ010000006.1, from coordinate 14,354 downwards.
ATCTTTTGTTTACAAAAAGTATTCCAAAACTTCTAGAGTCACTTCTTGATTATAAAAATCTGCAACATGTCGTAGGTGATGTGAAGCCGGTTTCTTACTATATGCTTGCTCGTGATATGGATAGTCGAGATCTTTTCGTTACCGCACAACTATCCAAGATTCAGTCACGAGTAACCCATGCAACAAATCAATTTTTATTTTTTGAGCTTGAGTTAGGAAAAATACCCCAATCGCAACAACAGAAGATTCTAAAAGATAAAAAGTTCCAGGAATTCCAGTATTTTTTGGAAAAAGTTTGGAAAGTATCAAAACATAAGCTTGGAGAAAAAGAAGAAAAGATTTTGGCATTAAAGTATGAACCAGCGAATCATCTATGGACGAATGCTATTGAAAAACTTATTTCGGAGCAAGTAGTTTCTTGGAAAGAGAGCATGGTACCTATTCATGAAGCAGTAGGTATGATTTCAAGGCTTCCTTTGGGTGATCGTAAGAAATTACATAGTCTGGTTATTGAAAAATTAAAATCAATAGGTTTTTTTGCCGAGGCTGAACTCAATGCAATTATTATTAATAAAAAGATTGATGATGAATTACGAGGATTGGCGCATCCGTACAGTGCTACTATTCTCGATTATGAAAATGATGAATCGGTCATTATAAACTTGATGAGACTCCTCAGAAAGTCATACGTCATTTCGCATGAAGTTTCAAAAATAAAAGCAGAGCTTATGGGACGAGATATACTCTATTATTATGATATGGGCGTAACCTTGTCAGCGAGTAAGCAAGTGTTTACGTTTGAAAAATCGGTAGAAATTATTAGGAGTGCATTCGGTAAAGTGGATCCGTTGTATGTAGAGATCTTTGATAGGTTTTTACAAAATGGCCAGATTGATGCGTATTCACGAGTAGGAAAACGAGGAGGTGGGTATTGTTGGGGTGCCTATAATCGCCCAACCTATGTACTTTTAAACTGGACAGATGATTTAAATTCATTAAGGACACTTGCACACGAAATGGGTCACGCAATTCATCGTGAACTTTCCAAGCAGCAAACGGTGATGTATGAAAATCATCCTATCTCTACAGCAGAGGTTGCAAGTACACTCTTTGAAAATTTTGCATTTGCCGAAGTGTTGCAGCACTTACCAAAACGCGAGCGTATGTACGCTCAGTATAACCACCTCCAGGATGCGTGCAATACACTATTTCGCCAAGCGGCCTATTTTGGATACGAGGAAGATATTCATGCGATGATTCGGGAGAGAGGGCAGATTTCGCAGACGGATTTCACGGCAACTATGCAAAAACACCTGCAGGCACAGCTCGGAAAAACATTCAAGATTACTCAAGATGACGGGTATTTGTTTGTGCGGTATATGCATGCACGATGGTTCTTCTATGTGTATAGCTATGCATATGGGCAACTCATTAGTAGTGCAATGTATGGGTACCTTAAACAGGATTCGAGTTTTGTAGAAAAAATAAACAAGTTCTTGTCTGCGGGGGGGAGTAGATCACCCGAGGATATTTTCAAGAGTATTGGAATTGATACCAGTAAGTCAGATTTTTGGAAGGATGGGCTGGATACGGTGAAAGTAGATATTAAAAGTCTCAAGAAGATGATTGCAATGGATCAGAAATAAGTTTTTTAAAAAAGCGAGGGACACCTTGCTTTTTTGGTTGAGTGTGGTATTGTATTTTTAAATCATTTTCTCACAAATCAATTTTTTTAGTATGAAATATCCACACAGTAGAAAAGCATTTCTAGTCAAATTACCCGGAACAGAAAGTATGGTTATTATTCCAATAGATCCACTTTTTCCGGATGTTTTTGTAGAAGATAGTAGTCAAGCAATTTCTTTGGAAATTTTAAAAATTGGAACGAAAATAGAAGGCAAGCCAATATCTTCTTTCTGTGTTTACAAAGAGTACCAAGGGCTGGATGCTTTAGGAAATGAAGGTCATTCCGTGGATGATCTATCTTCTGAAGATTATCAAAAGATACTTGATAATAATGGGATTTGTTACATTCAATGTGATGATCAACAGGGAACGATTTATTCCCAACGAGGCCTCCATGACTGCAAGGTTATTATTCATCTTGAATCGCCAGAAGCAATAAGGCTTGTAGTAAGTAAAGAAGGAGGCTGGTTTAGTTTTAATCAGTTTCCCGCAGAGGAAAATTCAGAAAAAAAATTTGCGGTGATGGATGAATTCGGTAACGTAGATCACTGTTTGCAATTTAGAGAGATTGTAAGAAGTGGAAATTACATCAAGGATTATTGGTTACCAAAGGGGTATGTTTGGCAATATTGCGAAGTGCTTTAAATTCCTCCTGAAAATCATAAGCGGACACAGTGTCCGCTTATTTTGTTTCCCAAAAATAATATAAACAAACATTGCTTTTTAAGTTAAATATGGTATTGTTATAAATAAAAAAATAGAAATGAACAACAAGTTAAAAAAGGTAAAAGCACAGATGGTTTTTTTACAGGAACCAAAAAGCTGCCATGCAATCATTCCGTTAGAATATGTAGCTGATTATAAGATTGTAAGGTATGAGGGACTACTTCAGTTAATTATAGACGATGATTATCGTGTAGAAAAACATCCTGAGGTTATCAAAATGAGTCACACTTTTTCAAGTGACATAATCAAGCAGGTTATTGAAAGAAATGAAGGGATTTGTTACTTGTATATTAACGAAAGGAGTGACCTCATCAAGGCATGCGACTCAGGATGGACCTACGTTCCAATTTCTTTAACTCCATAGTTTAATAATCTTACAGAATAAAAAAGGTGCTTCACAAGAGCGCCTTTTCTCATGATCTTTTTTTGTTTCCCAAAATATGATAAGGTAGGTCTATTATGTTGTCATCAGAAATTCGCAGTAGATTCTTGGAATTTTTCAAGAAGCGAGGTCATGCTATTTTACCATCAGCAAGCTTGGTACCCGAAAATGACCCTTCGGTGCTTTTTAATACGGCCGGCATGCAGCCACTGGTTCCGTATTTGATGGGACAGAAGCATCCACTTGGGACTAAATTGGCAAGTTGTCAGAAATGTGTACGAACAGGGGACCTTGATGATATTGGTGATAATCGACACTTTTCGTTTTTTGAAATGTTGGGAAATTGGTCTCTTGGAGATTATTTTAAACAAGAAGCGATTTCTTGGAGCTATGAATTCTTAACAAGTGAAGAAGAGGGGTTAGGGCTTGATCCTGCGCGACTTGCCGTGACTATTTTCGAAGGTGATGCAAATGCTCCATTCGATCAAGAATCAAAAGATATTTGGATGAATCTTGGGATTCCTGAACATAGAATTTATCCATTGGGTGCGGATGATAACTGGTGGAGTCCGGGAGATAATGGTCCGTGTGGTCCGTGTTCAGAAATGTTTTATGACATGAATGGTGATTTTATTGGACAAGAAATTTCGAAGGAGTCTTTTGTTGAGCAGGTAAAAAAGGAAACATTTATTGAAATCTGGAATGATGTGTTTATGGAGTATGAGAAAAGCCCAGCAGTTATTTTGATTGATGGAATGGGAAGTCTCTATGATGATCAATTTAATCTAAATCAAGAACTGGTTAATTTTCTCGAGAAAACTAAAAATAGAAAGATATTGGTAGTAAACGGAAATCATGAAAAAGCAAAGGAGATACTAAAAGATTTTACTATAGAAGTATTTGAGCAAGAGACTGGTCTCAAAAAAGATAATCCAGATTTTTTCAATTCACTTTCAATGAAGCTTGGGGTTGATCTTAGTAAGTGCATTTATTTTGATTGTAATGAGCAACATACTAGTTGTGCCAAAGATGTTGGACTTCATGCGGTAAAAGTATCAACAGATCCGACTCTTATTGATTGGTTAAAATCAAGACTTTTTGTATATAAAAATCTTTCTCAGAAGAATGTGGACACTGGTGCGGGACTAGAGCGTCTTACTGCGGTGATGCAAGGAAAAAATACTGCTTATGATACTGATTTATTTAAAGCAGTCCGCGATGCTATACGAATAGAAAGTCTACAGTTTTCTGGAAGTGATTTTGAAAAACAAAAAGCTGAGAGAATTACACTGGATCACTTTAGAACTGTAATTTTCATGGCGTCAGATGGTGTCGTTCCTAGTAATAAAGATAGGGGGTATGTGATGCGTCGTCTAACACGTCGCGGAGTTGTTTATTTTCAAAAAATAATCTCTTCATCGTTAGAGAATTATAAAATAATATTTGATCGGCTGATTGAATCTTATGGAGGGGCTTACCCAGAAATTCTTGAAGTCAAAAAGATGGGATACAGTGTAATCTTTCATGAAATTGAACAATTTCAAAAAACACTACACCAAGGATTAAGAGTTTTTGATATGAAGACTTCTGTGAAAAATCTTGATTCTGGCGAGAAAATTGTATTAGAGCTTAACGGACAAAACGTTTTTGATCTATGGACCACACACGGTTTTCCTCCAGAGCTTTCAATTGAGCTGGCTAAAGAAAAGAAAATTCCTTTCTCAGAAAATGCAGTGATGGGAGCATTTAAGATTTTAATGGAAAGACACCAAGAAGCATCTCGTTCAGGTTCAGAACAAAAATTCAAAGGAGGTCTTGCAAATACCAATGAAACAACCGTGAAGTTACACACGGCACATCATTTGTTACTCGCAGCATTACAAGAAGTCGTTGATAAAAATATTCACCAACGAGGAAGCAATATCACGGAAGAACGCCTCCGTATGGACTTTAGTTTCGATCGCAAAGTAACCGCAGAAGAATTACAACAAGTAGAAGCTTTAGTAAATACTTGGATAGAAGCAAAGCTTCCTGTCGTGCGACGAGAAATGCCTCGCGAGGAAGCCGAAAAGCTGGGTGCAGAGATGGAATTCGGTGCGAAATATCCTGATATTGTGAGTGTATATGAAATTGCTCCTTCGACTCGTTCGCAAAGCTCACTCGCTCAGGGCGATGCTATAAGCATCGAATTCTGTGGTGGTCCCCATGTGACGAATACTTCTGAAATTGGAACATTCAAGATTCAAAAAGAAGAGGCGAGTAGCGCTGGGGTGCGTCGCATAAAAGCAATGATTGGATAGAGCCGGATGAGGATGGATTGAATAAAGAAACCATGTGTTCTATAATGAGCACATGTTTTCTTTTCTCAAAAACAAGCCCAAAGAAGAACAAACCATGTGTGTGCTCATGGTGAATAGTTATTCAATTACTGCTTCGGTGGTGCGAACGTATCATCGTGAAGGTGCCGTGACAAAGCCGGTGGTTATATTTTCGTGTGAGGAAAAAATTATGCATCACCGTACTACAGAAGCATCCCTTGAGAGTCTTGTTGAGCATGAAGTAAAAAAAGTACTCGAACAATGTCGCAAGGTTCATGGAAATTACGACAAGTTAGTATGTGTGATGGGTGAGCCTTGGCTCGTGAATAAATCACGTCATATCACCATAGAGAAAACAAGTCCTTTCAAAATCACCCAAAAAATAATTGATGATGCCATGGTTCGTGATGCACGACTCTTTGAACAAGAGGCTCTTCGTGATTATGCTCGTGATGAAATGTGGGGAATTATGCACACTACGAAACCTATCGTTGAGGCCAATGGGTATATGGTTAAGAATCCTGTGGGTATTTCTGCTAAATCGTTCCTACTTCATACCACGGTTGCATTAGCCCCGGCGGCATTTGTTGAAATGATACTAGGAGTATATGCCGATGTGTTCCATAGGGTAGATGTTTCTTTTAGTGGATTAGACACGGCGTTTTCACGAATAGCAAAAGAGTATAATCAAATCACGGTGATTACTCTTGGGGGAGTATCGGGAACATGCTTAGTGTTCAATCGAGGATTAATGAGTTATTCAGAAAAAATAAACACAGGTCTTGCCATGTTTGAGAATGCCATCGCACGTCTGTTTGGGGTAGATCAGAGACATAGTGCGTCAGTAATGCGCTTTGCAAGTGATGAAAATTTCTTAGAACACGAGCGAGATATTTATTATCAAAGAATCGAGATGGCTTATAAAAAAATGAGTGATGAAATTCGTATGATCATGCTTCGTATTAAAAAACAGATGGGGCATATTTCAGGGCCAGTAATACTCATAATGGATCCTGTATGGGCAAAAGCCTTGAAGCCTATGATTGAGGTTGATATCAATAAGGAAATAGAAGTTATTCAGACAGAAATGTTTGACGAATTCCTGATCTATACCCATACGGCACGAGTAAAAAATAGCTCACTATCACTTGCAATCTTGGCAGGACTTGAATAGATAACTTCTTATGCCTGATAAAAAACACATGATGAATGACATGATTGTGACGAAAAAAACTGTTGTAAAAAAACAGGTTTTAGAAGTACCTCAAAAATTTGAAATACAGCCAGTATCAGAACAGGAAGATCCTGTGGTCTTTAAAAGTTATGAAAACCCTGTACGAAATCGTTCAGGGTGTTTCCTGTGGATTATTGCTATGATTTGTATCACTGCGCTCGGTATGGGTATAGGTGGACTATTTACGTATACCAAGGTGGCAGTTACACCAAAACAGTTTTCGGGTACCGTAGATAAAATGTATACGTTAACGCAATCTCGAAATACGGATGGGGTATTTTTTGCAACCGCAACAAAAACATTTACGAGTGAAAAAGTTATTCCTATCACAGGTCGCGCCCCAAGTGAAGCGCAGGCATCGGGTACCGTGAGATTATATAATACTCATACGAGTGCAAAAACTATCTCTGCAAAAACAGAAATCATCTCAAGTGCTGGTAAAAAATATCTTATCTCAAAAACAGTTACCATCCCACCAAAAGGTTTGAAAGATCCCGGACAAATAGATGTTGGGGTAATTGCCAAAGATGCGGGTATCTATGGAAATAGTGCTTTAGATGATTTTACTTTTTCAAAGACCTCAAAAACACTTGAAGGGGTTACCATTCGTTCTGTGACAGAAATAACAGGAGGGTCTGATGATTTAGATGCAATTGCTGATCCGGAGATGATTACGAGAGCTGCTGAAGATTTGAAAAATGAGTTTTCACGTACAGAAACCCTCATTGCACGACTTTCTGAGCAAGTTCCAGATACCATGATTGCACTACCTCTGACGCTTCCAGAAAATCCTGTAACCATAGTACTTGATCCTAAACATGAAGATGGGGTACATGTCATCGCAAATCAGACGGTCACTATCTTATTAGTACATCGTTCAGAAATAGCCCGAATCATAGGTGATAGTCTTGGTGTGGAAAAGAATATAAAGCTTACTCTAAAAAACTTTGAGGATCTGTCAATTCTGACAAGTGCCATAGTCGCAGGTCAGCCTATTCCACAGAAAATTCAAATACGTATTACCGGAACAGGTACGGTGGTTGGTCTTCTGGATACGCAGAAGATAAAGGAGGCAATTTTGGGCATTTCTCGAAAAGAAGCAAGATCTTCTATGGATCAAATTCCAGAAATAGCTACTTACAAGCTACAGGTACAACCGTTCTGGAGACGGATTCTTCCTAGAAACCCTCATCAACTAGAAGTTGTAGCATTATAATTCTAATTTTACCTATTGACTTAAAAATAAAACTTGTTCAACTTTTAAAACCATTGTAATATAAGACGTTTTTCTGTGGATAAGTTATAATTGGTTGACATTGTTTTATATATTTGCTAAGATTCAAATTACTGCACATGGTACAAACAGACGATAAATTAATCGTAACAGCAGAAGTCCTCGAAGCGCTCCCAAACGCAATGTTTCGGGTGCGATTTCAAGATGGTAACGTACAAGTTGCGTACCTTTCTGGCAAAATGAAACTTCATCGTATCAAAGTATTGATTGGTGACACGGTTCATGTGCTCCTTGAACCCTATGGAGGTAAAGGAAGAATTGTGAAGAGAGCGTAAATCTCTCTTGTTATTTTTTGACCAGCTATTCTGGCCGTAAGGCAAAATATTAGTAGTAAGCGTTTATTAGCAAATATAGATACCGATCATGAAAATTCGATCATCAATCAAAAAAATTAGTCCGGATGACAAAATCGTTCGACGAAAAGGTCGTTTGTATCGCATTAACAAAAAAAATCCTCGACATAAAGCTCGACAGGGTTAATTTTAGTATTCACATTATATGCGACTTCTAGGAATTACATTACCAGAAAATAAAAATGTTCAGTACGGACTTGCAGCTGCTATTTACGGCATCGGTATTCCAGCGGGACTTTCTATTGCTCAACAAGCATCTGTTGATCCAAAGAAAAAGATCAAAGATTTGACTTCAGACGAAGAGGCAGCAATCCGTAAGATTGTTGAAACTATGAAACTTGAAGGAAATCTTACTCGTGAAATTGGTCAAAACATCAAACGATTAAAAGATATCGGTAGTTACCGAGGAACGCGTCACTCACGCAACCTTCCTAGTCGAGGTCAACGTACCAAGACGAATTCTCGAACGGTTCGAGGAAACAAGCGTCTCACCATGGGATCTGGTCGTAAGAAAGAATCTAAGACCTAATTAACTTCTAAACATATGGGAAAAAAACGAATTGTAAAAACAGAAGGACAAAGGGTTGACAAGAGTCTCCGCGATCGGGCTGTTTCTCGTACACCAAAGAAAAAATTAGTGGTGGGAATTTTGCACGTGCAATCAACTTTTAATAACACAAAGGCATTACTCACAGATATGGATGGAAATGCCGTGATGTCATCTTCTTCAGGAGCTCTTGGTTTCAAAGGGGCTAAAAAGGGAACACCTTTTGCTGCGGCAAAGATCGGTGAAGTACTTGCTGAAAAAGCTCAAATGATTGGACTGAAAGAGGTTCATGTTGTTGTTCGAGGTGTAGGTTCTGGTCGAGAATCAGCAATCCGATCATTCTCTGCAAAGGGAATTGATATTGTATCAATCAAGGATCGCACACCAGTGCCTTTTAATGGTCCACGACCTAAGAAGGCTCGACGAGTATAATCACATAAATATATATGACACAGAAAAAATATAAATTGTGCCGACGCCTTGGTGCCGGTATCTATGAAAAATGTCAGACCGCAAAATTTGCACAGTCAGAACCTGTTACCAAGAAAGGTAAGAAAGGGGGACGACGTTCAGACTTCGGAAATCAGTTGATTGAAAAACAAAAAGTTCGTTTTATGTACGGAGTTCGAGAAAAGCAATTTTCTAACTATGTTACCTATGCCATGGAGCATGGTAAAAAAGGAACCACACCTGCAGACCTTTTGTTCAAACAGCTTGAGGAACGACTTGATAACGCCGTATATCGTCTTGGATTTGCCAATACTCGAGCGCTTGCGCGACAGATGGTATCTCACGGACACTTCACCGTAAATAGTAAGAAACTTACTATCCCATCATATGCTCTCAAGCAGAATGATGTAATCGCAATTCGCGAAGGAAGTAAGACCACAAAGCTCTTTACTGATGTTGCAACAAAATTGAAAGCGATTAAAAAACCTGATTGGTTTACCTACGATGATTCAGCAGTTACTGCAAAAATCTCAGGAGAGCCTAAAAATCCAGATCCGTTCTTGAATTTCCAGGTAGTAATCGAGTTCTACAGCCGATAGGTCCCGCATAGCCCGTAGGGCGGCGTGGGATATATCCCAAAACTCAGTGTTCTTTATTCATTTTATTCGCTCATAACTTACACCAATCATTATGATGTCACTATCAATTGTCTTGCCTTCAAAACTAAAAACTGTTTCAGAAGATTCCACACAAGGAGTATATGAAATCGAAGGACTTTACCCAGGGTATGGTCATACACTTGGAAACTCATTGCGAAGAATCATTCTTTCATCGGTTCCTGGTGCTGCGATTACTCAAGTAAAGATCAAAGGAGTTGAGCATGAGTTCTCAACACTTGAAGGTGTTCGAGAAGATGTTATCACTATGATTCTTAATTTGAAAAAAGTTCGCTTTCAATTGACCGGTGATGAGTCAGCAACCGCAACACTCTCTGTAAAAAGTGGTGTCGTAAAAGCTTCTGATTTTCAAACATCTGGACAATTGGTTGTAACCACACCAGATCAATATATTGGTGAAGTTACAGGAAAGGGTGCAGAGCTCAACATCGAAGTAGTTGTTGAAAAGGGATTAGGATTTGTTTCTCGAGAAATGCTTTCAAAAGAGAAGGTAGACATCGGAACGATTATGACGGATGCCCGATTCTCTCCTATCGTAGGATGTAGTTATGATGTTGAAGATATGCGTGTTGGAGATCGAACGAACTACAATCGACTTCGTCTTGTTATTGAAACTGATGGTTCTATCGAACCAAAGGTGGCTCTCGAGGATGCGATGAAAATCATGCTTGAACAGTTTCGAGCGATTCTTGATCTCAAGGAAATTGCAAAAACTCATGTTGAAATGCCGGTATCTGTAACAACAGGAACTGTCAAAGATGATGAGTCTATGGACAAGGAGGATCTTACTGAGGTTTTGAAAACACGAATTGATTCACTTCAGCTTTCAACACGAACTCTCAACGCACTTTCAGATGCAGGTATCCGAACGGTGGGTGGTCTTATCCAAAAAACCGAGGAAGGACTTCTCGAGCTTGATGGATTTGGGGACAAAGGATTAAATGAAGTAAAGGACGTGCTTACCAATTATGGTCTCGCACTCAAAAAGTAAACTTATTTAGAGATTAATCAAATTATTATGAGACATCACGACAACAAACGAAAATTCGGACGCGAACGAAAAGTTCGCAAGGGATTCTTGAGAAGTCTTGTGCGAGCGCTCGTACTTCACGGACGTATTCAAACAACGCTTCCTCGTGCCAAGGAAATTCGACCTATGGTTGAAAAGATGGTAACCCGTGCCAAGTCTGGATCTGATCTTGCTGCAATTCGATTGCTCACCGCAGAAATGGGGGGGCAACTCGATGTTGCACAAGTACTGATCAAGGACTACGCTCCGAAATATACCGACCGAAAGGGAGGGTATCTACGAATCATGAAATTGCCAAATCGTCTTTCAGATGGAAGTGAAATGGCGATTATCGAGTTCGTATAACCTCACCCGTCATTGCTACGCAATGCCACCCTCTCCACTATCGTGGAGAGGGACACCGAAATTATTATCTAATTATTAAATTATGGAATTCACTATTGATGCAACAGGGAAAAAGCTTGGCCGTGTCACCAGTCTCGCCGCAAGTTACTTGCGAGGGAAGATGGATACGGGTTTTGCACCCAATAAAATTTCTGATGTAAAAGTTACGATCGAAAATGCTTCGAAACTAGACCTCTCAGAACGACGATTAAACGAAGAGCTTCAGACCTATTCTGGATATCCAGGTGGTCAGAAAATTGAAACACGAGGACACTTAAAAGATCGTCGTGGTATTCGAGAAGTGCTGATGCGAACGATTCGTGGAATGCTTCCTCGAAATAAACTTCGAACAGATATGCTTAAGAACTTAATCATCAACGACTAATATGACAGCTACAAAATCTCAAAATTATATAGCTGCTACTGGTCGTCGAAAAACATCTTCGGCTCGTATTCGTATTACGGAAGCAGCTAAGAATTCACTCGTTATCAACGACAAGCCAGCAGACGCATACTTTCCAACCAAGGATCTCGTGAAGGTTGCAATGGAGGCATTGTTCAAACTTAAGGATGCTAAGAACTACACCATTACTGTAGTAGTAAAGGGAGGTGGGACTCATTCTCAAGCTGAAGCAATTCGCCATGGAATCGCTCGAGCTCTTTCTCAGACTGATGAGTCTGTAAAGACTGAAGTGAAAAAACTTGGATTCTTGAAACGAGATGCGCGTTCTAAGGAACGACGTAAGTTCGGACACAAGAAGGCTCGAAAGAGTTCTCAGTGGAGTAAACGTTAGCAGCGGCTTGCCTCGAGCTTGTCGAGAGGTCAAAGCGATAATTCGTTTTACAAATTTCCCCGAGAGGGATTTTTTGTTGTGGGATTTTTTTAAAATAGAAAAAAACCTGTTCAGTTGCCTGAACAGGTTAGTTGTCTTTTTTGAGAAGAATATTTTTCATTCCGTGATACAGTCCATTCCATATAGAGGCAGGTATCGCCACTTGGAGAGATGTTCCTATTATTTTCGAAATAAAGAAGATCGTTACCGTTAATTATAATTTCTGATCCGAAAAAAATAATATCATCTTCGGGTGTTACAGATAAATTATCCACTGAATTTATGTGACGAATCTGAATTCCGTAACCATTATGATTTTCATAAAAAGACAGTTTTACAACTCTCTCAAATGTGCCTACTCCTCTGAACCAGTCATGACTTGGATCTTCTACATGCTCTATTCTCCCACAGGAGATACCTAGCCAGTAGTTCCTGTCTTTGGTGAACTCGGCCAGTTCGCGGACCAATGTTTCGAGGTTTTCCTTAGTAAGAATACAAGATTTCATTTTTCGCAGTGTTTAATTAGTTATGAAAATAGTTTTCTTATAATGAGAGTATACTTTTTAAAACTTTTGTCAAGGTGTGAACACCTGTATTGACATTGTAATTACATCGTATATACTACCCATATGACTACTTTAAATATTCGAATCGATGCAAAAGTAAAAGCTCAAGCGGCGAAGATGCTGGCTTCTTTGGGATTGGATATGTCTTCCGCTATTAAAATGTTTTTGAATCAGGTGGTTGTGGATAAAGGATTGCCGTTTAAGCCCACAATGCTTTTGTCTGGAAAACCAAGGTCTTTTTGGGATGCGCAAATTGCTGATGCAATCAAAAATGGTAAGGCGTATAAAACAGCAAAAGAGTTATTTGACGATTTAGATAAGTCTTAGCTATAATACTGTTTCGTGTATAGGATTCATGAAACAGAGGAATTTAAAAAATCATATCAACGTCTCAAACACGGAGGTGTCAGAGAGTGTCATATTCAAGGTGACTTGCTTTTAGTGTATAAAATTGAACAAGGTGTTTTAGTGCTTGCTTTATTGGATATAGGAAGCCATGCTTATCTATTTGGATAGAAAGGCTTTTTTCTTGGCTGTTAAACTTCTTGAAATTATGTATAATACCACCATATGAACGACGATATATACAATGACCCAACTCTAGAGAAGGCGGAAATTGAAGCCGACCCCATTTCGCTCGATGACGAGCTCCACGGGGCAGAGGATATTGACGATGTCGAATTCGAGGAGCTTGATTGGGTGGGAGATGAAAAAAAAGACAAGCAAAAGCTTAAAGATCTTAGGACTGATTTGAAAGTGTCTCAAAAAGAGTCTCGTGAACATCTCACCGCTCTTCAGCGTGCACGTGCGGATTATGTAAACTTGAAAAAAGAGCTTGATGAGGTTCGTGATACGACCAAGAAAAAAACTACGGAAAAAGTTCTCGGAGATTTTCTCCCAACCTTGGATAGTTTTGATATGGCGATGGGGAATGCGGCTGCATGGGAGGCGGTAGATAAAAATTGGCGCGTGGGTGTTGAATATATCTACAGTCAATTAAAAACCGCACTTGAGAATAATGGGATTAGTCCTATTGATCAAGTCGGTGTTGAATTCGATCCTAATAGGCATGAACCAATTGAAACCAAGGAAACAGATGATGTAAATCTTGATCACAAAATCGAACGGATTATTCAGAAAGGGTATCTGATGGGAGAACGAGTAATTAGGCCAGCAAGGGTTGTTGTTTGGAAGATGAAATAAAAAATCCGTACTCTTTCGAGTTCGGACTTTAAGAATGGTCGAATCATTACGATACTGAGAGTATTAATCGTTCATCTGCCTCTGTTGAGAGACGATATCTCGTAAGTAATCAGATGCTGTCTTTACTGTGAATATGCTTACATCAGTTAAAGGACTGCCTTTTCTTGTGTAGATACTCACAGCGTACTTATTGCCTTCTTCGAAAAAGAAATCGGTACCAAAGGGTAGAAAATTTTTCAATCGTTGCTGTTGTTTTCCATAATACTTGATACTATTTTTCCCTTCATTTCTAAGGAATTCGATATCTAGTGTATCAGATAAAAACTTTTGTAAAAACTGCTTTTTGTAGTGAGGATCTTGCACCTCCTTAAGAATTTTTTCTGAGCCATGAACACCTTGTTCTTTTTTAAAGATTTCAAGATAGTTGTTCTTAGTGGCAACATGAAAAGAGAAAATAGTTACTGCGTATTCGCTAGTGGCTTCTCTTAAGAGGGAGAGTACTAAATCTGCAGTTTCTTCGGTAAGTTTGATGTGTTTGAACATTTGCTCTATTTTAGTAAAAAAATGTATTCATGTATGATAATATCATACATACTATAATATGTCAATAGACTTCGGTAATCTCTAAACACATTTGGCACTTTTTACTAGACTAAGTACATGACCGTACA
>CAZUIQ010000005.1:40248-41974 GCA_964620085.1 uncultured Candidatus Saccharibacteria bacterium | reverse complement strand
CCGCTACACCGATGGTACTTGCACTGCAGGGAGAGTAGGTGTCGCCAGAACTGAGGACTTAATAGAATCCATTCTCAATCAATCCCACTTCGCTCATGCAAATGAGCTTCGCGGGATATAGCATTTCGTTGACAAAAATCTGTCGCAAGATGGATCAAAAAGTACCCGCAAGGGTATTTTTTGTTTGGTAATTTTGCTATACTGATGCCATTGTATGGATTACTCTACTCGGAAAAAAATGGGATGTATTGGGTTGGTAGTGGCAATTGCCGCAGTTATTCTTGGATATGTTACCTACAAAACATTTTTTAATGTTGCTCCCACCTGTTTCGATGGGAAACAAAATCAGAATGAACGGTGCATTGATGGTGGTGGGGTATGTAGCCGTGTATGTCCTATGGATGCAAAAACAATTGTACCGAGATGGTATAGGATTTTTCCTATAGCAAATAATGTGTGGAGTGTTCTTGCGTATGTTGAAAATCAAAATACCACAGCAGGTGTTCAAAAAATTAATTATGAATTTCGTGTGTATGATGATGAAAATATTCTTGCAGATGAACCAATTACCGGTTCTACTTTTGTGGGACCTAACGAACGTACGGCAATTTTTGAATCTCCTGTTAAAACAGGGAATCGAACGCCGAGTGCTGTTTTTTTCAAATTTACCACAGCACCTGAATGGATAACCACAGATAAAAAATACACACTTCCACAACTTGGTTCTACAAATACCGTTCTCACAGATATTGACAAGGCCCCAAAGCTTTCAGTGGATATTGTGAATACTACTCTATTTGATTATAAAAATATCGAAGTAATTGCGATTCTTTATGGTGATGATGGTAATGCAGTTAATGCGAGTAAGACAGTTATAGAGTCAATTCCTCAACAATCAAGTGAAACGGTTTATTTTACTTGGCCACAAAAGTTTGATAAGGCAGTTACACGTATTGAAATTATCCCAAGACTGAATCCATTTATTCAGCAATAAGTATGTTTGCTCGTATCTTAAAAAATGTAGATTGGGTGTTAATTGCGGCACTGGTGCCTATTTTGGCAGCAGGAGTTATTACTATGTCATCATTTAATATAGAAAGCTCCTATCTTGTAAGACAATTAATGTGGATTGTCGTTGCGTTTTGTGTATTTTTTATACTATCAGGAATTGATGCCCAGGTATTTAAAAAGGCAGGAACGCTCGTATGGTTGTTTATGTTTGGGACAGGACTCCTTCTTATTATCTTTTTAATAGGAACTACGACTAAGGGTGCAACATCGTGGTTTGATTTTGGAGGATTTTCACTACAACCTGCCGATCCTATGAAGCTAGTGCTTATTTTGATTCTTTCAAAGTACTTGTCTCGCCGACATATGGAAATTGCTAATATTAAACATATGAAAATCGTAATTCTCGACAATGTGCGTAGCAGTCTAAATGTAGGATCAATTTTTAGGACAAGCTCCGGGATCGGAGTAGATAAAATATATTTGTGTGGCATAACCCCTACCCCGTTTGAATCTGGAAAGAAATTTGAAAACCAAAATAAAAAAAGAAAAGATTTTTTTAAAACTTCTCTCGGCTCAGAAGATGAAATTGAATGGGAGTATAAAGAAAATATTTTAGAAGTTGTAGAAGAATTAAAAAAGCAAAATTTTGAAATAATAGCTCTAGAGCAAGATGAAAAAGCTGTCGACTATAAAAATTTAAATACAAAAAGTGAAA
>CAZUIQ010000005.1:13755-40238 GCA_964620085.1 uncultured Candidatus Saccharibacteria bacterium | reverse complement strand
GCTAATATTAAACATATTTTCATTACATTTGCCTATTTTTTCGTCCCATTTGTGCTTGTGTTTCTTCAGCCTGACTTTGGATCAGCTATGATCCTTGGTGCTATTTGGATTGGTATGATGCTTGTCTCAGGAATTTCAAGAAAACACCTCCTGACGTTACTTGCAATTGCATTGGTGGCATTCAGTGCGCTATGGCTGTTTGTATTCAAGCCCTATCAAAAAGCTCGTATTGTTAACTTTGTAAATCCGATGGCTGATATTCGCGGATCGGGATATAATGTGTACCAATCAGTTATTGCGGTCGGTTCGGGGCAGTTTTTTGGAAAAGGTGTAGGATATGGAACGCAGTCTCGATTGAGTTTTTTGCCGGAATATAGAACAGATTTTATTTTTGCGGCCTTTGCCGAGGAATGGGGGCTTGTTGGTTGTACTATCCTTCTTATTTGTTTTGGAATTGTTATGTGGCGTATTTTAAAAATTGGAATGTTAGGATCTTCGAATTTTGAAATCCTTTTCGCACTAGGGGTATCTATATTTTTCATGAGTCATATTATTGTAAATGTGGGAATGAATATCGGCATTATGCCGGTAACTGGAATCACGCTCCCATTTATGTCCTATGGCGGATCACACCTTCTTACCGAGTTTGCAGCACTTGGGATCCTTATGAGTATGCGCGGCTACAATCGATCGATTCATCGTGACGATACGAAGCATGAGTTTATTGGGTTGTAGTTGACTTTTTATTAATATATGATAAGATGGTTGCAAATCATTTAGAAAACATTAAAATACAAGACATGAATACTAAAAAGAAGATTCTCGTAGTGGACGATACGCCCGCGAACCTTGATGCCGCAAAAGCTTATTTTGCGAATAATACTGATTATGAATTTGTTTATGCAACAAATCGTGAAGAAGGTGAAAAAGTTTTACCGGAATGTGATGCTTTAATTACGGATGCACAAATGCCATTCAATGAAAATAGTAAAGCTTTATATTTAAGAATGGCATCTGAAGAGAAATTTGTACAACCAGCAATAGATTTAAAGATCGGTGAGATTATGGAGTCCAATGGGTGTCTACTGGCAATAGAAGCATATCTTGAAGGTAAGACTGCGATAATTGTAAGTCATCATGGAAAAAGTTTGACCACCGATTATCTAAAAGCAGATACAAAAATTCAAAAGATTGAAGAATACAAGGAAAAATTTAATGGACTTGGGCTTAGTTGGTTTAAAAAGTTTTCTGGAAATGAATTTGAAAAACCAACAGTGAATCCAGGTTTTTATTCCAGACGCCTATCTTCAGAAAGGACAGTTTCAGATGAATTAAGTAAGGAAAATTCAAGTGGATGGGAGTTTGCGTTTACAAAACTCTGCGAAGAATTTAAGTTAAACGAACAACCTAAAGAAATTCAGAAGATTAAACTTCAGTAATCTTAGTTTTAAAAGCCGGTGCGCAGCACCGGCTTTTTTGTTATAATAAACCCATGAATTTTCTCCATGTCATTATTTTAGGAATCGTCGAAGGTATTACCGAATTTTTGCCTATTTCGTCTACAGCGCATCTTGAGTTCGCATCTCATTTGCTGGGAATTGTTCAGACAGATTTCGTCAAAAGTTTTATTATTACTATCCAATTGGGTGCTATTTTGGCAGTGGTTATTGTATATAGAAAAAAATTACTCCAATCATGTAAAGCTTGGAGAAATATTATCATTGGATTTATCCCCACAGGCATCATTGGATTTATTCTGTATAAACTCATCAAGGAGTTCTTGCTTGGAAATGTATGGATCGCAGCTGTGGTATTAATCATCGGAGGAATTATAATTTTGGTGTGCGAGAAAAAATTTACCATTCGATCATCTGAAAAAATAACCATTCGATCCATAGAAGACCTTACATCTCTTCAAATGATTAAGCTTGGAATTATCCAAGCGATAGCAGTAATTCCTGGGGTTTCTCGATCAGGAGCTCTTATTATTGGAGGAATGGGTATGACTATTCCACGACCTGTTATCATTGAAACAGCTTTTCTTTTAGCTATTCCAACCATGGCCGCAGCTACAGGATATGATCTTTTAAAAACAGGAATTTCATTTTCAAGTAACGAATGGCTTATGATGTTAGTAGGCGCACTCGTTTCGTGTGTGGTGGGGTATATAGCCGTGAAATGGCTCATTGCTTTTGTTACCAGGTCGGACTTCAAAATTTTCGGATGGTACCGTATCATTGCTGGAATTATTTTCTTAGCTATTTTCTTGGTAATGAAATAACAAATATTTTTGTATGATCATCATATCTTCGATAATTTTATTTTTTGCACGATGGTTTCCTTGGATAGTCATTGGTGGCTCGCTTATATTTTTTGCGTTTGAATATAAACATCATATCAAGAGAATTTTTACAGAAGTCTTCATCACCACAAGTACCGTTTTTGTGGCATGGGGGATTTCAGCGATTATAAAAAACATCACACATGTCTCAAGGCCGTTTGTGACAAAGGGTACTGTAAATAATTTTTATGTAGACGCAAATGCTTCATTTCCTTCAGGGCACGCCACTGTCTTTTTTGCCTTGGCAACTGCTATTTATCTCTATAACAAGAAAGTGGGAATAGTGTTTTTTATAGCAGCAGTTATTATTAGTATTGCGCGAGTGCTTGCAGAGGTTCATTATCCAGTAGATGTTATAGTAGGGGCTGTGATTGGGATATTAGTAGCATTATCTGTCAACTCTATCTTTTCCCGAAAAAACCTGTAAAATAAGCCTATTATGTTGAAAAAACGATTATTGGCACTGGTTGTATTATTAGTCGCAGGAGGTATTGGTTATTTTGTATATATATCACAAGTAACAAACACAAAACCATTCAAGTTAGGTCTCGATCTTTCGGGTGGTTCATACTTAGTTTATAACGCAGATGTTTCAAAGATCCCCGCGGGTGGAATTGGAGAAGCAATGGATTCACTTCGTGATGTTATTGAGCGCCGTGTAAACTTGTTTGGAGTTTCTGAACCTCGTGTTTCGACTGAGTCTACAAATCTCTCCGGAGATGGCAAACAGTATCACCTTGTGGTGGAGCTTCCAGGAGTAACTGATATCAAAGAAGCAATTGATATGATTGGACAAACACCGCTCCTCGAGTTTAAAGTTGAAGATCCTGCTTATGATTCTCAGGCTATCAAAGTCAACGCATCAGATGTAAACGATGGTTCTTTGGATTTGGAAGCAGCAATGTTTAATAGTAAGTACAAAACAACAGAACTTACCGGTCAGTATCTTTCTCGGGCAACGGTTGCGTTTGATCCAACGACTCAGGCCCCAAGTATCAATCTCCAATTTAATACAGAAGGAGCAAAATTATTTGAAAAAATCACCGGTGACAATGTTGGAAAAACCGTCGCAATCTATTTGGATGGAACCGCCATTTCTGCACCAGTGGTAAATAGTAAAATTTCAGGAGGTCAGGCAACTATTACAGGAACGTTTACTCCAGTAGAGGCCAAGACATTAGTGGGTCGCTTGAACTCAGGAGCACTTCCTGTGCCTGTTTCACTTATTTCTACAGATACTATCGGCCCAACACTTGGGGCGGGCGCAATTCATGCAGGACTTATGGCAGGATTCATTGGAATGATTGTAATTGCAGTATTACTCATCCTGTGGTATCGATTACCAGGACTCATTGCAACAATAAGTCTCGGGGTATATGCAGTAATCATGTTGGCGTTGTTTAAGCTTATTCCTGTAACGCTGACATCGGCAGGTATTGCAGGATTTATCATCAGTC
Organism: uncultured Candidatus Saccharibacteria bacterium; assembly: GCA_964620085.1. Lineage (GTDB taxonomy): Bacteria > Patescibacteriota > Minisyncoccia > Phycocordibacterales > UBA1006 > CAIXMG01. The sequence goes on along the minus strand of CAZUIQ010000005.1, from coordinate 36,440 downwards.
TCGGGATGGCAGTAGATGCAAATATTTTGATCTTTGAACGTATGAAGGAGGAAATGCATAGTGGAAAGTCAGTAGTAGAAGCTATTGCTCTCGGGTTTGATCGGGCTTGGAACTCGATTCGCGATGGAAACACTTCAAGTATCATTTCTGCAGTTATTCTCTTCTGGTTCGGAACAACCTTGATTCAAGGATTTGCACTTACCTTTGGACTCGGGGTTATTATCTCGATGCTCTCGGCGATTACGGTTTCCCGAACCTTGTTGTACGCAATTGCAGGAATTGGAAATGGTCGAATCAAGAGATTCTTGTTCTCTTCAGGAATTAGCAAGTAATCTACTCAAGTAATAAGACATTTACATTCTATGTTTATCATCAAATACAAAAAAATATTTTTTGCGATTGCGATCCTTTTGGTAGGAGCTTCAATTGCTGCAATGATCTGGAAAGGGTTTGATATTGGTGTTGATTTTACTGGTGGATCGGTACTCGAGGTTACTTATGATAATCGTCCTACAACCGAATCGGTTCGGGAACAGATTGCACTCCTTCGTCCTGATGCACAGGTTCAAGAAGTTGGTACAAATGACATTATGGTTCGTACCGAACCTATTGATCAAGCAACCAAAGATACACTCCTTGCAGCGCTTTCATTTGAAGATGCTCATGCGACAGAGAAGCGATTTAATACCATTGGTCCTTCAGTAGGGAAGGAACTCAAAGCGAAGGCGATTCTCTCGGTGATTCTAGTATCACTTGCGATCATTTTCTTTATTGCATTTACATTCCGTAAGGTTGCAAAACCAATTTCATCATGGGTATATGGATTGATTGCGATTGCGGTACTGGTTCACGATGTCGTGATTCCTGCGGGATTCTTTGCATTCTTTGGGCTTCAAGTAGACACACTATTCATAGTGGGACTGCTCACTATTCTCGGAGTTTCCATTAATGATACGATTGTAGTATTCGATCGAATTCGAGAAAACCTTCATACAAACGAATCGAAACATATTACCGAAGACTTTGCGAGTGTAGTGGGGAAGTCTATCAATCAGACATTTGTACGATCACTCATGACGTCGGTTACTGTTTTGATTGCACTTGGAGCACTCTATCTCTTTGGTCCAGAGGCAACACGTAATCTTTCAATTGCTATGTTCCTCGGAATGTTCTTCGGAACGTATTCAAGTATCTTCATTGCATCACCGTTGTTGGTGGTATGGAATAATTGGAAGAATAAAAACAAGTAGGGGTATAAGAATATTTTAAAAAACCTATCTAGTATCACAATAGCAGATAGGTTTTTTTCTTGCATAACAACGCATGTATCATATATACTATACCCATATGTTTTTTAAGTCTCGTATTTTTCAAATGATTATTGCAGTTCTTTCTATTGTAGGATACGGGGTTTTTGTATTTTCTGCTGCGCCTCAATTAAGTCCAGGACAAACCCTTGATCCGGTACTTGATGGGTTATGTACAGGTCCGGATGATAGTGCGTGTAATATTTCATTTGCGAACGCTATAAGTATTGGAGATGTTTTATCTAATACAACTGCTCATGCGGTGTTATATAATGACGGCAATGGAAATCTTGCGGTAGATGGTGGTTTTATTCGTAATCTTGATACCGGAGAAACATCGTTTTCTACTACAGGTGCATTAGGTGGTTCAGCTATTTACAATGGACAAGCAGCAGATGGAACCTTTACCTTCTTTGGACAATCGGTTGGATATGAAGGAAACTATAATTCAGTAACTAATGGTGATTCAATTTCCTATTCAATTAATAGCTATGCAGACGTATCAAGTTTTGCTGCACAACCTGCAGGAACATCATTTGCTCAGGTTATTGAAGATCGATGGCAAGATGCCAGTACGGGAGATACTGCGTTTACATCAGTAACCAAACTACCAGGTGTATTTGGCGGCGGTTTTTCTGTGGCTTCTGAAGTTCAAGCTGGAGGAACGTTGGTTGGTACCGACATTATTCGTTCAGATGGTACTAATGTTGATTGGACAATTTCTATTGACGATGGTGCTAGTATTGATCATGGGCTATCTTTTTCAGATACGAATCCCCTTCAATGGACTTGGGGATCTAATACTATCTGGAAAATGCCAACCATACAAGGTAGTGCAGGACAGAGTTTGGTACTGGATGCAGATAATGAGACGTTGATTTGGGATACGGCGGGTGGAGGTGGATCAAGTCCGTTTTCAGTTGAAAATACGAGTAGTATTTTCTCTACAGGACTTTCAGGTACAGGACTTGATTCCGTAGCAGCGGAAGCATTCTTTTCTGGTACTAATGCAGGAAGTCAAGCAATCAGTGCAGACTACTCTATTTTCATCGGTTACAATTCAGGAGCAAGCGCACCTAATGCTTCCTTTTCAAACTTCATTGGAAGTACTGCAGGAAGTAGTGCAGGGAATGCAACAAACTCAAACTTTTTTGGTGTAGCTGCAGGTCAAAATGCAACAGATGCTTTTGAATCAAACTTTTTTGGTTATCAAGCAGGTAATGGTGCATCAAGTGCCGATAATTCAAACTTCATTGGAAGTACAGCAGGGCAAAATGCTATAAATGCAAAATCCTCAAACTTTATCGGATCAGGTGCAGGAGGTAGTGCTACTAATGCCTCAGACTCTAACTTCTTTGGTGCAAGAGCAGGTGGTGATGCAGTGAATGCAAGTAACTCTAACTTCTTTGGTGCAAGAGCAGGTGGTGATGCAACATATGCTTCAAACTCAAACTTTTTTGGTCCAAGTGCTGGTCTCAATGCAACGAATGCTGCAAATAGTATTTTCATTGGAGCTGGTTCAGGATTTAATGACACGGTAGATAACCGATTCTTTGTAGATTACTCATCAGCATCAGGTCCTTTTGTGGTCGGAGAAGTGGTTGTCAGTTCATCAGGTGGTAATGGCGCAATTATCGAAGACACAGGAACATCTCTTTTGATTGCACCTTATTCATCACTTTCATTTAATAATTCTGATACTATCACAGGACAAGCATCAGGAAATACTGCAACTGTAGACTCATCATCAGGTGGCGGTAGTTCTATCTTGATAGGATATGCAACGGGTACTGGTGGATATTCAAACAGTATTGCTCTTGGAGCGGGTGCAATAAACACTACAACCAACCAATTTATGCTCGCGGATTCAATCACTAACGTACGCTGGCGAGGAGTGGAATATTTCTTACCAAGTGCACAAGGTGGATCAGGTGAAGTATTAACCAATGATGGAAGTGGTAATTTGTCATGGGCAGTTGCAGGAGGCTCAAGTCCGATTAGTATTGGAACATCTGGTAATACGTTATATTCTTCAGGATTAAGTGGAACAGGACAAGGAAACACATCGACTGGTGGAAATATTATCTTAGGAGATCTTGCGGGTGCTAGTGCAACAAATGTCTCTCTTTCAAATTTCTTTGGTGCAAGTGCAGGACAAAATGCAGTCAATGCCTCAAATTCTAACTTTTTTGGGACAGATACAGGTAAAGATGCAACCAATGCTGCAAATGCTCAATTTTTTGGTGCAGGTGCAGGGTTGTCTGCAGAAAATGCAAAAAATAGTATATTTATCGGGGTAAATACTGGTACAAATGATACAGTAGATAACACAGAAATAAACACTACTGATAATTGTGATACTACACAATGTTGGTCAATTCTCCTTGGTAACAATACAAACACCGGAGGCTTCTCAAATAGTATCCTCCTTGGAGGTGCAGCATCTGGAACGTATTCAAACACGGCAACCAACCAATTCATGCTCGCAGATTCTATTACCAACGTCCGTTGGCGAGGGATTGAATATTTCTTACCAAGTGCACAGGGCGGATCGGGAGATGTGTTAAAAAATGATGGAACTGGAGAGCTTTTTTGGGCTCCAGTAGGAGGTCCGTTTTCCGTAAGAAATAGTACTAGTATTTTCTCAACAGGGCTCACTGGAACAGGTGTAGGATCAAATGCAATTGAATCATTTTTTGTAGGGAAGCGAGCTGGTCAAGATGCAACAAATGCTTCGTATTCTAACTTTATAGGATTTCAAGCTGGAGAAGGTGCAACCAATGCCACAGGTTCAAGTTTTATTGGGGTTAATGCAGGACAAGGTGCTGAAAATGCAACAAACAGTATTTTCATTGGAAATCAAGCAGGGATAGGTGATCTTGTTAATAATTTACTAAGTGGAAATGGAGATGATTATGCTATTCTCATTGGAAATTACGCATCAACCGGAGGTTTTTCAAATAGTATTGCTCTGGGGTCAAATGCAACCAATACCGCATCAAACCAGTTCATAATCGGATCAACAAATCGTCCCATCAACGAAATCGTCATGGTTTCAAGTGGAGGAACTACTTGTGCAACGGATATTAACGGTACGGCATGTTCATCAGATGAACGATTAAAAACAAATATCACCGATCTTGATGATTCAACATTAGATAATGTGCGTAATCTTCGTACGGTTACCTTTAACTGGAATAACAATCCTGATGCTGATACTCATATTGGATTTATTGCACAGAACATGCAAGAATATTTCCCTGAATTAGTATCAACAGGATCAACGGGGTACTTGTCAGTAAACTATGCAGGAATGACACCGATTCTTACCAAAGCGATTCAAGAACTTGATCTGAAGATTGAGTCGATTGAAACCTTTGCATCGTCAGTAGATACTTCGTTTATTGATGGAGTGAGGAGTTGGTTAGGTGATGCAACGAACGGAATAACTAATCTTTTTACAAAACGTCTCACTACTGAAGAAATTTGTATCGTTGATGATCAAGGTGAAACATGTTTCAATCGATCTCAGATAAATACTATCCTCGGAAATACTGAAGGTAATAATAACGAGTCTTCTTCTCTAAACGATGAAGAAGCTGGTGATAGTAATGATAATTCTGAAATACCAACAGAACCAGAAGAAAATTCTTCTGAAACAGAATCAGATCCAGTCTCAAATGAATCAGAAACTGAGTCAGAATCAGTAGAGCCAGAAGAGTTACCTGTGAGTGACGAACCTGTAGAATCGCCTGCAGATGATACACTTGTAGAGTCTTCAGATAGTCCATCAGAACCAAGTGAGTCTTCAGCTGATGGTGATGACTCACCAGAAACAGATTCTCCTTCAGAGGGGACTGTAGAATGATAAGTAATCTTAAAAAACCATTGTTTTTAAACGATGGTTTTTTAATACATGCGTAAAGTAGCTTGCTTTTAAATGCTTGCCATAAATGATATAATAATAGGGTTATTCCTAATATATATTAAACATCATGACACTACTTTGGATTATTATCGCAGTTGTTGCAGTTCTCGCTATTTGGATTATTGCAATCTACAACCGTTTTATTTCTTTTAAAAACCGTACTGCCGAAGCATGGGCTGATATTGAGGTCCAGTTAAAACGTCGGTATGACCTGATTCCTAATTTGGTAAATACTGTAAAAGGATACGCGTCTCATGAATCAGGAACTCTGGAAAAGGTAATTGCTGCACGAAATACTGCCATGCAATCAAGTGGAGCAGGTCCAGAACATGCTGCGGCTGAAAATATGCTTTCAGGGACTTTGAAATCTATTTTTGCATTGTCTGAAAATTATCCTGATTTGAAAGCAAATACTAATTTCTTAGAATTACAACGAGAACTTTCTGATACGGAAAATAAATTACAATCATCACGACGGTTTTATAATGCCAATGTTCGTGACTTTGGAACAGCTCTTGAAACATTTCCTTCTAATGTTATTGGAAACATGTTCAAGTTCACGAAACCAGAGTTCTTCGATATTCCAGATGATGGAGTAGAGTCACAACCTGTGGAAGTTAAGTTTTAAAATACCAACGCCGTATGTTTAAAGAAAATAGTTTTGAGAAAAAAGAGGATATGGATTTTGTCTCTTTTAACAAGATTGCACGAAAACTTGGTCAAACTCAATATGTTTCAATTTTTGTGAATCCGAACCCGCGACTTCATGAGGAAGGAGAGCCTTATTTTAGCGAATTTAGAATTCAAGGTAATCCAGATAATTATTATGATTTTAAAATTCACACCGACGACATTGTTCCATTTATTAAAAAATGGTTTGAGTACAAAAAAGAAAGAGGTTTCTTTGGAGCAGATCGTACCTTAGAAGAATTTATTCCTGAGGGTTACGAAAAATAAAAAAAACTTTATGCAACATAATAACTCAAAATTAAATACAATACTTTTGATCATCTTAATAATTTTAGTGGGAATAGGTATTTTATTAGTGGTAAATAAAAAGACCCCTCAAGAGAATTCTTTGCAAGTCTCTGAACAAAAAAATACCGATACAAGTTCAATTATCTTTGCTCCGTTGAAAACCCAATATATTGGAGGTCAATCTAGTGGTGGTCAATGGCCACCGCTCGTGACCACTGTTTCAGCAAATGCTTCATGTATTGTTGTTAATCCTGAATTTGAAAAAGCGGTGTACCGCACCATTAATGGGAAACAGTATTGTGTTCAAACTCGTACCGAAGGTGCTATGGGAAGTAGTTATGTAAATTATACCTATGCTACAGGGACAACACAGATTGCTTTTACGCTCAGATTTACAAATTGTGGAAATTATGATGAGCCGCAAAAAACAGCTTGTGAAACAGAGCGGGCAAACTTTAATCCTGATCAAATTATTTTAGATTCGCAAAATCTCAATTATTAATTAGCTTAGTATTATAAATCTATGGAACTATTCATCATTGCAATAATCGTCATTGGAGTTTTGATCTCAAGTATCAAACAAATTAATCAATACCAACGAGGAGTGCGATTTACTCTGGGAAAATTTACGGGTATTATGGAACCGGGGTGGCGATTAGTACTCCCGATTATTCAGTCGTATCAAAAAGTGGATATTCGTACCAAGGCAGTGGATGTTCCTGATCAAAACGCAATCACACGAGATAATGTTTCCGTACGGGTAAACGCAGTGATTTATTACAAGGTCAGTGATGCGTCTAAAGCTATCATTGAGGTAGAAGATTATCAACATGCAGTTTCGCAATACGCACAAACAACGATGCGCAATATTGTAGGAGAAGTAACCTTGGATGAATTGCTCGCAAGCAGAGATAAAATTGCTGATCGCATTCGAGAAATTGTAGATACTGAAACAGATAATTGGGGACTGAAAGTACAAAATGTAGAATTAAAGGATGTGAGTCTTCCTCCAGAATTGGAACGAACTATTGGAAAACAAGCAGAGGCAGAACGAGAAAAGCGAGCGGTTATTATTACTTCAGAAGGGGAATTAGCTGCATCAGAAAATATGGCCAAGGCTGCAGCTATGCTTGCATCAGCACCTGGTGCGTTACACCTACGAACACTACAATCAATTAATGACATGTCATCAGACCAATCTAATACGGTTGTCTATATGATCCCGATGGAAATATTAAAAGCACTCGAAGGATTTGGAAAGAAATAAAATTTATGCAAAATAAAAACAATATCATTATCATAGTACTGTTGATTGTAATTGCCGCGGCTTTAGTTGTTATTGCTCTTAAAAAACCAAAAACTCAAGTTATAGAAATTCCAACTGAAAACACTTCGACCGTACAGCAACCATCACAAACTACTCCTCAACAAACTATCCCAGCGCCTGTTTCAGCTTCAACTACGTATGCCTATAAAAGTCATGGGTTTACTGTGGAGTTACCTAAAGGGTATGTACCTAAAGAGCAACAATCAGAAGGAGGTCCGATGATCACTATCACGTTGCCGAATGGTTGGATTACCTATGTTACGAATGCTTCTTGGTGGGAGCAGAATATTCTTTCTGATCAGGAGTTTGTATATGTCAAAAATGTAGTATACGGCGGAACGACATTCAAAATGTATAAACACAAACACCCAGAAGCTGGAGACGATTTTTATTATTTTAGACAAGGGAATGTCGCCTATGTTTTCTACAATGGAGGTTCTGATTTTTTCGAAACATTAGCAACATTTAAGTTTATTGGTTGGAATTAATTTTTATGCAAAACAACAATTCAAAATTAAATACGATACTTCTCATTATAATCATTATTCTCCTTGCAACTGGAATATTCTTATTCTCACAAAAATCATATTCTAATAATAACGGAAAATTAGATGACCAATATGAATTTTCTGCAGATCCGATTATTGATGGAAATAATTCGGTAAAAAATGAAAGTACTCAAAATGTTAATTGGCAAAGTTTCACTAAACAAGAATTTGAAAAAATTATTACTCAGTATCCAGATATTTGGTTCGAGAAAGATTTTGGACTTTCACTATCAAAGACCCTTGATCTGACAGGAGATGGTATTCCAGAGGCTATTATTTCTGGAAATGGGGGAAATAATAGTATATCTTTTATTCTTCGTATGGAAAACGGAAAGCCATTAGTGACAAAGATGAAGCAAAAGAATGGTTCTATAGTACCAATTCAACTTCTCGAATTAGGCAGAATTAGTGGATCTATGTCTTATGGTATTTTACCTTCAAACGATGGTTTCTATACGACTGCTTTTGTTCGTAAAACTGATAACGAGAACGATGAGGGAGAATTGGTTTGCGATAGAGAAATGATAAATGCTTACGTATGGAAACCTTCCTCAAGATTGTTTGAATGGGATGCTAATCTTACGGCGAAGTACATATCTGAAGTTTGCAAATAGATTAAATTAACCTTATGTCCACACTCTACACCCACCAAACTGAAAATGTTCACAATACGTATGTATGGATTGTGATGATGTGTATGGTGGGTTTAGTATTTCCGCATATTTCTCATGCTGAACGTATCAAGAATTTTTCAAGTGATATCATTATTAATGATGATGCCACGGTTCAAGTAGTTGAGACGATCACCTATGACTTTGAAGGTGCTTCGAAGCATGGGATTTTTCGTGATATTCCTCTAAATAACAACGACGGATCATTTCTTGATATTGAGAATGTTTCGGTAATCGATGAACAAGGAATGAGTTATCAGAAGAGTCTCTCAGAGGATAAGTTAGGAATACATATCAAAATAGGTGATCCAAATAGCTTGGTTTCGGGTATTAAAACATACAAGATTTCTTATGTAGTAAAAAACGCACTTGTTTCTTTTGATGTGTATGACGAACTGTATTGGAATATTACAGGAGATCAATGGTCTATTCCTATAGACCATGTTACTGCAACAGTAATAACAACGCCGAAAATTATTCAATCCTCATGCTATCGTGGAAATTTTGGATCTTCTGAGAAGTGTTCAAGTTTCAAAACAGGAGACGTTACTGTTAATGAAAATACTATTGATTCAGGTGAGGGAGTGACGGTTGCAGTCGGATTTCAAAAAGGATTTATTTCAGGAATTACTAGGATAGGTGGACAGATACATAATGACTTAATAAATAATCCGAAACGAGATCCTCGTGGACATCAAATAATCTTATATATTTTTGGTGGAATACTATTTTTAGGTATAGTGATTATAAAGATTTTCACTCGAGATAAATCAAGTAAGCGTTCTTTGATGGCTCACTATGAACCACCACGAGGACTTACTCCTATCCAGGCAGGTGTTGTTATTGATAAAGGATTAGATTTTAGAGATGTCACAGCGCAGATGATCAGTCTTGCAGAAAGAGGGTATATCAAGATTGCTTATTTGGAGAAGAAAGTACTTAGAGTATTCAATGCGGTAGATTATCAGTTTACACTCACAAAGTCGCCAGTAGATAGTAGTGCTATAGATATAAAAATATTAAATTTTATTTTTGGTGATAATCTCCAAGAAGGGGTAACCATAACTCTTACAGAGATGTCTGGACGGTCACGACTCGTTTCAAAGAAGCTTTTTGAGGAGATGCAAAAAGTAGAAGAGCAGTATTTCATTGATCAAGGGTTTTTCAAGAAAAATAATCTTAGAATAGTTGCTGGAATACTTATGGGAGTCCTTGTTGTGTCTCTATTGTATGTACAGGGAGAGTCCATTATTTTCACTGTCCTTGTTGCGGTTGTGGGTATTATTGCTATGACTATCCATTCTCGAATACTCACTGATGAGGGGGCTGAACTTAAACAGGAAGTTCTTGGATTTAAAGAATTTCTTGCAATGACTGATAAGGAGCGATTTGATTTTCACAACGCCCCAGAGAGAAAACCAGAACAGTTTATGAAGTACCTCCCCTATGCGATTGCGTTTCGTGTAGAAGAAAAGTGGAGCAAGCAATTTGAGGGTATGATGCTTCCTGAGTCGTCCTGGTATCAAGGAGGTACGAATCAAGCATTTTCAGCATATGTATTTACAAACCAAATGACTAGTCTTGGTACCTCGCTTGGGTCTCTCGCTAAGGCTGCAACTTCAGGTTCTGGGGGAAGTGGTTCTTCAGGAGGCGGTTCAGGAGGTGGAGGGGGTGGAAGTTGGTAGCCTGAATCTGTTATACTATATCTATATGACTCTCTATACTCACCAAACTGAAAATGTCCGTAACACCTGGATACTCATGTCCGTGTTTTTGGTGTTGTTTGTGGGAGTTGGATACGCCTTGTCATATGTATATGGGAATATTAATATACTCTATGCATTTGGAGCATTCTCTATCATCATGAATATTGTGGCGTATTGGAAGTCTGACGCAATTGCCTTATCGGCTGCACGGGCAACACCAGCAGACGGTCCAGAATATTTAGAGCTCCATCGTATTGTAGAAAACTTAGCCATTACGGCAGGACTCCCAAAGCCGCGAGTGTATATTATCAATGACTCTGCACCGAATGCATTTGCGACAGGTCGTGACAAGGAGCATGCGGCAATTGCGGTGACCACAGGGTTACTAGGAATGATGGACAGAAATGAATTAGAAGGCGTCATTGCACACGAATTGGCCCATATTGGAAACCGAGATATTTTGATTGCAACCGTGGTTGTGGTGTTAGTTGGATTACTTGCGATGGTGTCAGACTTTTTTCTACGCAGTATGATTTTTGGCGGATCTCGTGATAATAATCGAGAAGGTGGTAGTAATGGTCTCATGATGGTCTTGGGCATCGTAGCAATTATTCTTGCGCCGATTGTTGCAACACTTATTCAACTCGCGATTTCTCGCAAACGAGAGTTCTTGGCAGATGCATCAGGTGCACTTCTCACTAGGTATCCAGAAGGACTTGCTTCAGCATTACAAAAAATTGGAGCGTATGGACAGCCTATGCAACATGTATCCTCAGCAACCTCGCACTTGTTTATTTCAAATCCTTTTGGTCCAAAAGGAAATTTCATGTCGAAACTTTTTTCAACGCATCCACCAGTGGAGGAGCGGATTGCAAAGTTATTGAATCAATAAATATATGATTTTTTCAACAAATAAAGTTAAAGAATTATTAATGTCTGGAGATATAAAAATTACGCCTCTTTTAGATGAAAATTTTGATGAAGCAAGTTATAAGTTAACACTAGATTTAGATGGACAAGAGAAGATATTGCTTCAGCCAGGGCAATTTAGAATTTTAAAAACGATAGAAAAAGTTACCCTTTCTCCTTATGTTGGTTGTTTTATAACTACACGTGCATCTATAGCAAAGATGGGGATTGATATTGCACAGTCATCAATATTTTGTGAACCAGATACTGACAATGTCATTACTCTTGAGGTTTCGAATCAGAGTAATGAGCCTCAGGAACTTGTTCATGGGATGAGAATAGCCAAAGCTATTTTTGTACAAATAATATGAATCTCACCATCACCCCAGAAAAAGCAACAATACTTATTCCTATTCCAGAAATTGCCATTCCTCGAACGGTTGTTGAATATGCAGAAAAGAATGGGTATCACATGAAGCCGGAATTTCATGTGACTCTTTTGTCATTTCAAAATGGTAAAAAGATTCTGAGGTCTATGCAAGAAAATCCAAATATTTCATTTGACGCTATTGTAAAACTTGCTGAGTCGTTTCAATGGGGGATTATTTTTAATACAGAATATGTTGCCCTAGAGCGAACGGTTCCACAATTTGTTTTACAGGGACAAGTACAAACTCCCGAACATATTCGTAGAAGTATTATACAAAAAGTCTCTATTCCAGATATGAGTGCATTTTTCAATGAGCTTGAAAAAATGACAGGAGTTCAATTTGATCGCCCTGTGGAACACATAACGTTATATAGTTGGTCTGATTATGAAACAGAAATGAATAGTGGTATTGCCTTGAATTCAGAAGCCGATTTTGAAAAGTATACAAAAGATGTGTTACACTAATACGTATGAATATCACACGACTCGATCATGAAATTGTTCATTTTCTCCGTAGCGCGTTTATCCCCACAGCACGATTTTCAATTTTTGTGGTGTATGTTTGGTTTGGTGCATTAAAAATTTTAGGGCTTTCGCCTGCAGGCGAACTGGTGCATCATTTATTTAGTTCGACCATTCATTTTATATCATTCGATGTGTTTTATCTTGCCTTCGCGTGGTTCGAGGTGATTATTGGTATCATGTTTATCATTCCTAAATTAACACGTTTTGTACTCCCACTGTTGTTTGTGCATATGATTACTACGTTTATGCCGCTCATTTTTTTACCAAGTGACACCTGGTCAGGATTTATGGTATTGACACTTACAGGTCAGTATATTGTAAAAAACCTTGTTATTATTGCGGTGGCGTTAGGTATTGCTGCACAAGTACACCCGCTTAAACTCAGGACGCTTCATCAGAAGTCCTACTAGGATATTTTATAAAAGTATGGTACACTTCGGCCAGTATTTTCTCGTGTTGTGTTTAGTATGATTCTTGCATGATGATGGGTAAGTACCTTAGTAATTTAGTTTTTTGGGCGTAAGCTCAAGTATAGTAAAAAGTATGACAAAATTGTTCGTAGGAAATCTTTCATGGTCAACAACCGATAATTCACTTCGTGCCTTCTTTGAACAAGTTGGACAAGTTGAATCAGCTCGTGTAGTAATGGATAAAATGTCTGGACGTTCTCGAGGATTTGGTTTCGTAGAAATGCCTAATGCAGAAGAAGCTGCAAAAGCAATCGCGGAATTGAACGAGAAGGATCTTGATGGGAGAAATATCCGAGTAAACGAAGCACTTCCAGAAGGTGAGCGACCAGCTCGAACAGGAGGATTCGGAGGAGGAAACCGAGGTGGAGATAATGGTGGTGATCGAGGAGGGTCTTGGTCTCGATAATTTGATATAAAACCAAAAAAATAATGCTATACTGAATTCCAGTAGAGCATTATTTTTTTGGATTTTTTAATCAGTATGACCAAGAAGCAGCTACAATTTCAAAACACCGTTTGGGGATTCTATGGTAAACACAAAAGAGGGGCTCTTCCTTGGAGAAAAAAAGTAACACCGTACTGTATTTGGGTTTCTGAAATAATGCTTCAACAAACACAAGTTGATCGAGTCATTCCATTTTTTGAGAACTGGATGAAATTATTTCCAACCGTACAAAAACTTGCCACAGCGCCACAGTCAGATGTATTACGTGCCTGGAAAGGACTTGGGTATAATTCACGTGCGTTGCGTATGAAAAAAACTGCACAAATTATTTGCGAAGGCTATGGTAAAAAGTTTCCAAAAACTTATGACGAGCTCATACAACTTCCCGGTATTGGTCCGTATACCGCTGGAGCACTTATGGCTTTTTCCTATAATGAATCGATAGTGATGATCGAGACAAATATTAGAAGGGTTTATATTCATCACTTTTACCCTCTCCACGATAGTGGAGAGGGTGGCTTGCGAAGCAAGTCGGGTGAGGACAGAAAAATCCATGATAAAGAATTAATGGAACTAATAAAAAATACACTCCCCAAAGAAAACTTTCGGGAGTGGTATTGGGCCTTGATGGATTATGGGTCATATCTTGGAAAAACAATCCCTAATCCAAATAAAAAAAGTAAGCACTATGTCGTGCAGAAAAAATTTAAAGGGAGTGATCGTGAGATTCGTGGAAAAATTTTAGAAATACTTCTCAAAAAAAAGAAGATATCTGAAAAGGTTCTTTTAGTGCAACTCAATCAGTTATTAAAAAACCTCGCAATGGCGGTAACCATTGCGAGGCTGAATAGGGTTCTTGCTTCTTTAGAGCGAGAAGGTTTTTTAACAAAGCTTAGGAGTATTATTCGGCTCGTTTGAAAAACTCACACCAGTAGCATGGTCTTTTACTTGACTCATCTCGTCACCAACTTTTTTGTGTAACGCAAACCATACCCTTTTTTGTGATTCGCTTGTTGTATTAGCCCCCAGGTTTTTTTTGAGGATTCGGTCAGTGTCTTTTGGAGACAGTCCTAACTCATCAAAACTATGTCCTGAAAGTTTTGAAATGTTACTCACAACCTCTTTCCATCCAGTGCGATTATCTTCTACAATCTTTTTAGTGATTTGGGGAAGTGTGAGGTTGTTTTGGCGTACATAGGATACAACCTTTTTCAGCTTTTCAGGATTGCTTCCTTTTTCAAAACGAATGACATCAAATATGTCTCCGATAACTTCTTTTGTTTTTTGTGACATCTGTTAAAGTTTTGTTTTGAAAAAATTAGGGTTGAAATTTGCGTTTTGAATACGACTTTTTCCAATTACATGATCAACAGGGTCTTCACTTTTTAGAAGGCTTTGAATTTGCTCTGCCTCCCCGGGAGTCGGGGTCTGATAGCTGTTACTGGGGGTACTTGTTGCTGTTGGTGGGAGGTTTTCTCCTGCTAAATCTTTTTGCATACGTTATTAGTTTATAGTGAACAAAATGACTTCTTATTATACTTATACAAAGCCTTTTGTCAAATAATACCTATCTAGGATATAATGGGTTCTATATGAAAAAAAACTTCGAGGAATCCTACAAACAATTGAATCCAGAGCAGAAAAAGGCTGTAGATACTATCGATGGTCCAGTTATGGTTATTGCGGGTCCTGGAACCGGGAAGACGCAGGTACTGGCACTGCGTATTGCAAATATTTTGCAAAAGACTGACATCGGCGCGTCTGGAATTTTATGTTTAACGTTTACAAGATCTGGTGTAACGGCGATGCGAAAACGACTTCTCGAATATATTGGAACCGATGCGAACAAGGTCATCGTTTCAACCTTTCACGGATTCGCCCAACGCCTTGTCGAGAAGAACTACGAACTCCTTGGGTTTTTAACGGCGCCAGAGCTTCTGGATGATAACAAGGCAGTGTTTCTCGTGGACGAGATTTTACACTCACGTAATTGGAATTATTTACGACCAAGAAATAATGCAGCAACGTATTTCGGTGACATTAAATCCCTCATTTCATTATTGAAACGTGAAGGACTTGCTCCAGAAAAATTTAAGAAAGTCCTCCTTAATGAAATTGAAGATTTGAAAAATGACCCAACAAGTATTTCAAGTCGTGGCGAAACAAAAGGGCAATTAAAAAAAGAAGTACAGAATAAGATTGAGTCTCTTGAGAAAACTACAGAAGCCGTAGATTTTTATGAAGTCTATGAAACTACTAAATATGATCGTGCGCTTATGGATTATGATGACGTGCTTGCCTATGCGGTACAGCTTGTGACCGATTACGAAGACGTTTGTGCAGAAATTCGTGAAAATCATCAGTATGTATTGGTTGATGAACATCAGGATTCTTCCGGAATTCAAAATGCATTTTTGACGGCAGTATGGTCAGAAGTAGAATCACCAAATATTTTCGTCGTAGGGGATGATCGACAATTGATCTACGGTTTTGGGGGTGCGTCGATGAATCATTTTACGGATTTTATTCGTACCTTTAAAAATACACAATTGATTACGTTGATTGAAAACTATCGATCAACGAGTCATATTTTGGAATTAGCAGATACGCTCCTTGCCAGTGAACTTGCACAAGGAAAATTATTAAGTAATCACAAGGGTGACAAGGATGCAAAAAATGTAACCCTTGCAGAATATCAGTATTCTCGTGATGAAATTCTTGCTGCTGGATTGTATTTTAAAAACCACATAGCGCAAGGTGTTCCTGCGCATGAATGTGCAGTACTCGTTCCTAAAAATCACCACGTAAAATCTGCGGTTCAAATACTATCAAGTCTTGGGTTACCAGTTTCTGGGTCAAGTACCGAATCGTTATTTAGTACGCGTGAATATGCTGACCTGCGCCGCATAGTTCAGACTATTGCTGACCCTCATCATGCAGTAGCACTTGCGGAATCATTGTTTGATACTGTTGCACATGTACCACCACTCGTAGCGCATAAATTTCTAAAATCAACAAAACCAAGGAATTTGAAATTAGAGGATTTGGTGAATGATGAGCATAGTGAAATAGCTGAATGGGGGAATAAGCTGCAGGTATTGATCGAAGAGGTTTCTCAGAAAAATCTCGCAACAGCTATTGCAGATATTGGCAATCAGCTTCTGATTGATACTGCAAAAAATCATCAGGATCTCGTACGAAATGTTGAAGTGGTGCGTACCTTGATTCATCTTGCGTTGTCACGTCACGAAAAACATCCGCACGAAACCTTGAAAGAATTTTTGGAATATCTTGACCGTCTTGAAAGTTATGGAACCCATATTCCTGTCGCACTGTTGGGTGGGAAGGGTGGAGTGCAAGTCATGACGCTTCATGGATCGAAAGGTCTTGAATTTGAACATGTGTGGATTGCGCATATGAATCAATCGACACTGATGTCGCAGAAACGTGGTGGATTTACGGTGCCAGAATTCCTTGCACAGAAAATAGAGAAAAAGGATGAATTAGTTGCGAAGCGTGAGGTGTATGTAGCTATTACTCGTGCGAAAACATTCTGTACCATTAGTTACGCACAGCAGGATATTAAGGGTAGTGATTTGGAACTCGCTCATATTCTCGCAGAACTTCCAGAGGTTCATTTTGTGAAAAAAAATACTTTACAAACAGTGGAGGAATTAGTGAGCTATGGAGAGTCTATTTATACGAAACATGAGCCTGTAGAAGTAGTAGGGACTGACCTTGAGCAATTGCGGCATATGGTGCATGAACGGTATGCCGAAAGTAATATTGCGGTAACGCTCCTCAATAACTTCTTTGAATGTCCTTGGAAGTGGTATTTTAGAAATTTCTTGCAAATGCCTGATGTAAAAGGTGCGAGTTTGGTATTTGGTTCGGCAGTACATACGACGCTTGAGAAAATTATCAAAGCACAGAAAATTCCTACGGAAAAGCAGGTTGCGGTATATGTGAAGGATGCCTTAATCAAGGAATCAGTGGAAGAAAAAGATTTCGAACAAATGGTGCGCGAAGGGGTTGAGTGTGTGATGGGATTTGTGACTACGAGTATGCCCAATTTGGCTGCGGATACCAAAACCGAACGCTCGGTCTCGTATCGTGATCCTGAATTTCCGAATCTATCTATGTATGGAAAAATTGACCTTACGGAACGATTTGAAGATGGGAGTATTACGGTGACGGATTTTAAAACGGGATCGAGTAAGACTACAGGGATGATTGAAAAATCAAATGAGGATGGGCGTATGTCTGATTACTTGCGGCAGTTGGCGATGTATTCGTATTTGATTGCAGGGGCAGAGAAGGGTGTGGAGGTTGCACAGTCGCGATTATATTTCCTTGAGGCGGAGGCGAAGGATAAGAATAGAATTTATAGTACGCATATTACGCATGATCACGTGAATCTTTTGAAGAAAGATATTGCGGATTATCAGGACCTTATTGAGTCAGGGAAGTGGACCGAGCAAGTGTGTCATTTCAAACCGTATGGGACAGGTTCGACTGAATGTGAGTATTGTAAACGCGCGAGAGAGGTGTATTTGAAATAAAAAATTAAAAGGCAAACCAAAATGGTTTGCCTAATTAAAAACAGTTACCGTAGTAGTTTACTTGTACAAAGTACACATGTATATACCGCTCGACTGCGACTCTTCTTCATCAGCTCGAATATCTAACCAGAAAGCCTTTGTCTGGCTTAATTCATCTTCAGTCATTTGATCAAATACTTCACCAACATCGGGTTGTAATGTCCAAGGAGATGCGGATTCGACTAAAATCTCAATCTGAATAAAGGGTTCCAACGGGTCTTTTATTTCAGAACCAGGTTTGTTGCCATAAGTAAATGAATACCCTCTTGGATTCGAGAAAACTTTCTCCAGTGTTTCTTTATCAAGTTCGTATAGTTTTTCACTTCTGTTTTTTAATAAAGGTTTTATTTTTTGGAGAAATTGTTTAATAACTTCGTCAGAAGTTTTACCATAATTTTTTCTTAAAACGGAATACTCCTGAGATCTTTTAAATATTTCCATTACGATTTTTTTAAATTTCACGCCAACAAAATTATTGGCAGTGTTTGAGAACATGATAACATATTTGGATATTATGTCAAGGGGTTGCTGTGTGGTATGATTGCCTATATGACATACATCGCAACCATAGAAATTCCAAGAAATTCAGATCGGAGAATTCATAAAGGAAATCAGTCTCATAATATGGGAGTTTTTGAAGACTTCGGATTACTGAGTGATAAGATCAAAGCAAATGGTGGACGCATGCCATTGGCGTATGGGTTCATTAATGACACCGAGAGCACAGATAGTACCTATGCATTTATCGATGAGGTAGACGTGATGATTTTTTCTGAGAAAGAATTTAAAACAGAAGATACTGTTGAGATTACTCCTTTCGCTATGATGATGCGTGAAGATGGGGATTACAAAGTTCTTGCGCATGATGACACGATACAAATTGATTCTTGGGATCAAGTTCCTGCAGAAATGCAAAAAACACTCATGGATTTTAATGGATTTAAATTACCGATTGTGGAAGTCAAAGGGAAGGATGATACGATTGCGTACATTGAGGATGTTAAGATATACTCATGAATATGAATATTGATAATGAGGGAATAAAAAAACATCTTGGTAAACAACTTGAAATGTTTTCAAAATACCTTGAAGATATTCCTGACTATGATAAAAAAATAAAAGCATGGGAATATTATCAAGAATGGCAAAATCTCCCCGAGGATCGTAAGGGTGAGCTTATTGGTCCTACGCGAGCAAAGTACGGAACACGAAATGAGGGGACAGCCAGAGGTATTTCCGCAATCATTAATGCACGTTTCGGGTTTCCCGTTACCGAACCGAATCAGTCTAATGATGTAGTCTCCTATAAAGACATTCAGCAAATTCATGAGTATTGTCAAGATATCCTTGATAAGGATGGCGAACTCCTCTCATCAAAATACCTCCAAAAAGCGGCATAGGTGCTGTTTTTTTATTTCCCAAAAACCTGATATAATAAAACTATATGATATTCAGCAAGAAAAAAGTACAAGTAGGTATTAATGGATTTGGTCGTATTGGACGTGCATTTTTAAAGCAAGCTTGGGAGCGAAGTGATATTGAAATTGTGGGGATTAATGATTTGGGTTCACTTGAGTCATTGGCTTATTTATTAAAACATGACACGGTGTACAGAACTTGGGATAAATCAGTTTCAATTGATGGATCAAGCATTGTTATTGATGGTAAAAAAATTCCTGTGTTTGCGGTAAAAGACCCTGCTGAAATTCCTTGGAGAACTATTTCTACGGACGTAATTGTTGAATGTACAGGATTATTTACAACCTATGACAAGGCAGCTGCACACCTCAAAGGTGGTGCAAAGAAAGTTGTTATCTCAGCTCCTGCAAAAGGAGGTGATGATGCGGGGGTGGTTGGTGAAACTATTTTACTTGGGGTAAACGAGGAAAAATTTGGAACATGTGATGTGACCAGTAATGCGTCATGTACGACCAATGCTTCATCGCCATTGATTGGTATTTTAGACGAAGCCATTGGTATTGAAAAAGCATTGCTTTCCACGACGCATGGATACACCGCGTCTCAAGCATTGGTAGATGGACCAAGTAAAAAGGATCTTCGTGAGGGACGTGCAGCGGCACAGAATATTGTGCCAAGTTCAACCGGGGCTGCGATTGCGGTTGCACAAGCGTATCCGAAACTAATAGGGTTGTTTGATGGTATCTCGTTACGTGTCCCAGTTCCTGCAGGATCAATTGTTGATGTGACGTTTATTGCAAAACGAGATACTACCGCAGAGGAAGTAAATGAAATATTAAAACGTGCGGCAGCTGATGCACGATGGCAGGGAATTTTTGCCGTAACTGATGAACCTCTTGTTTCAAGTGATATTCTTGGGAATACGCATGCATCAATTGCAGATCTTGCCATGACACGGGTGGTTGGTGGGAATCTTGTAAAAGTCTTGGCTTGGTATGATAATGAATGGGGGTATACGCATACACTCGTGGATCATGCAGTGAAAACAGGAAACACAATACAGTAATTATGGAACAACTGCCGAAATCAAATTATGATTCTTTATCAGAAGAAATGAAATTAAAGGGTTTTCATCCTTACAACACTATTGGATTATTTGAAACAAAAGGAGTTAGTGGTAAAAATAATCCAGATGGTGATATGTTTAAGTTTGAAGAGTCTCAAGTTCAAACCTTAGAAGAAGCAAAAGAAAGTATTAAAAATCTTCCTGAATTTGCAGAAGTTAAAGACAGGATGGATGTTGAGCTTATAGAAATACATTCTAAGGCTCCAGGAAGAAATTATTATGTCTTTATTAAAATAAATGAGTGACATAGTATCGTAATGAATACGAGATACACGGCAACCCTTGTCGAACATGCAGTGAAAACAGGGCAGGCGATGAAATAGATTAAACATTATGAATAAACTTATAGAAAGCATTTGGAAAAAATACCATAAGGACCCTGTGCCCAAAAGTGTGGAACAAGAGATTTTAGGAAAAGCGGATGCTTCGTATAAGCAATCAGGAGGCAAGTTTAAATTGTCTACTTTTATAAGTTGGTGGGCTCGTCAGCGCGCGATTAAGAAATAATTTAAGTCTTTAAAGAAGGGTCAAGAATACGATGAAAAACTGTAAATGACATTAAAAACTTGCTAAAATAACGTATTTGTGCTATTGTACAGGTGCGTTATTTTTCTCTATTTGGACTTATTTATTTGAGTCATATCTTCTTCAAAGCCTTAGGCTTTTCGAGGAAACAAGCCCCACTTCGCTCCTCGTTAAACTCGGAGCTACGCGGGCCAGGGAAGGGTGAAGTGACGAATATAAGCCACACTTTATTATTATCGTGGTTTGGGTCATTATGGCCCACTATTTTTAGTTTATGTATACATTGAAACAGGCACCTATTGGTGACCTTTATCCAAGCCGTAAACCTTCAGGATCACGTTCCGGAGGAGCAAAACGGTCTTTTAGTAGTAGTTCAGCACCTGCTCGATCTGGGGCATCTCGACCTTCATATGGAGATCGGCCAACCTCATCATCCCGCTACGCTAAAGCTTCGCAGGACACGCGAGGTGGTTTTGGTGCACGTCCAACCTCATCACGAGGATCAGGCTTTAGTCCACGAGGAGGTGGATCACGAGGTGGTTTTGGTGGTGGATCACGAGGTGGTTCTCGAGGAGGAGGACGAAAGTTTATGGGAGAAAATATTGATATCTCTCGATTTATTAACCGAGCCACAACCGTAGTTGAAGAAATTTACACACCGGTGCACACGTTTAGCGATTTTAAAGTTGATGAACGAGTAAAGCAAAATATTGCAAAAAAAGGATTTATTATCCCAAGTCCTATTCAGGACCAAGCAATTCCAAACGCACTCGATGGGCGTGATATTATCGGACTTGCAAATACGGGTACTGGTAAAACAGCGGCTTTCTTGATCCCAACAATCAACAAGATTTTGTTAGACAAGAAGCACAAAGCGATTATCATTACTCCTACACGAGAACTTGCGATTCAGATTCAAAAAGAATGTATTGAATTAACCAAGGGTCTTTCTATGTTTAACGTAACCTGTGTCGGTGGAGCACCTATTCGTCCACAGATCGCAGCACTTGCGCAGAAGCATAATATTATTATTGGAACTCCAGGACGATTGAAGGATTTGTTTGAACAACGAAAACTTTCACTTGATAATGTGAGTACCGTGATCCTTGATGAGGCGGACCGAATGCTCGACATGGGGTTCATCGATGATGTGCGCTATTTCTTGCGACATATTCCAAATGAACGACAGATGTTATTGTTCTCTGCAACCCTTGCGCCAGCAATTGAAAAATTGATTCATGAATTCTTGACGAATCCAGTAAAAATTTCTGTGAAGACTCGAGACACTTCTAAAAACGTGGATCAGGATGTGGTTCGTGTACAGGACAAGTCTAAGAAATTAGATATCCTTTGCGGATTGCTTACCTCAGCAGAATTTTCAAAAGTACTTGTGTTTGCTGAAACCAAACGAGCTGTGGATCATCTTGAACGAGATCTCCAATCTCGAGGATTTAAGGCCGAAGCAATTCATGGGGACAAGCGTCACCGTGAACGACAGCGAGCTCTTGAGTCATTTTCAACAGGACGAAATCAAATCCTCATTGCAACAGATGTTGCTGCGCGAGGTCTTGATATCTCTGGAGTAACTCACGTTATTAACTATGAAATTCCTCAGTCATACGATACCTATGTTCACCGAATTGGCCGAACAGGACGTGCCGACAAGAAGGGAACTGCGTTAACATTCGTTTAATCCTTAACAAAAGCCCCAATCGGGGCTTTTGTGTTTCCAAACTCCCTCTGCCTCGCAGAGCCTCGGCATCTCCCTCT
>CAZUIQ010000005.1:0-13745 GCA_964620085.1 uncultured Candidatus Saccharibacteria bacterium | reverse complement strand
CTTATACTACAGCCCTTCTTTTGTTGCAACACAACACTCCCCCTAGCCCCCTCTTGGTAAGAGGGGGAACTTCAATCGAGAGCGAGGGTTGTTATAATTTTATGAAGTACCTCATCTAGATTATTTTTAAGTAAAAATGATGTTATTTAATCTCATTAAAAAACTCTATCATACTGAGATAAATTTCTGATAAACTCTAAATCCTCTGGCGCGGTTCCCTTCCTCTTACCAAGAGGAAGGGTTAGGGATGGAGTTTTGGAGAAGATGGATTGTGCTATAATAAAAGTA
The DNA here is from genome assembly GCA_964620085.1 of uncultured Candidatus Saccharibacteria bacterium. GTDB lineage: Bacteria > Patescibacteriota > Minisyncoccia > Phycocordibacterales > UBA1006 > CAIXMG01. Next base: position 13,457 of record CAZUIQ010000005.1, on the reverse strand, counting down.
TGAAAATTCACATTGGGGCAGATCATGCCGGGTATAATTTAAAAGAGCGATTGAAAGATTTTTTGGCTCATGCGGGATATGAGGTTGTTGATCATGGGGCACACGAATTACGTCCGATGGATGATTATCCAGATTTTATTGAACCGGTTGCACGTATGATTTCTGCAAATCCTACAGAGATGGGGATTATCCTAGGAGGCTCTGGTCAAGGCGAGGCGATGGATGCAAACCGTTTTGCAAATGTGCGCGCTATTGAATATTACGGTGGTAAGCCAGAAATTATTATTCTTGGTCGTCAGCATAATGATGCGAACGTATTATCACTTGGTGCACGGTTTGTTACGGATGAGGAAGCCGAGGAGGCGGTACTATTATTCCTTGGAACGGCGTTTTCTGGTGAGGAACATCATCAGCGACGCATTGATAAGATTGATGACTAGAAGAATTTTATGCAAATCATTCCCGCACTATTGCCAAAAAATCAAACAGAATTAGGAACCAAGGCGAAACAACTCATTGGGGTTGTTTCGTATGTCCAAGTCGATGTATGCGATGGCGTTTTTGTTGCAAGTAAAACCCAGTTCCAGAATTTAAGTTCTATGGAGGAAATCGAGTATGAGTTGGACTTGATGATTGATAAGCCAGAGCGAAGTATCGAGGAATATATTGAAATGCAACCTGCGCGTATTATTGTGCACCTTGAATCAGTAAGTGATCATGTACGGCTTTTTCTTGCCCTTGAAAAAATTAGAGGTATTATCGAGATAGGTTTATCAATTTCAAATGATACCCCAAATCATGTCCTTGAAAAATATATCGAGGAGTGTGACTTTATCCAACTCATGGGAATTGCAACGATTGGTTCACAAGGACAACCTTTTGATGATCGTGTCCTTGAAAAGATTTCCTATTTTCACGACAAGTATTCCGAATTAATAATTTCAGTAGATGGGTCAGTGAATCAAGGAACAATATGTAGACTCGCTGATGCAGGAGCTTCACGGTTTGTGGCCGGCAGTGCCATTTTCGGAGGAGGGACTATTGCAGAAAATATCGAAAAACTGGAAAGTTTGGTAGTATAGCCGTATGTATACCTATGGAATTATTTTAGCGCTTGTTGCAATGCTGTTCTGGGCATTCGGCGATTTTTTTATTCAAAAAACTTCTCGCGAGTACGGTGTGTGGACAAGTATTGCATGTGTTGTATTCCTAGGTTCAGTAGTACTTTTCCCGTGGGCTGTCACAAGTATTCCAGAAATGTTTCAAGTAAAACAATTGGTAGTATTGGTTGGGGTTGCCGCGGTCTCAACCGTTGCAGCACTTGCCTCATTTAAATCTTTTCAAGCAAGTAACATGTCTGTGGTTGAGCCTGTTATGGCATTTGAATTACCACTTACAGTAGTATGGGGTGTGTTGTTACTTCATGAGTCGCTTATCGACGCACAGGTGGTACTCATAGTGATTGTATTCATAGGTATTCTGTTTACGAGCTCAAAGAATATTTTTAAATCGAAAATTATTCTTGAAAAAGGGGTGTGGTTGGCGGGAGGCGCGATGGTTTTAATGTCGGTGGTAAACTTCACCACAGGACTCGCCAGTCAAAATATTGGTGCCGTTGAAACTATTTGGTTTGTCCACACGTTCATTTCAATAATTTGTATTGGTTACTTTTCAATCACCCGATCATGGGGATCATTTTTTGCGCATGTAAAAAAATACCCTAAGGAAAGTTTTTTGGTTGCGTTCTTTGATAATGGAGCATGGCTTGCGTATTCTGCTGCGGTGATCTTGATACCGATATCACTTGCGATTACATTATCTGAAGGATATATCGTCCTTGCGATGGTGCTAGGAGTTATCATTAACAAGGAAAAATTGTCAAAATATCAATGGTTCGGCGCAGCACTCGCTTTCATTGCGGTGATGGTTTTGGCATATATATCGGGGTAGTGATACAATTTTGCATATGACATTTCCCACACATGTTCTCCTCGGTATGATTATCGGCAAAATCACAGGTAATTATCCTGCGGCGGTGGCATCTTCTGTGCTTATAGATCTTGACCATCTTCAATCCTATATTACTCATGGAGTTATTTTAAAACCTAAAAAACTTTGGAGTGCATTAACGGATCAGGTAGATCAGTGGGGTGATCAGAGAGGTATTTTCCACAACGTCCTTTTCTTTGGCGTGATTGCGGTGACACTACTTATTTTTGCAGGAGTTGTGGGTAAGATTATTATATTGGGGTACTTGGGGCACTTACTCCTAGATGCGCTCGATAATTCTGACTATTGGCCACTGTATCCAAATAAATCAATTAATTTACGAGGACCTATTAACTATGGGTCACTGCAGGAGCTGGTGTTTTTTGTAATGCTTTTAATCATTTGGTTATTTCTCTAATGAGTATGCGATGGCTTGAGTACCCTCTCCTTGAATAAGGAGAGGGTCGACACGCCGTTTCGGCGTGCGGGGTGAGGTGGTGGTAGAGGAGGAGGGTGCGAGGTGGCAGCTAATCGAGATATTTTTTAATAGTATCCAAAACTTGATCTAAATTATTTTGAACCTCTGAATTCATAAAACGAATAGTTGTAATATTAAAACCTTTCATAAAATATTCTCGAGCCTGATCATAATTTCGGTTTTCACAGTGTTGATTTCCATCAAGCTCCAAAACCAGTTTTTTTGATGCACAATAAAAATCAACTATATAACCACCAATACTATGTTGCCTACGAAACTTGTGTCCTAGCGCACTACCTCTTAGTTTCCCCCACATCAGGGATTCTTCAACGGTCGGATGGTTGCGAAGATATCTCCTTCTTCTGAGGAGTTTTTTATTATTATGAATACGATCAGGATATTTATTATGCATATCTCTTTAATATAAAAGAGAGTGATAAATTCCTGATAAACTCTTCATATACCTCTCCCAGCTTCGCCGAAGGCGAAGTCGATCCTCTCCTTTATAAAAAAAACGGCAACCCGAAATTTAAAATTTAATGATATTATTTTAATAATTCACACAACAATAAACAAAATAAAAATCTAGAACAAAAGGCAAATGATATCCGTATGTCGATTATTGAAATGTTGGTTGCGGCTGGATCGGGGCACACGGCTGGACCGCTTGGTATGGCGGATATTTTCACGGCCATGTATTTTCATATTTTAAATCATGATCCAAAAAATCCTGATTGGGCAAATCGCGATCGACTTATTTTATCAAATGGACATATTGTGCCTGTGCGTTATGCGACTATGGCGCATGCTGGCTATTTTCCTGTGTCTGAATTAATCACATTACGAAAATTTGGAAGTCGATTGCAAGGCCATCCAGAGCGTCACGCACTTCCTGGTCTTGAAAATACTTCGGGGCCACTTGGGTCAGGATTATCTCAGGCCATTGGAATGGTCTTAGGACTTAGAATGGATGATGAAAAAATAGCTCATCCAAAACCTCATGTGTATTGCCTCATGTCAGATGGGGAATTAAACGAAGGAAATTCTTGGGAGGCGGTTATGTTTGCAGGAAAAGAAAAACTCGGAAATTTAACCGCAATAATCGATCGGAATAATATTCAAATTGATGGAATGACCGAAGATGTGATGCCGCTTGAGCCACTCGCTGATAAATGGAAATCGTTTAATTGGCATGTGATTGAAATCGATGGGCATAATTTCCAAGATATCGTGGACGCAGTAAACTTGGCAAAAGCTGTTCCTGAAAAACCCACGGTAATTATTGCACGAACGATCCCAGGAAAGGGAATTGAGGTTATTGAAGGCGATTACAAATGGCATGGTATGCCACCGAATAAGGAACAGGCCGAAGTATGGTTGAAAGAGTTGCGGACCTTATCTGGAAAAATTGAAGGAGGGCATTTAAATTAGTGTATGTTTAATAAGCTATTTCAAAAATTTCAACCTAAAAGTTCTTTCGAAAAAGAAAGAAGGATTGCTGTGAAAGAAATTTTAGATAAGGCTTATGATAGTGCTGTAAGTGAAGAAGAGTATGATGAATGGGAGCGGCTTAGTTTAAAAAATGAAGATGATACATCTTCTGAGGAGTTAGTACGATTTGATGAATTAGATGCAAAAATTAAAGCAGCGACAGCTACTTTTGAAAATATAAATGATTTTAAATATGCGTTACAATATTTTGGAGTTCAGGATCCTATTGATGATCTGGCGCATGAGAATGCCCATGCAAATAAAGCGGAGCAGCTTGGTGTTAAGTTTGAGTATTATTATATGAGAATCTTTGGAACAAAGGACGGACGTTTTATTGCTGACATTGGGGCAAGTATTGATACCGAAAAGGATGCTCATGGAAATGAGCGTGATTGGGGGAGATTTGAAGAAAAGGAGGCAGATATTGATATTACGCGAGCACCAGATGAATATGGAAATAAAATGTCCCCAAGTGATATAGATCGGCTCAGTAGGATGGATGATATGTACAAGGAAGAATAGATATCAATGATATAATTTAAACATGCTCACAAAAACACTCAAACTCAATACAGAAGAACAAAAACCAACTCGTGATGGATTCGGGGTGGGGCTTGTTGAAGCGGGGAAAAGTGATGAGCGGGTAGTGGCACTGACAGCCGATTTAAAAGAATCTACTCGTGTGGAGTCTTTTGCAAAAGAATTCCCTAATCGATTTTTTGAAATGGGTGTTGCTGAGCAAAATTTAGTAACTGTAGCATCAGGTCTCGCAACGTATGGAAAAATTCCTTTTATTACAAGTTATGCAACTTTTTCTCCTGGACGAAATTGGGAACAAATTCGCACCACGGTATGTATCAACGATGTGCCTGTAAAAATTATTGGTTGTCACGCCGGACTCACTGTGGGACCAGATGGTGCAACGCATCAAGCGCTCGAAGATATTGCCATTATGCGGACATTACCAAACATGATGGTAGTGGTTCCTTGTGATAGCGAAGAAGCTCGTAAGACAACAATAGCGATTGCGCAAACAGGAAAGCCTGCATACCTGAGACTTGGTCGTGAAAAAATGCCTCAAGTAACTACATCGGCAACTTCATTTGAAATCGGGAAAGCGTATTATGTATTTGAAACAGAATCAGCTGATGTTACGATTATTGCTTGTGGTTCCTTGGTATACACCGCAATCCTTGTTGCACAGGAAATCGGAGGCGAGGGAATTAATATCGATGTAATTAATATGCACACGATTAAGCCAATTGATCGAGATATTATTATACAAGCAGCTAAAAAAACAGGGGCCCTCGTAACGGCTGAGGAGCACCAAATTATTGGGGGATTAGGAAGTGCTGTTGCTGAGGTCCTCGCAGAAGAATGTCCGACACCTCTCGAATATGTTGGTGTACGTGATCAATTTGGTCAATCAGGAACCCCTGCAGAATTGATGAAATTTTATAAACTTGACAATGATGCTATCAAGGTAGCGATTCATGATGTGCTCAAGAGGAAGGGTTGACAATACTTTAAAAATAAGTATAACTAAAACCATGAACTATGGTTTTAATCATCAACAATTTGACGCCGACCTCGATGCGGTCAGGGAGTTTTTTGTGAAATTTTTAAAATCATTTGGACCAAGTCAAAAAAAAGTTGCTGAAAAACCATTAGGGTATTTTGAAGAAAAAAATATTCGATTTAGATTAATGCTGGTCGAAATGGGGATCTCAAAAATTATAAGAAGTGTTATTGCGATAGTTGTTGGGATTCTTGTATATTTTGTACTCTTTCGTTACGCGTCACCAGTCTTCAAAGGAATTATAGCTCTAGGGTTTGTGCTGTACTATGCATGGTTACTCGCACCGCATTTGGTAGAGGATTTTAAAATGAAAGATGATAAGATTCAAGGAAAACCAGTGAGTATTATTTCAGGATACTTGACCACGCTCCATAACGAGCGCGTAGACCTTCAATCAGCATTTTTTGGACTGTTCAAGAAAACAGAAAAGAAAAAATAAATGGATTTATGAGGATAGTTTAGTGAGTTGGTACTCGCTGGGGGCGTTTTGTAAATACAGCTCAAGTTGTTCTCGAGAAAGGAGTCCTTCTTGTGCGCCAATATACTGCACGACATTCATCGAGTTAATAGGTCCCCACATGAACGCTTCCTTGAAAGATTTTCCAAGTGCAAGTGCTGACACAAGTGTTGATGCAAATGCGTCACCTGCACCTGTTCTTTCCAATGGTGGTTTTGGGTCAGGATACATGGGCAGATAGAGCATTTCGTTTCCATCATATGAATAAGCACCTTTGGGACCATCCGTGATGAATACTAATTTAGGTCCTAATGCTCTTAGTCCTTGGAGCAATTCTTGTATAGGTGTATTTCCGCGCTTCAAAAGACCTTCTGCTTCTTGTTTATTTACAACACAAATATTTGCACGTTCGTAGAGTGCCTTATAAGGATCAAACCCTTTGGCGAGTTCTCGTCCTGGTTGAAATGCAAAAGTAATCTCTGGGTGTTTTACAAGCCATTCTGCAAGACTTGTGTGAAATGTTCCACTTGGATCACCAACAGAAGAAAGATACACATAACGAGGAACCTCTAAGTTTTTTGGAAGAACATAGACACCTGGTTCATGTTTGATAAGGATTGTTCGCTCGGTTTCATACCAAAGAACAAAGTCTTGATTTGAGGGACCTTCAAATTTCGTAACATGGTCAGTGATGATGTGTTCTTTTTTTAATACCGAGATACAATTGTCGCCATTAAGATCGCTTCCTGTACAAGAGAGGAATGCGGTAGTCAGTCCAAGGCGTGCTGAAGACACGGCAGCATTTGCAGCATTTCCAACTCCTGAAAGATCTTTTGCAAATTCATAAGGGATTTTAGCTCCCCATGGCATAGAAATCGTGCAAGTACTATCATTAATATTACAATGCACGCTCGCATCTTTGAGTCTAATAAAAGTATCTGTGGTGACATCTCCAATAGCAAGAATGTCGACTTTTTTCTTTGAAAACCAATTCATATGCAATTGAGTATAGCACAGTATGATATACTTATGCCATGAATACACGAGGCACAAAAATATTTTTAGACAGTGGTAATCCTACCGAGACCAAGCAGGCAAAAGAACTTCTCGGTTTTTTGGATGGACAGACAACAAATCCAAGTCTTGTTGCAAAAAATCCTCACATTCAGGAATTGAAAGAACAAGGTCTTTTAGATGATCAAAAAATTTGGGATGAGTATAAAAAGGTGGCACTGAAGATTCATGAGATACTGCCGAACGGGTCTATTTCTGCAGAAGTGTTTGCAGATGAGCATACACCTCATGAGGAAATGATTGCGAAGGGGTACGAGCTTGCGGCATGGTTCCCAGGAATTTTTGTAAAACTTCCTATTACCCACGAAGGACTTCTTGCAGCGCGACATCTTGTAAGTGAAGAGATTAATGTGAACATGACACTCTGTTTTTCTCAGGAGCAGGCAGCAGCGGTACACGAAGCAACCCTTGGTGCTCAACGCGGGCAAGTGTACGTGTCACCGTTTATTGGACGACTTGATGATCAGGGATTTCATGGTATAGACTTGATCAGAAATATTCTCATGATGTATCGATCGTGGGATAGTCATGTGATGGTACTTGGGGCAAGTATTCGTGGACTTGAACATGTGTGTGAATGTATCAAAGCAGGTACTGATATTATTACCATCCCTCTTGCGACTGCAGAGCTGTGGGCAGCTTATGGGATAGAAAAAAATCCAAGCGAGTATCCCTTGGAAATTTCTGAACGTACACCTATTAAATATAGTGATATCCCGAAACAGGATTGGGTGCTCTATAATATCAAACACGAACTTACTGACAAAGGTCTTGCAAAATTTGCAGAGGATTGGAATGCATTATTTATGAAGTAAACACGTCGTAAAAATGTTTAAACCGCTCTGCAATATTCATAACCGCATCATCACGAGAAATCTCGTGATTTTTGTATTTCATTAATGCGTCAAGGAATATGGTGCGACCCACAGCAAACCCAACAACACCCGGAACAGTGGACCCAACCTTGAGCCAGGTTTCAACGACCTCATCGGTTTCATTTCGTCCCAGACTAATGATGCCAACATGGCCTCGATTATTTTTTTGAGCAGCAATTACTACGCGTTCATAATCAGACGCATCGAACATACCTTCAATTTTCCATACATCAGGCTCGATTCCAAAATCTTGCATCTCCTCGATCATGCGTACCGTAAGCGCAGGGCGCAATTCAGTATCATAGCGATATTTGTCATGATTTACCGATGTGAGCTGTGTATCACTTGCACCAACAAGGGGTTCAATAAGAAACTGATACCCATGTGTATGTGCATACTCAGAAAGTTCCTTGAGACCCACGAGACTTTTTTTATTGAGTTCTAAATTTGTATCAGGATTATAACGCACTAATGCTTTTACAAATGTCGGTTTCACTTTTTCAATCCATGATTGCCAATCGGTACCGTGATCAAATTCGAAGTGATCATCTCCAGAAACTTCGGTGCTCTGGGCAATTTGATAACCCTTGTTTTTTGCATCAAGGAGAATATCAAGTCCGAATGCATCATCTACTAAAATAGCAGAGGATTCCTTGGTCACGCCAAGCTCAAGGGATTTTTCATATCCTGCATAAATGATCTTTTTGTATTCAGAAATTTGATCGTTTTGGGTATCAGAGAGAGGTTCAGTAAACTCAAGGAGTTTCTCGAAATACGACCGGTGGTCAAAGGGGAGTATTGCCAAAAGGGGCTTATTTGTAAGGGTATTTTTCATGTGTCTATTGTATCAAAAAAGACATCCTCAGGTACTTGACTTTTTATTATATATATGCTATGATTAAAGGGAGGAATGGCATGGTGCTGTTCTGATCTTATATATTCTTTCAAAAATAAAAACCAATTAAAATGAAAAAAATAACAGTTATTTTCGCTTCGTTCATTATTTTTGCAGGAACAGTTTCTGCACAAAAAAAATTATTAGATTGGACTGCTGGAATTGATTCTGTTGCTACCGATGCGCAGATCAAGGATTGGGTTTTCTACTACGGAGGACCTGATGACTTTCTTACAAAAGATCGTCAACCAAAGACAATCACGACCAAGAATCACAAACCAGTGGTTCATGACAATCGTGTTTTAATCCCTGCAGGAACTAAGGGGCGTATTGAGGATATAAAGCGCATTGCAGTAGATTCCTCATTTGCCCCTGGTAGAGGTCAGGTGTATACCTATAAAAAAGTATACTACCTTCGTCTTGAAAAAGACGGGAAAGATATTGCCACCTTGCCATTCAGTGCAGGAATAAATCCTGCAGAAGGAAATAATTTCCGACTCGATTTAGGAGTTGGTAAAACATTCAATTTTAACGGTCATTTTTATGAATTAATTGAAGGGTCTGCAACGTTGCAGGTTCCGGCAAAATTTCTAAATGATTTCAAGAAGGCATCAGGTTATGGGTTTTAGATCCTACATACCTGATACCTTACAAAAGCCTGTGTGAAAACATGCGGGCTTTTTTTGTGGCTGGAAAAGAGTATAATGAGTATATGAATCTCGAATCTCTCAGAAAAGACTTCCGTGGTGATATTGATGTAACGGAAGCAACCCTTCAAAAATATTCGCACGACGCGAGTCTTTTTGAAGTAAGACCACAGGTGGTTGTGTTCCCTAAAGACTCGAAAGATATACAGAAATTAGTAAGGTGGGCGAATGATGAAAAAAGTGTTTCGCTGACGGTGCGGAGTGGTGGAACTTGTATGTCAGGAGGATCGATTAATGATTCAGTGATTATTGATGTTACAAAATATATGAATACTATTGTCGAGATTACTGATCAGTATGCGGTGATGCAGCCCGGAGTATTCTATCGTGACCTTGAAATTGAAACTTTGAAGAAAGGGGTGATTATGCCAACATACACGGCATCAAAAAATATTTGTGCCGTAGGTGGTATGTTTGGAAATAATGCAGGAGGTGAAAAATCTATCAAGTATGGCAAGATGGAGGATTTTATCCTTGAAACAAAAATGATTTTTGCTGATGGAAATGAGTATGTCGTAAAACCACTTACAAGGGATGAGCTTGATACGAAAATGACCCAAGGTGATTTTGAGGGAAATCTCTATAAAAGTCTTTTTGATACTATCGAAAAAAATTACAACGCCCTCAAAAATGCCAAGCCGAATGTTTCGAAAAATTCTGCAGGATATTATTTGTGGAATGTATACGATAGAACCACAGGGATATTTGATGTAAATAAGTTATTAGTAGGATCTCAAGGGACACTGGGAATTATGGTAGAGCAGACATGGAGACTTGTTCCGGTAGAACCAGTTTCAAATGTGTTGGCAATTTATATGGACAAGATCGATCGTATCGGTGATCTTGCAAAAACACTCGTTGCGTTTAAGCCTGATAGTATTGAATCATTTGATGATTATAGTTTACAACTTGCCTTCAAATTCTTCTTTGATTTTCTCGGGTCTATGGGGCTATGGAAATTTATCAAGCTCGGTGTAGCCATGATTCCTGATGGAATCTTGATGCTTCGTGGTGGTATTCCAAAATTAATTGTACTCGTAGAGGTTGCCGGAAAAACAGAGACTGAAGTAACCAAGAGACTCCTTGAAATTAATCAGGCCGTAGAACCTTTTGGGTTTCCGGTTCATATCGCCAAGTCATCTGCCGAGGCAGACAAATATTGGCGCATTCGTCGCGAGTCATTTAACTTGTTACGGAAACATGTTTCCGGTAAGCGTACTGCGCCGTTTATTGATGATATTATCGTGAACCCTGAAGTGCTTCCAGAATTTATGCCGAAGATTCAGAAAATTTTGGATGAAGCTGGGTTTGTGTATACGATTGCGGGACATGTAGGAAATGGAAATTTTCATATTATTCCACTCCTTGATATGCATGATGAAAAAAATAAAGAAATGATTCTGGAGGTGTCTGATCGAGTCTATGATCTCGTACTCAAGTATGGAGGTTCGATTACGGCAGAACATAATGATGGTATTGTGCGTACGCCTTATTTAGAAAAAATGTACGGACCATTTATTAGTGGATTGTTCAAATTCACAAAAACTCTTTTTGATCCAAAAAATATTTTCAATCCAGGGAAAAAGGTGGGGGATACGAAAGAGTATTTAAAGAACCATATAAGAATTGAAAAATAAAACCCTTATCCCCACCAGGATAAGGGTTTTGTCTTGCATATAGTCACACTATTCCTGTATACTAGTACTATTATCATGTTTTTTAAATCACGTATCTTTCAATTCATCATCGCCATTATTTCCATCGTTGGATATGGGTATATTGCGTTTGCCGTTTTAACTCCAGGTCAAACCCTTGATCCGGTAGGTGAAGGGTGGTGTACTGGTCCAAGTGATCCAGCATGTCAGATTACTTTTGCATCAGGTGGATCACTTTCAATTGGTGATCTCATTGGTAATTCACCAATCGATCATGGACTACTGTACACTGATGCGTCAGGAAATCTTGCTAGTGATGCAGGCTTCATTCGTAATTTGGTAACTGGAGAAACCTCATTCGCAACGACGGGGTTATTAGACGGTTCTACGATCATTAACAAGCAAGGAGAAGATGTAATAAGCATATCAGGCCTGTCAGCTCCTTTTGAAGGAAATATATCTAAAACAACTAATGGTGATTTTGAAACTTCTCTATATAATGCACATTTAGATGTCTCAGCCTTTGCATCACAACCAGCCGGAACATTTTTTGCAGAACAAGCTGCACTTACTTTTTTAGATAGTAACCTAGATGAATCCGCAAATATCTACGTTCAAAAACTACCAGGTGTATTTGGAGGTAATATTACAACACGGATGCAAATTGAAACTGGTTCAGGGTTTAGTTCATTTTCAGGACTTGAGTATGACGGTACTAATATTTCATGGTCTACTCGTATTCTAGACGGAGTTTCAGCTGATAATTTACTAGCATTTTCAGATGTAGACTCACTTGAATGGCGATGGGGTAGTGATGTTATTTGGAAAATGCCAACCGTACAGGGTACTGCAGGGCAAACGTTAGTACTTGATACGGATAATGAGACCTTGATTTGGGATACAATTAGTGGAGGTGGTGATATATTGCTTGATAGTAGTAATACTTTTTATTCTACTAATTCAGGATATGTTGCCGATGATGTGCCAAATTCAATTATTATAGGATTTAATGCAGGAAGTGGTTTTAACGATGTGCTTAATGGGTATTCAAACTTTTTAGGATATCAAGCAGGATCCGATGCAACCAATGCATCGCATTCAAACTTCTTTGGACCAAATGCAGGTTCTGGTGCAACATATGCAGGCAGTTCAAACTTTTTTGGAAATCAAGCAGGAGGTAGTGCGACTAATGCATCTAATTCTAACTTCTTTGGTGGAAATGCAGGGGCTGGTGCAACCAATGCCTCACAATCAAACTTCTTTGGAGGTTTGGCCGGATGGCAAGCGGTCAACGCCGCAAACAGTATATTCATAGGTCAAAATTCAGGATCAAACGATACTGTAGATAACACGACAGCTAACACCACCGACAGCTGTGACAGTATCGCCTGCTGGTCAATTCTCTTTGGTCCAGGCACTAATACTGGTGGATTTTCTAATTCCATTGCAATAGGAGGAGGTGCGGAAAATACTGCCACCAATCAGTTCATGCTCGCCGACACCATCACCAATGTTCGATGGCGAGGTGTAGAATATGAATTGCCAAGTGCACAAGGTGGATCAGGTGAATTTTTGACGAATGATGGAAGTGGTGTGTTGAGTTGGTCAACGGCAGTAGGTGATGGAACAGGTCCAATTTCTGTGGGAACGTCAGGAAATACATTGTATTCATCGGGACTAAGTGGAACAGGACAAGGAAATACTGAATTTGGAAACAATATTATATTAGGAGTAAATGCAGGCGGTGGTACAACAACCGGGGTTTTCGAGTCCAATTTCATTGGGTTAGATGCAGGGCGAAACGCAATATCTGGCTTTCAGTCAAATTTTTTCGGAAGAGAGGCTGGTAAAGATACTTCAAATGCGCAAAATTCTAACTTCTTTGGGAATAGGGCCGGGTTTGGTGCAGAAGGAGCAGCGTTTTCGAATTTTTTCGGATACCGTGCAGGTATGAATGCAACAAAGGCAACATACTCTCTCTTTATTGGGTATGATGCTGGATATAACGATAGTGTCGATAATACGTCATCAAACCTGGGTGATAGTTGTAATGGTACAAAATGTTGGTCAATCCTCCTTGGTAATAATATTAACACCGGTGGATTTTCAAACAGTATTCTCCTCGGAGGTGCTACGACAGGAACATATTCAAACACCGCCACTAACCAATTCATGCTCGCAGATTCAATCACCAACGTTCGCTGGCGAGGGGTAGAATATGAATTACCATCTGCGCAAGGTGGATCAGGTGAAGTGT
>CAZUIQ010000004.1:33393-57766 GCA_964620085.1 uncultured Candidatus Saccharibacteria bacterium | reverse complement strand
AGAGGGAGTGCTTGTATGGACCTGTACAAGATATAAAATAAATTAATTATGATTCGCGAAAATAAAAAACCTCTTCCTTTAGATTGCTCCAAAGGAAGAGGGTAGGTAGCTTACGAAACCAAAATAGGAAAGTAAAATTTTGCAGTAGTCGAGCCAGGTGTACGAGACCCAGAAACAATTAGTTGCTCGATAGCGTATTCCTGGTCAACTCCTGCGTTTTTTAGTCCAGAGTTTCTATCATAGTTGATGAGCTGTACGATGCTGCTTTGATCAGTAATAATGATGTGCACATTTCGAAGATTGTTGTTGTAATGAAACCTATTACAGAGCCCCAGAAGTTTTTTTTCTGTTGGTTTGTAATACTTTTTCTTTTCAACAAACACAGCCTTCCGGTACTGCATAAAAGAGAATTTGCTCGTTGCCGGAATGAGTCCAATCGTAGTATGTTCACATGTTAAGTAAATCATACCATCGGACGTGGTGTCTACCGAGTTTGATAATGCATCGTAATATGTTTTCATAAAACAAAAAATCTCAAAAAGCCAGTACTTGATTCGTTGGTATTTAGTTTTTTTCATATAAAAGAATTAATTTTGACTTATATTTAAGCATTTTTATCAAGTTTTGTCAAAATTTTATTATCGCGAGTTTATGCTATAGTGCCCGTATCTATGGGATTCTTCTCGAAAAAACTCGGTATTGACCTTGGAACCGCCAATGTGTTGGTGTATTTGCCTGGAAAGGGTATTGTGATTAACGAGCCTTCAGTGGTTGCTATTTCTGAACATGATAATCAAATCCTCGCTATTGGAACTGATGCTCGAGCTATGCTTGGGAAAACCCCTGATTCTATTATTGCGTACCGTCCCATGCGAGACGGGGTTATTGCTGATTATCGTGTAACCGAAGCGATGCTTCGCTACTTTATGAAAAAGGCCCTTGGAGGGATGGGATGGGTAAAACCAGAAGTCATGATTTCCGTACCAGCAGGTGTTACTTCGACAGAGCGTCGTGCCGTGGTAGAAGCAGCTATGAAAGCCGGTGCTAAAGTAGCGCACGTAGTACGTGAACCTATCGTGGCCGCTATTGGTGCGGGAATTCCCATTAACGAACCTCATGGTCACATGGTGGTTGATATTGGTGGAGGAACAACGGATGTTGCTGTAATCTCACTTGGATCTATTCAGGCTTGTACTTCGGTGAAGTGTGCGGGAAATAAAATTGATCGAGCGATTACGGATTATATTAAAAAACATTACAACCTTGCGATTGGTGATCGTACGGCTGAACGTATCAAAATTAAAATTGGTGCAGCAATTCCCCTCGAGGAAGAGCTTGAATTGATTATCAAGGGGCGTGATTATGTGACAGGACTTCCTCGATCGGTGAAAATTTCAACCAATGAAATCGTAAAAGCGATTGATAGTGAGCTTTTGAAAATTATTGATGCCATCAAGGACGTACTCCAAAACACACTTCCCGAACTTGCTTCAGATATTATCGATAATGGTATTGTGATGACTGGAGGATCTTCGCAGCTTCGTAATCTTACAGATTTAGTATATCGAAAAACAGGAGTGAAGGCGGTAGTTGCCGAGGATGCACTCTATTGTGTTGCGAAAGGTATTGGTATTGCCCTTGATCATATGGATACATATAATCGAGCGTTGCTCGCGAAAAAGTAGTTTATTATAAATAAAAGAGTGGTAAAATTCTGATAAAGTCTTTGGTTACGCCATGGATTTTTTAGTTGCACAAGTGTACCCTACGCATCTATAATTGAGACCTAGTAAGCAAGTAATTACGTCGAAATTTATTTAAATTACACTCTATATTATGCAACAAGAAAACAATCAGCTGGTAACTAAAGAAGATCTTGGGGAATTAAAACGAGATATAAAAGGTGATATTAATGGGATAAAAGAAGACATGAAAGATCTCAAGATCTTTATTATGGATGGATTCACTGGTCTTAATGAAAAGATTGATCAACTGGAAGAATCTACTGATCAAAGGTTTAACATAGTAGATCAACGTTTTGATACTCTTGAAAACAAGATTGATCGGAGAATGTCTGTCACAGAAGACCGGATCCATATTCTTAAAAATGTCGTAGAAAAAGGATTTAAAACAAAAGTCGCATGGTAGCGACTTTTGTTTTATAATAACCTTATGCTATTACCGCGACTCGAAAAACTTCCTCACGCGCTCGTTATTACTGGCAATCGCCAGGTAAATTTAGACTTGATATACAAAGAACTTGAACATCAAGAAGTAATTATTTTTGATCAAGAATCCCTCAAGGTTGATGTGTTGCGTGATGAAGTTATTAGGGTATTAAATACACGAAAAATTTCTGATCAAAGGTTTGTGGTTATTACCACAGATCATTTTGGTCCTGAGGCGCAAAATGCCTTCTTGAAAAGTTTAGAAGAGCCACAGACTGGGACTCATATTATTATTTTAATCTCTGATGAGAAGAAATTATTACCGACGATACTGTCTCGTGCGCAAATTATTCACGGCAAGGAAGCGGTGGGCGAATCACGTCTTGAGATAAAAGAATTTTTGAAGTATACCCTTGCAGAACGATTTACCTATATTGAAACGTGGACCAAGTCAAAGAAGGATGAGGATACTGTTTCCAAAACAGAAGTCATCAATTTTATTGATGCACTGGAAAAACATCTTTGGGAGCAGGGAATCAAAAATGAGCAGATATTTACTGATATTCGCCAAGCAAGAACGTACGCTCATATTCGAGGTGCTTCCCACAGAATTCTGCTTGATTTTTTGGCAATTATGCTATGATGTGGGGATATGGCATATAATTTTTCACACCTCAAAGAGGAATTTTCAACTATTTCAGATTGGCTCCAAAAAGAATTTTTACAAATATCGACAGGTCGCGCAAATCCTGCGCTGCTAGATTCAATTAATGTTGAATCTTATGGAACATTTCAACCAATCAAGAACATTGCTTCTATTACTATTGAAGAGGCACGAACACTACGTATTTCTCCCTGGGATAAAGGGGTGGTTAAGGATATTGAGACAGCGATTCGTGATTCTGGGTTACCACTCTCGGTAACTTCTGATGGAAATGGGATCAGGGTTTCTGTACCACAACTTACCGCAGAATCTAAAATAGGGCTTGTAAAATTATGCAAAGAAAAATTAGAGGATGCTCGAGTCAAAGTACGACTCGCTCGTCAAGTAGTAGACAAAGACATTACGGAAACAGAAAAAGCAGAAGATGATGCATTTCGTGCCAAGGAAGATCTTCAAAAGCATGTAGATGAAATCAATACTAAACTCGAGGAATTATTTAATAAGAAAGAATCTGACATCACTACTATTTAATCATGTCCATTATCATCTTTATTTTAATATTAGGAGTACTCATTTTTATCCATGAAATGGGGCATTTTATCTTTGCAAAACTCTTTGGTATTCGCGTAGATGAATTTGGCATGGGGTTTCCACCACGAGCTGTTCGACTTTTTAAAAAAGGAGAAACGGAGTATACCTTGAACTGGATTCCATTCGGAGGATTTGTGAAAATCCATGGCGAAGATTCCTTGAATGCAGAAGATCCTGATTTTCATCGGAGTATGATGGCAAAAAAATGGTGGCAACAAATTATCGTACTTGTTGCAGGAGTTACGATGAATGTGTTGTTCGCGTGGTTTATTTTTTCTGGATTACTTATGACAGGATCGCCAACACTGGCTTCACAGACACAAAATCCTGAAGTATTAGAAGATGCTCGTCTTACGGTATTGCAAGTTGCAGAAAAATCTCCAGCAGAATCTGCAGGAATCAAGCCAGGTGATATTGTTACCAAGGCTTCAAGTACTACGACTATTCTCACCAATGCAACCCCTGAAAGTTTTACTCAATTTATTCAAAATACTCAAGATGGGGAACGTATTGCTATTTCGGTTGATCGAGGTGTTGAACATTTAGAACTTTCAGTACTTCCGGCCGCAGGTATTGTTGCAGATCATCCGGCAATAGGGGTTGCTGTAGACATGGTAGGAATTGCCCCAGGACTCCCATTATTCAAGGCATTAGGGGAAGGTGCTAAAAATACCTATTACACCGTTACAGGAACATTTACAGCATTCGGTAAACTTATTACAGGAAAAACAAGCTTGAGTGCTGTTTCTGGGCCTGTAGGACTTACCAAGATGGTAGGTGATGCGGGGAAAATAGGGTTTTCGTATGTTATTCTTCTTGCAGCAATTATTTCTGTTAATCTTGCGGTGATTAATATTTTGCCATTTCCAGCACTCGACGGAGGACGTATTATCTTTGTGATTATTGAAACTATTATTCGCAGACCTTTACCCAAGAAGTTTGTAGAATGGTCTAATGGAATTGGGTTTATGTTACTGATCCTGCTGATGGTTGTTGTTTCAGTAAAAGATGTAATTAAATTGTTTTAAATAAAAAAAAGCCATCGTATCACGCGATGGCTTTTTAATTACGTAATTAATAGATGCTTTTGTTTGCATAGTAATGTACGGTACCGTAACTATCAATCATGATATGTTGCGGTAGTACACCTTCCGAATTTAGTTTATTGAGAAAAGCCGAAATTTGATTAGCTTCGAGATTTCTATTTTCATGCCACTTCATAACTATTTGTTTTTAGTTTAAAAGAATGATAGCATAGATGTGTGAAAAGTCAAGATTTGAAAAAACTGAATTTGCCCGATAAGCCAGGGGTATATTTCTTTATCCGCCGTAGCCTTGGCGGAGGTGGATGGAAACGAGGCCCTGCTTCGCGAGGTGCTACGCAGGACAAGCAAGAGATTTTATACATTGGTAAAGCAACCAATCTGCGTGATCGTGTGAGAAGTTACTTTGCTAAGGATCTGATTGATACTCGAGGTCCAGGAGTTTTAGATATGACTATTCAAGCCAATACGATTGAATTTCAAGAAACAGATTCAGTACTTGAAGCGTTGATTCTCGAAGCGAACTTGATCAAGAAACATCAACCAAAATATAACACCAAAGAAAAAGATAATAAAAGTTTTAATTGTATTGCGATCACTGAAGACTTAGTACCTCAAGTTATTATTATTCGTGAACGTGAGACAAAAACGCAAAAGTTTAATGCGGTATTTGGTCCGTATCCGAACGGAAGTCTTTTGCGTGATGCTTTGAAAATTATCCGCAAAATCTTTCCTTTTATTGATAATAATTCAGCCAAGAAAGACCAAAAGGAATTCTATAAACAATTAGGACTCACGCCTTCCCAAGAATCTGAGTACTCGAAGAATATCAGAAACATTAAACTCTTTTTAAGTGGTAAGAAAAGTAAAGTAATCACCTCACTTGAAAAAGAAATGAAGAAACATGCCAAGAAACATGAATTTGAACTTGCTGAAATTGCCAAGAGAAAAATATTTGCGTTAAATCATATCAATGATGTTGCGCTCATTAAAGAGGATCCCACTTCGCTCGAAAACGAGCTCCGCGGGACAAGTGGATTTCGGATAGAATCATACGACATTGCGCATCTCTCAGGAAAAAACACCGTGGGAGTTATGACGGTAGTAACGAATGGTCGCGTAGATAAGGCAGAATATCGTAAGTTTATTATTCGATCAGGGAAGGGGAATGATGATTATGGTAACCTCAAGGAAATGCTTACACGGCGTCTGAATCACCCAGAATGGCCCTTACCGAACTTGATCGTTATTGATGGTGGGCTTGGGCACTATCATGCAGCCCAAGAGGTTCTGATGAGTTCTCCTGTAGGGAGGGTCGGAGAGGGGATACAGATTGTTTCTGTGATTAAAGATGAACGACATAAACCGAAAGGGATTCATGGTGATCCAGATAGTATCAAGAAGTATAAAAAAGATATTCTCCTTGCAAATAATGAATCTCATCGATTTGCTATTACATTTCATAAACAGAAACGTTCGAAAGATTTCCTTAAATAAAATACCCCTTGGCCTGCGTAGTTGTAGGACCAAGTGGGGTTGCAAAAACTTGCAAATTCAGTAAAATAGTATAGGATTGTTCTTACCCAATCAGATACTCTTTTCAATCGATTTGTTTACAAATCTTTTCGGGAAGGAGTATCGGTCTGATATGAAATTTTCTATCTGACTCGGCAGTTCCCTGAGATCTTCGTAAGAAGTTCTCGGTGGGAGCTGCCACCTGGGCCCTTAGCTTAGTTGGTAGAGCGCCTCACTTGCACTGAGGAGGTCAGCGGTTCGACTCCGCTAGGGTCCACAACTTACTTATGAAGAAAATAGTTATATTTGATTTTGATGGTCCGATAGTACAATCGTTTCGAGCTTGTTTTGGTATAAATAAAAAATTCTTTTATCCCGATCTAACTGAAGACGAATACCGAGAGCGTTTTATGGGAAATTATTTTTCTTTCCAAGATAAAAGACAGCCTTTAAATCCTGATATTGATTTTTTTTCTGAATATCGGAAAGAGTTTCATAATATGCCAATTGTTCCAGGTATAGATAATATTATTCAAGAAATCTCGGATAATGACTATGAATTATATATTGTCTCGTCAACAAGTGGGCCTGTTATTAATGAATGGCTTGAGTTACATAATCTAAGAAGTTATTTTAAAGAAATTCTTGGAGCAGAAATCAAAAGTAAGATAGAAAAGATACAGATGATCACTGCAGAAACAGAAATTAATGATCCATTTTTTATCACTGACACTGTGGGTGATATTGAAGAAGCAAGAAAGGCTGGAATCTCTGATAGTAAAATTATTGCGATTGATTGGGGTTATCATTCTAAAGAACTACTTGAACAAACGGGGATAGGGGTTATATCTCAAGTAGGTGAAATAGCACAGCTTTTACTTAAGAGGGAATAAATAGTCAAAGTTTGACTTAATACAATAATCATGATATAATAGTCATGAATTTTTGATTAAGTAACAATTTAAAAAATATTGTATGTACACGTTTTTAGTTAATTTATTTAGAAAGCTCTTAGGATTAAAAACAGAAACCTTTGAACCAGAAGAATCGTCTCCACAGGAGGACCAACGGATTCGTGTTGATGTCGAAGGATTGCGAAGTCAAATAAGCCGGGAACAAGCTTTGACAGAAGCAAAAGAGTTGTGGAATTATTTTCACACGGAAATAATACCCATCATCACTAAAGATCCATCAGTTGCTTGGTTCTGGGATATTGATGATGATGCCATGGAGCGTCTTCTCTACGATAATCCTTGTCTTGAGGGTGCTGCCAGAAAAAAGTATACTCGACTCAATGCGCTAGGGGTTGCATTTGGGTTTACTGCTGAAGATGTAGGTGTTGATAATTCTGAACTAATGTGGGTACAAAGACTGGGAGTTCTAAGAAGTTCTGAATACCAGAACGACTCTGTTTGGCTTCCTGAGGTATCCGCTATTTTTCTAAATTCGTAGATACTTCCTCAAAAAGGTAATCGTTATAGTACGGTTACCTTTTTTATTTTGAAAAAATGTTATAATTTAAAGAAATTATACTAACAGTAAAACAAGTTAAAAAATATATGGAATACTATCAAAAAATAAATTTTTCAATTACTCTTCCTAAGGAGCTCGAAGAATTGATTATGAGTTTTGGGAAGAAAATTGCATCCATGGACGGTCTGGTTTACGAAATAAGCTCAGGAACCCACTGCCCCCATCTGACACTTTACAGCAGTATTTTTTCAGTATCGGAAATTGATAAGGTTAAGAATGCCTTAAAGGATATTGCACTTGAAACAATTCCTGTTTCTTTAAAAATAAAGTACTTCGATGGAAAGCGGGGATACGTTGGGCTTTATCTAGAGCCTACAGATGAAATTTACAATCTTCATAAAAAAATCGTTGAGACTATTGCACCTTTTCGATCAACAGAAGCACCTTTTTCAAAAGATTCACCAACGGAAGAAGATAAAATATTACTCGATTTGTATGGAAGTAGAAATGTTCTCCATAATTTTACTCCGCATATTAGTTTAGGTAAGTTTGAAAATACTGATCTTGCTCAAGTAGTTATTGATTTTTTAAATAAAGAATCTTTTGAAGGTTTTTATACAGGAACAAGTTTACAAATGCTTGATCCTGGAGAAAATTGTTGTGTTGTGCTTTACGAGACCTCATTAGGTTTGTAATGATGGTTTAGTTCGTATTAAATCCTACCAGGTCCACAAACAACTTTTATTAAAATAGCCTTATCAGATAAGGCTATTTTAATATTGACAAATTTACATAATATGATATTGTGGTCTTGTAATTTCAAGTTCTTTTATTTTATTTCACTCTTAAAATATTCATGTAAATGTCAGACAAAAAAACAAGTGCCCAAATCGCTCAGGAAAATAAAGGGCTCCTGGATTCGATATCATCTAATTGGACTCAAGACGAACGTCTTAAAATGATTCATGGAATAGCAACCCAGTTGGATAAGTACATTTTCGAATCGGCAGTAGTAGACCTTACTAAGGATCCAACAATTTTGAATCTTAATCAAATGATTGCGATTATTACTACTGAACATGAAGATGGTCTACTGGATCTCAAGGAAAGATTTGAGAAATATATTCTTTCACCATCCATCGGATTTTTCTTCATAGACTAAGTAATTTGAACCTCTTTGAAATCATGTGGCTCCGTATGGAGCCACTTTTATTTGCTCAAAACTATGTAATCCAAGGAAGACTTTTTTTATTGAGCCTCTGGAAAGGCTGCCTTGAGAAATGATAAGGCTCGCATAGGAATTTGTTTATGGTTGTCTGCAGCTCTGAGAAGTTCTTTTTCAAAAATTTCTTTTGCTTCAGTTGGCGAAATCCATGTAACCACAAAGCCTTCTTCAATTTCGTCCGGCATCAATTCTGGTTCACCTTTTTCTCCAATAAGCTTAACAACATAACCAAATACTTCACTTACTCTGAGAGGGTCATTTCTTACTTCAACCTTACCGAGAGGTCTAATAATTTCAACAACACATCCTACTTCCTCTTTAGATTCACGAACAACGGACTGATCGTTGGTTTCACCCGCATCAACTCCACCTCCAGGTAATGCATAGTAATCTAATTTTTCTGAATAAAGAAGAGCTATATCACCTTGTGCGTCTATAATAATGGCTCGGGTGGAAGTTCTGTGCCCTAAGGGGAGACTCGCAACATCTGAAATATTTTCAGGATTATAAACATTAAGTACTTCCATCTTTGAATAGTATCATAATGAGGATATTTTTGCATTATACCCAGTAACATGATATAAAATATCTATATGAAACAGAACAAAAATCTTTGGATTGGATTAGGAGCAGTGGTTATTATTATCGTAATTATCCTCGTAATAACACTTGGTGGTAAGAACAAGGCTGCCGTTACACCAATAGGAGATACTTCGCCAGTAATCACAGATAGTGAATTACCAGTAAAAAAATCATCTTCTAAAAAATCTATGCAGACTACTCCATCTGGGATAACAGTCATCTCTCCTGCAGTTGGTTCCACATTGAAGCGAGGAAGTACAATAGCTGTTGCATGGACAGGTCCTGCAGAGTGTTACGACCTCGGGTATTCTTTTAATATGAGTTCAGGAGATAATGATATTTTTAATCCTCTTAATAAAGTATGCAAAAACAATGAAGGAGTATTTCGTTACTCATGGGCAACTCCGCTAAATATTGCAAAAGGATCTTACAGTCTCAAAGTTCGAACCTCTGGATCATCACAGAAAACAGCTACAACCCTTACCACATTTAACTTCTAAAAGAATGTATGGACACGATCAAAAAGATGGTTCCTGGTAAGGCTGTGGGATTTTTAGAAGAATTTAAGGTATTTGCCCTACAGGGAAATCTTATTGATCTCGCCGTAGGTATCGTAATTGGTACTGCATTTAATGCCGTGGTGAATTCATTAGTTACCGATATTGTGATGCCAATCATTGCGACTATGTTCGGTAAGCCAGATTTCAGTGCTCTTGTTATCGGAAATATTATGATTGGAAATTTTATTACCTCGATGGTGAACTTCCTCATTATCGGACTATCAGTATTCTTCGTACTCAAGTTCGTGATTCGAACAAAAAAACCTACTCAAGAGTAGGTTTTTTTGTTGTGTCTACTTGATATGTTTGTTCAAGAGATTTTGTAAGTTTGAGTTCATTAAGAATTTGTCCTGCTTTTTCAATAAGCACGAGAGCTTCACTATGTGAACCAACCATCATTTTACTCTTCGCTTCAGTCACAAGAATCACTACCTGTTCCTGAGGTGTTTTTACTGGCTCTGGTACTTCTTGGGTATCCAATAGAGGTTCTTCTGTTGGATCTTCGGCAACAAGACTCATAGTGGTCACGGTAGCTAAAGAAATTTCAGAAGGAGATTCAGGGGGAAGTTTTTCAGAAGAAGTTGTTCTCGCAAGAGACACTGTTTCCATTAATGGTTCCTTAGGTACTTGTGCGAGGAGTGTTTCTACTTCCAAGAGTCGTTTCTCTGCAGAATCTTTTGTAGTATCATCTGATTTTAAAGCAACGATCTGTTCAAATTTTGTTTTCTCTGTAGCGAGTGCTTTTGTAGTGATCTGTGCCGCTAAAACAATAGGTCCCATTATCTGATGAGTGTTTTGTTCAATGGTTGCAAGAATTTTTCCGTTACTTGAAAAAGTTGTCTCAAGGGTGTTTGCCGCAGCGAGTGCGAGCTCTGGATTTTCTTCTTGGACATCTTCAGCTACATTTTTAATAATTGCTCTCGAATGCTCAATACCTGCTTGAATAGTCGTTGATAGGGTATCATCAAGTTCTTGGGTAACGGCAAGATGTGTTGCTTCTTTAAATCGAGTTTCAATACGCTTAGTTTCAAATGCAATAATAGACTCTGGAGTTTTTTGGTTTTTTGCTTGGTATTCTTCGATCCATAGTTTTATAGGATAGAGTTTATCATTAGGGAGCGCTTGATAAGAAGCGCTTGAGAGACCAATAGATCCACCTAAAACAAGCACCAGACTTGCCAAGGCGAGGGTGACATACCGAAAGGTGTAGGGAGAAAGTAACCCTGATTTTACAGGATGTGTACCTATATACGAAATAAGCATTGTTTTCATGCGTCTTTTTTCGTCAGCGGTGAGTCGCTTTTTTCCGAGCAAATGTTTAATTGTTTCAAATGGGTTATTCATGGAATTAATTAGTGTAGATCTTCAGGAAAAAGCTTCTGAGCAAGTTTGATAGCGCGATGAATACGTACAGAAATGGTGTTTTCTGACTCCTTGTAAATTTTAGAAATTTCAGGAATAGTGAGTTCTTGGATAAAACGAAGCATCAGTATTTCAAAGTGTTGCTCAGGGAGTTGTTTCAGATTCTCGAGCATTTGTTTTTGATCGAGAGCTGTTCCGTCTGGTATCTCTGAAACATCCGAGATGTCGTGGGGAAGTGTCTCGTCATCAAACAGGGCATCAAGTGAAAGGGTTTGTTTTTTACGACTCTGATCAATGATGGTGTTACGAGCAGTTCTATACAAGAAGGCTCTTGCCATGTCAATAGTTTTACCAGCTCTTAAATAGTCCCAAGTCTTCATAAAAGTTTCTTGGGTGACATCGAGCGCACTATCGCGATTACGAGTTCTTGAAAGGCAGAAACGGAAAATTTCATCACTGAAACTATCATGCATTTCCAAAAAAAGCTTTTCAACATCACGATTATTACGACTTGTATCAGAACGAGTGTCTTTCATGGGAGATGACGCAAGAGATAAGTTTTTCTTACAAAAAGTATTATATGCTATACTGCCCCTTATATGCAACAAAAAGTGATCATTGTCGGTGGAGGATTTGGAGGTATTCGTACTGCCTTAGACCTTGCCAAGAAGTCTGGTTTCGAAATAATCCTTATATCAAAAAGTCCTGATTTTGAATATTATCCTGGCCTCCATAAGCTTATCGGTTTACATAAGCTCGTTACGGTAAAAGTACCACTTGAGACAATATTTAAAGACAAAACCGTATCAGTTATCATTGATACGGTTACAACTATTGATCTCATTGAAAAGAAAGTAACCACCAACAATAATTCCTACACGGGTGATTTTCTAGTTCTTGCCTTAGGGAGCCAAACAGAATATTTTGGTATTGCAGGACTTCCAGAAATGGCCTACGGATTTAAATCAATACATGAAGCTGTGGTATTACGAAATCATGTCGAAAATCTTTTTGCAAGTCACACAAAGACTGAAAAAACGGAGACGGTGATGGGGTTACATATGGTTATTGTAGGGGCTGGTCCCAATGGGGTAGATTTGGCCGGTGAATTAGCTGGTTTTACTAAATATCTATCAAAAAAATATAACATCCCTGAATCATTTATTACTATCGACCTTATCGAGGCAGGTCCTCGGGTTCTTGGGATGATGTCAGAGTCTGTAAGTCATCAAGTAGAGGCTCGATTAAGAATTCTCGGTGTAAATATATTATGCAATCGAGACCTTAAAAAAGAAGGTTCTTGGACCATTACATTGGCTGATATGACCCTTGGGGCAAAAACACTTATTTGGACTGCGGGAATTATAAGTAATGAATTGGTAACAAAAATTCAAGGATTAAAACTTGGTCGGAGAAATCGTGTTGCTGTAGATGAATATTTACAAGCAAAAAATGATATTCAGGTATTCAATAATGTTTTTTGTATTGGGGACATTGCTGACACTCAGTATTCAGGATTAGCACAAACAGCACTTTCAGACGCGTCTTATGTAGCACGAATTATTTCAAATGAGTGCTTAGGTAAAAAGTCTGAGACATATTCGGCAAAACCAGCAGCCTATAACATTGGTGTTGGTCCAAAATGGTCAGTATTAGTAATGGGGTCATTTGAACTATTTGGGTTTATCCCTTTCCTGGTGAGAACGCTAATTGACATCAAGTTCTTCTTGTCTATCTTGTCTATTCGTGAAGTATGGAAACTGTATGTTGCTCGGAAATCTTCTTGAGGATTTTAGGAATTTTTTTAAAATCATCAATCAGGGTTGCTCTCATGCCACCATTATAAAGCGCCGCTGCAGGATGATACAGTGGTAGGAAATATTCCGTAGGAAGGTACGGGATTTTTCTATGGACAAGTTTTCCATGAGCTTCTGAAATAATGAGCTCAGGTAGAAAGTGTGTCATAGAGTGCCGTCCCAAGAAAACAATGAGGTCTGGCTTGATAACATTAAGTTCGGCATAGAGCCAAGGTGCACAAGCTACTTTTTCATGATGTTCGGGGTCGCGATTATTTGGAGGTCGATACTTTACAATATTGGTAATATAAATGTCTTCACGTTTCATGCCAATAGTCGCAAGCATTTCACTAAGGAATTTTCCAGAGGTACCAATAAATGGTTTACCGATTTCATCCTCTTTTTTACCAGGGGCTTCACCAATGAATACTATCTTTGCATTTGGATTTCCATCACCAAATACCGCCTGAATAGCTGTTTCTTTGAGTGCACATTCACATGTAGTATGGTACTCTTGATTAAGTGCGTGTAATGCTTCAATTCTTGACATATCGTTATAATACCACAAAAAGAACCCTGACTATGGTCAGGGCTTTTGCGTATTTTTGAATGCATTTTTTATCAATGTACTGCTTCTGTGGTTGGTGTTGCAACCTCTGATCGCTCCTCAGTAATCATATATACCTCTGGGCGAACATTAACCTGGGGCTGTACCCTTTCTTTGGGTTTTGGTGGTTCGGATACTGCCGATTCGCCTTTTGAAGCGATGGTAGGTGAAAGTAGTGTGGATATTTTTTGATTGGTATATAACCAATATATCATAATACTTAACGCAACCAGAGCGCCTACAGCTAAGATACTCGTTTGCCAGACAAATATTTGTGGTAGAAAAAACAATTCGGCCACTATTGCTGAAAATAAAATACCAGCAATTATAGGGATCCGCTTACGGGCATGAAATTCTTGAGTAACCAATACTGCAATGAGGGTGGTTGTTAATGAAAATAGGGTAATAACAAGAATACCTGTAGGTAAATTACCAGGTGCCATAAGTAATACTAATAAGAATAAATTTAACATACGCTTTGTGTTTAAATGTTTTTTTAATTGTTTAAAGAACTGTTTTTGAAATCTCCTTGTTTTTTTGCCATAATACGCAAAAAGCAATAAAACAAGGGGGTTACACTATACCATACTACAAAAAAGCGTGCAACTTCCTTGGAAAAGACCTTTTTATATGATAGGCTACCACTATATGTTTCAAAAATTTATTCTCAAAAAACTCATTGGTAGTAAGTTAAAAGCATCTGGAATGAGTGATGCGCAAATAGAGCAGCTTCTCGAAGTGATTTCAAAGAATCCCCAATTTTTCAAGAAAATTCAGGATCAAGTCGAAGCAAAGAAGAAGCAAGGTATTCCTGAGCAAGCTGCCATGATGACGGTTATGCGTGAAAATCAAGGTGAACTCCAGAAGATTTTAAGTGGGATAGCGAAATAATAACTATAAATTATGAATGTTCTTGACTCAAATGTTTTCTATATTATTGGGATGAGCCCCGGAAACAGTTATTTTAAGGACGAAGAAATTAAGTATTTGCTTGAAAAAACGGTAAGTCGTTATGGAAGGGTAGGTATTATGATTGCTGATGTGCCTGCCATTGCAACCTATATTGCTTTTGGGTACCCAGAAAATAAAGCGCGACGATTAAAAGCTATTCCTCAAGGAAATTTACTCAAGAATAAGGTAGTCCGTGCAATGATTGATATTGGATACTCATCAGAGCAAGTGCGTATTATTGAGTGGGCAGATGAAGTTGAAAATAATCCTGAATATCAAAAATCCCTTGGAACCATTCAAGAATTTTATGATACCAATTTAAAATTTCAATATGATGCAGATGAAACGACTCGGTCGGTTCTTGTGGGATCAAAAAGAGAGTTTTCTGATATTGAGAGTTCAGTAAAAACCGCAGTGCATTATTTGCTTTCTGAGTTTGCATTTCTTGCATGGGTTCCGAAATTATTAGATGTTCAAAAGGTGGTGTATGTGTACCATAAAAATTGGCCTGTGTATGAGAATTTTATTGCAGGGCTTTATGACAGTATTCCAAAATCTGAAATGGATTTTCTGCTTATGGAAAATCCTTACGAAACGTACAATCCTATTTGGGCTCTTGAAGAAACAGATAATGATGATCAGTATGTAAATAGTTTGGATCGAGTAAATAAAACCAAGACTTTGCGTGTAGCATTTTCAAACTATCCACCAGCTCTTGTACGCGACAAAGAGGGGAATTTCTCTGGAATTTTTTATGAAGTTATCATGAAAGTTGCAAAAAAATATGGATGGAATGTGGTTTGGAGCGAAGAAACAGGGTACGGGGTTGTTGTTGAAGGACTTGAAGCGAATAGGTTTGATATCTTTGGAAGTACTGTTTGGCCGACACCAGAACGATTGAGTACTGCAAGTTTTTCCACCTCACTATATGAAAGTGAAGTTTTTGAATGGGTACGACCTGATTTTGTTCTTGAAAAAAGTGATTTGAATATTCGAGTAGTAGTGAAGGAGGGCGATATTTCTCACTCAATCGCATTAGTTGATTATCCGAGTAATCGATTCGTATATGTGCCCCAACTCGCAGATCCGCAGGAACTCCTTGCATTTGTTGCAACAAATCGTGGCGATGTAACCTTTGCCGAGCCTTCCTTGGTAAACCTCTTTAATGAAATTTCGGAGATAAAATTAATTCGGGTCTCAGATACACCTATCCGAACTTATGGGAATATGTTTATATTTAAGAAGGATGATACGAGTTTGCGAGATTTGTTCAACGAAGAGTTGAGGGTTCTCGCTGGGGTAGTGAAATAATAATGGGTAGAAGTCAAAAAAAAGAGCCTCACAGGACTCTTTTGTGTTTATCTTGAAACAGTTTCTTCTTCCAGGATATTATCCTTTAAACTTTTCTTTACAAAGTTACGCAAGGCCTTTAAGCTTCTATTAAAATCTCTACCTTTTTTGCTTTCGTAATAAGGAAAAGCAAATACGCTGCCAAACTCTGAATCTCTAAAATATGTATGATCGTAATATTCCTGTGAAAATACTAATTTGCAAATGCAGGGTAATTGACCCGCTCTTACTCTTATGTATTCAATAACTAACAATCTATCGATTAAAAACCGGCTGATTGTTAGTTGTGAAATATTTGAATCATTAGTCAGTAATTCAAAAACTTGATGAGCCTCTCCACCTTCTTGAAACACTTCAGATATCCAAGGATAAAGAGGGTAGCCATTTTCAGGTATTTGTATACCACTAAGGAAACTTTCCTTAGTTTCAAAAGATTGTTGTCCTAGTTCAAGAAAATTCTTCTTTAGTTTTAATACTATTTCCATGTTCAGTTATTTTTTGCGAGTATAGCACAAAATAGGGTTTTTTTAAGAATAAATCGAAGCCAAGAAAAAACAGGGAATTGGGGAGCAAGATGCCATGATGACGGTGATGCGTGAAAACCAAGCGGAATTACAGAAGATTTTAAGTGGGTTTAAAAAATAAAAAGCCTCCTTACGGGGCTTTTTGAATTCTAGTTTCTTTTTAAAAAATCTTCCATAGCTCTCATTTTTTGTCTAAAAATCTTCCGCTTTGTTTTTGTTATAAGAGAATATGGGAAATGGAAATTCTTTGGAAACCCATAGTTTATTTCAAATCGAATATTTCTCTCACTTAAGAATGTTACTTGATACATCACGTAATCTTGATTGACTTTTTGCCAACCGATACATATATCTTGATTGGGAAGTATTTTAAAGAAAATTTTAAAAGTATCTTTTTTCTTTAAAAGAGTAAACAATATGGACCTAGGGTCAGCTTCTTGATCAAGTATCTTTATCAAAAATTCACTATTTACTTCTAGTAATAAATTAAAAAAGTTTTCTTGGTTTTCAAAAGCAATTGTAGTTTCTGGTGGCCCCCAGACTGTTTCTTTATAGATTTCTAATTGTATAATCATCTTCTTTTTTTTAAATCTTATCATAATCAAGAGATAAAGGCAAAAAATAAAAAACTTGAAAAATAGTCTAAAAAAAGGCATACTACACACCTATGTCACTCTCAATCGGAATTGTAGGACTCCCGAATGTAGGGAAGTCAACATTATTTAACGCATTAACAAAAAAAGGAGTTCCTGCAGAGAACTATCCTTTCTGTACTATCGACCCATCAGTGGGTGTCGTTGCAGTACCTGACGAACGCTTGTATAAGCTTGCAGATTTTTCACAGACCCAGAAAACCATCCCTGCCGCTATTGAGTTCGTAGACATTGCAGGACTTGTAGAAGGTGCAAGTAAAGGTGAAGGGTTGGGAAATAAATTTCTTGCTCATATTCGAGAAGTAGATGCCATTCTTGAAATGGTACGTATCTTTGCGGTAAACGATGGGAAAGAATCTATCAATCACGTATACGGTGAAATTGACCCATTACGCGACATTAAAGTCATTAACATGGAATTAATGATTGCAGACATGGAAACCGTTGAGAAGCGTTTAAACAACCTCCAGAAGGATGTAAAACGTGGTGACAAGATTGCTCTTGTCGAAGAAGTAGTTGCCAAGAAAATTTGGGACGCACTTGAAGCAGAAAAAATGGCAAATACCGTTTCATTAACTGACGAAGAGGAAAAAATTGCGAAACAATTAAATCTGTTGACCATGAAAAGGTTTATCTATGGATTGAACAAGCGATCAGGTGGAAAAAATCTTGATGAGACTGATCCGGAGGCGTTTAAAAAAATCTGTGCAGAAATTGAATCGTTTGGATCGGAATGGGTAGTTATTGATGCAAAGATTGAGCACGAATTATCAGATTTCGAAGGTGAAGAAAAACAAGAAATGCGACGCGAAATGGGGAACGGAGACGATGGTATTGATACCTTGATTAAAAAATCATATAAACTTCTCGGACTTGCTACTTATTTCACTACTGGCGAAAAAGAAACTCGCGCCTGGACGATTAAAAATGGTTGGACGGCACCTATGGCAGGTACGGCGATCCATAACGATTTTAAGGACAAATTTATCCGCGCAGAAGTAGTATTCTGGAGCGATCTGATCGATTCAGGGTCTATGGTGAACGCTAAATCTAAAGGTCTTGTACGTACAGAAGGGAAGGAGTATGTGGTTAAAGACGGAGATGTTATGGAATTTAAAGTTTAACCCTTATTTACTAAGGGTTTTTCGTTAGTTGACATATTTATATTAATATGCTATGATATAAATAATTAACTTTTTCATTCATACTTAAAAATAATCTGTAATGTCACATCCAAGCAAAGCAAAAAGGATTGTTATTGTAAAAACTTCTGAACAACAAAATGCTTCAGGTACTACTTGTACTAATGAGCAAATACCACATCAACAACAGCAGAATACTCAACCAGTTGTAGTTATGCAAAAGCAAAACCATCCAAACATCATGCCGGTGCCAACATTGGTTCCATACATGAATCCGGAAACGGATCAGCAGGTGGCTGCAAATATTTGCCATCGTTTTACCAACGTACCTAAGGACAAAAGAGGATGGGTTGGATATAAAACCTGGTAGCTGTTAATTTGAAAATGTTTTAAATTTTATCAACCTCCTGTATTTTCATGCCGAGGGAATTAGAACGACTCGAATCAAAAATGCGATTGGCTACAAACCTAATCGCATTTTTTTATTTCCTTTTTTTATCAGCTGTGGACATCGTCATGAGCGCAACGACTTCATCAAGAGTAATATCCTGCGGATTTACATTATCAGGTAAATAAGTACGCTTCAATCCTTGACGAATAAAATTTCCAGATTTTGATTTAAGAATCTGAATATCTTTATGTGTTTTATGATGTTTACCAACGGTTCGCAAGAGCTCAACTCCTTTAGGTAACAATTTAGGACTGTTTAATAATGTCACCGCCTCATGCAACGTAATCGTATACGGATCAAGAGGTTTTTTTATTGAACGGAATTCTCGATTACGTCCTACATACGGACCAAAGCGCCCAATATTTGCAATGACGGTCTCATGAGTCTGTGGATCTATTCCAAGTTCACGCGGAAGCTCGAGAAGTTTTACGGCCATATCAAGGGTAAGATCTTCAGGTTTCGTTTTTGGAGGAAGACTTGCACGACGAGGACCTGGAAGTGCTTTTGCGTGAACGACAGCTTCTTTTTCTTGTGTAACTTTTTCCTTATCAGCTGCAGTTTTTTTGTAGCCTTTTGGCCACTTGGATAGTTTAGGAATAGGAATTGATTTGCCGAGTTGTACATACGGACCAAATCGTCCCGTAAGTAAGAAAATAGGTTCTCCTGATTTCGGGTGGATAGCAAAAGGTTTTTCATCGCCTACGGCCTGACCGTCGATGGTAAGTGCACCATCACATTCAGGATAGGTTGAGCACGACAGAAACTTTCCAGCTCGTCCTAATTTAATTTCCATAGGTAATCCACATTTAGGACAAATGAATTTTGGATCAGCAATACCCAGGTTCGTAATTTTTGGAATTGATTCTTTTGATGTTACATCAGCAATAAATGGTCCATAAAAATCCTTTAATGTTTTTAAATACGTTCGTTTTCCTTCGGCAATTTCATCGAGTTTGTCTTCCATGTCGGCCGTAAATGAATCAGAAATATAATCCATGAAATATTCTTCAAGGAAACTCGAAACAACGTCTCCGGTATCTGTAGGAAACAAGGTTCGTCCTGTTTTAGTAACATATCCACGATCCTCGAGGGTGCGCATGATGGATGCGTACGTTGAAGGACGCCCAATACCTCGTGCTTCGAGTTCTTTCACCAAACCAGCTTCAGTGTAACGACCAGATGGTTGTGTTTGTTTACCGACAGCATCGAGTGACTCGAGTGTTAGTTCTTGACCAATAGTGAGTTTTGGTAATTCAATATCCTCACCTCGTGCTGCGGTATCGACCGCAAGCCATCCAGGAAATAACAATTGCGAACCTATGACCGTGAAGTCGGGATAGTGTTGCCCCTCTCCTTGCAGGAGAGGGGTTGGGGAGAGGTTTCCTACCACCTTAGTTTTCAACATCTTTGCATCACTCATTTGCGATGAAACGGACCGTTCCCAGATTAATTGATAGAGTTCTTTTTGTTCATCGGTTGCGCCGGCAGACGTGAGATTGAAATGGGTAGGACGAATGGCCTCGTGCGCTTCTTGAGCATTTTTAGATTTAGTCGCATATGTTTTAAACTGTGCATAGTCCTTGCCATATTTTTTCTCTACTAATGCTAAAATTTGTGCCTGGGCAGTTTTGGAAAGATTAGTACTATCAGTACGCATGTACGTAATATGTCCGGCTTCGTAGAGTCGTTGCGCAACCTGCATGGTTCGTGAAGGAGAAAAACCAAGGCGGGTACTCGCGGTTTGCTGCAAGGTAGAAGTGGTGAATGGGGCACGTGAGGTTCTCTTCTGCTCAGATTCCTTGATATCTATTACGGACCAAGTATTTTCTTTTCCGAGTTTCAAAATCTCATCAACAAGTTTTTTATCGCGTGGTTCTTCTGTGCATGTAAGTTTTAAAACCTCACCCGTCTTGCTGCGCAAGTCGCCCTCTCCTGCAAGGAGAGGGATCTTGAACGTACCCTCAAGTACCCAAAAGTCTTCGGGAACAAATGCGCGGATTTCTCGTTCACGTTCCATAAGAATACGTAATGCAGGTGACTGAACACGGCCTGCAGAGAGTCCGTAGCGAACTTTTTTCCAAATCAAACCAGAGAGGTCATATCCTACGAGGCGATCAAGGACACGACGTGCCTCTTGGGCCTTTACAAGATCTTCATCAATGTCGCGAGGATGCTGGAGAGCCTCGGTAACAGCTTCCTTGGTAATTTCATGAAAGGTTGCACGCTTAATAGGCGCTTTGATTTTTGAATCCTTCAAAATTTCTTTGAGATGCCAAGAAATTGCCTCTCCTTCACGGTCGGGGTCGGTTGCGAGGATAATTTCATCTGCCTTGCGCGCGAGAGTTTGTAATTCATGAATCACCCGATCTTTTCCTTTTGAAATTTCATAATGAGGAATAAATCCACCAGGAATATCAATAGCGGCTTTGTTCGAGCTCGGCAAATCACGAATATGCCCAATCGAAGCACGTACGATCCATCCATCCGACTTCACTAAAGCTTCGCCGGACAAGTATTTTTCAATAG
Organism: uncultured Candidatus Saccharibacteria bacterium; assembly: GCA_964620085.1. Taxonomy (GTDB): domain Bacteria; phylum Patescibacteriota; class Minisyncoccia; order Phycocordibacterales; family UBA1006; genus CAIXMG01. Next base: position 36,583 of record CAZUIQ010000004.1, on the reverse strand, counting down.
TTTTTGCTTTTGACGGAGATTCTACAATGAGAAGTTTCATAATGCATTATTGATACCATATATTATATGTGTTGTGCAAATTTACTCATCCGATTTGTGGCAAACCTCACCCGGATTCCTGACGAAATCCACCCTCTCCTGCAAGGAGAGGGTTCTTTATGTAGAGTATTACTAGTTATTTTAAATAATTAACCTTAAGTAAATCTGGTGGTAGCAAATCAGTTTTTAGTATGGTTATTATTTTCTTTTCTACTTCTTTAAAATTATTATTAATTTCATCATTCCAAAATCGAATAGTACGTATCCCATTGCTTAAAAAATAATCTGCACGTTTAATATCATATTCAGAATTGTTTATATGTTGTAAACCATCTAACTCGATGACTAATTGTTTTTCTCTGCAATAAAAATCAGTAACATAAGGACCTATGCTTACTTGTCTACGAAATTTAAAACCCAACCTATTATCTCGTACTAATCTCCACATTTTTGATTCTTCTTTTGTTTGTCTTTTGCGTAAATCTCTACGTTTTCCTTTTTCAGAAGTATTATTAATTATTACTGCCATATGAATATATTTTGATTAACATTATTAAAAGCCTAACTCACGAGAGCAGACCCTCTCCTTGCAGGAGAGGGTGGTCGTCGCTAGACGACCGGGTGAGGTTAGTTTCTCCGCAACTCACCATCCATATCCTTGATCATCCCCTTTATTTCCATTTGAGAAATAAGTACATTTGCGGTATGGGTAGGTATTCCAAGCATGCGAATCAAATCGCCTTTTCGCATAGGCGATGAAAGAAATTTTAAAACCTGCTGCTCATCAGATGAGGATTGTGGAAATAAATCTAGAGGCGGCTGTTTTGCAATTTGAAAACCAAGCGCTTCTAATAATTCATCTGGATTTGTAATAGGTGTTGCGCCCATACGAATAAGTTCGTTCGGTGCTTCTGAGTTTTTTGAAAAAATATTTCCCGGTATTGCCAATACATCGCGATTATATTCTGTTGCGAGACGTGTGGTAATACGACTTCCCGATTTATGAGTACCTTCTATAATAAGTGTTGCTCTTGAGATACTCGCCATGAGTCTATTTCGCTGGGGAAACATCCACTGGCGAATCGCTTGGGTTTCTTGATATTCAGAAATAATACAGCCTCCTGATTCTAAAATTTTTTTACCCAACTCAAAATTGTAACGAGGGTAAAGTACTGATTCTCCGAGACCAGATCCTGGAAATGCCATTACCGTGAGACCTGCAGCTAAGGCTGCTTCGTGTGCAATACCGTCGATACCGTGTGCCAATCCTGATACGATCACCACAGGGTATCCTCGGAGTCCCTTGATGAGTGTTTCGCAAGCTTCTTTGCCATAGGTACTGTAATCTCGTGCCCCAACGATGGTAAGAAATACCAAGTGTTGATCACTAGGGAAGGTGCCACGAATAAAAAGTCTCCTCGGAAACTTTGGGAGGGATTGAAAATAGTCTTTGATAATGAGAGGATCTAAGTTGTAGATAGGGTAGTCATGCATGTTAAAATCCTATCTGACAGAGATAAATTTCTGATAAACTATGATTTGCTTTGACACTATACGATTTAGGCGAGAAGAGGCACCTGACAAGTGACTCTTTTTTTGTTATAGTAAGTCCATTATGTTAGACATTAAATTCATCCGAGAAAACCCGGAGCTTATTCGGGAGGCTGCTCGCAAAAAGCATATTAGTTTTAATGTGGATGAACTCATCTCCTCCGATACTAAACGACTTGAAAAATTGTCATTAGTAGAAACGCTTCGTGCAGAACAAAATGTCGTATCTGATAAAATTCCTCAAGCAAGTCCTGAGGAAAAACAGACCCTGATCGCGCAGATGACGTTACTCAAGACTGATTTAAAAAAACACGAAGACGAACTGAAGGAGATTATGTCTGTTTGGCAAACACTCATGCTTGCGGTACCCAATGTTCCCGATATCTCTGTACCAGAAGGTACTAGTGATGCTGACAATTTAGAAATTCGAGACTGGGGAACAAAGCCGGTATTTAACTTTCCAGTAAAAGATCATATTGAATTATGTGCCATGCATGACCTTGCAGATTTTGAACGAGGAGCAAAAGTTGCGGGCTTCAGAGGTTATTTTTTGAAAAACGAAGCGGCTATGATTTCTATGGCACTGTGGCAATTATTCAATGAGAGACTTATTGCTAAAGGATTTACTCCGATGATTGTTCCTTCATTGGTAAATAAGCAAACACTTATGGGTACAGGATATCTTCCAGGAGGAGAAGATGATCTTTATCGAACCCAAGACGATAAATATCTTGCGGGAACTGGAGAGGTTGCCACAATGTCATATTACAGTGACGAAATTTTGGATTACACAAAATTACCAATCAAGATGACAGCTTTTTCTCCATGTTTTCGACGTGAGGCAGGAGCTCATACTCAAGATACTCGAGGAATGATTCGTATGCATGAGTTTATGAAATTGGAACAAGTTGTTTTATGTGAAGCTTCACATGCAGAATCAGTAAAATTACATGAGGAAATTACTGAGAATGTTGAGCTTATTTTGCAGGAACTTGGACTTCACTATCATGTAGTTGCAAATTGCGGAGCAGACTTGGGACAAGGTCAGGTTAAAAAATATGACATCGAAGTTTGGTCTCCGGCCCAAAATGCATATCGAGAAACTCACTCAGCGTCATACTTCCATGATTATCAAACACGACGTCTTAATATCCGATATCGTGATGCAGAAGGTAAATTAAGATTTGTGCACTCTTTGAATAATACGGCCGTTGCAACCCCTCGTATCCTTGTATGTATCCTTGAACAGTATCAACAAGCCGACGGTTCAATAAAAATCCCCGAAGCTCTTCAAAAATATGTCGGAAAAGAATTCATCAACAATCAAACTCGATAGGAATTCAGAACTGCGCCGCACCCGACGCACGAAACTATTTTTTGTATTTCTTCTTTTTATTCTCCTCGTGGTAGGGGGAATTATTGGATTTCTCCGTAAGAAGGAGTTTCAAATTTCTGAGATAACTATCTCGGGTACTCGATCACTTGATCCTCAAGTGATTCTCACAAAAGCACAACAGTATCTTGATGGTCACTATGCAGTAATTATTCCAAAAACAAATACGCTCTTACTTTCAAAGAGAGATTTGGCACGGTACCTTCT
>CAZUIQ010000004.1:19831-33383 GCA_964620085.1 uncultured Candidatus Saccharibacteria bacterium | reverse complement strand
TCAAGACGTTTCTATTGTGTTTACAGAAAAAAATAAGATCCAGATTACTCTTATCGAAAAGAAGCCTTCGTATGTATGGTGTGATACTCGTTGTTATTTTGTAGATGATACTGGAATGATCTACGAAGAATCTCCGCAGTTTACCAGTGGGGTGTTCCTCACGTTCTTTGGAGGAACACCTCATGAAGATATTATTAAAAGTCATTTTATTACTGAAGAGCAGTTTACAAGAATGTTACGTATGGTAACGTCGTTGGAAGAACTGTTATTTCGTGTAACAAGTATTACTTTTGGTGAGGATATTAACCTAAATATAGAAAGTATAAAAAATATTCCCTTACGATCTCCTGCAACACTCCTTGTTACCAAGGAGGCACCCCTTGAGGATATTGTGAGCAGTCTCAGTCTTCTTGTAAAAGATAAAGCTTTTACGGAAACTCTTACAACCAAAGCACTCCTGCTCCAATATATTGATGCACGTTTTCCTGATAAAATTTATTACAAATTTGAAACATCTGTAACTCAGTCTAGTACTCCTCCTTCACAAGAGGACACCTCAACCACCAATGCAACCCTTTTGGAAACAACTCAATAAACCATTTTTTGCCTTGGCTCCTATGGCAGATGTGACTGATCCGGCATTTCGTCGGATTATTGCCAAGTATGGAAAACCTGATGTGACTTGGACAGAGTTTGTTTCTGCAGATGGTCTCGCTCATCCAACAGGTCGTGAGAACTTGATGAAGGATTTGGCTTTTACTGAAGCTGAACGTCCTATCGTGGCACAATTATTTTCAAGTAATCCTGTGAACATGAGGAGTGCTGCAAAATTATGTGCGGAACTTGGATTTGATGGAGTTGATATTAATATGGGGTGTCCTGATCGTACTATTGAGAAACAAGGATGTGGTTCTGCGATGATTAAAACTCCAGAGAAAGCTTTGGAAATTATTCAGGCTGCACGAGAGGGAATTGCTGAAGCGGTGAAAGAGTCTCATAGTCAACTGATTCCTGTATCTGTAAAAACTCGTGTTGGATATAACAAGGAGGATATCGAAGGATGGATTGCTTTTCTTCTGAAACAAGACCTTGTCGCACTTACGGTGCATGCACGTACTCGTAAAGACATGTCACAAGTTCCTGCAAATTGGGAATATATTTCACGTATCGTAAAACTTCGTGATGAGCTTGCTCCAGAGACAGTAATTATTGGAAACGGAGATATTATTGATATACAAGACGGTTTGGAAAAATCAAAACAAACAGGCACTGATGGGCTCATGATAGGCCGAGCATGTTTTGGGAATCCTTGGATATTTTCCACCCCGCCATCCTCACCCACCATTAAAACTCCTCCGCCCTTCGGGCACCTCCTCTTGGCAAGAGGAGGAACCTTACGGAACATTTGGTACAAAATTTTGAAATTCGCTGGTGCGGTTTCCCCCTCTTACCAAGAGGGGGCTAGGGGGAGTTTGGAAGAAGATGATTATAGTACACCTGAGCGCTACTGGCTGCATAATAAACCAGACGTATCTCTTGAGCAAAAACTTCGAGTGATGGTAGAGCATTCAAAATTATTTTGCGAGTTGTTGCCACATAAAAACTTTGCAACCATGAAAAAACATTACAAGGCCTATTGCCACGGTTTTCCTGGTGCCAAGGAACTTCGTATACAACTTATGGAGGCTCCAGATGTTGAGACTGTAGAAAGTATTGTTAAAAAATTCCTCGAGAAAAACTAGCGTACGTTCTACGCTAGTTTTTTTGTTTGATCTCATAGTTAAGCTGTGTTACAATCCAAAAAAAATAGAATGATGAAAAAACATAAATATCCAAGAAGTTTCATTGAGCAGTTCAAACAAGATTTTTTTCACTACAAAAATATTTTTAATAAAATTTCAATCCGTGCAAAAACACTTAAAGAAGGAAGGGTTTTAAAGAAAGCTGGAAAAGACCATCTTACGTTGTGTGTATTCCATTCTGAAAAAACACCTTCATTGCGAATACATAAACGTGGAGATATTTGGTATTTCAAATGTCTTGGCTGTGGAAAAAGTGGTGATATATTTTCACTGTTCCAGCATGTATACACAATATCTTTTTTCGAAGCTGTAGAAATGCTTGTTCAAGGAAAATCCTATGTAGGGAATCCTCCACATAAGATGCGATTCCCTGAATATAGTAAACCAAGTTCTAAAATTGAACCCTTGGTACAAGGAGGTACTACTGATTTACCATTTTAAATTAGGTAATAGAAAAAGAGCCGAAACGCACTACGTTTCGGCTTTACTCATACATGTTTTCCATCTCATGAATGGAAATCCAAGTAAAATCATCATAGACTATCTTACTTAAAAATCAAATAGTTGACAAATTTCTCGGAAAATAGTACGGTAAAAAGAAAAAATGAAATATACAAAAATAATTGCCCTTACGGTGATTCATGAATTTATTTACGGTACCAAACGAATTTGGAGAGAGCACTTCAATGAATGTGTCACCTTTATCCTTATTGCAATCATTCATTTACTATGTGCTTTATTTGCTGGGAAGCAACCTGAGGCACGTTGTGCATTTTCTTTAAGTCTCGGTTTTATAAATTGGTTACTTATGATGATTGTCTTCCTTTCTGGGCAAAGGACTATCATGTTTTCTTTTTGGTTTTCTTGTTGGTTTATTTTTGTAATATATACCTTTCATCACCCCTTCTCTATTTATTAGAAAGGGGGTTTTTTGTTTTCAAAACCCCTTCGACAAGCTCAGGGTAAACTGCTAAAATATACCCATATGTCACACATTTCCCTCTATCGAAAGTACCGGCCTCAGAATTTTTCTGAAGTCCTTGGGCAGGATGCTATTGTAAAATCACTTGAATCAAGCCTTAAATCTGGGACTATTTCCCATGCGTATTTATTCGCAGGATCACGAGGAACGGGAAAGACCTCTATTGCACGAATCTTTGCTAAGGAATTAGGAACCAGTTCAAACGATATTTATGAAATCGATGCGGCTTCGAATAACGGGGTAGATGAGATGCGAGAATTAACCAGTGGGATTGCTACGCTTCCTTTTGATTCAAAATATAAAGTATATATTTTGGACGAGGTGCACATGCTTTCAAAGTCTTCGTTCAATGCACTCTTGAAAACACTCGAGGAACCACCAGCTCATGTTATTTTCATTCTTGCTACTACAGAACTGCACAAGGTTCTCGACACCGTAAAGTCTCGATGTCAGGTTTTTGAATTCAAAAAGCCTACGATTGAGATTCTTGTAGGTATGATTAAAGAAGGAATTAAGAAAGAGGGGTTCAGTATTGATAACGAAGCTGCCGAACTTGTTGCTAAACGAGGTAATGGCGCATTTCGTGATACATGGGGAATTGTAGAGCGAGTTATTCAGTCTGCGACAAGTAAAACCATTACGGTTTCAGAAATTGAAAATATCATGGCGACTCCGCATCATGAGCTTGTTACAGAATTCATGAGTGCGCTTGTTTCAAAAAACCTTGAGTCTGCTTTGGATAGTATTCATAAAGTAACTGACAGTGGTCATGCGCTAGATCATTTCATTGAAAATATCCTTGAACATTTACGCCTGGTATTATTATTCCGATTCTCTCCACAATTCGCGGAATCTGTTTCAAGTGATTTACAGAAAGACGTTGTGACTGAGCTCAAAAAATGGGCAGGAGAGAAGAATATGATTAATGCAGGATTAGTTGTAGAATTCTTGAATGTATTAGGAGAAATCAAGAAGACAAGTATGGGGAATATTCCGGTGGAATTATTGCTGATACGGCTCCTTGGTAACCAAGAGTAATGAGCTTGATTTAATCACATTTTTAAGTAATAATAGCCCCGTAGAAGCCCCTTGAGGGGTTTTATTGCCCGATCGTCTAATGGTAGGACATCAGTTTTTGGTACTGAGTATTGGGGTTCGAGTCCCTGTCGGGCAGCCAACGTGAGTGTGCTCAAGAAGCATCAATGTAACGAATCATGATTTTTACATAGAGTGATTCTTTTATGAAAACTGATATAATATAAATATATTATATGGAAAGCTTCGAAAATCAGAAAAATAAATCAGAGACTATTCTTAATGACTGGGACAAGAAGGTTTTACTAGAGGGAGGTGCGGAAGTAATTAAAAAAATTATTAAGCAGGAAGGTATACCAAATATAATTATTCTCCCTGATACTGCTGCTCGACCTCTGTTTTATTTAGTTGATGCGTCATTTAAGAAATTAGCAAAGAGTAAAAATATGGAATCGCCCCGGTACATCTTTCTTGCTCCGACGAGACCAGACAGTTATACGACATCATCAGAGTCAGCAAAAGCATTTGAAGATAATACAAAAGAATTTTTAATAGATATACCAAAGGAAGATATTCTATCGGACAGAATTGAAACGTACAACATGTTTAATATTTCAGTGTCCAAGGAGGAATTGGGTGAAATGCAAAGTAAAATAGATCATACTTATAATAAAAGAATTCCTTTAAAAGAATACTCATTGCGACTATTGGATACTATTACCAGTAAATATGGTCCGAATTCGAAGATGATTATTCTTGATGAATTTTCTTCAAACGGTGCAACTGCGCTTGAAATACAGAGAGCGTTCGGTATGGAAATTCCTGCCTATAGTGTGTTCAGTATGAATTCTTCAAATATTTCTCAAGATAATACGGGGATTATTATTTCAACAGAAAATGAGGATACTGCCAATCCATTGACCAATAGTCATACGTCCTTAAGTTATAAAGATGACAAGTTAAAGAAGTCGCTCGGCGTAGAAAAACATGAAGGTTTACCCATAGTAACCGTGCTTAATAAAAATTCCGAATTTAATGAAGAACATCAGAAAATGATTTCGACACTCAGAAATGAAATGAAGGATCTCGGCAAGGAAATTTCTGAACATTTTTAAGTAATAATAGTCCCGTAGAAGCCCCTTGAGGGGTTTTATGGCCTGATCTCTAATAAGTATCATTTATCCCTATGAACAATCAATTCCCACAAGTAGATGACATGTTCTCACGAGAAGATGAAGAAAAAGACCTCCATACAATTGAGGTCTTTAATGCTTCCTATGTAATTTTGCCTGGAGTTTTTTCACCAAAAATACGAAATAATAGTTTGTGGTATGCGAAAAGAATTCCAAAACTTCTGAGTGGTAAGTCGTTTTTAGAGATTGGTGCAGGTACAGGAATATTGGCAATAGAAGTGGCCAAGTTAGGATACTCTGTTGTTGCTACCGATATTGATTCTCAGGCAATAAAAAATATTAAGCTCAACTCGGAGGGTCAGGGTATTATGATAGATGTGCGTGAAGGTAATCTCTTTGATCCTATTAAAGAGGGAGAAAAGTTTGATACCATTTTTTGGAATCATCCTTGGATATATTCAGAAGAAAAAGTCGATAAGAGACATCGTGTTAGTTTTGATTATAAATATAAAGACATTAAGAGATTTATTGAGGAGGCGAAATTTCACTTAGAAGACAACGGACAGATCCTTTTGGGTACAGGTAGTTTGGCTCGCTTAGAGGTTATTGTTGATTGGGCGAAAAAAGAGGGGTATGAAATAAAAATTGAATGTAAGGAAGTTCAGCCACTCTCGGTCGGAGGAGAATCTAAGGCCGAGCTTCTCATCTACTCTTTGGTGAGACAAAGATCCTAGAATACACTCATGGGTATTTGCCGATAAAAAAACAAGGAAAATAAGTTATAATTTTACTATGAAAAAAGACAACCAGATCGATTTAATAGAATTTCCTGCAAACTCGCCTGAAGAGGTGAAAAAGACACGTACATTTTTTAATGAGGTGTTCGGGTGGGAATTTAAAGAATGGGGTGATAGCTATGCGGATACTCCTGATAGTGGAGTAACGGCAGGAATTAATGCGACCGATCCTGCAATGCGTCAGACAATGCCGCTTGCGGTGATTTACTCTGCAGATCTTGAAGCGGCTCGAGATCGAGTACTCCAAGCAGGAGGTGAAATTATGTTCGACATTACACCTTTTCCTGGTGGCAGACGATTTCAATTTAGAGAACCTTCGGGGAATGAGCTTGCAGTGTGGTCTGAGTAAAAATATTAATTACTATGAAAACAAAATTTATTTTGTACGGAGGATTTAATCCTGCGGAGACAAAACCAAATAACAGTGCTTTTTCTAAAGAGATTCTGAAAGACGCACCTGAAAATGCAAAGGTGCTCGTCGTACCATTTGCAAAAGAAATCGATAGAATTCTTCCAACCTTAGAAAGGGTTTCTTTGGAGCTCAATGAAAATAAATCTCAAGAAAATATTATTATCGAGTCAGCAACTGAAGATTCTTTCATTAAACAACTTGAATGGGCAGATGTTATTTATTTTCAAGGTGGGTCAACAGCTAAATTACTTGAGACTCTTAAACAATTTCCAAACCTAGATCAGTTTTTAGTGAATAAAACTGTAGCTGGTGATTCAGCTGGTGGAAATGTTTTATGTGCTTACTTTTATACCCCTCGAACAGATAGTGTTTCAGAAGGTCTTGGTGTTCTACCAGTAAAAATGATTCCCCATTTTAAACAAGAGTATAAAGATAGGTTTAATGATGTTGCTGGTGAACTCGAAGCTGTTTTGTTGCCTGAATATAGCTACAGGGTTATCTATAAATAATTTTTTATATATGCACCAATTAATAATTAGAGAACCAAAAAGATCCGATCAGCCTAATATCGAAGAATTATACGAAATGTATTGGGCTGGGCAGGAATTTAAAAATAAGTTGATAAAACGACTAGGTGATTTTTTTGATCAAACAAAAGAAATTATCGAAAGTAATTTTCGTTATTTTGTTGCGACTGATATGGAAGGAATAATTGTTGGGGTTGTAGGGATTAGAAATGTTCCTGAATCAATGCGGATGTATACCACCACCGAAAAAGGACTAGAAATTTATGTACTTGCATCTCGAGATTATGGAAAAGGAATAGGAAAGACTCTTGTGAATAGAATAATTTCGTTGGCTAGAGAAGAAGATTATCACGAAATTATTCTTTATAGTGGAATTACTCATAAAGATTCATGGGATTTTTATGAACATATAGGTTTTTATAAAGTACAGGAAACTACTGCTCCCGATGGAGAAATAGGGACAATTTGGAGAAAATATTTGTAATCTGTTTTGTAAATTCGCAAGAAAAATCATATACTACCTACTATGACACAACTCCTCACCGGAACCATCCATACCATTCCCGCAGATATGAATGCGGTGTTAACGAAATCTAAAAAACTCACCGAAGTGTGGAATGCTTTGACACCCTTGGCACGTAATGAATGGATTTGTTATGTAACAATTGTAAAAAGAGAAACGACGAGAATTAATCACCTAGTACGACTTCGTGAAGATTTGTTGGATGGCAAAAAACGCCCTTGTTGTTGGCCAGGGTGTCCGCATCATCGGGAGAGTGCAGGGAAGTGGTTTAAGGGAAAGAAATAATTAGAACGCAAACATATTATTTCCTTAAAATCTTTTCCATTGGTCGCCCCTTTGCTAATTCGTCAATTAATTTATCTAAATAGCGAATTTCCCGCATAGTGGGTTCTTTAATGTCTTCAATTCTTACTCCGCAAATCACTCCTGTGATCAAGATTCGTGCAGGATTTATTTTAGGAGCTTTCACAAAGAATGTTTCAAAGTCGGTTTTCTTCGCAATGTGTACCTCAAGTCGCTTTTGGGTATACCCTGTAAGCCAACGAATAATTTCGTCGACTTCTTGTTTTGTGCGCCCTTTTTTCTCAGCCTTGGTCACATAGTGCGGATAGACACTGGCAAAGCTGGTGGTGTAGATGCGGTGTTTTTGCATAAGTCTTTATAGTTAATATGAAGTGTGAATTAATATTGTAATAGATTTTTTCGTTTCCAGTAAGATATAACTATGAGTCCCAGGATAATATATAGAGTCATACCTATCATAGCAGTGCGGTAACTAAACGCACTCGTTCCTGCAATTGCAATGATTCCTCCCCATGATAAGGGACCAATAAATGTCGCGAATCGTTCAAAGATAGTATAGAAGGAAAAACCGTAGCCCAATTCCTCTTTTTTTAATGTTTGGCTGAGGTAAGCGCGAGTTACTGTCCAGATACCACCCATAAAGAAGCCGAGAAGTGCAGAGCAAATGATGAGTGGTACAAGAGATGTTACAAGTCCTAATGCTGGCAAAAGAACAATCCAACTGATCAAGATATACTTAAGAGTTTTTAATGTTCCAATTGTATCTGCAATCTTTCCAAAAACAAGACCGCCAAGTGCCGACATTAAGAGTACGATCATTAAAATAATATTTTTTGTCCCGTCAGGTATTCCAAAAACTCTTTCAAGATATATTGAATAGTTATTTGAAATAGTGATGAGTGCATCGTTAAAAAAGAAGAACGATACTAGAATTGGTATTGCTACTGATGTAGAGAAAAATAATACAAACTTCTTATAAAGACTTTTTGAACTGTTCTTAAATTCAGTAAGTGATAGTCCTACCGTAAGTATTTTTTGTTCTTTAAAGAAAAAGATCATGGGTAGTGATAGAATAATGAATATGAGAATTGATGGAAATAGAGGTGTTAATCTTGTCTGTGATAGAGGAATCGCCATGATGAGACCTGCTACTTGTCCAAGACTGTTTGCGAATTGTCCAATTCCGGATGCGCGTGCCCTATGGGTCACATCTGCTACATCTTCGATAAGGGGATTATGGAAAGAAAAAGATAGTTGGTAGAAATACTGTCCAATTAAAAAACAGGTAGCAATAAGAATCATTGACTGATCCAAATAGGCAAATAATGTGGCGGCTCCATATCCGAGCAATGTTCCCAATGTTGCAATTTTAAGAAAATATTTTCGACCACCATATTTATCTGTAAATGTTGCAAGCGTTGGTGCTGATAATAATAGTAATATTGAGGAAATTGCAAAAAGTGCGTTGTACCAGAAATCAGACAATCCTCCATCAATAACCAACCATTGTGAAAAATATAATAAAAAGTTGATAAATACAAACGAGTTTCCAAAATCATACAGCGACCAATAAAAAAGGTTTTTCTTGTTCATAAATAAAATATACCATTTTCCTTACACTTGTGTATAACTCCATTTGACACTATTTACAAACTAGACGATAATATCCTTATGAAGTTACAAAAAACAATTACTATTGGTGCAACATTGATGAGTATTGGTGCGATTGCAATCGGTATTTCAACCGCATTGCCAGCACGATCTGCGCAACCCGTAGCAGAAGCAACTGCTGTTGTTCAATCAAACGAATCAAAAAAAATAGTATGCTCAAACGCGTCAGATTCATTTACTCAAGATGAATCAAGTCTCTTGGCTGCTGAATATTCACAAGCAGGAACGGCTGATTGTATGTTTGTAGGATGTGGAGGAATATTTTAATTATCACCCAATCAAAAAATCCCTCACGGGATTTTTTGATTGGGTATAAGTAGTTAATTGTTCAGTGTCCCTCTCCACGATAGTGGAGAGGGTGGATCGCGTAGCGAGACGGGTGAGGATTATTTTAGCAATGATTCAATAAGCTCCCGCTGATTAATATGTGCATTCTTAATTGCATCATCCGAAAACCCGGCTTGCTTCAATTGCGTCAGTGTCTGGAATGCTTTCGGGGCGTTCATACGATCGTAATTTTCGCGGGTGATGAGGTACTGGGGATCCTCGTCAATGCGCCACACAGAATCCGCAAAGGGGAGATAAGTCAGCGAATATGCAGACCTTGTGATGAACAAAAATTGTGGAGATAGGACAAAGTCGTGACTGGCTCGTTGTGACGTTTCCAAAAGATGTGTGAAATCAGCAAGTGATTGGAGTGCCGGTGCTATTAGTCCAAATTGATTATTCCACAACAATGATTGCTGTGATGGCGAGAGGTTCTGGTGAGTATTAAGGTAATCTAGTGTCAGCAATTTCGGATAAAAAGTCAGATCAGTACATTCATACGTCGTTGCTTCGGGTTGATTATAAAACGACAATCCCTTGTCGATGACTGCCTTGCCGATTTTATCCATGGCGCTTTTCGGTACCATGCGATAATAGTTTTGATCTGCAAGTTTTGGCAGTACAGACGTCATGCCATTTTTTTTCGAGTAAATCGCATACAGATCATGGTTTCCATCAGAACTATCCCAGCATGATGATGATACAGTATAAGGTCCCGCAATGGTTCGGTCACTGGTTTTTAGGGGAAGATTGTTCAAAATAAAGTCAGTATTTTTTATAGTTGTTGTGGTAGGTTGTGTCTGTGCGATTACCTGAGCATCAATTGTTTTTTGGGGCACCACAGGACAGGCTGTTTTTCCTGAAAGACATCCTTTACGCTCTTCGATGTCTTGTTTCAATGCAAGACTATTTTTGTAAATGAGATCAAAATCACGCTGTGCGATTTGAAGCGATGTTGCACTGTCGGTAAAGAAATACATTAATGGATAATCATCAGGTACGCGCGCATCAATGATATCAAAAGCTTGTTTCATAGATAATGCATTTTTCTCGTAGGCTTTGCTTGCATCATCATATCTCGCAAGTAATTTGCGAGCATTTCGTGCGGAAGGGTTTACGAGAAAGCTTTCGGTTGCTTGCGATACCGACGGTAGTAATTTTAAAAAGCCAGTAGGGAATAGTGGATGGTTACGAATCAGTTGCGCATATTCTGGGCCATATGCGGCACTAATCGTTGCTAAATTACCAAGCGCTGTTTTTTTCAGAACCTGTTCAGATTTTTCCAAGTTGTCTACAGCTGATGTAAATGCGGCATGATCAAAAAACGGTGAATACAATAACGGATCGTTTTTCGTAAGTTCTGTAAACGCATCAAGTCCCGCTGCGGGGTGACGCATTGAAAAAACAATACCGCCAAGAGTTATGAGTACGAGCGAAATGATGAGTCCGATATTTTTTTGTTTTTTTGTGAGATGGTGATGTATCATAACTACTTGAGAATGATGCGCTGGATTGCCTTGGCTTGATGAGGGAATGTGACAAATACTAGTTCAAGAGGACTAACCAGTCCTGCATCCTTGGCTTGGGTAAATGACATCGTAGGTGAAAACCTAAATGATTGATCAAATGTTTTAGTAATTGTGTGACGTGTTTCAATTGAATCAGATACTGAATCCAAAAGCGATACGTGAATCGTTAATTTCAAATAAGGTTTTTCGTTGTGATACGTTTCATGAATAGTTAATTCAAAATCATGATGGAGTAACTGAGTTAATTGTAATAGTACTGGCTCAACCATATCGCGTCTAATTTCAAATCCTCCGGCACGTACCGCATCATAATCAGTGCGTCCTGTAATTTCAATGAGTGGTCCTGTAATTCCACACGTGCATTCTTGATCAATAAATTTCGCGCGATCACCGGTACGATAGCGAATCAATGGTGTACCTAAATTAGTGAAATCAGTCACGACTAGTTCATCATCAATAATTTCCAAGTAAAATCCTGCGTGATTTGGATGATAGTAAGTTGCATCTTGTTTTGCGAGCTCAATACATTGTGATGCGGACCAGCCGGCTTCACTTGATGCATATACCGTAAAAATAGTGACACCAGGATAGAGACTTTGGATGTAAGATTTTTTAGCAAGGGTAAGTGCTTCACCACCCAATCGTAAATATTTTAAATGTTTAACCAGGCTTGGTTGTGCATCAATATATTTTTTTAAAATAATGGCAAGCGTAGGACTGGTTGTGATTGTGCGTATATTTCCTTGGGCTGCAAAAGCACAGGTTGCAGGTAAATTATGCATGTCACCCATGATCACAGGTTGACCTCGTTTGTGATAATTATACATGACTGAACCGGCGCGCATTGGACCGAATAATAATAATGTGGTTCCAAAATCAGCATGTTCAGGACGCAAGGCACTTGCCATAAATGAAGAAGGTGCTTGATACGTAACTAATGGATTTCCTGTGGTGCCCGATGTTGACGACAGTGATTCTATTTCAGATTCAGCAACAAAACATAAACTAGTGGCGGTTAATAAATCTGACTTTGTCAGTAGTGGAATTTTTGAAATATCTGCCAAGTCATTAAAATCTGTTTCAGGATCAAAACCTGCACGTGCATACAAGTCACGATAAAAAGATGAGTGCGGGTTACTATGCACAAATGCAAGAAGCTGTTTCCAGTCTACTAATTGGGGATAACTTGAAATGGATTCATTGCTTGTCTCGGTAGTCATGATATTATTATAATATATTTATGAAAATAAAACCTCCTTCTTTTTTACGGTCGATTTTTTTATCAATCTTTCTCATGAGTCTTTTTGTTCTCGCGCCTTCTCTTTCTCCAGCACAAGCCGCTCTCTCTGATGTGGGCACCTGTTCTGATGAATTATTCGCAGATGGAGATGGAACCGACGGAGATCCTTGGCAAATTGAAACCGCAAGACAGCTTGCTAATGTTACCTTTTGTACCGGTGGAGCGTATGCCGATAAATATTTTCAACTGATCGCGGATATTAGTCTTGCTGGGTTTGAAAGTGATTTTGATGAATATGGGTGGATGCCGATTGGGCAATATGTCTACGAAGCGGCTTATTATGGAGAAGGGTTCCATGGAAACTTTAATGGGAATAATAAAGTGATTAGTAATCTTACGGTTGATCGAGCAACAGCGTATCAAGGTCTCTTTCATGATATTGAACCAGACGGAATAGTAAGTAATATAGGACTTGAATCTGTTTCTGTACGAGGAGATAGTGTAGGAGCTATTGCTGGTCTTTCCTCGGGAACGATTCGTAGATCATATGTACATGGCGGAACCGTAACAGGGTCAAGCACTGATGGAATAGGAGGTATTGTTGGAATTCTGGACGCGGGAAGTATTCTCGATTCGTATGTTTCAGGTCTCACGATTCGTGGTGATTCCTATGCAAATGCAGGGGGAATTGCGGGAATAGTGGGGAATGACTCAACAATAAGTAGGGTATTTACTCACGATACTGCTGCGGGAGCTATGAATGGTAATTCTACTATAGGAGATTCTTTTTCACTTGCGACAGTGACTTCTGATGATGGAACTACATATGTTGCAAACATTGCAGGAAAGTGGGGAGAATTCACCGGTGAAAATAACTACTGGCTGACTCAAGATGGTAATCCTACAGGATGTGTCGGATCTCAGTTAATTGATGAAGGGATATGTTCCGCAGTAGAAAGTGTTGATTATTTCAAAGACATTGCAAATGTACCTATAAGTTCTTGGAATATTACGACAACAGATGATCTTGATTATGCGGAACTCAATGATGGGTTACCTTTTCTTACTTGGCAAGATCCAACAACAGAGGCTGAATCAATTTGGTTGATCTATGCAGCACCAGAAGAAGAAATTGAACCACCAGTTCTTACTCCGGTAAACGAACTGAGTGGAACCATAAAAGCCAAGGATGCAACTTATACATTTAGAACAACAACTGCTTGTGAGATTCACGCCTCAGAGATTGAGACAAATAGTAATCAACCAGCAGC
>CAZUIQ010000004.1:1365-19821 GCA_964620085.1 uncultured Candidatus Saccharibacteria bacterium | reverse complement strand
GAAACTACTACCGACAGGGATATTGGCACAACTATTACTGGACTTGAGGCAGGTAAAACATATTCATATACATTTAGCTGCTTCGATGAAGATGAGAACGAGTCTAATACACTTACCGTAGGACCATTTACTGTAGCAAAGACGACGAGTACAGGTGGGCATGTATCATCATCATATTTAGTATCACAAGGCATTAAGCTTGATACGTCGGATACTAAACCTGAGAAACAACTATGTCCTGCTGAAAC
Organism: uncultured Candidatus Saccharibacteria bacterium; assembly: GCA_964620085.1. Lineage (GTDB taxonomy): Bacteria > Patescibacteriota > Minisyncoccia > Phycocordibacterales > UBA1006 > CAIXMG01. The sequence goes on along the minus strand of CAZUIQ010000004.1, from coordinate 19,573 downwards.
ATTGATTACTCAAAACCTCCGTGCAGGGGCTCGTAATGGTGTGTATCATCCTTATACCAAAGCTATTGTACGAGAAGTAAAATTATTACAAGGACACATGAATCGACTTGGATTTAATTCAGGTCCCGAAGATGGAATTCTTGGTCCACTGACCGATGGTGCAATCAAGAGAATGCAAAAATACTTAGGAACTTTTGAAGATGGAATGGTAGGGCCGATTACTCGAGGATTGATCAATAATTCTTGTGGTAGTGGAGGATTGCAGAAGACGTTATAGTTAATAATCAATCACAAGATTATTAATTTTCAGAATGAATCTCACAAAAAATCCTTGCGCACGCAAGGATTTTTTTGGTATACTCTATCCATATGAACAAAAAATTAAGACATATGTATCAACTAATAACACTGTTGGTTGTAGGTATTGTGTTTTTAGTACACTCATCTGTAGCATCAGCTGTTTTGTTACAACGAACATTTACTAAAATATCGAATCCAGAATCTCCGTCCTTGATTCAAGGGGATAATATATCAGCACTGTCTGTAATCTCTGCAAATGGTCGTTATATTACTTTTGTGTCACTTGCAGAGAATTTAGTTGCGAATGATACCAATGGGGTAGCTGATGTTTTTGTGCGAGATCTACAAACAGGGATAATTGCACGAGTATCTGTAGACAGTGCAGGGAATGAGGGGGATAGTGACTCTGAAGAAGCTTCAGTTTCAGCAGATGGTCGTTACGTTGCCTTTTATTCACGTTCAACTAATCTTGTTTCAGGGGATACTAATAATGACGCTGATATATTCCTCCACGATACCCAAACTGGTATTACAACCCGCGTGAGTGTAGATAGTGTTGGGAATGAGAGTGACGGCGATTCTGATGAGCCTTCAATTTCACAAGATGGTCGCTATGTTGCCTTTACCTCAAGTGCAACTAATCTTGTTTCAGGGGATACTAATGGAGCAGAAGATGTTTTTCTTCACGATATCCAAACCGGTACTACGACCCGTGTATCGGTAGACAGTGCAGGAAATGAAAGCGACGGTAGTTCAAATATTCCCTCAATGTCAGCCGACGGTCGCTATGTTGCCTTTACCTCAAGTGCAACTAATCTTGTTTCAGGAGATACTAATAATGACGCTGATATATTCCTCCACGACACCCAAACGGGTACTACGACCCGTGTGAGTGTAGATAGTAGTGGGAATGAAGTAACTGGAGGTGGTTCATCCAACCCTTCAATTTCATCCGATGGTCGCTATATAATCTTTCCATCAAATGCAACTAACTTAGTAGTTAATGATACGAACTATACTGAGGATATCTTCCTTCATGACACCCAAACGGGTACTACGACCCGTGTGTCGGTAGATAGTAGTGGGAATGAGAGTGATGGTAGTTCAAATAATTCCTCAATGTCAGCCGACGGTCGATATGTAACTTTTACATCATACGCAACGAATTTGGTAGCTAATGATACCAATAACCTTAATGATATCTTCCTTCATGACACCCAAACGGGTACTACGACCCGTATCAGTGTAGACAGTAATAGTAGTGAATCAAATGATGGTTCATCCAACCCTTCAATTTCATCTGACGGTCGCTATGTCACCTTCGAATCACAAGCAACTAATCTTATAGCCAGTGATACGAATAATCAAAATGATATATTCCTCCACGACACCCAAACGGGTACTACGACCCGTATATCTCAATCTGTATTTAATGGCGTAGATGCAAATGCATATAACCCCTCAACCTCAGCCGACGGTCGTTATATTGCTTTTATATCAGAAGCAAAAAATCTTGTTCTTGATGATACTAAAAACAATCCTGACGTATTCCTTCACGATACTCAAAATAATACGACCATTCGTGTGTCAGTAGACAGTGCAGGGAATGAGCAAAATGGTGCTTCATATGACGCTTCGATATCAGCTGATGGTCGGTATATTGTATTTCGATCAGATTCAACGAATCTCGTAACTAATGATACCAATGGTGCTGATGATATCTTTCTCCACGATACTCAAACCGGTATTACCACCCGTGTATCAGTAGACAGTAGTGGAAATGAAGCGGATAGTAGTTCATATGATGCTTCGATATCAGCTGATGGTCGTTATGTAGTTTTCTTTTCGAACGCAACTAATCTCGTAGCTAACGACAGCTATGGTGCTGATGATATCTTTCTCCACGATACTCAAACCGGTATTACCACCCGTGTATCAGTAGACAGTAGTGGAAATGAAGCGGATAGTAGTTCATATGATGCTTCGATATCAGCTGATGGAAAATATGTTGTCTTTATTTCTAGTGCAACTAATCTTGTACCTAATGATACAAATAATACTGATGATTTGTTTGTTAAAGAAATCGCAACAGGTACAATTCAAAAAATGCCAACATCAGGGGATGTAGGTATTGATAATAGAAACAAGCCCAGTATTTCAAGTAGTGGACAGTTTGTAGTGGTCAGTTCTGAAACAGCGGTTACCTCAGGAGATACCAATGATGTAAAAGATGTTTTTATTTATAATACCCAAACAAATACCGTAGAACGTATCACAGAAGATTCATTAGGAAATCAAGCAGATGAGGAATCAGCAGAAGTAGTCATTTCTGGAAATAGTCAATATATCGTATTTAGTTCATTGGCAAGTAATCTTATATCTGAAAATATTGGTGGATTTACAAATATTTTCAGATATCAATTTTTACAAGATGGTGATCCTGAACCTGAACCTGAACCTGAAGAAGAAGCTCCTCGTCGTTCATCGAGCGGAGGAAGAATCTCAGCAGCAGCTCTTGCAAAAATGGGAATCATCCTCAATCCTTCTTCAAGCCAAGTGACTACTCAAAACACTTCGATTCTTGGTGAAGCAGGATTATGTTCAGTAGATCAAATCATTACTCAAAACCTCCGTGCAGGTGCACGTAATGGGGTATATCATCCGTACACCAAAGCCATTGTAAAAGAAGTTAAATTGTTACAAGGTCACATGAACCGACTTGGATTTAGTTCAGGAATAGAAGATGGAATCCTTGGCCCAATTACCGATGGAGCCATCAAGCGTATGCAAAAATACCTTGGAACTTTTGAAGATGGTATGGTAGGCCCTATTACACGAGACTTGATTAATAATTCGTGTGGAATTGGAGGATTACAGAAGACTTAATGAGATATTTAAAATAATCCCGAAAGGGGTTATTTTTGTAATAAAAAAGAAGGCCTCATAAAGAAGCCTTCAACATGTACGTTTTCCCTGTTCATTACAAACGAGGGCTTGGCGACAATAGTCCAAGAGTTACGAGTGAAGAGGCGACTGTGCCCCAGTAATTCGATAAAATAATCTTTGGTACAATACAAGAAAGCGTAACTTGCTCTCAAATAGTGTATAGATCCATTGATTTCTTCTATCTAGGTAGTAATGCCTACCGGTATAGTATATTTTAAGCAAAGTGAAACCTTGCTTTATCAAGTATAGCAGGTTTTACCTATTTTGTCAATAGACAATTTATTGATATACTATACCTATGATTACTCTAGAAGATTTTGAAAAAGTTGATATTCGCGTAGGAAAAGTTATTGATATCCAAGACTTTCCAGAAGCTCGTAAGCCAGCCTATAAACTGACCATTTATTTTGGTGCTGAAATTGGAACTAAAAAATCAAGTGCGCAACTTGTTGGTGCACACACCAAAGAAGACCTCTTGGGTAAATTCGTTGTTTGTGTTGTGAATTTTCCACCACGCCAAGTTGGTCCGTTTATCTCTGAAGTACTGACCCTTGGATTTAAGAATATGGCAGGGGATGGATATGTGGTGATTACACCATCTACAAATGATGTACGCGTAGGGGATAGGCTGTGCTAAGATAAATTTATGAAAGAAATTGAAATCCTTATCGAGGTAAAAAGTTCAAAAGAAATCAGTATGGGCGTTTTCTTCTGATATAATAATCCTATGTTTTTTCATCGCTCAAACAAACCAACCAAAGAAACGTGGTATTTGCGAAGACAAGATTTTGAAAACGTCATAAGTCTTGTGCAGGATTTAGAAAAACATGTTACGTACCCAATAGTTTTTGGCGGATCGTTAATGCAACGGATAGACTGGCCTGCTTTTGGTGAAGATGTTGCTGGGAATCATTTATACGACCTTGATTTGGCACTGACAGGAGGATCTCTTGATGATTGTCCGTTTTTACCAACCATTAAAAAAGATTTTTATGTAATGGATATTGTTGAATCCAAGCAAAGCTACTATTTTGGAATGATCCATAAAAAGACAAAAATATGGGTAGATGTTTTTTCTGAGCCGTATTCTAAAAAGTATCATAAGCTTACTATCGGTGAAAAAGACTTTTTAAGAGCGAGTATCGAATCTCAACTAGTATGGATGGCGCGTGATATTATATCTCGCATTGCAGCAGGTGTCGGGATTCACCGAAAACATATTAAAAGACTTATTGATATCATGAATGCACAATGTTTTGATTATCAAGTACTCGAAGAAGAATTTCAAAACAACAAAGACTATCTTTTAAAAAAAGTCCCTCTGGTTGATCATCAAGCAATCAATCACGTTCAAGATTTTATTGAGTATGCGGTACAAAAAGGAAAACTATATCCTAAGAGCTACCAATCATTTTCAAAAGCTTTTTATCCGGATTCAGTAATTACCACATCAAATGGGATTTCAATAGAACCCAAAAAAACATTCCGAAAGCTTTTTTTCTGGCATGTACTTGAGTTTTTGAGAAATAAGTTTTTCAATTTTTAATTCGCTCAAGATTTGCTATAGTTTTGAAATATATTACAATCAACAGATAATTACTATGTTTGATAAAACCCCCAAAATAGAGCAAGTAGAAAAAATTCCGAGCCTAGAATCAGTCAAGGCTGCTTTTGTAGAACTTGTTAAAGAAAAAAATTACGAGACCACTAAATTAAAGGAGGATCGTAATGGTCCTTATCTGTGGGAAATAAAAATAACTGAACCTGATGGATCCACTATTGAATATAGTTATTCACGCGAAGGAACATTCCCAGAAACCCAGGGTCCTACCACAAAAATCGATGTGGTCTTTTCAGATGATACAGGATTTCCTTGTGGAGGGTATGATGCTGCAAATTATATAAACGGAAAATGGGAGTTCAGAAGTGAGTAAAAATCAGTAGCCCCTTTACTTTTCCCAATAAATATGTATACTAGTCAAGTATTCACTTATTTAACCACGGATACCTATTTACATAACAACATGAAAGATTTTAAACGAGGAGGATTTGGTGATCGCGGAGGCGATCGAGGAAACCGAGGTGGTTTCGGAGGAGGAGACCGTGGTGGCAACCGTGGAGGATTTGGAGGTGGTGACCGACCATCCCGCTACGGTAAACCTTCGCAGGACGCGCGATTCAATAATAAACCTCGATTTGGAGGACGAGATGAAGGACCTAAGGAAATGTTTCCTACAAAATGTTCAGAATGTGGACGCGCATGCGAAGTACCGTTTCGACCTAATGGCGAAAAACCAGTATTTTGTAATGACTGCTTTAGTGCACAGAAAGAATCTATGTCAGGTAACTTTGCACCAAAGCCACGATTCGATAAGCCACGATTTGATCGAAATGACCGCCCACAACGAGACTTCGGATCATCAGCTCCTGTTGTGGACGAGCGAAATAACCGACGGATTGATGAGCTCAAAGCTCAAGTAGCAGGCCTCAGTGCTCAAATGAAAGAAGTATTGGCTATCATTCGTAATAAACCAGTAGTAGCTGCAGCAGCTCCTGTAGTAAAAACAAAGGAGGTAGCTCCAGTAGTTAAAAAAGTAGCAGAAAAGGCGGCTAAGGTAGCTAAAGTAGCTCCTAAAAAAGCAGCTAAAGCTCCAGCAAAAAAGAAGTCTGCGGCTAAAAAGAAATAATCATACCAAAAATCGTCCGGATGACTATCTGGACGATTTTTGGTATACTCAAAAGAGTATGTGGAAACGTATCGTTTTTGATATTTTAGCCCTAGGAATGGTGTTTTTTACCCCTTGGTGGGCAGCGTTACTGTTCGGAATACTTGGAGTAGTCCTTTTTTCTTGGTATGTGGAACTTATTTTTCTCGGTATGTTTTATGATGTATTTTTTGGAGGAGTAGCGGGACCTTGGTACTACCACCTCCTGCATACAGGAATATTTACACTCCCGCTTCTTGTTATAGAATTCATAAAAACAAAAATTAACCTGCACTAACCTATGTGGCATCCCTTTAAAAAAACTAAACGAATTAATACTCATTCGATTGATCCAGATGAGATTTTTATGGACACGCTCAATGTCTCTGGTTTTGATATCCAACAATTCGAAGGGGTTATCGAGCGATCAATTTCTCGAAAAACAGTCGTCATGGCTTTGGTTTTTTTTGGAGTAATTGGAGTACTATTTATTGGTCAATTAATACGACTCCAAATTGCGCATGGTGCAAAATATTTTGCAAGGAGTGAAAACAATCGACTCCATCAGACACCAACCTTTGCTGATCGTGGTGTTATTTACGATCGTAATGGAAAGGAACTTGCTTGGAATGTCATGAATAAAGAAGGGGAACCTTTTTCTATACGTGATTATATTACCGATCCAGGATTTTCACACCTCATTGGGTATGTTAGATATCCTACCAAGGATTCCTCAGGATTTTTCTGGCAGAATAGTATTATAGGTAAGGCAGGTATTGAAAAAAAATTAAATACCATCCTTGCAGGAACTAATGGTCAAAAAATTGTGGAACTTGATGCTGGGCAACATATACTCTCGGAAAATCTTGTCACCAAGCCTACTCAAGGGACTAACGTAACCCTTACTATTGATGCAGGAATCCAGTCGGCAATGTATCGCTCCATCCAAGAACTCGCTGATTCAAAAGGTTTTGAAGGAGGTGCTGGGGTTATTATGAATATTCATACTGGTGAAATTATTGCTATGACGAGCTATCCTGAATATGACTTGAATATTTTGTCACATGGTGATGATGCGGCAACTATTGCACAGTATGCAATCGATCCTCGACATGTGTACCTTAATCGAACGATGGCTGGTCTCTATACACCAGGATCAACTGTAAAACCTTACCTTGCACTTGGTGCATTGAATGAAGGAGTTGTCACTCCAGCAACATCGGTATTCTCTACAGGACAAGTAGAAATTCCTAATCGATACGACCCTACGAAACCACAAATTTTTCGTGATTGGAAAAAAGGAGGTCACGGAACAACGGATGTGTACAAGGCGATCGCCGAATCTGTGAACACGTACTTCTATGCTATTGGAGGAGGCTATGGTACTCAAGCAGGTCTGGGTATTTCTCGTGTTGATGACTATACGAGAAAGTTCGAACTTGATCAAAAAACAGGTATTGATATTGATGGGGAAGTTACGGGAACTATTCCAAGTCCTGAATGGAAACTAAAGACTTTTCCTAGTGATGGAACATGGCGTCTCGGAGATACTTATAACTCGTCTATCGGGCAGTTCGGTTTTCAGGTGACAACACTTGCCCTAGTTCGTGCGGTGGCTGCTATTGCGAATAACGGGAATTTAGTACAGCCGTATGTTACCCAGGAACCTTTGACAAAAACGACTCCGCCTGTACCTATCACTGGAATTGATCCGAAATGGTATACGGTCATTCATGATGCGATGCGTAAAACAGTAACAGAAGGAACGGCACAAGTTGCAAATGTACCTTTTGTACATGCAGCAATTAAAACAGGAACGGCACAAGTGGGACCAAGGAATAGTTTTATGAACTCGTGGTCAACAGGATTCTTCCCGTATGAAAATCCGAAGTATGCATTCGTGATTGTTATGGACAAGGCGAAATCTACGAATGAGACCGGTGCGACCTATGTTATTAGGCAAGTATTTGATTGGATATGGAATACTAATCCAAATTTCTTTACAGAATAAGGGGTTTTTAGTTTTCCACAGCAGGGGCTTGACAAGATTGTGAATTCTGCTATACTAATCTCATTGTTCTTAAATTAATCATTTTTTCACGCTTAAAAACATGTACATCATGAAGCAGCACAGAAACAAAGGTTCCAGTTTTACAACGGAACACCCGGGCGCGGAACGCAACAAATCATATATTTATACCGGTACTGAAGGCCAGGGCTGCAGCGGATAGCGCGATGCCGGCTTAGAGAGAAGTTGCCTTTCGATTAAAAATCGGAAGGCAATATTTTTTTGTAAAAAAAGGTTTTTATGCTAGTGTAAAGGCATGAGTGAATACCTAACCCAAACTAAAAAGACTGATCTGGAAAACGAACTGAAACACCGCAAGTCGGTTATGAGGCCTGAAATCGGAGAACGGCTCCAGACAGCCCGAGCTCTTGGTGATCTTTCAGAAAACGCTGAATATCAAACTTCTCGTGATGAACAAGGAAAAAATGAGGGGCGTATTCAACAGATCGAGGCTATCTTAAAACACGCCAAGGTTATTGAACGATCAGGTTCTGATAAAGTAGAACTTGGTGCAACGGTTGTGGTTAAAAAACTTACTGATAGTTCAGAGAAGACATTTGTTATTGTAGACGATGTCGAAGCTGATATTACTCAGAATAAAATCTCTCCCAGTTCGCCAATCGGTGGCGCCATGTTTGGTAAGACTGCAGGTCAGACGTTTACCATTACCACACCTCGTGGGGATGTTGATTATGAGATTTTAAGTGTTGCTTAACACACCCTGCACAGCCTCTAGGCCGAGGGGTGTGTTTATGATATTATGAACGTATATGGCATCATTAGAAGAACTCCGAGACGTGCGACTCGAAAAATTAGCGAAATTACAAGCAGCTGGAATGAGCCCATTTCCGGCAAGTGTTCCGAGTGACCTAAGTCTTGCAGAATTAAAAAATGACTTTGAGAAACTTGAGACTTCAGGTGCACCGTTATCTGTAGTTGGACGTATTATGTCTTTACGAGGACAAGGAGCAATCATGTTCGCAACACTTTTTGATGGTACAGAAAAATTTCAAGTAGTATTCAAGAAAGATGAAATCGAGGAAGGGATCTTTACGCTCTTTGGAGAAACGGTAGACATTGGTGATATTATTTCGGTAACCGGAACTCCTTTTACCACCCAACGTGGTGAACCAAGTATTTTAGTAACTGATTGGGTCATGGCAACCAAATCGTTACTTCCCATCCCATCAGAACATTATGGTATTGAGGATGATGAGGAACGTCTCCGTAAGCGATACCTTGAAGCATTAATGAAGCCAGAAGTATTCAAGCGCTTTGAAACTCGCTCAAAGGTTATTACCTATATCCGAGATTTTTTTGATACCAAGGATTTCTTAGAAATTGAAACTCCTATTTTACAAAATCAAGCAGGTGGAGCCATGGCGAAAACTTTTGATACGCATCATAACGATTACGATATGGACATGGTACTCCGTATCTCTCTTGAACTTGAACATAAAATCATGATGACTGCTGGATATAACCGTATTTATGAAATTGGAAAAAATTTCCGAAACGAGGGATCTGATCCGACTCATATTCAAGAATTTACGATGATTGAATGGTATGCGGCTTATGAGACACTTGAGACCAATATGGCCTGGACTGAGGAACTCTTGCGAGGTATTGCGCGCGACGTGATAGGTAAGATGTCTTTTACCGTGAGTGATAAGGATGGAAATCAGGTAGAGGTAGATTTTGGAGGAGTTTGGTCAAAAGTAAAATTTGCTGACTTGCTCAAGGAAAATGCAGGACTTGATATGGAAATCGCAAGCCTCGAAGATATTCAAGCTGCTGCAAAAGTGTGGGGGATGAGTCCTGATGAAATCAAGGCGACAGGAAAAGCAAATCTCCTTGATCATATTTATAAAAAGTCTTCACGAAATAACATAATTCATCCGACATTTGTGATGGATTATCCTGGAGAATTGAAACCTCTTGCACAGCAGAATACTGATGGGACTGCACGCGTTGCACAGCTCATTATTGCAGGTGCGGAAATTACGAATCAATATGCTGAGTTGGTAAATCCAATCATTCAGCGGGAACTCCTTGAATCACAATCTAAAGCTAAAGAAGGAGGGGATGCAGAGGCTATGGAAATAGACGAGCGATTCCTTACGGCTATGGAGCACGGAATGCCTCCTATGACGGGATTTGGGATGGGAATTGACCGTTTAGTGGCCATTCTTACCGAGCAAGACAATCTCCGTGATGTGATTTTCTTCCCGATTATGAGACCGAAAGAAGAAACTTCTGGTGATAATAAAAAAGAAAGTAAAGTGAAAAAGACTCAAGTTGCTGTGGTCATTATTAATCGAGATGCTGATTTAGAATCATGGCAGGAATTGAATACTGTTGCGCATCTCACTGCTGCATTTGGGGCTCGAGTAGGAAAGAAAGAACTCATTACTCAAGACACTATCTTTTCTAAAGAAGGTGAAGCGATTAAATTAAATGTTAAGAATGCAATCTTAATCAAGACAGCAAAAAACTCAAAAGAAATTCTAGCTCTTTCGCGAAGTGCTAAATCAGCAGGTCTTGAAGTAGAAGACTTTACTCGAGAAATGATAGAAACCTCAAATGACAAGAAGGTAATCGAGAATACTCAATCAAAAGACATTGGGGATATCGAATTCTTGGGAACATTGATTTATGGAAACAAGAAGGAAGTTGATGCTTTGACTGAATCTCTAGATTTATATAAGTAAATAATTGATGACTTGCTTTTTTGTTTAAACATGGTATTGTGTTTTAAACAACAATTTTATATCATGAACAAACAAGTAATCAATACGGACAAGTATCATTTGCATATTTCTCCAATCTGGAATGAAACCGGGAACATGGTTCATATCTCGATAAGTATTTCAGCAAAGGAAATGATGTTATTTTCAATTCAATCAAAAGAAGTTCTTATGAGAGTACTTATGATTTTAGCGGAACCAACAGCAGGAGCCTTGCAAGAATTAAAGAAATTATCAAAGGATATCCAGCTCGAACTTTGTGATAACGGTAAAAATCTTGCAGATGAAAGTAAGCAGGTAGGCATCTCAGAAACCCTTCGTTTTTTAGAAAAATTTAAGAGTTTTAATATCTGGAATCATATAAGAGAGACCGGGTATCACGAACTTCTTCCGGAAAAGCAATTACTTACGATTTTCTAGTGCAGATGCCAACGTGTCCGCATCAGAATATTCCACCTCAGTCCCTGTCGAGAATCCTCGACCAAGCTGAGACATCTTAAATTTAAATCGTTCCTGCAAAGGCGCGATTTTTTGTTTGATTAAATCTGAGGTGCGATCACCTTCGGGATTTGCAGCGAGCGCAAAAATAATCTCCTTGAGCTTTTTTGAATCATCAGCGACTGTAGCTTTTATCTCGATAATTTTCATAAACTCACGAATACGAATAGCTTGATCAAGATCAGTATCAATCAATGGGGCAAGTCCACCCAATACAAAATAATGTCCGTGATAGACACGAGATTTTTCGATAGATTCAATATCAACGTCTTTCTCTACAAGCATCAGTACCGTCGTGTCGCGTGAAGCATCGTTCGTAATAGGAGCATGAGTATCACTTGGATTTTCAGAATAGAAATATTGAAAACTCATGGGATCAAGTTTTACATGTTTTTGGATCGCAAGGATTTGATTGGCAAGCTTATTGGTAAAGCTCGGATGCGATTGAATAATGAAATACGCAAAACGCTTGGCCTGTCTACGGCCAATTCCTGGAAATTTCATAAAACTATTCGCAAGTTCATCAATAGGGTTCATAAACGAAGTTTATTATATAGAAGAACAAGGAACTTCGATATCTTGACTTTTTGTATAATTCATACTATTATACAAAAAAATAAATACTTATGACGTCTAATCTTCTTATTGCAGTACTCGAGACAAAGCAGCCATTAGGAACCGAAAGAGAGTTTCGTATTGTTGCAATTGACACTAAAAAGGCCGGTCCTATGCCGCCAAAATTTGAAGCTCAAAACGAATGGATTAAAAACAATTTCGAGAGTTCTCAAGTCATACAGGACAAAACAAAATTATTAGATGAGGTCGTAAGACTCAACCGAGCTTATGCCCCGTCATTAGGACAAAAGTGGTTAGACTATTCAGACCAACTATTTTCATCATTTGGATAGAAGTAAATTTTATCCCTTAAAAACACGATTTCAATTGAAATCGTGTTTTTCTCATTTCTCTAAAAATCATCTGACCCTGTAGGCATTTGTGGTCCATACGTATCGAAATTGTTTTTCTCGATGGTCATGAAGGTTGTTTTCGCACTATCGAAGAAGAGCTCAACATCACCTGTCGCACCATTACGGTGCTTGGCAACAATAATTTTTTTAATGTTTGTACGTTCGTCCTTAGGCTTGAAGGCATCATCACTATGGATAAACATTACGACGTCGGCATCCTGCTCGATAGATCCGGAATCTCGAAGGTCGGAAAGGCGAGGTTCGCCACCACGTTGCTCAACAGCACGAGAAAGCTGAGACAGGGCAATAACTGGTACATCGAGCTCGCGGGCAAGCAATTTAAGCGACCGCGAGATTTCAGTAATTTGATTTACCATCGAATCATAATTTTTACTGGTGGACATAAGCTGGAGATAATCAACAACAATCATTCCCAGTCCAAATTCAGACTTGAGGCGTCGTGCGGTGGAACGCATTCCAAGAATCGTGTTTCCAGCCTTGTCATCGATATAAATAGGCGCAGAGGAAAGACGACTAGAAGCCTCGGTGAGATGCTCCATATCTTGCTCTGTAAGCCCTTGTCCTGTTTTCATTTTCCAAGAATCCACTCCTGATTCAGAAGAAAGCAGACGATCTACCAAGGATTGAGCGGACATTTCCAGAGAGAATATTCCTACAGGAATATTGTGATGAATAGCAGCAAACTTGGCCATGTTCAAGGCGATTGAAGTTTTTCCGACTGATGGACGAGCCGCGAGAATAACGAGGTCTGATTTCTGAAAACCAGCAAGTAGTTTATCGAGATCACGAAATCCTGTAGGTACTCCGCGAAGTCCATCCTTATTATCACAACTTTTCATCAAAGCCTCCCAATTATTAGGAAGAATCTCCTTAATACCTTGAAACTTTTGAGCACGACCTGTTGCACCCGTAACACCCATTACACGCTTTTCTGCAGCATCAAGAACTTCTTCAACTTCTTTTGCTTCATCAAAACCAAGCTCCACAATTTCGTCCCCAGCACTGATTAAATTTCGCAAAGTACTTTTGCGAGCCACAAGGTTTGCATAGTATTCAATATTCGTAGATGTCGGAACATTTCCAGTAAGCTCTGACAAGTATGCAGGACCTCCAACTGCATCAAGATGCCCTTGTTCGCGAAGGTGTGCGGTAAGTGACACCATATCAATAGGCTCATTCTTGCGAGCCAGTTCGAGCATCGACTGGTACATTAAACGATGTTTTTCAACATAAAAAGAATCTGAACTTACAGAGTCCATAATTTCATTCAAACCAAGAGGGCGAAGCATAATTGATCCGAGGAGTGCCATTTCGGCATCAATGTTTTGCGGGGGGACACGAAGGGCTCGTAAAGGACTGGGAATCGATTCACGATTCATTTCCTTGTAGTTTACCCACTTACGTTTTCCACTCTGTTGTGAGCTATCGAATGCCATGTAGATATTATATCAAACTTTAAATTTTTCATACTACTTCACAAGTGGGGAAATGGGGTGTATATCTTGGGGATTGTGGAATAGGAAACTTATGAGGAGGGAAGTCAAGGAATACTTGACATATATAAACATATATGCTATACTCCTTTACAGGAAACTTCATTTTTAAATCAAAAAACAAATTTATGAAGCATTGGTATTTTCTTTGGAAATCTGCAACAGCAGAAGGTTGGGGTATTATTAATTCAGTAACTAAATTCTTTCCATTAAAACTTGCTCAAGCATGTGTAATCCATGGAGGTTTAACAGAATTTGCAGGCGCGGATAGTTCAAATTCTGAACTACAAAACCGTATTGCAATTAAAGATGTTATTCAAATTAGCGAAAACGATTTCGATTTATTTGAATACTCACAAGGAAAATTTTAAGATGACCTGAGGTAAATCGCCTCGAAAAACTCGGTAATGTACCGGGTCTTTTTATTTCCCTTGAAATGAGTTTATCAGGAATTTATCTCTCCTTGGTAGTATAAAGGAAACTATTTAAATCTTATGACCCAACTCGATATAGAGACATTCAATACTTTAAAAGAAGAGCGAGAAATTTGGTATAAAAATATCAAAGAGGTTTCCTGCGGCTATTTTCCTGGAGAAAAAATTCACTTCAACGCAAAAGGGCTTGAGCATTTAAAGTTTAAAAATAAAAATCATGCTCGCTCACAGGACGATCAATATATAAGGTTCAAACTATTACATCTTGCACCAGAAATAATCAAACTGTCCAGAACTGTCCAAGGAATATCTAGCCAAAAAGGTTGGGAGCTAAAACGAAGCAATCAAAAGAACGAGAATTGTCTTGTGCAAGCCATTTTCTACGAATTCATCGCAGTATTAGAGAATGTAAGAGTAAGAATTGTTATAAAACAAGTAGAAAACGGACCTAGATATTTCTGGAGTATCATTCCTAATTGGAAAATGAGTGGAGATGGTCGAAGAAAATTACATTATGGAAATCCAGAAGAAGATTAATTTTATCAACAAAAAATCCGCTCTGAAGCGGGTTCTTTGTTGGTACTTGGTTACGGTTTGGATAAACATTGACCGTGAGAGGGCAAGCCCATCCAAGTACCTATTTCTATAATAACATTCTTGATGTCTTTTTGCAAAGAGCATGGTATAATTTCTTCAATATGGATGCTCAAGATGTAATCACATATCTAGGACGAGTAGATCATCGTAACAAGCTTACGAAATTTGGCATTAAACCAAGAGATCGAACCAAGCACATGTACATCATTGGGAAGACAGGAACGGGTAAATCTACGTTCTTGGAAAACATGATCGTACAAGACATTCAGAATGGTCACGGGGTTGCATTTATCGACCCTCACGGAGGATCAGCCTCAAAACTCCTTGACTATATTCCTGAATGGCGACTTGATGATGTTATTTATTTTGATCCTTCAGATTTTGATTTTCCACTTGCCTTCAATCCTCTTGAAGACCCAGGGCCAGAAAAACGTCACCTTGTCTCTGACGGGCTCATGTCCGTATTTAAAAAGGTGTGGCCAGATGCATTCTCAGGACGAATGGAATATATTTTAAATACCGTAATGATGTCACTTCTTGAATTTCCAGATTCAACTGTTTTGAGTATTAACCGAATGCTTACTGATAAAGACTTCCGTAAGCGTGTAGTCGCAAGTGTTACCGACTCGGCCGTAAAAAATGCATGGGATGAGCTCATGAAATGGGATGATAAGCGCTGGAGTGAAGCTGTAGCTGCGCTTATTAACAAGGTAGGACAGTTTTCTACAAACCCAGTAATTCGAAATATCCTTGGTCAACCAAAATCTACCTTTGATTTCCGCAAAGCCATGGATGAACGAAAGATTATTATCATGAACCTTTCGAAAGGTATGATTGGTGAACAAAACGCACCACTCCTTGGGGCCATGTTAATTACAAAAATTTATTTGGCAGCCATGTCGCGAGCTGAACTTCCGCAACCAGTCCTTGAAAAAGCAGCCCCATTTTATTTCTACGTAGACGAATTCCAGAACTTTGCCAATGAATCATTTGCAAGTATTTTGTCCGAGGCCCGAAAATACAAACTATGTCTTACTATTGCAAACCAGTTCATCGCACAGATGGAGGAAACTATTCGTGATGCGGTATTCGGAAACATGGGAACAACGGTTGCGTTTCGTGTAGGTACCTTGGATGCAGAATTTATGGAAAAAGTATTTGCACCAGTATTTACCCAGGACGATCTTCAAAACATTGCCTTCCGACAAATGTTCCTCACGCTTCAAATTGATAATATGGGATCAAAGCCATTTTCAGCACAATCACTAGAAATGCTGTTACCTCTTCAGAACTCGATGCGAGCAATGGTAGTTGAGCGTTCTCGTAAAAACTTTGGACGACCACGACTCGAAGTAGAAGAATCACTACGTGAGTTCTTCGGATATGCCAAGAAAGATGGAGCTAAAGTTATTTCAAGTGAAACCGTTCAAGCTCCACCCAAAGAAACATTTGGGAACAGGCCAAGAGTCGCACCGCCGGCACCAGCACCAGTGATTACCGCACTACCACCCCGCTCGACTGCACCGAGTCGCCCTCCTTATAAACAGGAGAGTGTCCCAACGGATCGTCCAGTGAATAAACCAGCATTTGTTGCAAAACCTAAACCTGTTGCACAAAAGACTTCTGCATCGCTGAATGATCTACTCAGTAAACTTGATCAGGTCGTTGCAACACCACCCGTAGTTCAACCCAAAGAGATTATTGCACCTGTAACAATCACTCCACAACAAATTGTAGCGGAGACACCTCCTGCAAAACCGTTTACAAAACCTGTGGTAAAAGAGCTTACTCGTGCAGCAAGTCCAGAGAAAAAAAGCGCACTCCAGGAGGCTTTAGCTAAAGCTATGGCAGGGAAAGCTTCACCAGAACCTGTTCGAGCGACAGAGCCAGTCTTCACTAAGACTACAGTGGAGTCTGTGCCCTTCGTAGCTCCTACCAAAGAAGTACCAACGGAAGAAAAAAGCTCTGGAGCACCAATTCCAACTTACACCCAATCAAAAACTATTCGTGAAGTACCCGAAGATATTTTACGACGAGCGTTACAATAGATTTTATCTCGATTTTATTAAGTTATGAAAAAATACTCTGTATGATACAGGGTATTTTTTATAAAAAAATTATTCAAATAGGACTCATGCTCTGTGGAATATGCACACCACTATTTTTTGCATATGCAGAAATTTCTATTACTGAAGTTGCATGGATGGGGACAAGTACAAGTCAATATGAAGAATGGATCGAACTCTATAATCCTGGCGATGCCGAGATAGACCTTTCTGGTTGGAAAGTATTTAAAACTGGTGGTACGTTACTTTTCTCACTTTCAGGAACCATTACACCAAATACGTACTACCTCGTTTGTCGGTCTACAGTATCGCTCACAAGTCCATTAGGAGGCATCTGTAATGAACAGGGTGCCTTTGGAGGAAGTGGGCTCAATAATACCAATGATCAACTAGTCCTCAAAGATACCTCAGGAGCTTCGCAACAAACTATTGATGCAAGTGCGGGGTGGCCAGCAGGAGAAGCTTCTTCGAAAAAAACTATGCAGCAATCCGTATCGGGATGGGTTACTGCAGATCCAACCCCAGGATCTGCGACCGTATCCACCCCGCAAGAAATTCCCGATGACGATCCAGAAACAACTCCTCCATCTTCTCCTTCAGAAAGTACTCCGCCTCGTACAACATCTTCAACTGATCCTTCTGAAAAAATAGAAAAAGTAGCCTATGATCCAGTATATGAAGCCCATATGATTCTTCCAAACTTTGCAACTGCGGGGGTCGCGGTTCCTCTAAAGGCAACCGTTACAGAAAATAAAAAATACAACCTTATGCGAGGTAGGTTCGAGTGGTCGATGGGTGATGGATCCTCATATACATTTCTTAAAAATATTCCTATTGATCATATATTTTATTATCCAGGAACCTATACCGTTGTCATGCAGTATTATTCTGATTTTTTCAGGACTGATCCAGACACTATTCATAGAAAAACCATTACCATTGTTCCGAGTGATATTACAATTCTTGGGTATTCAACAAGTGATGGTTTGCGTTTAAAAAATGAATCCACAAAAGAAATTGCACTCGATGGCTGGATACTTCAATCGCATAATCAAGAATTTATTTTTCCTCGTTATACTATTATTCCTAAAGGGGGTACCTTGGCGCTCTCACCAAAGAATATCGGTATTGCTATTTCATCAGAATCCATCATTCTCCTGAATCCAAGTAGGGAACTTATAACAAGTTATTCATATCACTACGTTCCCATCACCAAACAATCGTTTGAAGAAAAACCTCTCGAACAAGAAATACCTGATGAATCCTTTGTGGACGCACCACAACCACTCGCTCTCAATGAAAGAACGACTCCTTCATCAGAACAACTACCTTCCTCTAAAAGTCTCAACGACTTCTGGATTGAGT
>CAZUIQ010000004.1:0-1355 GCA_964620085.1 uncultured Candidatus Saccharibacteria bacterium | reverse complement strand
TGGAGGCGTGGTTCTTTTAAGTATTCTTGCATATCTCGCATTTCATCTGTATGCTAAACAGGATGAATTAATCTAATCGTATGAACTATCTCGTTGTAGGACTGGGGAATCCAGGAACTGAATATGAAAAAACTCGCCACAACGCGGGGTGGATTGTTATTGACACTATGTATCCAAACTTGGAATGGATAAAAGATTCCTATGCAAATGCAGTCATCGCACAGGACCGTGATTTTCTCTTTGTAAAACCTGCCACATTCATGAACCTTTCTGGAGAAACAGTACACTATTTTATAGACAAGAAAGAATATCTGCCAGAAAATAGTATTGTTATTTATGATGATATCGATTTAGCCCTCGGAAAATTTAAAATATCTTTTGATCGAGGAAGTGGGGGGCACAACGGGATTAAGTCTATCGAGATGTCTCTCGGGAGTCGTGAGTTCATCCGCATTCGTATCGGTATTTCAAAACAAGTAACCACTGAAGGACAGGAAAAACCAATGCTTGTAAAACCAAATGTTCTTGGTAAATTTGAAGCGAGTGAACTAGAGACACTTGCAGAGGTTTCTCAACAAGTTAAGCTCGCACTCCATACCATTATCACAGAAGGAAAAGAGCAGGCGATGACCGAATTTAATTCCAACGACCCCCATATCAAAGTCTTGAAAAAATAAAAAACCCTTCGACAAGCTCAGGGTTTTTTATTTGTCTTATTTTACAAATGACAATGTCATTTTGTGCTCCTTTGGATCAAATAATGTAATTTTGAACGAATATGATTTCCCAAGAGAAAGCACTTCTTTCAATTTTTTCTCATCACCAAATTCAGAAACATGTACGAGTCCGGCAACACCTTCCTCAATAGAAACGAGGGCTCCGTGTTTGTTGAACTTAATCACCACGCCGTTCACCTCGTCATCTTTCGAATATTTTGATGCAACACGATCCCATGGATTATCTTTCAATGCTTTGATCGATAATGAAATCTTTCCATCTTTGATTTCAATCACTTTTGCTTTTACCTTGTCACCAAGTTTGTACATAGTGCGAGGATCTTCTACTAATGACCAATCAATTTCAGAAATATGAACTAATCCTTCGAGACCATTTTCAACTTTCAAGAAGATTCCGAAATCTACTACTCCGGTTACTTCACAATCAAGTGCGTCACCTACAGTATATTTTGTAATCATTTCTTTCTTGTCTTCTTTGGTGTTTCCTTTTTCACTAAAGATAAGTTTTCCTTCTTTAGGATTTACTCCAATAATTGAAAGTGCAAGTTTTTTACCAACAAGTTTTTTCAATTCTTTAAGGATCTCATCTTTGTTCCCATCATCTACACGAGGATAGTT
>CAZUIQ010000003.1:16911-74345 GCA_964620085.1 uncultured Candidatus Saccharibacteria bacterium | reverse complement strand
GATTCCAAAATCAACCACTCCGGTAACTTCACAATCAAGTGCATCACCAACAGTGTATTTTGTAATCATCTCCTTCTTGTCTTCTTTAGTATTTCCTTTTTCACTGAAGATAAGTTTTCCTTCTTTTGGATTAACACCAATGATCGAAAGTGCAAGTTTCTTACCCACAAGCTTTTTAAGCTCCTTGAGGATTTCATCTTTATTTCCGTCATCTACGCGAGGATAGTTATCCGCACGAAGCTGTGACGCAGGAAGAAATCCTGCAATACCTTGCCATTCCACAATAAGTCCTCCCTTGTTTGCTTCCTTGATAGGAAGTTCAAGAATTTCTTCTGACTTCATTGCTTTTTCAGCATCAGACCAAACAAGTGCCTGACGAGCTTCCTTGAGTGATAATTCGATATACCCATTTTTATTTTCACGTTCTACAATTTTACCCTTGATTGAATCACCAACATTGATGTTCTTGATCATATCTCGGGCATTCATGTATTCGCGACCGTAGATAATACCTGTTCCGTAGAGAGGGATTTCTACATACATTTCCATATTATCAATAGAAAGTACGGTACCTTCTACTAATTCACCAACCTCTAAGGGTTTAATAGACTCACTCAATACGAGATCCTTCATGGTTGCAGAGTCTTCTGAACCTAGAAATGGAGTCACCGCATTTTTTGTTAATTCTTTTTTCATAGTTGTTTTAAAATGCGACCAATGCTTTTGCTTTGAAGCGTAACAGGAATCCCACTACGCTCCTATTCGGAGCTACGCGGGACAAAGCAGGGTTAGGCAAGGGAAGCGGGCTGATAAAAGAACTTAGTCAAAATAACACAAAACCCTTGTGTTTGCAAGGGTGTTTTATTCCTCATCACGCTCTGGTTTTGGTAATTCAAGAGTTTCTATTTCTACAGAAGCTCCTGTAATACGCATCACATCCTTATCAATTTTTCTCAATTCCTTATTCGAAGCGTTAAAATGATTAATAGTCGTTCCGAGTGCATTACCAAGCTTACCATGATACTCCTCATATGATTTCAAATGCTTTCCAAGTTCATCTACGCGCTTAATAATATCCTTTGCAGTCTCCTCGATTTGCATCGCTTTTAATCCTTGAAGCACGGTTTGTAAATACGCAAGAAACGAAGTAGGGGATACAATAATCACTTTGTATTTCGAAGCTGCCCGCTGAATCAAATTTTCAGTTTCTTCACGTAAGGCACCTACCTTATTCGTCAGCAAATCATAATAAATTGCTTCGTGAGGAATGAACATAAAGGCAAAGTCTAATGTCCCCAGACTTGGCTGAATATATTTTGAGGTTTCTGCAATGCGATTTTTCAAGTCGTTCACGAATAATTTTTCATATTTTTCCTTCTGTGCTGGATCGCGTTCCTCTACGAGCTTGTTATAATTTTCAAGAGAAAACTTCGAATCAATCGGAATAATAGTATTTTTTACAAATACCACCGCATCAGGAATCAAGTCATCACCATCTTCGCTTTTTCCAAGCTTATACTGCATCTCATAGGACCCCGGCGGAAGGGTATTGGTCAGTAATGTCTCCAAATAATATTCTCCAAGGATTCCACGCTGTTTTGGATTTTTCAAAATATCCTGAAGGTTTTGTAATTGATCAGCAAATGACATTACCTGCTTTCCTGTTTCTTTTACCTCGGTCAATTCACGTGTAATTTCACGAATCAATTTCTGTGATTCAGAAAATTGTGTTTCCAAGGATTTTTGAACCATATCAGACGATCGATTCATTTTATGGTCCATGGTTCGTGTTACTTCATTTAATTGTTGAAGGATTAATTTCAATCCCGTATCGTCCTGTTTGATTTCAGGAATATCTGATTGCTTGAAAAAAGCCAGATAGGCGATGAAGAGTAACATAACTACCAAGAGAATGATTATTGCAAGTTCCATATATAGAATATTATAGCACAAGAAAAGCGAGCAGAATTCTACTCGCTTTTTTAACCTTAATTTTTTCGGTGGAACTTAAATCCAGTAATTTGCTCACCCTTTTCATAAACAGAATCTCTATTGGAGTCTCTGAATGTGAGGGAAATGGAGTCGCCAGATCTTACCTGGCATCCCAACTTCTACATGTATAGGATCGAATACATAGACCGAGGCATCTCCAATAATGCGTACCGAAGGATAAGATGTTCTGCCTTTTCCTTCAAATCCGATATGGCTTTGCTCGACAATCCCACTAACAAGAATGATGGTCGGGGCTTTATCTGGGTATATGGTTTTCCATACTGCACTAGTAATGATTAGGAAAAGTATGATGACTGTGGCTACGCCTGCCCATTTTTTAGCCCAACGGTCATTTTCTTCCATTTCTAATTTTGTCATGACAAATATTTTTAGTGAATAATTTCTAATATAGATAATAGCACATATTATAATATATGTAAAGTATACGAGCTATTTGACAAATAGTATTAAGTAAAGTATTATGAAATCAAACAAACTTCATAATTATGACAGCTTTAAAGCAATCAACGACCACAGTTCCTAGGCCTCCTGAGGCCTATCGTACTGATTTAAACAACAGAACATTCAAAGTCATTCTCAAAATCAAAATGGAGGATGGGACATTTTCCTCAATGCGTGAAAGATTTGCTGTCAACTGGCTTCTCAACGATCGAGCGAGTGACGGGAATATACTTCACGGACTCAAAAAGTTCTCGCTTTGTATGGATCTGAATCCAGAACGCCCAGCACCATTTTCACCCTTTGGGGGAAGTGCCTTCTCATTGCTTGATAAAAAAGAGCAGGATCTTGCAAGAAGACTTAGAGAAAATGAAGACTTAGTAGACGTTGTGATTCATTCGGTTTTTCGTTGGTTTGGAACCAATGTTGGACGGGAAAGCATTGTATCCCTTGCAAAACTTTTGGATAATGATGAATTACTAAAAGATTTCTATGATAACTGGAAAGAGCGTCAAGTATTTTGTCCAAGTTGTGGCAATGGTACCGGGAAATTCTTTAATAAGGTTTCAAAGAAAAAACTATTTACTTGCAGTCGCTGTAACGTGGATTTTTATCGTGATGGTACCAAAACAGGAACATGGTTTACTGGTTTACCTCTTGGAAAATTTCCAGATAAAAAAATTGCTTAGTTGAGCGAGATAAAGCAGCATTCCTTGAGTGCTGCTTTTTTTATGTTATAATATAAACCTATGTCACTACAAACAACGATCAAAGACGGCATCAAGGATGCTATGAAGAACAAAGATATGACACGACTTACAGTTCTCCGAGGACTTTCAAGTGCCTTCATGAACGAAGCCGTAAACCTCGGCCGAGGTCCTCAAGGTGAACTCAACGATGAGGAAGTTATTGCGATCATTACCCGCGAAGCAAAACGTCGCAAGGATTCTATTACACAGTACACCGAAGGAGGACGAGAAGATCTCGCTGCTGATGAAAAATTAGAACTTGCAGTACTTGAAGAATACCTTCCCACTATGATGACCCTTGATGAGATTCGCCCTATTGCAGCAGCTAAAAAGGCTGAGCTGGGTGCCGATGATAAATCTAAACTTGGACAACTTGTTGGTGCTCTTATGAAAGATTTAAAAGGGAAGGCAAATGGAGATGATGTCAAAGCGGTTGTAGAATCACTTTTCTAATTATTTATGTTTATCCTCAAACTTATTTTTAAATGGATTATCCTCTCTGCGGCAGTTGTTCTTGCTGAACGTCTCATTCCAGGAATTACCATAGTTTCGTTAAGCACCGCACTTATTGCCGGACTCGTTCTCGGTCTTATAAACTTGATTATCAAACCAATACTCACACTCCTTACGCTTCCTATTAATATTCTTACTCTCGGATTATTTGGAATCGTGTTGAATGCACTTCTTTTCTGGGGAGCGGCCTATTTTGTTCCAGGATTTATTATTTCTGGTTTCATTGCAGCACTCTTGGGATCTCTCTTGATTTCTCTTGTGCTTTGGTTAGTACACCTGCTCGTAGATTAATAAAAAGCTCCTTGTTACAAGGAGTTTTTTATTTTCTGAACATACTCATTCTTTTCGAAGTTGTCCTTATAGTGATCAACTGGGCGCGTATGTGATGTTTCAATCTGATCACTCAACATGTGAGGAATAAGGTGTATATGGAAATGCGGAACCTCAGTACCAACAATTCCTACTTGTACATAATCAGCAGAAATCCCAATTTTCATTCCTTCAATAATTTTTTTAACAACTATCATAATATGGGAGAGTTCAGCATCAGGAACGTCTTGAATCCAAGTAAAGGGAGACTTGGAAACAAGTAGTACGTGACCTTTTTTAACCGGTGAAATATCTAGAAATCCAATACAAATGTCGTCCTCGTAGACAATATCCGCCGGAATCTCTCGATCGATAATTTTCTCGAATATGGTTTTTTGCATATATTTCAGTATACTACAACCATGAAACTTTACATGATTCGTCACGGGGAAAGCGAGCACAACAAACATCTCCGTGAACTCACGGAGCATAAAAAAAGTGGTACCGGAAGTAGTTCTCCGGTAGACAGTCGCGATTTACCGTTGACTGAAGAAGGAATTGAACAGATTAAAAAGGTACTACAAAAACTACCCGATTCTATCGACGTATTTTATTGCAATAACCACATCCGGACCAAACAATCAGCAGACATCATCCAAGAAAAATATTTAGACGTGCCTTACGTTATCGATGAACGCATGAATGCCTCATTTTGTGGAGCACTTGATCATAAATCTTTTGACGAAATGCAAGAAATTACTGGAATTGATTTTCAAAAAACCATCAATGATGATACCTTCAATTTTCATCCTTGGGGTGGCGAATCTGCAGCTGATGTACATATGCGCGTACAAGGATTTCTCAAAGAACTTCTCACTAAACATCCTGATGAAGTAGTTCTTGTTGTTGCAAGTGTTGAATCAATTAAATCAACCTATCACAATCTATTTGCAAAAACAGCACCGACCCTCCTGAGGCATTTGCGTATTAAAAACGGATCCTTGCACGAATTCGTTATGACAAAAGACATGATATAAAAAAAGCGCCTCTGCACGAAGCGCTTTTTAACTCACCCTTTTTGAGGAAATGGGTCTTTTATCCAAGTTGGAAAAATGAGATGGAATGGGTACTTGAGGCTTTTTCGTACAAAACGAACTAATCGTTTCCATCGTACCGTGTGTCCGATGTAGTCCCAACGAATCATCATTTTCTCAATTTTCTCAATAGGTACTTCGTGGATACTTCTTGTAGTAAGTACCGCAGGATCTTCGTGAGGAATTTCAAGAATGATTACCCTATAGCCATACTTTTCAGCGGGAATTCTAAAATGGTCTACGTGCCACTTTCTGTAGTTAACATTATCAATAATAATCAAGGGAGTTCCATTCTGAAGATGGTGATCATATTTCTGATCCAACGCATTAAGAATAAAGTTCTCCTTGGTTGGATCATAGGGTGTGTACTTATAATTCCCAGAACCATCCTTACGGTAATCATCTAGTGAAAGAATTGCTGATGGAATTCCATGAGCAAGGATTTTTGCAGTAGTACTTCCTCCTGCACCAGGGAGGCTGCGTATAATATAAAGAATCTTGTTCATTTCCATATTTTTTTCTTTTTATATAAACATATTATTCAAGGTAGGTCAAATTTATCCACTGTATGCTAGAATGACATTATATGAAAAAACTTGTAACTCATAGTAATGGATTCCATGCCGATGATGTAACCGCCTATGCAATTTTAAAAGAAGTATTAACTAGACGAGGTGAAACTTGGGAAATTATTCGTAGTCGTGATCCAGAAATTATTACTACTGCTGATATTGTTTTTGATGTAGGCGATATCTATGATCCAGAAACAAACCGTTACGACCATCACCAACGAGAACGAGCTGGTGCCCGAGAGAATGGAATATTATACGCATCTGCCGGACTTATATGGAAACATTTTGGAATGGAACTCTGTTCAAATGAAACGGTTTGGTCACAAATAGACAAGGGAATCATCTCGGAACTCGATGCGGTTGATAATGGTCAGAATTATATTGGAAAACTTCTTTTTGAAAATACAGGGTACACCAGTCTTGGTATTCATGTTGCCAATTTTGAAACTCTCACATTTGATACAGAAATAAACCCCGATGAGATCCTTACTGCATTTGAACAAGCTTCAGAATTTATACGAGGCATCCTCTTGAGAGCACTAAATGCTTGTGAAGTATTAGAAAAAGCATTTCAGGACGCCTCTGCTATTTATAGAAATTCAGAAGATAAACAAATTATTGTTTTTGATAAAAACTATGCACGACCCACATGGAAGCGTCTTGCAGAATATTCTGAACCAATTTTTGCCGTGTACTACAATAAAGGATCTGACTACTGGAAAGTAGAAGCTGTTCCACTAACTCCAACGGTAATGGATTCACGAAAATTAGCACCTCATGCGTGGCGTGGACTCAATGGTGAGGCACTGCAACAGGTGAGCGGTATTCCAGATGCAACCTTCTGTCACTCATCAGGATTTCTCTTTGCTGCCGTATCAAAAGAGAATGCCTTAAAAATGGCACGAATAGCACTTGAGTCATAGGAAAACTGGACTTTTTATCAAAAATGATGTAAAGTAACTACCTTATGGCACTCCTCGATGAAGTCCAACTAAATTTACGAGCCGGTCGCGGAGGCGATGGGGTCGTTCGATGGCGCCAGGAAAAAGGGAAGCCATTATCAGGCCCAGGAGGCGGTAACGGTGGAACGGGTGGCGATGTATTTGCCCTTGCGGTACCTGACATTGGATACCTTGATTTTTATCGTACAAAAAAAGATTTCCAAGCACCTCATGGTATGCCTGGAGCAAACTGGGGACGTAAAGGTCCTGATGGTGAAGAGCTCGTGCTTCAATTCCCTGTAGGAACCGTTTTGACGAACAAGGAAACAGGCGAAGCATTCCTCATGGAACGTGCAGGACAAAAAACCCTCATTCTTAAAGGTGGACGAGGTGGACTTGGAAATGAATATTTTAAATCATCACGAAACACAACACCTAAAGAATGTACTCCTGGAAAATCAGGTGAATTTGCTGAATTTGATATTCAGTTACGACTCTTCGCTGATGTAGGACTGGTTGGGTTACCGTCTGCAGGTAAATCTACACTGATCAATGCACTTACCAATGCGAAATCAAAAGTGGCTGAGTATCATTTCACCACCCTTGATCCACACCTCGGAGCTTTTTATGAATTTATTATTGCTGATATTCCAGGATTGATTGAAGGAGCAAGTGAAGGGAAGGGACTTGGAACAAAATTCTTGAAACATATCTCTCGTACCAAGGCTATTGCCCATGTACTAGCACTTGATTCAGAAGACTTAGTAAGTGACTATACAACCGTAAAGGCTGAATTGGAACATTACGATCCAACATTGCTCGAGAAGAATGAAATCATCATCTTTACTAAATCTGACTCTGTTGATGAAAAAACATTACAAGCAAAGTTGAAATCGATGGCGAAATATACCAAAGGAAAATCTTCGTTTGTCATTTCTGCGTTTGATGATGCAAGTATCAAGGAGATCTCTGATGGGTTAGTAAAATTTTTGCGTGCCCATTCGTAGCCTTAGCGAAGAAGGGAGACAATACAACCAAATGAAAAACCTCTGCTGTCACCGCAGAGGTTTTTTGTGTTGTTTTTATTTTCTTTATCGCATGTCCATTTACGATAATGAGCACAGCGATTACTAAAAAGGCAATTGCTATAATGATCGCAGCAACCCAACGCTCAATCAACATTCTTAGAGGTAATAATTTGAGATACTTTCCTGGATAGGTAACTTCTAAAAATGCCGCCCCGGCAACAAAAGTAGCCACAAGGACTAGTACCAATGAGGTCCTTAAATTTTCTGTAAAGAAGGCAATCATATTGAGCAGGATGTACGTTACAACAATAACTACGAAGATACCTGCTTTTTTAAAAATAGAACTAGATTGATTTTCCATATTCATTCGTTTTTTTTATAGAACAATATCGTTCTATGAATAGATTACTACGTTTATACATAAGTGTCAAGTACCTGAAAAACCCTTATTTTACTTCCTGCACTAGTGTTTCAATATAAAAAAATTACCAACCCTTACAGGATTGGTAATTAACCATCGAAGACCTTTTAACGTTTTAGCGTTTTAGCGTTTTAAGTAGAGCAGTTTATCAGACTCTTTTCTGAGTTTATCAAATTCTGTTTTATTTCGCTGTGATTCTTCAGTAGAAGAAGGTCGCGGGTTTGCAACAGCAGCCATTTCAATTTTTTTCATTTCAATTTCGAGGTCAATTTTACTTTGAGTTAATTCGTATTTGCCTTTGTAATAAAGGCATCCCCAGAATGAGAGTACTGCAATTAGTCCAGCAATAAACGCTAAAGCCCCTAAGGTCGCTACTTTTTTAGAACATGAATCAGATTTGTTTTCCATGTTATTTTCCATGTTAATTAAATTTTATTAGAACGACATTGTTCTGGTTCTAGCTTATCATGACTATTCAAAGATGTCAAGTACCTGAAAAACCCTTATTTTGCTATGATAGCGTCATGATTACCGTAAATGGGAAAAATTATTATCCAACCATTGGGTTGGAGGTTCATGCTGAACTCGCAACAAAAACAAAGATGTTTTGTGCATGTAAAAATGACGCAGACGAAACACGTCCGAACGTGAATACTTGTCCGGTGTGTATGGCGCATCCAGGGACTTTACCCGTGCCGAATAAAACAGCTATTGAAAGCGTTATCAAGGTAGGTCTTGCTATTGGTGCAGACATTGCCAATTTTTCTGAATTCGATCGTAAAAACTATTTCTATCCAGATATTCCAAAAGGTTACCAAATTTCTCAATACAAATATCCTATCGTTTCTGGGGGAAAACTTGGTGGTGTAGCTATTACTCGTATTCACCTCGAGGAAGACACTGCGAACAGTAAACACGACCAGGGAAATTTCTCGTTAGTTGATTTTAACCGTGCCGGAGTACCACTTATGGAACTGGTAACTGAGCCCGTAATTCATGATGCAGAAACAGCCATGAAATTTGGGAAAGAATTACAGTTATTAATCCGAACCCTTGGTGTAGGTCATGCAAACATGGAAAAAGGTGAAATGCGTGTAGAGGTAAACGTTTCTGTTTCAGAAGATCCAAATACATTCGCAACCAAAGTCGAAGTAAAAAACATCAACAGTTTCTCTGCGGCAGGAAAATCTATTGATTATGAGATCCAGCGAATGATTGGATTATATGAGGCAGGACGAGGCGATGAAATTGTTCAAGAAACACGTGGATGGGATGAGCAGAAACAAGGAACCTATTCACAGCGTCGCAAGGAAAACAGTAATGATTATCGCTATTTCCCAGATCCCGACCTTGCAAAGATGCAACTGCATGAAATGTTTAACCTTGAAGCATTACAAGCGGGTCTTCCAGAATTGCCTTGGGTGAAACGAGAACGACTTACCTTATTAGGAATCAAGGAAGGAGATGTGGAGGTCTATATCAATGATCCAAAACTTTCAGATTACTTTGAACACGTGGTACGTGGAAAAGAAAAAAATTTTGCGCAGACAGCATCGAACTATATTACTTCTGATTTATTGGGACTCCTTGCCAAGGATGCAAGTCTTTCATATCCAAGTGCAGAAAATTTTACAAAGCTTATTCAGATGAGTGTAGATGCAAAATTAAATTCACGAGGAGTAAAAGATATTCTTGCAATCATTACTGTAAATGATTCTGATCCAGAAACCATTGCAAACGAGAAAGGACTTATTCAGCAGAATGACGAAGGTGCATTGAAGGCACTTGCGCAGGCTGCCGTAGATGCAAATCCAAACGTGGTTGCAGAATACAAAGCAGGGAAGGAACAACTCCTCATGTTCTTCGTAGGACAGATTATGAAACAGACTAAAGGGTCTGCAAATCCAGGATTGGTTCAAGAGATCTTGAAAAAGTTGTTGCAATAACATAAAAGGAGTACAATGAGGTCATGAAAGAATGGATTAAAAATTTAGGACTTGGAGGAGTTGCCGCAGCACTGGGGACCAGTATTGCTGTTAAAGCAGATGAAGCGGTAAAAGATCACAAAGAATTTCTTGCCCAAGGTCCAACAACTGGGGTGCTTGAAACCAGTAATGATCATAGGGAAGATGATCCAAATACCGTGCACTACCACGACATTTCCTCTCACGAAGAATTGCCTGAATCGTTAAACGAAGAAAGTGCCCAAGAAACGAGCAACTAGCTCGCTTTTTTGTATAATTTTGATAGAATAAGCGCTATATGACACCGTCACAGGGAACGTTACATCCATTAACACATATCACTAATGATATCGTGCGTATTTTTAACGATCTTGGATTTTCGGTTGCAACCGGTCCAGAAATGGAAACCGAATGGTATAACTTTGATGCATTGAATGTTCCGAAAGACCATCCTGCGCGTGATATGCAAGACACATTTTGGATTCGTGGAGAGCAGGGAAAAGTATTGCGTACTCATACCAGTCCAGTCCAGATTCGATTTATGGAGGAATTTGTACAATCAGGAAAATCTTTGGATGATCATTCCATTGCTATTATCGTTCCCGGAAAAGTATTTCGTAACGAGGCAACCGATGCAACGCATGAGGCACAATTTCACCAAGTAGAAGGACTGGTGGTTGGGAAAAATATTTCATTAGCCCATCTCAAGGGAACACTTCTTGAGTTCTTTAAACGATTTGCAGGACCTGAGGCTGAAATTCGCTTACGGCCAAGTTTCTTCCCATTCGTAGAACCAGGAGTTGAAGTCGATGTGAAAATGACCATGAAAGATGGAACAGAAAAATGGGTCGAGGTATTAGGTGCGGGAATGGTACATCCAAACGTATTAAAAAATGTAGGAATAGATGCAGAAAAATATTCAGGATTTGCATTTGGAATGGGAATTGAACGATTGGCAATGCTTAAATACGGCGTCACCGACATCCGATTCTTCTTCCAAGGAGATGTGCGTATTAATCAATTCTAGACTATGAAACAAAATTTAGAAAATATAAATATTTCAAAACGGAAATTATTTGAAGAGAAATTAGAATATTTTTCTCATAAGACTGATGGATTAGGAAAAGAGATTGAACCAGGAATTATAGAACAGGTAACTTATCTAAACTTATTAGGATTTCACACATCTGCTTCATGCGAAGGACACATAGATGGTTGGGCATATCCTTTTGGATATATACTATTTGGTACTGAAAATGAATTTAAATCAGATTTTATTATAAATAAGATCGATAATGAATTACGAGATAATGCTTTTAGGTTAGAAAAAGAAAGATTTCCTGAATTTGACGGTAGCCCTGAAACATATTCCCAGGAAATTGATGATTTCTTTTTTAAAAATATTGACGAGGGTTTTAAAAAACATCCACAATATAATGAATACTTAACTGAACAGGTAAAGGAAAATAAAAAAATAGAATTTGAAAAAAACAAAGTGATTAATCTTATAGAGGATTTTAAAATCGCTTTTCCTGAATATGGAGATAAAATTTATATTAATAAAGATTTAGCTTCACCTAATATTTATTTTACGAATGAAGCTAATTATCAATTATTTTATAATAATCTTATTGAAAAAGAACCTAGAATACTTGAAACCTCTCAAAATGAAAGTATTAAAACAATGACGGCTTTTAATAAATTCTTAAAACAGAAGTATGAAAATAAATAATATATGAAAATTAACTATGACTGGTTACAAGAATATATCGTAGAGCCATTACCGAAGGTTTCGGAACTTGCTGAAAAAATTATTTTCAGTGCTTTTGAGGTTGAGAATACCGATGAGATAAATGAAGGTGGAAAGGTATTGGATATCAAGACTCTTCCTGATAGAAACCATGATTGTCTCGGTCATTATGGAATGGCACGTGAAGTCGCAGGGATTCTAGGGCTTACTTTGAAACCTTTAGAATTTAAACAACACACCTTGGCACAAAGCGATGTTTCGGTTACTTTGAAAACTGATATCTGTAATCGTTACCTTGCACGAAAAATTTTACACGTATCGGTTACCGAATCTCCTGACTGGTTAAAGGAACGACTTGAATCAATCGGTGCGCGCAGTATTAATAATGTGGTTGATGCGACAAATTATGTGATGTTTACCTTGGGTCAACCAATCCATGCATTTGATGCGGATAAATTAGCCAATGGAAAAATTATAGTGCGTCATTCATATGAAGGGGAAGAAATGCTGACCTTGGATGGAAAACTTGTTCCGCTAAACGAATCCAATGCCGTTATTACTAATGACCAGGCAGACCAACCGCTTGCAATTGCGGGGGTAAAGGGTGGTAAATATGCTGAGGTAGATAAAAATACAAAAAATATTATCATCGAAGTTGCAAATTTCGATGCGGTTTCAGTGCGAAAAACAGCACAGCAATGTGGAATCCATAATGACTCGACCAAGCGTTTCGAAAACGAAATTACGCCGTTTTTATGTGATGATGCGATGCATCTGGTAACCGATTTAATTACCGAATTATCAGGCGGACAACCAACCGAAACCGTTGA
Organism: uncultured Candidatus Saccharibacteria bacterium; assembly: GCA_964620085.1. Taxonomy (GTDB): domain Bacteria; phylum Patescibacteriota; class Minisyncoccia; order Phycocordibacterales; family UBA1006; genus CAIXMG01. The sequence continues at coordinate 61,723 of CAZUIQ010000003.1, read as the reverse complement.
TGAATTTCCGCATGTTCCAGAACAGCGAACGGTTACTTTTTCTGTATCAACTATTAATCGATTACTGGGAACCAATCTTTCGGTTTCAGAAATGGCGGCTATTTTGAATCGGTTCTCATATACCTATACTGTCTCGGGTGAAGAAATTACCCTGACTGTGCCGTATGAACGTATTGATATTACAGGAGCTCATGACATGGCAGAAGAAATTGGAAAGGTGTATGGTTACGGAAATATTCAAGCAGTATTACCGGAACTTGATACTAAGCATGTGTTAAATGATTCACAATTTTCTCAAGTAAACGCCGTGAGGTCTGATTTAATTACTCAAGGATATCACGAAGTTATTACCTATACCTTCTGTAAAAAAGGTGACTATGAGGTTGCGCGAGGTCCGGTTGGAAAATCTGCGCTGCGAAAAAATCTTGTGGATGGATTGAAAGAGTCTTTTGAAATGAATCGTATGAACAAGGATCTGGTGAATGTTGACGATATGAAAATTTTTGAAATCGGAAGTGTGTTTACGAAAGATGGTGAAAAAGTATTGGTAGGAATTGCGGATAAACAAGGGGTGCGAGAAATGAAACTTGAAGACTATGTTTTCAAAAATCAAGTTTCTGAAATAAAAAATGAGGTAAAAAATACGCTCTTTAAACCATGGTCATTGTATCCACATATGACGCGTGATGTTGCGGTGTGGGTTTCTGAATCAACGAATCCTGATCAAGTATCCGACATCTTAAAAAAACACGGAGGAGATCTATTGGTAATTCCTCCACGGTTATTTGATACCTTTACCAAAGATGGAAAAACATCTGTGGCGTTTCGTATGGTATTTCAATTATTTGACCGAACTTTAACCGAGGAAGAAATTACCCCGATTATGGATGCAATTTATGCTGAACTGAAAGGGAACGGGTGGGAGATTCGATAACTTGTAAAAATACCACATCTGTGGTATTTTGTTTTCAAACAAAATAAATATTATGGTACCTAAATCAGAAGTCGATGCTTTTATAAATAAGCCTGAAGATGGATTTATCTGTGAGCATTGTTTAAAACTATACTACAGTGAAGAGATCAGTAGACATAAAGGGGATATTCATGTTTATCATGGAGATTGTCCGGTTTGTGGCGAAGAGTCACATCGGTCTTCATTATCCTATTGGAGAAAACTGATTTATTTCAGTAAAACAATGCCTGAGATTGTTGCAATATTTAGTGAACAGTCAGCAAAGAATCTCTATTGGACAGTCCAACCTTCAAATATCAGCGAACGCGCTGCATCATTTAATGAATTATTAGAGCGATCTAAGAAAAATTTTCACCTTATTCATTATCATTTGAAATCTTACACACTTCCAATGATCCCTATGTCCAATGCGGAAACAGCAGAGCGTGACATGAAATCAGGATGGGTGGCACTTTTCAAGGCTATAGCTCAACAAAACAATTTGGCAATGCCTGAATTCGAAGAAGATTTTGACGAGTGGATGCGGTGGATTCCGATTATTCTTAAAAGCACTTCTCCTCTTCTACCAAAAAAAGGAACGTAAGTCTGATACCCGCAACAGAATCAGAAGCCCCTCGAGCAATCCAGGGGCTTTTTCTTGCATTTTTTTAGAAAATCTGTATAGTAGAACCACTATGACAACACTTCAAGCAACCAATCGAACAGCGAGCGAGAACGTAGCAACTCTCCGTGCCTCAGGTAAAATCCCTGCGGTTATTTATGGATCAGGGATTACTACACCTATTTCTATTACCATTGAACGCGAGGCTTTCAAGAAAGCTTGGGCATCTGCAGGATCATCAACCTCTGTAACCGTAACTGGCGCAGGTGAAGACCATGACGTAATTATCCATGATTTCCAAATCGACCCTCGAACCGACATGGTAATCCATGCAGACCTTCTTGCACTCGACAAGAACACCAAGGTTACCGTAACGGTTGAACTTGAATTCGTAGGAATTTCTCCAGCAGTTAAAGCAGGTCTCGGAATCCTTGAAAAGGCGCTTCATGAAATCGAAGTTGAAGCCCTTCCTGCAAACCTTCCAAAATCACTTACCGTAGATATCTCATCATTGGTTGACACTCATTCACAAATCCATATTTCTGACATCTCCCTTCCTAAAGGTGTGGAGCTCAAGGGATACGAGGCGGAGGATGTGGTTGCGCTTATATCAGTCATTGCTGACGAAGTAGAAACACCTACAACTATTGACTTTGATGCTATCGAAGTAGAACAAAAAGGTAAAAAGGAGGAAACTGGGGATGATGCAGTTGAAGATTCAAAATAATAGAGGTATAATATCAAGACATGCGAAAGTACGTCTTTTTATTTTGTCTCGTAGTTATTTCCTTTGGATTTGGAAGCCCTTTTACTGTTGCTGCAGCAACAGGATGTCTTTCGTTTGATCTCACGATCCAGCGATCAGATGATGACTTGAGAAAACTCCTTGCTATTTGTGATGCTGAAAGTAAAGAAACTGAAAAGCAGCTCAGTTCGCAAAAAGCTAAATCTTCGACAATCGCCTCTGACGTAGCACTCCTTGATTCACTGATCAAGAAAGCAGCTCAGCAAATCGATATTAAAAATAAAATTATCAAACAGTTGGGAACTCAGATCAATCAAAAACAAAGCAAGATTGAAAGCTTGTCTGAAAAGCTTGAGCGCGAACGAGATTCTCTTGCTCAGATCTTAAGAAAGAAGAATGAGATTGATAATACCAGTCTTACAGAAATGCTCCTTATAAATCGTAGAATTTCAGAATTCTTTTTAGATATTGATAATTTCCAATCAATTAACAAAGCTATTCAGAATTCGGTTAATGTCATTACAGGAGTACGCACAACAACTGCTGAAGAAAAAGCGGCTTTGGAGAAAAATAAACTGGAACAAGCTAATTTGAAAAATCAAATCGAGACGGACAAGAAAAAAACAGAGTCTCAACAAGCTGACAAAAAAACCCTCCTTGCAAGTAGTCAGGCTCAAGAAAAATCATATGCTGATTTATTAGCCCAAAAGAAAGCACAAGCTTCAAAAATTTCTGCGGCACTCTTCAAATTCAAAGGTGGACAAGGAATTCCATTCGGAGACGCGTATCGCTATGCTCAGACGGCAAGTAAAGCAACGGGTGTAGAAACGGCTTTCATTCTTGCGGTTTTGAAACAAGAATCCAACTTTGGAAAATACGATGGAGGATGTGTGTTAATTGATTTACAAGGAACAGGGAAGCGATTGTCGAATGGAGAAATTATTCCAAATGTTATGAAACCAACTCGAGACCTTGCGCCATTCTTGCAAGTAGTTAAGGATCTTGGTTTTGATTACAAAGAACAGCAATTCTCGTGTCCGATTACTGCTAAAAAAGTTGATGGGAGATATTCTGATTACGGTGGAGCTCTTGGACCATCTCAATTTATCCCTTCAACATGGCTTGGGGTAAAGGCACGCATCGAGGCAGCCCTTAAGGTACCTCACGCAAACCCTTGGAACCCAGAACACGCGATTATGGCTACTGCAATCTACATGAAGGACCTTGGAGGGCAAAATAAGGAAGGGCAGCGTGATGCGGGGTGTAAGTACTATTCAGGGCGTGGATGTAGTGTCCCTGGAGTTCAGAACGCCTTCTATGGAAACTCGGTTATGAACATAAAAGCCACTATTCAAAAGGATATCGACATCATCGAATCTGCACGATAATCATGGCAAATTCTTGACAATTTCAGACAATTTGCTACTATAACAACACTATGAAAACAGATATTCACCCAACCTATTTTAACGATACCGAGGTTACCTGCGCATGCGGTGCCAAATTTCACGTAGGTTCAAATGTAGAGTCATTTAACGTAGAAATCTGCAGTAATTGCCACCCGTTCTATACAGGACAGGACAAGCAATTGGATGTTGCAGGACGAGCAGAAAAATTCAAGGCTCGAGTTGCAAAGAAGACCACAAAAAAGTAGATCTCAAAAATCGCCTCGCTTTCCACGCTCACACCTTTTTCTCTTACTCGATAAACTCGTTCGAGAAAGAAGGTGTACGCGCGGGCGCGTAGGGGCGATTTTTTTGTGCTAAACTAACATATAACTTATTTATTTCTACCCATGAACATCGACGAACTCAAAAAGAATCCACGAACTCACTATCTAGCTCTCGAGCTGGAGCGTTTGCATGCTCAGAAATCTGAGACCGAAGCACTTGCAAGTGATCCAGAAATGACCGAACTTGTTGCAGATGATTTGAAAAATATTGCAGAACAAATAAACAACCTCGAGGCACAGCTCCAAGAAATTCTTGATAAGGAAAAAGAGGAGGAAGAATTTCCCAATGAAGTTGTTATTGAATTACGTGCTGGTGCAGGGGGAGAGGAAGGGGGACTGTTTGCAGAAAATCTTACAGAAATGTACGAACGTTTTGCCGCAAAACAAGGCTGGTCGTGTAAAAAAATTGATGACCTTACTTTAGAAATTAAGGGTAAAGACTGTTTCAAGTTATTACAATGGGAAACAGGTGTACACCGCGTACAACGTATTCCTGCAACAGAAAAGCAGGGGCGTATTCACACCTCAACAGCAACGGTTGCGGTAATGCCCGTACGTCAGAAATTTACCGTAGAAATCAATCCAGCCGACCTTGAATTCGAAACCTCACGAGCAGGAGGAGCTGGAGGACAGAACGTAAACAAAGTAGAAACAGCGGTTCGTGTCATTCATAAACCAACCAATATTTCATTCCGATCGACCGTAGAACGATCACAACTTGCGAACCGGGAACGTGTTCTGGCACTTTTGAAATCTAAGCTCCAGCAAATCCATGACGAGGAAGAGGCAAAAAAACATGCTGATACCCGTAAGAACCAGATCGGTTCAGGAGACCGTTCAGAAAAAATCCGTACGTATAACTATCCTCAAGACCGTATTACTGATCATCGTATCAAACAATCTTGGTCTAATATTCCAGGATTTATGAATGGAAATATTGATAAAATGATTGAGGCATTGCAGGCAGGGGAAGTTGGGGAGAGTGATGAAGAATAACCTCTCCTTATTCAAGGAGAGGGATCTGTTTGATTTTTAGAGGAAAATTTGTTATGATTTTCTTCACATGCGCGTGTAGCTCAGTTGGTAGAGCATTCGACTGATACTCGGAGGGTCCTTGGTTCGAATCCAAGCACGCGCACTACTACGCAAAAGGAACCCTCCGGGGTTCTTTTTGCGTAGTAATCCTGCCGTAGCTTTAGCGAAGCAGGACACCTTATTTGCTTCGCAGTGCACAGCACGGTATACTATCCCCATGAACACACAAACATCATTTTCATTTGGTGCGATGATTACATCAGGATATCACCTGTTTAAAAAGCATACAAAATTCATTATTCTCGCAGGACTAGCAACCGTTATTGTACAAATATTACTTCAACTTATTCAAAACGGTGCACGCATGAACCGTGGAGGATTTATTGAAATTTTAACAATGTTTTTTGTCGGACTTATTGGGCTCCTTATTGCTATTGGATGGTCAAAGGTCTTTCTCAAACTGACTCGTAACCAAGTCGCATTGTGGAATGATTTTAAATCTGAACCCAAGCTCTGGCTCGTCTTTATTAAAACCTATCTCTGGTATCTTGCATATTTTTTGGCTTTTGCAATTGCTGCAGTAATCATCTTTGCACTCTTGGCAATCATTGGATTTTCTACAGGTATTACTTGGCTTGCAATTACGGGAATTATTTTAGGAGTCATTGCATTTATAGTTATCACTGTTTATTTCAAAGTTCGCTATTGGTTTACTGATTATGTAATCCTCGATAATCAAGGATTAGCAAGTCATGATATCTTCAAGAAATCAGGATCTCTCACAAAGGGAGCATTCTTCAAACTCTTTGGATTTATGATTGTTCTCGGACTCGTAAATCTCCTTGGACTGATCTGTTTAGTAGTAGGTCTCTTCGTAACTATTCCTACTACAAAACTTGCCGAAGTGAAACTTTACGAATACCTGAAGAATCTGAAGGAAGCACAGAGTGCCTAATATAAAAACTACCCTTGCAAAAGGGTAGTTTTTTGATAAGGTAGCATCATGAGACTTGATCACTATCTGGTAGCTCATCAGAACCTCACACGAAGCCGTGCGCAGCTCCTGATCAAGGATGGAGCCGTTTTGGTGAATAACATTCCCGTAACAAAACCAAATTATGATGTAAAGACCTCTGACCAATTATCTCTTCACGATACTATTAAATACGTCTCACGAGCAGGATTGAAGCTTGAATACGCTCTCGATATCTTTCAGATCAATCCAAATGGTATGACTTGCCTTGATATTGGATCATCAACAGGGGGATTTACTGATTGTTTGATTCAAAGAAATGCACTTCATGTAGATTCGGTAGACGTGGGCACGGAACAGCTCGCTCCGTCATTACGAAATAATCCACAAGTGTCGCTGTACGAGCAAACCGATATTCGTGTATTTCAAAACACTCAAACATATGACCTCATTGTCTGCGACGCCTCATTTATTTCGCTTAAAAATATACTTCCAGAAATTCCACGTTTTGCAAAGAGAGACGGATACGTCATTCTTTTGATTAAACCACAATTTGAAGTAGGGAGAGATTTCTTAGGAAAAGGGGGTATTGTCACAGATGAGATGCGCGTAATAGAAATCATTACTGATATTGTAACTTGTGCAAAAAAACACAATCTTAGAATCTTTGACGAAGTAAAACTATGCCCAGTACGTGGAGGTGATGGAAATCAAGAATATCTTGTGTGTTTTACATATCAGAAAAAATAAGTATAATCCGTATCACGTATGCAAATCCCATTCGAAACAAAACCAATTATCAAAAACTGGGATTTTGTGGTAATTCTTTTCTATAAGTATGTACCTCTTGAAGATCCTGAATCTTTTAGAGACGCCCACAAAGCTCTCTGTGAGCAACTTGGTATTAAGGGACGCTTTATCATCGCCCAAGAAGGAATTAATGGTACCTGTGAGGGAACCCCAGAAAGTATTAATGCCTATGTACAGGAATTCACGAGTGATCCTCGATTTGCACACACTCATATTAAATACAGCCAAGGAACCGGTCACTCATTCCCAAAACTTAAGATTCGTGTACGACCAGAAATTGTAACCTTGCGACTGGGTGAGGATGATGTAAATCCAAATGAACTCACGGGAACACATCTCAGACCAGAAGAACTTCATACGTGGTTTGAGAAGAAAAACAAAGGTGAAGATGACTTTGTGATTATTGATATGCGTAATGAATATGAACACCAGGTGGGTCATTTCCCAGAATCAGTACTTCCTCGTTTAAAAAACTTCAGAGACTTACCTAAAGTACTTCCTGAGCTCGAGTCACTCAAGAACAAGAAAGTACTTACGGTATGTACGGGAGGTATCCGTTGCGAAAAGGCTTCCGGATATTTAAAGAAAAAAGGATTTGAAAATGTTTATCAGCTCGATGGTGGAATGGTTTCGTATATGGAACAATATCCAGGACAAAATTTCCTTGGGGCTATGTATTCATTTGATAACCGAGTCGTAATTGATTATGACGAGGGAAATCATCCAGTCATCGGGAAGTGTATTGAGTGTAGTGCTTCAAGTGAAAACGTTGTGGACTGTAAAAATGTTTCGTGTCATGGACAAGTCATCCTTTGTAAGGATTGTCTTACAAATCACGGAAAGGTTTATTGTAAAGACCGTTGCAATATGCACCTATCTCCATGGAGGCGTATACTGTCTAGGATCATTTCAAAACAAACCGATACCGACTTTAGTTGAGATATTATAACACTATAGAAAAGCCTGCTTGGAAAATTCCAAGCAGGCTTTTTATTTTAGGCGGCTTCCATTTCAGATGATCACTTTCTGTTGTACACCAGAAAATAGAAAGACACTGTTTTCTTTGTAGTATCCTCACGAGTGTGAGCATACTCTCGTATTCTAATGCTGTTATGGGTGTCATCAGCCCAGTTATTTTGCTATTGCTAAATAACTGTTCAGTGCCCACGTAATTTTTACTAAATGAAAAATAATCGATGTCATAAGGCCCTTGGCTCATGAACATCATGGCTAGGAATAATATTGTCATCAATTAATTGAATTTGAAGTATCTTAGCACAACGACTCACCTGAGTCAAACGGTACCACGTGTTAGTATTTCCGTACCACACCTTTAATAATTGCCACAATTTCCATACCGTTTTCTGGATAAATATTTTCAAAATCTTTATTTGCCGGCTCCAGCCATGCCTTCTGTGGATTTTTCGGGTCACATCTGAAATATTTCATCGTAAATTCACCATCAACGTTCGCAATGACAATCTGCCCATCACGAGCAGTGGTTGCACGTTCGGCAATAACCATATCACCATCGGCAATATGCGCATCAATCATGGAATCACCGTCTACCTCGATCATATAAGTCCTATCACGTCTCTGGATAAGGAAATCATTCAAGTTAATCGTTTCTTCTACCATCTCTTCGGTAGCTGAAGGGAAGCCCGCCTTTACTGATCCAAGCATAGGAACTTCTGAGAAGATATGAGTAGGAATGAGATGACCCATAGCATCCTTAGCAACAATACCCGCATCAAGGAATTTCTGTACGAGACGGAATACAGCATTTTTAGACTTGAACCCAAAAAGTCCCATCATTTCAGAATAGGTGGGCATGCGCTTCTTGGATGCATGAAAGTCTATAAGTTTTTTTGCTTGATCGTTGTTCATAGTGAGTGAATCGAACTATGCATATTCTCGATAGAACACTGATGATAGTCTATCAAATAATCCAGGATTCTTAAACTTACGAACTTTCATAAGAAGTGCCTTGTGATGACGAGCCTCAAGCTTATAACTTTTACCAATCATGATTTTGCGATCAATAATTAAATTCAGGCGAGCAATTTGATCATAGAGGGTTCGAATGTATTGTTGTTGTGACATAGGTTTAGAATAAAAATTAGTTGTGTATACAATGATAATAGGGATCTCGCGGACTCACAATACCGTCTCTTGGTATTAATTACATTCTATGTGAACGTACGTTCACATGCAAGTACTAATGCTGTGGATAATGAAATATGATACATCAACTTGATTTGTCAAGGATTCTATGTTAGGATCATGTTAAATTTTTCACAATTTAAAAAAATAATATAACCTATGGAAAAGGGAAAAAGTTTTAAGAAAAAAGTTTCTAATGCGATCTCGCAGTTTAATAAACTAAGCAAGGCTGCGGTACTACTTGGATTTGATTTACAAACAACGATGCCTCTTGCTATTCGTAATGCAGCACTAAGAAGCTATTTAGCTCCTAAAACTAAACGTGGGGAGGTGACGCTTCATGGAGTAAGTTACAAAAAAGACCTTGACGGTCTTGCGATTTATCTCCACATTCCTTACAACAATAAGGACCAGGACTTCTATCGCGTCAACGAAGCATGGATTGTAGTAACTGATTCATTACCAGTTATTAAAGGCAAGCGCTACTATCGCGAACCTTTGCGTTGTTATGGTAAAAATTTTGCACAGAACATCATATTGCATTTGCGTGCGGTTGAATGGTGCATTCGTCACCGTCCTGTTTCGGTTAAAACAACGGTGCCCAGCCTTATGGTCCCCTTCAGGAACAAGGCTGGTAAACATGAGTTTGTGACTAGAAAGAACGGAAGAATTATTGAACGGAAAAATTTCTTCATATCACTACCTCATGACCCGGAACTTACTACTTATGTAACCAAGTTTATCGCAAGAAAAAAAGCGACCATAAAAAGAAGGATCGCTACTGGTGCGACACCTATGCAAAAAATCAGAAAAAAACACAAGGTACAGACAACGAGCAAGAATCTTAATCTTCCTGGAGTTTTTGGACCTCTTACGAAATAAGTAACAACCTTACAAAGCCTCTCAACATACCGAGGGGCTTTTTTTATGAGTGCATACCTTTGGTGTTATCTTGCTTATCTTGTGGCTTCTCGGGGTTATTGGTATTTATTCTATTGGTTGGTTTATTCACATCCTCCTCGTTATTGCTATAATTGTATTCTTGGTTCGTATTATCCAGGGACGCAATCCGATCAAATAAACAGAATATCTTACAACGAAAACCACCTGACGAGGTGGTTTTGTGATATAATTTAGGTAATGAAAAATCCAACATCTAATCCTAAAGGTCGTCATCGCAATACTCCGGGTAAAGCCAAGCGTATTGCTAATGGAAAAGCCTGGGACGAACTCAAAGCAAAAACACTTGGTCGATCTACCACCTTTTCCTTGAAGAAACTTGATCACACAATTTCTCAATTCAAAAATGCTCGACCGTTTAAACCAAACGGGAAGAAGCCGATTAATCGACCTAAATAATTTTATCTATTACTATGGACATATTTGCACACGCACTTTGGACGAACGCCTTGGCTCGCCTTGCAAAACGCAAGGCAGCACAAGCTGAAAAATATCGGAGATATCTCCTATCGATTGGATGGACAACCTTCTGGGGAGTTTTCCCAGACCTCTTTGCATTTACGGTTCCATTTATTATTGGAATTTTTGGATGGATATCAGGAAACGGATTTATCTATGGACGAGATTCCATAGCAAGCGGACTTGCTCCATCGCTCTATAACTATAGCCATAGTTTGGTGATCTGGGCCGTCGTATTTATCATTACTTGGATTCTTTCAAAACGACCGCGCTGGGAACTCCTCGGGTGGGCATTGCATATCATCATTGATATACCCACCCATGCAGCAAATTTCTACGCAACACCAGTCCTTTTCCCACTTTCAAACTGGAAGTTCCTGTACGGAATTTCATGGGGAACGCCCTGGTTTATGATCACGAACTATTCTGCATTATTTGTGACGTGGGTAGGAATAGGAATTCATGCATTACTGAACAAGAAAAATTAGAACTTTTATTCAAATTACTATAAAATCATACTTATGAAACACGGATATCATGACAACATTGAACAAGTAACTGAAAGCAACGAAACCTTTCGTACGGTTTTGTATACAGCGCAACATTGCCAGCTCGTGGTTATGACCTTACAACCTGGAGAGGATATTGGACTTGAAACACATCCTGACAATGATCAATTCTTCCGATTCGAAGCAGGCGAGGGTAAAGTAATTATTAACGACATAGAATATATCGTAGGTGATGGTCATGCAGTTATTATTCCTGCAGGATCTCAACATAACGTCATTAATACTTCCCAGACGGAATCCTTGAAGATGTATACTATTTACAGCCCAGCACACCATGAGGATGGTACCGTGCACATGACCAAGGCTGATGCGATCCATGATGATGAAGAATTTGAAGGGGAGACAACTGAATAAAAAAAATACTCGTCATTCGTGACGAGTATTTTTTTTATTGCACCCTATCATACAATGTGAGATAATTTATACATGCAACCCCAACGTATCATTCGTACCGTGCGTACGTTTTCTTTATTCGTATTATTAGCGGTCGGAATTCTCTCTGGAGCCTCTCATGTTTTTGCGGTCGGTGAACCAGTTGTAGTAAACGTTTTTCCCCAGAGCATTCTTCCCACATCAGCAACACCAACAGGTGAGATCACCGACGAAGGAATTGCTGAAGTAATTGGTATCTGGGTTGAATATGGAGTAGATAATACGTATGGAAGCGAAGTTCAGCGATATAACCTCAACGAACTCACCATTCCAGGGAATTTTGATGTACCTATCACAGGACTGACTTGTGATACTACGTACCATTATCGTTTTAGAGTGCGAAATAATGGATTACTTGATGGCTATAGTGCTGATGATACCTTCACAACATCACCTTGCTATTTTGATAATACCGTGAGTCACTGGACATTAAACGAACCGAGCGGAACCCGTGTCGATAGTGTAGGTGATAATGATCTGACCGTAACAGGAAGTCCGTCAGTTCTTACGTCTCCATTTAACGATGGAGTAGGTATTGCAACTAATGATTATCTCTCAATTACAGATAATGCGTCGCTCAGTACCGGGGGTGAAACGAGCTTTACTGTTTCTGCGTGGGTAAAATTAAATGACAAAACAGGAACCCAGGTGTTTGTTTCTAAGTATGGAACGGGTGGTGAATATGCGCTCTATTTTGAAAATACGTTTGATCGATTTGTATTTTCTACCTATTCATCAGAAGATAACTATTTTGTAAAAGCTGATCAGTTAGGTTCACCTGAGGTAGGAACATGGTATTACATTGTAGCTACTCATAATGCGGAAACAAATACAAACTCAATTATTGTAAATGACGGTGTCGCAGACACGCTTAATGATGTACCAGAACATACTGACTCCACTGCAGCATTTTTGATTGGTGCATTTGGCTCATCTCCAACTTTTTTTGCTAATGCAGTAATTGATGATGTGCGTTTTGCAAAATCAGCATATGATGTACCAACACCGGAGCCGTTGTTTGCTGGAGGTGATGGGACCGAACTTGATCCGTATCAGATTACAACTTGTCAGCAATTACAAAATATTAATGAGGATCTTGATGCACACTATATTTTGACGAGCAGTATTATTGACTGTGCGGCTACTGCTACATGGAATGGTAATGAAGAAGAATGGGTGGACGGGGTAGTTGGAGGAGAACTTATCCCTGATGAATATACTATTGTAGAAAACAATGGGTATTTTGGGTTTGAACCTATCGGACAAGTTGATTATTACAACGAAGGAACAGGATTCACGGGAAGTCTTGATGGACAAGGATATACTATTTCAAACCTGTGGATTTTTAGAAAAGGTCGCGAATCAGGAGGACTCATTGGATATGCGAATAATGCAACGATTAAAAATATTACGCTAAGCAACGCGCGTATTGTTGGAGGTGCAAATACGGGAGGTTTTCTAGGGCAAGGAAATGGGGTTACTTTACAAAATCTTACGAACAACCAAGGAATGGTGCGCGCGTATCTCGCATATTATGGAGGAGGTATCGCAGGGCGAATGATGAGTGAGAGTACCGCAGAAAACTTGACCGTTATCGAAGGAAATGTGCACGGATCAGGAAATATTATTGGAGGGCTGATCGGGGGAGTTGATACCAGTACCGTGACTACTGGTGAAACCAGTGCAGACATTGATGGAGGAGAATATATCGGAGGTGCATTCGGAGAAATTAATAACTCACAAATCAGTGGTGTTGATGCAACTGGAGATGTTGTATCAAATAGTAATGAAGACGAGTATATACCAGATATTAGTAAATCAGGAAACTATACCGGAGGATTTGCGGGATATATTGCAAGTTCTACTATTGACGATGCGAGTGCAACCGGAAGTGTTTCAGCAGAAGGTAATAATACCGGAGGGTTCGTAGGATATACCTATGAAGCAACCATTACCAATAGTTATGCTACGGGAAATGTTTCAGGAAATGAAAGTGTTGGAGGTTTTGGTGGAGCGATATTTAACAGTGATATTATAGACAGTACTGCGATAGGAGATGTTGATTCTGTTGGAGGCAACATTGGAGGGTTCGCAGGACAAAGCTTGTGCGAAAGTACGTTCCTACGTGTTTCAGCATCAGGTAATGTCACGGCAGGAAATGGAAACGCCGGAGGATTCGTAGGATTCGATGGGTGTGAGGGTCCAGGATCTACATTTACCCAAGCTTCCGCACATGGAGACGTTACGGGGAATAATGTGATCGGAGGATTTATCGGAGAAGGCTACGGTTCAACATTTATCAATGTGTATTCAGGTGGATCAGTAAGTGGTAATGATCAGGTAGGATCATTTGCAGGAACAATAAACTCTGGAAACGTTACGAATGCATACGCTCGTGGATTGGTGATTCTTACCGACGCAGGAACTCTTGTGGGTGGATTTGCAAATGATGCAACTGATACGTTGTTCACTGATTCATTCTGGGATGGCGAATCAACTGAACAAGAAGATGCATGTCACACGGGTGCATGTTCGGGGCTTACTGAATTAACTACTGCGCAAGCAAGAACACAGTCTACCTATACTGATGCCGATTGGGATTTTGATACTATTTGGCAGATGAATAGTAACAATAGTCGTTATCCTCATTTCATGTGGGAATCTTTTGAAGAGGGAGAGCCTGAGCTTTTTTCACTATCAGCAACTGATATTACTGAACGATCAGCGGTATTACGAGGACAAGTTATTTCAGGCAGTTTCGGACCAGGAACACTCGGATTTGCATTTTCAGAAGAGCCTCTTGAGCTGGGTGGTGCATTACTCATGGGTCCTGCTGATGATTTTGGAACCGTTAATGAGGAAACAGGGGTGTATACCTTTGATCTAAATGCTTTCATGACCCCAGATAACTATCTTGGACTCACGGATCTGACATGTAATACAACATATTACTATATTGCGATTGGGTATATTAGTTTCGGCGAGGAAGGTCTTGTGAGTGCTGAAAACGAACTCTCATTTACGACATTGCCGTGTAGTGATGAAGAGCCTGAACCAGAGCCAGAACCAACACCGCGCAAACGAAGTGTCGGTGGGTATACATCATCAACATTCCTTGCACAACAAGGAATCACGCTTACAAATTCATCTACAAACTCGACTTCGCCATCTCTAGGTAACAAAGGTGTATGTACCGCAACTCAAACGCTTACACAAAACCTAAGAGCACCGAGTAGAAATGGGGTATACAATTCATATACTCAAGGAATTGTATCTGAAGCAAAAATCTTGCAAGCTCACTTGAACCGACTTGGATTTAATTCAGGACCAGAAGATGGAATCCTTGGACCGCTTTCAACTGGTGCGATTAAACGCATGCAGATGTATTTGAAAACAACACCTGATGGATATGTAGGACCGATTACTCGAGAATTAATTAATAATTCGTGTGGAAGTGATGGTTTAAAAAGATAATTGGACTGGTTGAATAAAAAAATCCTTGCGGAAACAGGGATTTTTTTGGTATACTTTTTTCATGATTACTTTTATAAAAACGTATTTTGCTGTCCTTATTCCTATGCTTGTCCTCGACGGATTGTGGCTTGCGGTTATTGCTAAATCATTTTATGCAAAACACCTCGGATCACTCATGACTCCTAATCCTGTGTGGCTTGCTGCGATTTTATTCTATTTGCTGTATGCAGCAGGTATTGCGTATTTCATTGTTGGTCCAGCCGTTGCAGGATCACTTTCATGGTATGAAGTACTCCTTCGTGGGGCATTGTTTGGACTTATTGCGTACGCAACCTACGACCTTACGAATCATGCAACCATTATCAACTGGCCGACTATTATCACGGTTGTTGATATGATCTGGGGTGCAACCATCACTGGTGTTACTGCATTGATTGCTTGGGCGATTCTTAAATAATATGATATCTCTTTTCCTTATCAGCATCATCACCGTTGTTGTGCTATCAATTTTTTGGTATGTGATAAGCCTTGTGCGAGGACGAAATGATGTTGCCGATATTGGATGGGGGACTTATTTCATCGCACTTGCCTTGGTTCATTTTATTTTGAACAATCCTGCTTTTGATTTACGTATTGTCCCTATTGTATTAGTACTCATTTGGGGAATACGGTTGTCATCACATATTTTTACACGACACTTACATACGGACGAAGACGCTCGGTATGTTGCCTGGCGAAATGCGTGGGGGAGTGGATGGTATTTTTATGCACGGTCTTTTGTTCAAGTTTTTCTCTTACAAGGCATCCTTGCCATGGTTATTGCAACACCTGTGATCCTTATCACGGCTCAATTAGTCACCTTAAACCTCATATGGGTGATTATTGGAACATTGGTATGGATAGGAGGATTCCTGTGTGAATCTATTGCAGATACACAATTAAAATCATTCCTTGCAGATCCTACAAACAAGGGTCACATTATGCAATCAGGTCTCTGGAAGTATTCACGTCATCCCAATTATTTTGGTGAGGTAACCCAATGGTGGGGGATCTTCATCATTGGACTTGGGACAGGCTTAGGGTTCGTTGGAATCATCGGACCACTTGTTATCACCGGACTTATTGTATTTGTTTCAGGAATTCCTCTTGCAGAAAAAAGCATGGCTAGGAATCCAGAATTTGAAGACTACAAAAACAAAACAAGCGTCTTGATTCCACTTCCGTACTTTTTAGTTCCAGAAATTCCGGCAAAAACACTAGCGTCTATTGCTATAGAATTTGGACCACTCATCCTGTTCTTCATTACCTTTGAAATTTTCAATTTCATGACATCAGTAGCGATCCTTATAGGAGCCATGGTCTTTGCCTTGATCGCAAGTATAAAAATCTATGGGAAAATCGCGTTTTTCCCATTAATTGCGAGCGGTAGTGTTATTGTTTTTGGAATACTAACGATTGTACTCAATAATCCATTTTTTATTATTTTCAAGGATACTCTCTATTTTGGAATATTTGCCCTTGGGATTCTCATTCCACTCTTCTTCAAAAAATTAGTACTTAAAAAAATGTTTAATCAAATTTTTGATATTACTGACAAGGGATGGTTTATAGTATCGATAAACTGGGGACTTTTCATGGCGCTCATTGCGATATCTAATGAAATTGCCCGCGTATTTTTGTCAGCTCCAGAATGGGTAACCTACAAATTCATCGTACTGATTATTTTAATCATATTTGGAGCTGCTCAATTCTTTATTTCTCGGTATTATCGTAACGCAACAGCGAATAGTTGGGGACTTAACATAAAATAATCTTTTTTCATCTTATGAATACTATTTACTTAGATGTCCGCACACCAGAAGAATTTGCCGGTGGGCACTATCCTCACGCAGTCAATTTCGATGTAAACCTCATTATTGGCGGCAATGTGCCCGATATTGCAAAGGATGCAGAGATAAAAATATATTGCCGATCAGGAGCTCGTGCAGGAGCTGCACAAAAACTCCTTGAACAAGCTGGATTTACTAACCTAGAAAATGTTGGGGGATTAGCCGACATTATATAATTTCAAAAATAAAACCCACTCGAGGGGTTTTATTTTTTCTTGTGAGTAAGTAATCCGAACACCATGGCACTGTTGGTAATAATCATCGCTACAGAATGGAACATGGTCGCAATGTTATACGACCCGAGTGCGAGGAGGGCAAGGATATGTCGCAACACATTTGATTCATAGAGAATGGCATCCTCGGTATTGGCATGCTGCCAGCCTTTCTTGAGTGTTGGAATAAATGCGATACAATCGATGATCACCATAATCACTACTGACCATGTTGGATCCTTGGTAATAATCCAAGGAATGAGTCCTAGAATGGCAACTACAAGGAACCAGGTATCTGCGCGAGGAATATCTTTGAATCCATATTTCAGTGAAAAGAGGAATATGATAAAGGTAAAAATTTCAGAAGCTCCGAATGCGATCAATGCCCATCCAGCACCACCGATCCATTGTCCTGCGAATGTTACCCCGGATACAATTGACCAGATAAACCAAGTATACGGATGGGGTTTTACTTTGCCACGGAACATGTCGCGTAAATAGGGGACATTACCGATAATAGCGAGCGCTGCTGCAACGAGTGCGAAAATAAGTTTCATTGCTCAAGTATATCATGGACATTTTCATACGTGATATACTTATCACATGAACACATCATCCCTCTGGTACCAGACACTTATCAAACCGACTTGGGCACCACCATCGTGGCTTTTTGGTCCGGTGTGGACAGTCTTATATGTGATCATTGCAGGATCATACGGATATGTAGCGTATTTGTTTTTTACCAAGAAGATTCCGTTTATCGTCCTTCTCCCATTTATCCTTAATCTTATTTTCAACGCACTGTTTACACCCCTTCAATTTGGATTACAGAACAATGTCCTTGCGATGATTGATATCTTCCTCGTCCTTGGAACGCTTATTTGGGCATTGGTAGCTATTTATCCTCATGCTCCGTGGGTTAGTTATGTAAATATTCCGTATGTTGCCTGGGTATGTTTTGCCACGGTGTTGCAGGTCACGATTACAGTATTGAATTGGTAAGTATTATAAATTATTAGAGTAACTTTATTTTCTATGAATCCTTATTATATCGACGTACGAACACCTGAAGAATTTGAAACAGGTCATTATCCTACAGCTATAAATCATCCTCTTGATCGCTTAGAACAAGGCATCTTCCCTGATATTTCAAAAGATACTCCTATCATGGTTTATTGTCGATCAGGAGGTCGCTCAACGGTTGCAGAGCAATTATTAACCCAAGCAGGATTTACTGAGGTAACGAACGCAGGAGGTCTTGCAGACATACTATCATCCTAATTATTTTATATGAAAAAAAACATCGGAACCTTTGATCGCATTATACGCCTTGGACTAGGAATTATTTTACTAGCTGTTGCACTGGTGGTAGTAAATGCACTATGGCTCAAAATCGTCCTCATTATCCTTGCACTCTTTTCTTTCTACCAAGCCATTACAAGCTGGTGTGTACTCTATCAATTGATGGGGAAGAATACGTGTCCGGTGGAATAAATTTTTGATAAACTGACTAAAAAAAATGGGCGTGTAGTTTTATTATGAATATGGTATAACAAAAACTAGTTATGCCAGAGAATATTTTTGAACAAATCAAGAAACTGAACGAGTACGGGCAAGAATACTGGAGTGCTCGAGAACTAGGGAAAATATTGGGATATTCCGAATACCGTTTTTTCGTTCCTGTTATTGAAAAAGCTAAACGAGCCTGTGAAAACAGTGACTTTTCATCAGATGACCATTTCGAGGATGTGCACGATATGGTCATCATTGGATCTGGTGCTGAGCGTGAAGTTGAGGATGTAAATATGTCTCGTTACGCCTGTTATCTGACCCTACAGAGCGCAGATTCTGGCAAAGTAATCGTAGGTAAGGCAAAAACCTATTTCGCCATCCAAACACGCCGTCAAGAGACTAGCGACCAACTCGTCGAGGATACCAAACGAGTCTTCCTCCGTGAAGAAATGAAGGAACATAATAAAAACCTTGCTAGTGCTGCAAAAAGTGCCGGAGTAACCAACTATGCAGGATTTCAGGATGCTGGATATATAGGACTTTATGGCGGATTACGCCAAAAGGATATCAAGGATCGAAAACACCTACCAGACAAGGCAAGTATCCTTGATCATATGGGAAGTGAAGAGCTTGCAGCCAACCTGTTCCGTGCCACCCAAGCCGAGGCGAAACTGAAACGTGAGGGTATCCATGGGCAACAAGCAGCGAGCACTGCACACCTCGAGGTTGGTAAAAAGGTACGTGCGACCATTGCAGAACTTGGGGGAACCATGCCAGAAAAATTGCCCAATGTTGAACATGTAAAGGAGTCAAAGAAACGAATTAAGGGTACTACTAATAAACGATCGAAATTAAAAGATTAAAAAAATAAATTCTATGAAAAAACTCTACCGATCATCTACAAACAAAGTCGCTGCAGGCATCCTCGGCGGATTAGGAGAATACTGGGATATTGATCCTGTGGTCCTTCGATTAGCTTTTGTATTCCTTATCCTCATTACAGGACTTGTTCCTGGGATATTGGCGTATGTAATTGCGCTGTTTATTGTGCCGAAAGCAGTTAAAGGACATGAGCATACAGAGCATTCACATGAGTAATAAGGAGTAAAAACCGTAAATTATACCTCCAAAAGGGTCAAATTTACGGTTTTTTACTTGATAATCGTGAATTATACAAGTTTAGAAGGTCTTTTTCACGATATATTGACTTAAAACGTGAATTTACTATTGCCAATATACTTTATAATTATACTAGACTTTCAACTATAAACTTATGTTAGAACATCTCAATCAACTAGGAACTCCTACTACGTGTCCTGTTATTATGTTTATTCGTAATGACAGTATTATGATAGGATTACGTAATTATAA
The DNA here is from genome assembly GCA_964620085.1 of uncultured Candidatus Saccharibacteria bacterium. Classification (GTDB taxonomy): domain Bacteria; phylum Patescibacteriota; class Minisyncoccia; order Phycocordibacterales; family UBA1006; genus CAIXMG01. Next base: position 41,813 of record CAZUIQ010000003.1, on the reverse strand, counting down.
AAAAGATTCTGGTGAGGTGACTTCAGTGTGGACTTCTCCTGGAGGAAGGTGTGATGCAGGTGAATCCATTGAAGAAGCGCTTCGTCGAGAAATTGCCGAAGAAGTTGGAATTCATGATATTACGATCACTCATTTTTTAGGTAGTGTTGACGGTGCATATCCAGGCGACCAGGTATATGTTTATTTAGGAATCACTGATCAAGAACCTGTTCTCATGGAACCAGAAAAATTTTCAGAATGGGCTTGGTGTCCAATTGAATCACTTCCTGCAAACCTCAACAATCAGAAAACATTTGATCTTGTGCGCACCTTTTATAAGAATCATAACGTACACTAATTTTATGAAACTCAAACACCTCATCATTGCCATCATCACCATTGCAATTCTTGCCATTGCGTATTGGTTCGTGTCGCCCTTGTGGCGCAAGGTCTATGTTAACGAAGCCTTGCCAGTTGCAACGACTCCGGAATCTGTCACTGACACCACAACCGCAAGTCCTGTCACACCACCAACCCTTACCACCGTTAAAACGGGAACCTTTACGGGATTTGATCGATTACATAACGGATCAGGTACAGCGTCTCTGATCCAAATAGACGGCACCTATTTCATCCGATTCGAATCAGATTTTACCGTTACCAATGGTCCTGATTTGTATGTAGGATTTGGGAATGACGGCATATATGCCAAGGGGAGCGAGATTGCGAAACTCAAAGGTACCAACGGTGCCCAGAACTATGAACTACCAGCGGACTTTGATCCGAATAAATATGGTGAGGTTTGGGTCTGGTGCAAGGCGTTTAGTGTGCCTTTTGTGAAGGCGGAGTTGAGATAGGGGATTAATGGAACTCTCGATTTTCGAGGGTTTTTGTGATAATAAAGTTTTGATAAAGTTCCACTTGCGTCAAGTTGCTATCAGGTTTGTATTGTGAGAAAATAGAGATATGAATAAGCAAGACATTTCTAAAGTTCATGAAATTGAGCAGAAATTTGCCATAAATAACATTTATGCGCAAATGGTTATTTCTCGTGTTTTGAGTAAGAATAATTGGTTTAAAGACGCTGAAAAAATTATCTCCGAGAAACCGAAACCTTTTGTAAAATGGGTTGGGGGTAAACGTCAGCTTTTGACACAGTTTCGATTAAGAAACTTGTTTCCACCAGAACTTTTTGATCCTACAAAGAATACCTATTTTGAACCATTCGTAGGTGGCGGTGCTGTTTTCTTTGATCTCATGCCTAAACATGCGGTTTTGTCTGATATGAACAATGAATTAGTGACAACATATAATGTTATTAAAAATGATGTTGAATCACTTATTAAATCTCTTAAGAAACACAAAGTAAACAAAGAGTATTTCCTAAAAATCCGGTCAAAAGATATCTCAAAACTTTCTGATGTAGAAATAGCATCACGATTTATTTATCTTAATAGAACTTGTTTTAATGGTTTGTATCGAGTAAACAAGTCTGGTGGTTTTAATGTTCCTTTTGGACAAAATAAAAACCCTCTTATTTGTGATGAGGTTAATTTAGAACGAGTTTCTAAGGTGTTAAAAAATGTAACGATAAAACATCAGGACTATAAAGAAGTTTTGAAAAAAGCTAAGAAAGGAGATTTTATTTATTTTGATCCTCCTTATTACCCAATGAGTAAAACCGCTTCATTTACTTCATATACCAAGGACGCATTCTTGGACAAGGAGCAAATTGAATTACGAGATATTTTTGTAGAGCTTCATAAACGAGGTTGCCTTGTGATGCTTTCAAACTCTGATGCGCCATTTATTAACAAGATTTATTCTGAGATTAAAGATAAGAAAATTCAGATTCATAAAGTTGAGGCGGGGAGGGCGATTAATTCGAAGGGAAGTGGTCGAGGGAAGGTGCTGGAAGTTGTGGTAACCAACTACTAGAGAATTATGTACACAGACCTCTTTGAATTACATAAAAATGAATTGGGGAGTTTACCCAGTATACTTTTTAAAAAATCTTTAGATACATATGGACCAGGTTCTAGTTTAGAGTCATATCAATTTATTATTACCTTTTTAATACTGTTTTATAATAAAAATTTCTCCTTAACAGAGTTATCAAATATAATCACCGACTCTGCGTGCGACGGGGGCATTGATGCCTTTTACTTTGGAAATAAAACGTCAGTTGATATTTTTGAATTTAAATTTGGCACCGGCGGAATTTCAGACAAAGATATCGATAAAATAAAAAATTCTTTAGAAAAATATTTAAAACGAGGCAACACTGATTTTATAGGAGACGAAGCTATTAAAAAAAATATAAAAAAGCTAAAAAAACAGACACGTCGCAAGGTTCGACTTTTTATTGTAAGAAAAAAACACCCGTTCACAAAAATCGAATTGATGAATGATAGTCATGGAAATGCCAAGATAAAAAAATTAATTAGGAGCATAGAAGAAGAAATGGGGATAGAGGTGATTTTTAAAGACATAAACACACTATTCCTTGAAAAATTTAATCAAGAAACAGTGACTGGTAATATTACCCTTGCAATCGAATCTGATCTACTTGCAAAAAACCAGTCTGGATCTAAAGAGATTATTGCAAAAATATCAATAGAGACTCTTTTCAAGCAGTTCATTCAGAAATATGGCACAAAAATTATAAGTTCAAACATACGAGGTCATTTAAATAAGAAGGCTTTCTCTGAAAAAATAGTAGCAACTTTGCGTCATAATCCAAATAACTTTTGGATATTTCATAACGGCATAACCATAACATGTACCAAGATAAGTCCGCTGACCCCAAATGCAACAATGGTTACTATAACAAATCCACAAATTGTTAACGGGGCACAAACCTTATTTGGACTCTTTGAGGCTTACAATAAAGGAATTGTAACAAAGTCACAAATTAAAAAGGGTTCAATAATTTGTAAAATAATTGAGGCAGATACAAAACTTTCCAAAAAAATTTGTGAGACCTCAAACACTCAAAACGCAGTCAGTTCGGAAGACTTGGTATCAAATGAGGAAATCAATATTTTCTTAGAAAACTATATTAACAAAATAAGTAAAGGGCAAATAAAATATAAAAGAAAGAAAGGTCATAGCGATGGTAAGGATACAATAACATCAACCAGGCTATTTCAATGGGTGTACGCAGCATTTCTTGAAGAACCTTCTTCGGCTAAAAACGACAGGCAGTTTCTATTTGATATGACGAGTCCGAAAGGCAAATTTGTGTTAATAGAAAACAAGATTAGATCAAGACTGGGAGATATTTGGAAGCTTTGCAGTATTGGACTATTTGTAGAGGGTGCAATTAAAAAAGAGAAATCAAAAAGCAAAAAATCTAAATTAAGACATATGGATCTACATTTAATAGCGGCACTATTTCATTTAGATTCAAAAAATACTACCGAATTCAACAGAACCTACGCACTATTTAATGATTATTATAAGAAGCAGATTTTAGCAAATCCTGACCTAAACGAAAACAAGGTATTTACCAAAACTAATCAAACCTGGCAGAATGTTAAGAAAAAATTATGACAAAAGATTTTAATAACTTAATATCGACCCTAAAAAACTCCATCAAGACCTGGGACTATTTTGTGAACTGGAAAAAAGTTTTCTCTAATAGTTCAGAATTAGAAATTACACTAAACAAGCTTAACTTCTTATTAGGTAAACAAAACCTAAAGGATGAGTTTAAAAGACTCTATTCAACTAATTCTGATATTATCAAAGCATTGCCTGTACTACTTGCAATACGAGAAAATAATCTCGAGGTTTTTGATATAGAAACCAAAGAATCAGAATTTTATAATTTCACCGCAAATGAAAAATCGCCAGAAGCATGGTTCGAATTTATTGAAAAGTCTGGGTTAATTAAATTGTTCAAAGAGGATGGAATTAAAAACCTTGTAGACTATGTCATTGGAGTAGAAGTAGGGCTCGACAGTAATGGAAGGAAGAATCGCGGAGGTAAATTAATGGAGAAAATAACAGAGGTTTTCATATCAGATTTTTCAAACAAACACGGCTTAGAATATTTATCCCAGGCCAATGCAAAGAAAATTCATGACCGTTGGGGTATAAATATTCGCGTGGATAAATCTAGTCGCAGTTTTGATTTTGCTGTATACAACCCCAAAAGCAACAGGATTAAATTATTTGAAGCAAACTTTTATAATGGAGGAGGTTCAAAACTAAAAGCTGTCTGCGGGGAGTTTCGAAGTTTACATAATGAACTAAAAGAACAAAATATTGATTTTATTTGGGTAACCGATGGATTAGGTTGGCATACAACAAAAAGACCACTCGAGGAAACATACAACCATAATGACTACGTTTTCAATCTATCCATGCTTGAAAATAATGTACTAGATACTTTAACTTGGTAATTTAAAAATGAGTAAAAACGAACTAAAACTTCATCCCGAAGAATTCGACCTAGAGTGCACCACTGTCTGGGCTTTTCCTCGTAGGGGGAATTGGGCGACCCATAAATCTGACTGGCGAGGGAATTGGGCACCAGAAGTTGTTCGTAACTTGATTTTGAGATATTCAAAAGAAGGTGATATTTTACTTGATCCAATGATTGGCGGAGGGACAACTGCCATTGAAGCAAAGATTTTAAATAGAAACATTATCTGTTCTGATGTAAACGACATAGCTCTTGAACGAACGAAAGAGTCCTTGAAATTTAAAGTTGATAATACGTCATGGCAGAAAGTTTTAAAACGAGATGCTCGAGACTTGAAAAAAGCCGAACCTGACAGTATTGATTTCATTCTTACTCATCCACCGTACGCAGATATTATTAAATACAGTGACGGAAAAATCCCTGAGGATATTTCAGGGATTCATAATATTGATAAATTTGCAGACGAAATGGGGAAGGTTGCAGGGGAACTGTATCGAGTTTTAAAACCTGGAAAATTCTGTGCAGTTTTGATTGGTGATACTCGAAGAAATAAAATGTATCAACCTCTTGCATATAAAGTTATGCAAAAATTTCTTGATGCAGGGTTTCAATTAAAAGAAGATATTATTAAACGACAGTTTAATTGCAAGGCGACTGGGTTTTGGGTAAATAAATCAAAAGAAGCGAACTTTTTGTTAATAATGCACGAACATTTGTTTGTGTTTCAGAAATAAAGGCAGCTATGTATAATTATATGATGTTAAGGTAAAGAAGAGTATAAAACCCGCCGAATGATTAATTTCCTAATAAGCGCTCCGTTTTTTTGATCAACTTATTGTTTCCATTTATGTATCTTGCGAAAGTAATTTTACCTCTCATTGATTCCTTCCACTGAGTCTTTGTTTTTGTTTTCTTGTTTTTATCACGTTTGAAATCGTTTGGGATAATCTTCTTCGTACGATATAAGTGAGCCTTCTTCTGCAAATCTTGTAGATTTTTTCTCGGTAGATTAATCCAGGGATGTATCTGAAGACCAAGCCATGTAAACCTACTTCCTTTTTTCCCTGCAATCTTTTTACTATCATTAAGCACCAATCCTAGGAGAGATAATTTCTCTTTTATGTACTCCTCCGCACTCTTTAGGAGCTTCAAATCTTCGGAAGATAAAAGCAAATCATCTGCGTACACAGATAACAATATATTTTCCCTTGGAAACATATTGCAAAAACTTTTGAGTGCACAGCTGATAACCATTGCAGACAATAATGGACTCGTAGGAAATCCTTGCGGGAGCCGGTTGTCTTCCACAACTAAATCAGTCAGTGTTTTTATGACGTTTTTTTTCACACCTCGTTCGCGGAGCGTCTTTTCAACCGTATCTTTGGTGACTCGATCAAAAAACGCTATTATGTCCAGTGATATATGATGATTAAACTTTTCATGGCCCTTTGCAGCCGTCACGATAGATTTTTTTGCAGGTCCACAGTGCACAAACGATGGGAAATTAAATCCGGAAAGATACTTTTTGTTTACTTTTTTCAAGAGCAACTTCAAATCAGCTTTCGGTCTGTAAATCTCGCGAAAATCTATGCCGTTCTTTTTAAAAACTTTTTCTTTCGAATAAAAATTACCTTTGTTTTTCAACATTTCTCGGAATTCTTTTTTCTTTGTCCTGATTAAGAAAAGAAAACTCTTCTCTGTAAATACCGCGGGGGCTGTGTTGTACTTGAACATGTTTTTATTGTTATTCTTTGCAACCAAAATAATTTCGTGGCAAAGAGCAACAATAATACATTATGAATAGAGTTCATAAATTAAAAGAATTTATGAACAACCTTTGCAATTGTAAAAACAATATGCAACCATGCCTGAACCTTTTCAGGTTGAGAAATGATCTCCTTAATACGCTTTTTAAACATACTCGGATGCACCAAACGACTTTTTAATGACTTTAACATGTCTATCGATTGGTGCTCCGGGATAGTATAAATTAATACTGTATATCAATGCGGATTAGGTATTGTATTCATTGAGCGAATTACAAATCCTTTAGGTGATAATCATCACCCCCACATGCCCCGATAAAGGTATTACTACCTGATACTTTCGTACCCAAAAATCGCTTGGTGCTGGTCTATTCGTTCATGTCAAAGTTCAAGATGATAACTCATCTGCAGAAAATAAATTCCACACAGACATTATAAACAGTTTTGATTTTTTAACAAATACCAGGATCTTATTTTCTGAGGATTACCTGTGGATAGCTGCTGGGAGGGTGCACGAATATAGTATGTATTTATTTCTCTTTTAAGAATAATGCTATAATAACAATATGGCTATCCAGCTGATCCTTAATTAGGCATCCGTTTCGACTACTGCGGAAGACTTAAAAAAACCTATCTGATGGATGCGTTTCGAGGTGGGTTGGTGTAATTATATGAATATATGCTTGATTGTAATTATCTATACCAAATAACAAATAATGCTACTTTCGCTGCTATTGCAGGGGTAATTCTTGCTGCATATCTTGCAACAACTGAATATTCTAAACAGAAAGACATAGATCGTGATACTGAGATTAAGAAAGACATTATTGATGATCTCATTCTTTTACAAGAGAAGAGTCATTATGTTTTACTAATTATTGATCGTATTGCTCATACCTATATTAAAACAGATCGATCTGATAGAGATTTTTTTGAAAATGATATAAAGTTAGAACTTCCTGATTTCTCTAACAAGGTAAACGATGAGATACCAGCACTTAATATTAAGATAAAATCGAAAATGGATATCTACTTTGAAAATATTCCTATAGTCCAGTCTCAACTGGAAATATTCAGACTCGAATTGAAAAACTGGCATGAGTTTGTGGTTCATGCAAAGTTTAATTTACGTAAAAGAATTCACCTTCAACCAGAATTGTCTCTTGTGAAATTTGACCTGGAATTAAAAAGACTTATTAAACTTATTTGGGAATATCAACTTAATCACCAAGACAATATAGAATAACCATGCCCAACCCACTCCAAAACAAAACCCTCGAAAACATCCTCAACGAACTTGTGGCGTATTACGGATGGGAAACATTGGGTCAAGATATCAAGATTAAGTGTTTTACAACTGATCCAAGTATTAAATCGAGCCTCATATTCTTGCGCAAAACGCCTTGGGCAAGATTGAAAGTAGAAGAGCTCTATATTGCGACAGTACAGCATCAAATGGCGCTTGAAGAAAATTCGAAAAACACTTTGTAAAAGGTGTTTTTTATTGTGACGAATACCTCGGCTATGATATAATTTCATAATGATCAAAAGCACACGCGTTATTTTCTCGTTATTTTTAGTAACCGCATTAGTGATAGGTAATTCATTTACTGCTTATGCCGTTGATCCAACTCTAAAATTCTACTGGCCCTTTGATGAAGGAACTGGAACCGATGTGGGAACTACTTCAGGATATCCAGGAACATTAACGGGTGGACCAACATGGATTCCAGAAGGAGGACTTACCTTTGACGGAATTAATGATTACGCACGAACGAATTCGCCACTCAGTGACTCTATGGGAGTTTCTGATCAAGGATATACACTATCAGCATCAGTACGCCTTCCCGATGCCGAGGAAAATGGAAACATTATTCATATTTCAAGTGGAGCAGGTGGAAGCGGATGGTGTATTGCCATGTTACATGTTGAAGATGGTCATTTCCGTGCCATTGGTTGGAATGATGGACCGGTGACCGCACTTGACCCCACTGTAGCTACACCAGGGGAATGGTACAGCATTGCAAATACCTGGAGCCCAGAAACTCAAGAAATGGAATTATATGTAAACGGAGCATTGGTAAGTTCTGCACCTATGAGCAACTTTACTGCAGCTGACCAGGATGTGTATGTATTTGCCGGAGTAAACGCACCAGGTTGCGATAATAATCACGGATGGTTCAAGGGAGATGTAAAAGACGTTCGTATTTATAGCAGAGCTATCACTTCAGAGGAAGCAAATCAAAACTCGAACGAATCACTGGGAACCATTAGTGCAACCCTGAGTCCTACTGATAATGCAAGCGATGTTGCAGTGGATAGTAATTTAGAAATGACGTTTAGCACCGCGGAAGTAATTCCTGCAACGGGAACCGTTTCAATTTACAAAGCAGATGATGATTCTCTTGTTGAAACGATTGATGTTACGTCTCTGCAAGTTACCAAAGCAGACGATGTTATGACTATTAATCCAACTGCGGATTTTGAAGAAGGAACAGAATACTATGTCCTTATTTCCGAAGGAGCTTTTGAAGACAATGTAGGAAATACGTATCCAGGAATTTCTTCGAGTACCGCATGGAATTTTACTACCGCTGCACCAACAGAAGACCCTGAACCAGATCCTACACCAACACGTCGCCGCACATCAGTGAGCGGAATGGCATCGCCTGCATATTTAGCAAGTATGGGCATCACGCTTGCCAATGATGCGCCATCTACGACGAACCCATCAACTGCTCCATCACTTGGCGAGGAAGGAATATGTTCTGCAAATCAGCTGCTTACGCAGAATCTGCGAACAGGAGCGCAAAATGGTAGCTATCATCCGTATACTCAAGCAATCGTAACCGAAGTAAAAATTTTACAGGATCACTTGAACCGACTTGGATTTAATGCAGGGACTGTTGATGGAATCCTTGGACCTATTACTGATAGCGCTATCAAGCGCATGCAAATCTTTTTGAAGACTGATGCTGATGGAATGGTAGGACCTATTACACGAGGATTGTTGAATAATTCGTGTGGAGCAACAACATTATAAATAAATTAATACATCCCTATGAACTTCATTACAGAACTCTACATCGTAAGTATTTTACAAATTATCCTCGCTATCGGACTCGTTAACGTCTGGCTTGTGCGATTTCGCAAACCAACCAAATACCGAGGCAAAGGTGCCGCGAATATGGACCAAGAATTCCGTGCGTATGGATTACCAACATGGTTTATGTACCTCATTGGAACGGCAAAAATGATCATTGCCGCACTTTTGGTTATTGGACTCTGGATTCCAGTAGTAATAGCGCCTGCAGCTACAGTGCTTGCAGTCCTCATGATCGGAGCGGTTTCTATGCACATCAAAGTACGTGATCCATTTATCAAGATGGTGCCTGCGATGGCAATGTTTGCAATGGCAGTGCTCGTGGTTTTCTTTCTCAATTAAACGGCTTGACTTAAAACAAAAAAGGTGCTATAATACCACTAATATTACAATCACAAACAAACCATCTCATCATGGAAAGTGTAGGTTCTTTATTTATTATTATTTTGATTCTTGGATTCAATACCTTTATTTCTTGGCTAAATGCCAGGACTGTAGGACTGGTATGGGTTGAAGTAAAGCACATTGGCGGTTGGCAACGAGTTATGGCATGGGCAGGTGCGGTGATGTCTGCATCAGGTTTTACCTGGACGTATTTATTTGTATTTCTGATCGGTGGCTTTTATACCCAGGATTCTTTTTTGGATCCAGGACAGCCTCCGGTGATTACAATCGAGTCGATTCAGGCAGGATTTTCATTAGGATATCTCATTATCATTCCTGGGGTATTAATCAGTGGTCTTATGATCTGGATCAATTCATTGATTGAGGCATGGAGACATAGAGATTTACCAAGTGCAGGCATTGCGGGATGGAATACGTTTGCCCAAGTGCATAACACGTATAGGGCCATAGAAGGCATACCTGAAGCTCTGAGATCTGTTAAAGGATTCTTTGGAGGCAAAGGAGGTAAGGACAAGGGCGGGATGATTCTATTACTACTCGTAGTGATGGCACTACTTGCAGGAATTTTGACCACTTGGGTAATCATAAACCAGTATGCAGGTTCCAGACCGCTTCCTAAATTGAAGAATGGAGAGGCTCGCTAACCAAGAATTATTTTTAAAGAAGTTAAGCCACATAGCATTGCGCTGTGTGGTTTTTTTTATTGAAAAATAAACAGGGAAGATGTATCGATCCTTAGATGAGGTGGTGTGGACATTTTGGGGGAATAAATATGCATGATTTTAACTTTTATTATATAATCCTTGCAATATGATCAACGAAAACTCCTTATTTAAACAAAACAGCTTTATCCTTGAAAAGGTTCTTTTGCAGTACCGAACAGAAGGGGCAGAGCTTGAGAAAAAATTCGAACCTGAAATTCAACAAGCTATTAATAACATATTGAACTATGTGAAGATTGATTCTCTGGAATCATTTAAAGAGTGCATGAAAAATAGGAATGAATTTCCTTTGGGAATAATTATGAATAAATTTGTTATGAAGTATTTTTCTGGGCAAGAACTAGACGTTACTATTGACTCTGGTGGTGAATCGGGACACTGTGTCACTTTTGATCCCTACTCTTCATTTAATGAAGAGTTTGATGAAGAAAACATTCCCTATGCCGCAAAAAACGCTATCGATAATTTAGTTGGGGAGTCTCAGAAAGAAAGAGTAACTGGAATAACTTGGTCATCTGGCGGTATTATGAGTCGTTTCGGGAATAAAGGTGATACTCCTCATAATGGCCTATGGGTCTCATCGCAGCAGAGAGGTACCGGACTAGGTTATGGACTCTATAGGCTTCAAGAAAAAATCTTTGGTGAGATAAAACAAGAAGAAGCACCTAGTCTTTCGCTTTTGAAATTATTTTTTCGTTTAGGTTTTGTACCAAAGGCAGCTCTCAATCCATCCAATGGTAAGATACTTGAAGATTGTAATATAGATGAATTGATTAAAGAATATTTAGAAAAGAAAGAGGAGCATCTAGATTTTCATATTTATCTTGAGCGTAAATAAACAAAGAACCCGACAAAATATTGACTCATACCATGGGTTGATTTTTTCATAAAAAATGCTAACCTAGTAATAAGATTGTACCTGAATGAAAGTGCTTTGGGTGATGATAGCGAAAGCAAGTCTCAATAGGGCGAAAAAAGTTATCACAGCCTTATAAGCAAGGCACCAAAGAAGTTACTCCTCATGCCGTGAAGTAACGCACATCTCTTCTTGATGTGTTCAATCAATCTAAGGGTTCTACCGATACTTGGTAGAGCCCTTTTTATTTACATAAAAAACAAGAATTCTTTCTTATTTAAAATCTGGTATACTTGCTCCATATGACAAAAACAAGCATCTTTTCATTAATAGGTATTATTATCGTCGCTGGAATTATTGTTACTTTTGTAGCAACTCGTCCCAAAGACAAGGCGCCTGGAGAGGCAGGTATGACCACAACCCAAATGTCAGACGGGGTACAGACTCCTGACACCACAACCACTACGTCTGATACCTCGTCTGCACTTACACCAGAAGGCAAGAAAATGGCGTTTATGGATTTTGCAAAACAAGGAGGATCGTATCAATGTACCGTGAACCAATATATCGATTCAAGTTATACTTCTACCACCAAAGGCACTGTTTACATTTCAGCTGGAAACATTCGTGGGAATTACAACGTAAAGGTGCAAGGAATGAGTATTGACACTTCAGTAATTGTACGTGATGGATTTGCATATACGTGGACCAATATGATGTCTACTGGATACAAAGTTCCTGTTGCAACAGATACCACAGGGAAGACTTCTGCGGGTGGGACCACACCTCAAGGAACCTTTTCTTGGAATAGTGACATGATCGGGGATTATGACTGCAAGGCATGGACGACTGACGTTTCAGTATTTACATTACCCTCAACCATTACCTTTAAAACTATTTAATAATAATTAATTTAATGTATATTATGACAACCGACTACGATGCACGAGACAATGCAGACGACAAGGAAGATGACGACGAGGACACCGACACAGAAACCTGCGTAGACTGCGAAGGGAAACTACTCGCATCAGGTGACGAAGTTTCTGTCATCAAAGACTTAAAAGTAGGTGGGACAAAACTGACGATCAAGAAGGGAACTGTGATCAAAGGTATTAAACTTACGGGTGATGTAGAGGAAGTAGAATGTCGATATGACAATATGAAGGGAATTATTTTACGCACTGAGTTTTTACGCAAGCGTAATTAATATGAAATTTAAAAGGAGCCCGAAAGGGTTCTTTTTGGTTGTGGTATACTTACCCTATGAAAAAACCACTCATCATCAGTCTGACTGTCGCTGCGATTACCATCATTGCCGTGGGAACTTATTTCATTATTCAATCTCATAAAAAAACCACCGATGTCGTTCCTGATCCGATTGTAACTGAACCTATTCAGCAACCTATCACGTTCGCCGATGGGCAACAGTGTTATACCTATTCGCACGAAGCCACCAAGGAAGAACCTGTGACCTCGACTGAATTTATCAATATGACCATTACAGGGACCAAGGTTACAGGAACCAAATATGGCACCCAATCAGGCCCAGAGTTAAGCAATGGATGGGAAGGAATCCTCACGGGAAGTCTTGCAGATGATACGATTACTGTGGCTTTTGCCTACACGGTTGAAGGTTCACAAAATACCGAGCAAGAAATTTATAAACCAAGTCTCACAGGAATTGATAAGTTGCAGTATCCGTTGATTGATAAATATAAGGATGGATTGTTTCCTGATACGAGCAAGGAACATCACTTGTTGCATTATGCACGAGTAACATGTAAAGGAGTAAATTAGAACACTATGAATTATTGGCTCGTAAAATCTGAAGGATCTTGTTATTCAATAGATGATTTAAAACAAGACAAGAAGACATCATGGACCGGTGTGCGCAATTATCAAGCACGCAATTTTATGCGTGACATGAAAAAAAATGATCAGGTTTTTTTCTATCATTCAAATGGAACACCTAAAGATCCCGCTGGAATTTACGGACTTGCAAAAGTATCTGCACAAGTCCATCCAGATGAAACTCAGTTTGATAAGAAAGATGATCATTATGATCCAAAAGCGACTCGCGAAAAACCAATCTGGGAATGTGTAGATATTACATTCGTAAAAAAATTTAAAGTACCTATAACTCTTGAACAGATAAAGTTCGAACCAAGTCTGTCAGGAATGATACTCACCCAGAAAGGCTCACGACTATCTATTCAGCCTGTGTCAGAGAAACACTTCAAGGAGCTGATGGAACTAGGTAATTCATTTAAAAACTAATATGGTATACTTATTCATATGAATAAACAAACAACCATTTCATTTGCAATTATTATCATCGTTGCTATCGCGCTGTTTTTCGGTATTCGTGCCTTAAATACTGCACCACAAGGCCAAGTACCAAATTCTGATATCACAGCAACCATGCCCACTGATTCAGATCGTATGATGGGGAAAATGCCTGCTGATACTAATCCACCAATCCCGAGTTCAGAGCTTGCCGGGACGACTTGGGTATGGAAACACAACATCATCGGTGGTGACGCTATTGCGACACCAAAAAATCCTGAAAAATTTTCAATAACTTTTGGTGCTGATGGGAATGTTTCTGGAACAACAGACTGTAATGGATTCGGTGGGGAATACAAACTAGCTTCTGAGGGAATTGTTTCATTTGGTCCGTTTATGAGTACCATGATGTACTGTGAAGGATCTCAGGAAGCTGATTTTACTGGTAGTCTTGCTCAAGCAACACGACTCACCAAGGATACTGAAGGTAACCTCGTTGTGGTTCTTGGGGGGACTTCGAATGTGATGGTGTTTGAGAAGAAATAATAGCACCGCCAAACCGCGTATCCTAACCAATAGCTTCACACCACCTGCATAGGAGTTAGATAATTAATCCCTCCATGAACTCTGTCATGGTTGTAATATCGCAGATATTTCTTCAAAGCGCAATTAATCTTTTTTACATCGTTCGGTAATTTGTCTAAACACTCTTCTTGAATGGTTCTGTTTACGCGTTCAATATGTGCATTGTCGTTTGGCTTACCAATTCTTGTGTAGCGATGGTTTTTTGAAACCCTTGTGACAAACCATTTTCCAAACTCTGGTCCATGATCACTTTGTAACATTTGGAAATGAAACGGTGCATGATGCTGTGCCTCCTTCACAAATCGAAGGGTGGTTGCTGCATTCATTTTTTCATATGCTTTTGCATAGATCCATCTCGAATATACATCGATGAGTACAAATACATACAACCGTTTCTTCTCACTAATCATTCGATGAATGGTGTCAATCTGTACCAAATCACCTGATTTCAAGGCTCTGGGACGGTCTTGGTGTGGGTGGAATCGTTTCCACGGACTCTTCTTTTTGGTGAGAAAATTTCGATCTAAGGTTCGTTTTACTGATGACAAAGAAACAATGATCCCATCTTTTTGTAGTTCTTTGTGAACCGCTTCTGCATATCTTCCACGTTCCAATCGTTTAGCAATGATTTTGTCTACAATATTACCCGGTAGTTTTTTGGGATGTGATTTTGGTCGAGAAGACCGTGTAGGAATGGGGTGATTACCAATCTTTTCTGAGAGTCGTACCCACTTCATGATGGCGGTATGGTGATATCCAAAGTACCTACCTGTCTTTCTGGCACTAGCACCTCTGCGTACCATCTCTACCGCATCCCTTCTGATGCGGGGCATGTTCTTGTTGTTGGTATATGGCATATCTTGATGATATGACAGAGAGTGGTGCTAAGCTATTGGACTTATACGAAACCGTTGACAACTCAGCGGTTTTTTGGTATATAAAAGGAAATATTTTAAACAAAAAAATCCTTCAAAATGAAAAGTACGGAAGATTATATTATGAGACGCCTGCGCGAAACAACAGTAGCGTTTAATGTATTTAAATCCAATAGCTCATTTAAGAACAGAAAAGTTCGTCTACGAGTATTTGAAAAATACGTAACAGTCATGCATCCACATTTTATTGTATGGGTATCTGCAATGCAAAACAGCTGTGTAACACCTATTGGTAAATACGCTGCAATGGATAATGTTTTAGTAGAGCTTTCAGAGGATCACCAAAAAATGCTTTTTAATTTTACGGGACAGTTTGGAGTGTACCCGAACGTAAAAGTATACCAAGAAGCACTGCCAATGATTGATACTATTAATGAGATTGTAATACTTCGTAGCATTAAAACATTCAATGGTGCAGGTGTTTCGATTATTATTTATGCACTCGAACAGTTGTCTCAAGATTTCTTGGTATGGATGCATGATGCAGCAATACAGGAGTTCAAAGACAGTGGTAATAAGGTAGATGTTACCTACATTGAAAAACATGGACACGCTGATATCAAACACGCAAATTTAGCCAAACAGGCAGTACTTGCTGAAATTGTCTTATTGTCAAAAACTGATCAGGTTAAGACGGTAAATAATGCAATGGATGCTGTAGACACTCTAATGCGTTTTATCTTTTCTTGAACATCTAAATTACAGCCATTTCCAAACACCTACTTCGTCCCAAAACGAAATAGGTGTTTTTTTGAAAAAAATATTACAAATTTTTATGATACAATAGCACTATGAAAACCCTGATCATTTCAATCATTACTCTTATTATTGGCTTTGCAACCGCTTGGGCACTATTACCTGAAACACGCACGACAGCAATGCGATCAAGTAGTGTGAATATACATACTACGGAAAACACGGCGCCTGCACCGAATAAATTTTTCGAGTTTGCAGATACATTTACGAAAAATCGAGATGTGGGAACGCCTGTGGTTTTGTCGTTTAATCCTGAATTGGATGTCATGGTGTTTCGCTATGGAACCAGTCAAGAAAGTTCACAATTTGGAGTATATAATTATACGACGAATGAATTATTTACCGGCATCGGAAATAGTAATTATATCGAGGTTCAACAATTCGTGAGTATCCTTGGTAATAATCAATTATTGATCTGGTCATCGCCTGGGGTAGATGCGTTAGCGACAGATAAACCAAAATTGGTTATCAAGGATTTTGCGAACAATTCTATCAAGGAAATTCCTTTACCTGCAACTATCTTGCCTCATTTTCATCAGGCATACGGATACGACAGTGTTGCGGGGAAATTGTACATTACCGTAAAAGATACATTTGACCATACACCTACGACCAAATACGAAACGTATATTTTTGATGAGAAAACACAACTACTGACGAAGCAAGAGGTACGAGGGTAGGATTGAGAGACCGTTGACAAGTCAGCGGTTTTTTGGTACAAAGAAAGTAAATATTTTTAAACAAAAAAAATCTTCCCGAATGGAAAATGATAAAAAAATACTTCGTAAAGTCGTAAGACTCATCGTATTACACAACCTTACTGCATTCGTTGTAGCCACTGTCACTGTTGGTTTACCGGCACTTTTTTTCTTTAAAAAAGAATTATTCTCCCATGCCATTATTTTAAATCAGTTTCTGATAGTTCTTTGTTATTTTGTTTATGAGTTAATAAAAGATTTCAAAATTTTAAGAAACTGGTGGTGGTGGCACATGAGACTAAAAGAAAGTAACCCAGAAACAGTTTCGTGTAGCATGGACACTGTTGATTTGACTCTGCCATGGAAAGCAAAAGATTATCTGTCAAGAAAGTGTGAACTTTCCGAAGTAAGCTTCGATAGAGACAGTCTTTTATGGTTTGAAAAATGGTTTGTTTTTAATAAAATACCCACTTTTGGAATATGACACCATTGGGAAAGCGAGCGAAAAAAACGCTCGCTTTTTTTCTTGCAAAAATATTTACGTGGTATACTGGTTATATGAAAAAAACACTACTGATTGGAAGTCTTTTGGTTATTATTGCGATTGTTATCGTGGTTGTAATACCTGGTAAAAAAGAAGATCCTGTAGTGGTCATTCCAGAACCTATCCCAACACAGCCAATTGCGATGTGTTACTACTATGAACAGAAACAACCAAGCGGGTTTTCTGATCGTGCGATTTTGAAAATGAATATTACAGGGGACAAAGGATCAGCGGTAAGTGGTGAATATAAAAACCTGCCTGCAGAGAAAGATTCCAAATTAGGGACGTTTACAGGAACCGTAGGACCTATGGACCCAGCTATTTCTGCACGAACGGCTGATGTATGGTGGAATTCTATGGCCGAAGGAATGACGGTAACGGAACAATTGAAAATTGTATTTGGTGAGGGAAGTGCCACGGCACAATTTGGTGAAATGGTAGATAGAGGCGACGGAACATACGTATACAAAGATGTTACGAAACTTACTAATGGATTTCAAATGTCACAAGTAGACTGCGACACTCTTGATGAACGACTTGCTGTTGAGGATTATATTCGAAAAAATATCAAAATCATCGCACCGGAAAAAGCAGTTCTTGATGGAACGTGGTATGTAACCTCAGTAAATAGTAACACGACCGCAAAAACAGGTACCGTAACCTATGAAGATGGACATGTTCAAGAAACATCAACGTTTAGTTATACACGAACAGGGGATGATGTAGTTATTGTTTGGAAATAGTAAGTCTTGATATATAGAAATAGTGGGCGTATCATAGATCGATATGAAGAGAAAGATTACACCAAAACAAAATAATTTAGTTATTTATCAATCAAAATCAGGAGCTTTGGAGCTCCGGGGTGATTTTATGCATGAAACCTTATGGGCTACCCAGGCACAAATAGTGGCACTTTTTGGTGTGGATCAATCTGTAGTTTCTCGTCATATTAAGAACCTCTTTAAAGATGGAGAGCTCACTGAAAAAAGCAATATGCAGAAAGTGCATATTGCAAATTCTGACAAACCTGTAATTTTATACTCTCTGGATGTTATTTTAGGTGTTGGATATAGGACAAACTCGAAGACGGCTATTGAATTTCGCAAATGGTCAACTAAGACACTTCGTGAATATTTAATAAAAGGATATGTTTTAAACAAAAAAGTTATCCTCAAAAACTATGACCAATTTTTAAAAACAGTAACAGATATCCAAGAACTACTTCCGACCCATGTAACCCTAGATCCAGCAACAATTCTTGATTTGGTGAAAGAGTATTCTACCACCTGGGCAAAGCTTGATGCGTATGATAGGGAAGATTTATCAAGTGTTGGTACAACTAAGAAAAAAATTAAGTTAGCAGGTGCAGAATTATTATCTGCTATTAGAAATCTTCGTGAGGAGCTTATTAAAAAAGGTGAGGCGACTGATATTTTTGCCCACGAACGATTCAGTGGAAGTATTGAAGGTATTGTTGGGAACGTAATGCAGTCATTTGGAGGCAAAGAACTCTATCAAACCCTTGAAGAAAAGGCAGCACATCTTTTATATTTTATGGTGAAAAACCACCCCTTTACTGATGGTAACAAACGATCGGGAGCTTTTGCATTCGTATGGTTCTTGCGCAAACATAATGTAAAAGGTTCGCGTAATATCAATCCAACAGGACTTGTTGCAATAACCCTCCTCATTGCAGAAAGTGATCCTGCACACAAAGATAAAATGACGGCATTGGTTGTAGAGCTTTTGCGTATCAACAAAAAATAATATGTATTTCGTCTACCTCCTCCAATGCTCCGATAAAACTTTCTACATCGGCTCTACCAACGACTTAGAAAAAAGACTACATGCGCACAATCATTTAAAATCTGGTGCGCACTATACCAAAATCCGCAGGCCCGTGATTTTACAATATTCGGAAAGCTGTGCAAGTTATGCCGAGGCACGCAAACGCGAAGGGGAGCTCAAGAGAATGAGTCGTCTCGAGAAACAGCTCCTCGTTCAACAATTTGTGATAAATAGGGTATAATACACCCATGAAAAAAACATTTTGGATACTCTTAGGAATACTCCTTGTTACAGGAATTATTGTATTAGGATACTTTCTCAAAAAGAACAGTACACCACCGACTACGCCACCTCGTACAGAAATTTCTAAGATTCAAACCGTCACCCAGTGTTATACGTATCAGCATGTAGCAACCAAGGAGGCACCCTACGACGTTAATGAAAAGGTAGAAATAACTATCGGCAATGAAATAGTTACGGGAACAAAAACAGGATTTCAATCCGGTCCTGATATGACCAATGGCTACGAGGGAACTATTACAGGAACCCAGACAGGAGATACTCTTGTTGCAATTTTCGCATACACCATTGAAGGATCAACTATTAATGAACAAGAGGAATATATACTTACTCCAATATCACTAATCAAACATCGTTATCCTCTCAAAGATCAAGACGGGATTCTCGTACCTGATACAACAGGAGTAAAACAAGAGATGGTCTACACACGCACGACGTGCACAGCATAATTACTTCTTGTAAATAAGATTAGTGTTTTTTTGACTTTTCCTAAAAAAGGCGTAGTATTTCAGAAAACGTGAACTCATGTCAATAACAATAAAAAACAATACCAGCAAATACCTTACGAAGCACCACAAAAACCACTGGAAGATATCTCTTCCTTTTATTACACCAGAAGGCACCGCCTCTGATATTGAACAAATTCTTGAGACCAAGAAGGATAATCCTGCTTTTAAACTAGAGCTCAACTTTATTCCTGAATCTCCCATAGGAATTGAGGAATATCATGCGCACGAGAAGTCTGTGCACGAACTCTTTAAAAGGATTTTCGAACGTAGATATAAGATTACTCTATTTACAGTCTCAAGTATTAGTCATGATGCAATTTTAAATAACAGGGAGGCTGAGTATGATATTTTCACCAGTGATGATTTTATAAGATGGGATAGGTTCTTAACTGATATTATTATCATTGATGCATCATTGTTTCATTCAGCTCATCTTACATTTGTAGGCCCCCTTATTCCAAAACATGTTTCCTTAGTTATGGAAGAATCGGTATTCGATGATATGTATGAAGAAATATCTGGTGCATGTTTTGAATTTGAAAACCTCACCAAAGGAACCCATGCAAAAGAAATTTCTGCATACTCACTAAAACTTCCTCTGGGATCGATCATTCACATGACCGTGAAGCCGTGAGGAATGTTCAGTAACTAAAAAAGCCATCCGTTACATCGTGTAATCGTATGGCTTTTTGTTTTTGTAATACAACCTAAGTAGTTAATCGTTTTTCTTTGAAAAGAAATTTGCAAATGGAGTGTGTACATGGGCAACATTCTCTTGTGTTTTAAACGATATTACAGTCTTCTCCACAGGAACTGTTTGTTCCCGCTGTGGAAGAGTCGGGTCTTCAAGGGTTTCAAATAACTCCTCAACTACCTCTCTGTTCAATGCATTTTTTATTGCAAGATAGAGCTCCATTCTCTCCTTGAGGTGTATTTCACTCCAGCGTTCTTTCTTGTATAAAATTTCGAAACCGGCCATGACATCTTTTGAAAGTCCATTTTCATTGCCGAAACAAAATTCAATAC
Organism: uncultured Candidatus Saccharibacteria bacterium; assembly: GCA_964620085.1. Taxonomy (GTDB): domain Bacteria; phylum Patescibacteriota; class Minisyncoccia; order Phycocordibacterales; family UBA1006; genus CAIXMG01. The sequence continues at coordinate 21,120 of CAZUIQ010000003.1, read as the reverse complement.
AGGCCCGTTTTCTAAAGGAAAAATCAGATTCTTTTTCATTTTGAGTAATTCCGAAATGAGCGCAAAGCTCGACATGTTTCTTTAGCATTGGTTAAATTTTTATTAAATAATGATGAATTAATCATAACAAATAATAGCATATTTGGTACATTATGTCAAGTAATAGTATATGCTACAGGACATAATGCCTGAATGAGTTATAAAAAGCCTCGCTTTTTGGGTAAAATAATGTATAATAATTGCCTTATGGCGCAGCAAAAATCTCCCGCAAATAATCATGGTGAAGTCATCATCAGATTCGAGAAACTTTCATTTGAATACGGCGAAAATAAACCCATCATGGAAGAGGTGGATTTTTCCGTACGCAAAGGAATGAAGGTAACCATCATGGGACAAAACGGAGCAGGGAAGTCGACACTCTTTTCCCTGATCACGGGTAAAAACGAACCCGAAGACGGTCGTGTTATTTTATCGCCAAATGCTACCATCGCCCTTTCTCGACAAGTGATTCCACGAGATGAACTTGATTTAACGGTGCGCGATTTCTTTTTAAAATGTTTTGATAAGCCTGTGTATGATATTGATCCAAAGATTGATGATGTGTTGGAGGTGGTAAATCTTCAAGGTCACGAATTGGTGCATGACCGCATCGTGCGCTCATTTTCTGGAGGACAACAAGCGCGACTGTTGTTGGCTTCTGCCTTGATCCAAGATCCTGATATTTTGTTACTAGATGAACCAACCAACAACCTCGACCACGCGGGTATTGAACACCTCACGAATTTCCTCGTGCAGTACAAAAAAACCGTAATTGTTATTTCCCATGATGCGGCATTCTTGAATGCATTTACTGATGCAGTACTTTACCTTGATGTGTATACACGAAAAATTGAACAGTATGTAGGAAACTACACTGACGTGCGCGATCAAATTGCTGCACGAATGGAACGAGAAAATAGAAAGAATGCCTTGCTTGCAAAAGAAATCCAGGCAAAGAAAGACCAAGCGAATAAATTTGCCATGAAAGGAGGAAATCTACGTGCCGTTGCGAAACGTATGCGTGATGACGCCGCAGAAATGGAAGAGGAAAAAGTAGATGTACGCAAGGAGGATAAGACTATTAAACATTTTACGATTCCATTTCAAGACGATTTAAATGGTGATATTGTGGTAGGAGATTCTGTGTCGCTTTTGAAACAAGGCCAGCCAAAAGATTTTCCCGTGAAAGTAAAACTCCGCAAAAATAATCACATGATGTTGGTAGGACCAAATGGAATTGGAAAAACAACACTCTTGGAATCTATGGCGCATGGCCGAGCCAAGGGAATCACGATTACCAAAGGCGTTCGGGTTGGGTATTACCGCCAGGATTTCTCGACACTTGATTTCAATGACACGGTGTATGAATCATTGTCACGCACGGTCAAAGAAGTAACGGGGAAATTAGATGAGGAATACATGCGCGCGACTGCTGGAGGATTTCTCATTACTGGGGAAATGATTCGTACAAAGATTGGATCACTTTCAGAAGGACAGAAAGGGTTAGTTGCATTCGCACAGCTTGTGCTGACACGACCAGGATTACTCATCCTCGACGAGCCGACAAACCATATCAACTTCCGTCACTTGCCCGTAATTGCCAAGGCGTTAGATGAATATAAAGGAGCGATGATTCTCGTGTCTCACGTTCCAGAATTCGTGGCACAGATTCGTATTGATGAAGTGTTGGATTTAGGGAAGGGGATGGAGAAGAAATAATTGGAAATAAAAAAAGCCCTAATTGAGAAATCAATTAGGGCTTTAGCCATATTCTCTATTACATTTTAAAAAGAACTACGGGCGAATCACTACGATACTTATACCGTCAAACAGCATCTCTACCAAACTACTAGTTGGATGCCTTCTTTTGCAACGATGACATACAGGGAATTGCACCGTAGGAGCCACAATCACTCCGCCTTTACGAAGCTCTACAATTTCATAATCATAACCAAGGCGCTTTTTTGCATTATTCCAAACAAGACCAACAAGGATGTTATACACCTTGATCAAATCTTCATGTTCACCTTGGGCCTTATTAGTTCTTTGATTCTGTGCTCTTTTTCGAAGCTTTTCAAACTCTTCGGTATCTACAAATGCATTGTGCTCCTCGGCCAATTTATCGGCAGCCTGCTTCTTTTTTTGAGCTACAACCAAAAGCGCTTTTTCAACTGGCAACAGTTCACCCAATCTCTTTTCATCGGCAGGTTGCCCTACGGGTTCAAGATGATCAATAATCGCAACTATTTCAAGGTCAGTAACCGCTTTCACCTCTTTAATCAGGATAGGGTCAAGACCCTGTAATAATTTTTCTGTCTTTTTACTCTGCATAAGGCAATTTTGTTTTAAAATTTAAAAATCAATTTCTGCGGGTAACTATATCTTATATACTAGATATTGTCAAGTATTTCGACTTATTACCTGAATCTTGATTTATATTGTAACTATGTTATAATATTTGAGAATCAAATATAGTTAAATACTTATGCAAAAGAAACTAGAATTACCTAAGGAAGGCATTTTAGAAACACCTATCCAAGAAGATGTCTTCAATCTTCTTGCGAAAAGAATTACTCAATACGTGGATATTGAATGCTTAATACATCTCAAGGAATCTAAAGCGAGAATAAAGGTACGTGTTACTTCTATTATCGCGCCAGGTTGTTCTGATTTTACACTTAAAATAGAACAGAGCTCCTCAGATTTTATGGAATCAAACCAGGCAGACGGCTTTCACCGAGCATCAAACAAAATCCAGGAAAAATTAATGAAGTCTTCATGGCTACTCTATGGGTTCACCTCTGATTCTGCCCAACGACCAATCTGTATTCTAATACTTCCCGGAATAATGACCAGTTATGCTTTTAAAAATGATAATGAGACATTAAAAGCCTTCAATCCAGTTCTAAATTAAACACAAAAAAGAATTCATGAGCGTTCCTGTTCTAAACTAGGAACGCTTTTTTGTTTAAAAATAAATGCTATACTCATGCCCATGAAAGGAGACTACGACGTAATCGTTATTGGAGGGGGCGCATCAGGGATGATGGCCGCAGGGATCGCAGGCCAGAACGGCAAGCGAGTTTTGGTATTAGAGAAAAACAAAGAAATGGGGGCAAAGCTGAAGATTACTGGAGGGGGACGATGTAATGTGACGCATGCGGAATTTGATGTAAGAAAACTCCTTCCTTTTTACAAGGAAAACGAAAAGTTTCTCTATTCCGCATTTTCACAATTCGGAGTACAGGATACGTTTGATTTTTTTGAAAAACTTGAGTTACCGTTAGTGGTCCAAGGACTTAATCGCGCATTTCCAAAAACTGAAAAAGCTCTGGATGTTTTTAAGACACTTGAAAAGTTTTTGAAAGATAACGGTGTTACAGTGCTCACAAAAACTCCGGTGACTCAAATCCATCGCGAGGGTGAGGTGATCACGAGTGTTACTGCCGGTGGGAAAACTTATTTTGCAAAATCGTTTATCCTTGCAACCGGTGGAGTATCACACCCAGAAACAGGCTCAACAGGGGATGGATTTAAGTGGCTTGCGGATCTTGGTCACAATATCGCAGACCCAACACCAAGCATTGTTCCTATTGCTGTTTCAGACTCTTGGATTCATGAACTCTCGGGAAAGAGTTTTGATCATGTAAAAATTACATTTTTTATTGATACCAATGGAAACAAGATCAAATCATTTTTCAAAACCGGACGCATCCTCGCAACCCACTTTGGGTTATCAGGTCCTCTTATTTTAAACTCTGCACAGAAAATTGGAGATCTATTACACGAAGGCTCTGTGACGGCTACTATTAATCTTTTCCCAAGCCAAGACCTCGGTGCTGTAGAGCGATTTATTATCGACACCTTTGATGCACATAAAAACAAGTCATTTAAAAATGTATTTAGTGAGCTCGTTCCACCAGGAATGGCTTCGGGAATTTTGCCATTGGTAGAAGAATTTATTCCATTCCTGGAAGTTGATACTAAGGTTCACAGTGTGACCAAGGATTCTCGTAAGAAACTTGTGAGACTACTTACTGAACTTCCTGTAGAGGTTACTGGACTTATGGGACTTGATCGAGCGGTGGTTGCTGACGGTGGTATTCCCCTTGAAGAAATTGATACAAAAACCATGCGGTCCAAGAAAATTGAGAATCTGTTCATAACAGG
>CAZUIQ010000003.1:0-16901 GCA_964620085.1 uncultured Candidatus Saccharibacteria bacterium | reverse complement strand
ATTACAACTATGCTGGACAACCGGGTTTGTGGCAGGGAAGCATGCGTAGTACAAAGTACTTGCAATATTTTATGAATCATGGTTTAATGTTTTTAAATATTTCATAATAAAATCAAGTCAACATGTCAACGAAAACAAAATATGAAAACACCCTCAAACAAACGATGGCTGCAGAACTTCTTAAGATTGGTGATGTGGCTAATGCACTAGGCTATCTTATTTCTGATAAAAACAGCGGTCGCCCTGTACCCCAATTTTTATGGAAAAGAGCTGAAGATTGTGCCGTAAAACACGGTGATCCAACTTCCTTAGAAATTGCTCGTAGATATTACACAGATAGTGAAGTTCCTCGTAACAAATGGCTTATGTGTGCTCGAGCTGCGCTCAAGAAAAATCTTGCATGGGCAGCAGCTCAAGCTTATCAGAAAGCACAACTACAACACCTACCTATTAAGAAAGTTCTCACAGCCGCAAAAAACGAAGTTGAGGCGGGTACTCAAGCAATTAATTACTACTTCGATATTTGTGAAAAATTAGGAACAAAACCATGTAGCGATTTACTAGAAAAACAGATGGTGGTTGCCAAGATTAACTATTACACGAACTCGTACACACTCATTTGTGAAGCATTAGGTGAACCGTTGGATATGGAATTTATCAAGCAGTGCTACCAGTACTATTTGGAAAAATTAGACCTCCGGTCAATTGACTATGCTGCTGAATTATTAAAAATTAAAATATCTAAGAAGCAGTATTTGGCATTAGGTAAAAAAGCGATTCAACTTGGAAAAGAAAGTGATGGAAGAGAGTTTTTTGATAGAGTATACCTCTAAAAACACTCTTTCTACAAACAAATCTCTGGACTGTGTCCGGAGATTTTTTATGTTACACTACATTTTTATGAACCTCTTTAAGATACTTTTCAAAACAAAAACTATTCAACGTGTAATTCGCCGACGTGTCACCAACAAAGGCGCACGGAGTGAATACTTGCAATACAAGGAAGTGGCACGGGAATTGGTACACGAACGCCTTGCCTATTTCAATCAATTCTACCAATTCGAATATAATAAAGTGTTTATAAAAAATACAGCAACCAAATGGGGGAGCTGCTCGAGTAAAGGGAATTTGAACTTTAGTTATAAAATTGCATTACTCGAACCCGAGCTTCAGGATTACTTGATTGTGCATGAACTGTGCCACCTTGCCGAAATGAATCACGGCAAGGGTTTTTGGGATTTAGTGTCACAACAAATCCCTCACCCTCTTGCTTTACACAAGAAACTGAGATATACTCATACATATGGCAAAACGAGTAAACCAGGGTATTAAAAATAAAACTTCGCATTCAAAGAAAACTAAGAAGCGCGTAGTTGCTAAATTTGCAGCTAAAAAAGCTCGACAGGCAGTACAGAAACGCAAGAGTACTTAATAATTTTTATTAAATAAAAAAGCCAGTTTTTAATTAAAAGCTGGCTTTTTGTTTACATCTAGAAATCATTACTTTTTTAAAGAAAAATCTGCAGGTAGACCCATATCTCCTAAACCACTAGGAACCATTGGTAAATGCTTTCCAGTGAGACATATAACTAATGGGGCCTCATACTCCTGGGGAGCCTTGTGCTTTTCCCTAGGGAATGTGCTATACTAGGTGCGTTATTAACAGTTCGAATTAAGATCTTAATTTTTACATTTATATGGCAGAAAAAAAGGTAGCAGCAAAAAAGGCAGGAAGTTCTGCATTTATGAAACCAATGACTATCTCAGCTGATTTAGCTGAAGTAGTTGGAAAGGGGCCTATGGCTCGTTCAGAAGTAGTTAAGGCTCTCTGGGCATACATCAAGAAGCACAACTTGCAAGATCCAAAAGCAAAGAGAAATATTGTCGCTGATGCACCTTTGAAAAAAGTATTTGGAGGAAAGGCGGTAGTAGACATGTTTGAAATGACCAAGCTCGTTTCAAAGCACTTGTCATAATATATCGATAGGTTATTATATAAGTACATAAAAAACACCTGGGACGCTGGGTGTTTTTTAGTCCTCACCCGTCTCGCTATGCGATCCACCCTCTCCACTATCGTGGAGAGGGTTTGTGTTATTATATAAAATATGAAAACGGTTCGCGTAAACGACAAAATGCAAAAGGGGTATACTTACAAACTTATTGAACCAATAGGGAAACATTTTGATTTGCGATTTAAACCACAACTTACTCCTAAACAAATGCTCGCATTGGGAGTGTTTGGAGGAATCTATATGCGCGACTGTACCAAAGAATTTCCAAGTGATTGGTTTACCAAAGCCAAGTTTCAAGATATGAAATCACATAACCGTGATGCGAAGATAAATTACTTTGGAGTAAACGCTTCACAGCCTTTATCAGTATGGAGAAAAAACGGTTGGATTTACAAGGATGATCCCCGCGGCTGGTTTCAGTGGTATTGCAGATATTATATGGGACGGAGAATTCCTGATGAAGATAATCGTCAAATCAAACGCTGGGTTGCCATGCGCCGCCATATTACCCAAATAGCGAATCACTGTCGCCCAGGTGACGAATTCTGTAGACCTAAACAACGTCAGGCGGTACTCCATTGGGCGTATGATAGCCGGAAGATTTAACCTTTAATCCATGATAAAAGCGACCCGTTTCTGAGTCGCTTTTTTTGTAGTTTACCAAGAAGGAAAATTACTTCTCTAAACTTTTATACATCTCAAGTCGAAGTGTATAAAAGTTAAAGATAATATTTTCATCCATCTCAAAGTTTTTAGTAAGATCACCGTGTCCACCTTCATTACTATCAAGCTCAATATGACGCTCGAGATAATATTTAAAGAAACTTAATTCTTCTTTATCCCAATCGTGAGCCATTAAGATAGTTTTAAAAATACCAGGCAACTCCTGCTCGCGACTAAATACCGTCATTGCTCTTACTTCATTACCACCAAGGGCGCGCACGCCAGTAAAATAATTACTACTGGCTACTAATAACTTTTGTCCAAATGTATACATTCCCAGTGTTTCTCTTGTGATGCGATACTTGGAACAAAAATGCTCTAGAAATGCCCAATGGTCACCATATCGAGAATAGTCTTCAAAACGAAGGTTGTTTGTCATGAGCTCACCATTCGCCATTTCTTGCAGTTCCTGATTTTGAGGATAGGCAATGAGACCGCAACGTAATGATTCAGCGAATTCTATGGCTGAACATGAGCTCAAATAAATAATTGCTTTTGGGTCATATTTTGCCCATGGAAGATTTGTAATTTGTTGTACAAGTGCACTGTATTTCATAACTAGGTTTTTAATTTGTTTGAAGAAACAATACCACATAAATATGATTTATGCAAGTCATCTCTCTGCTATAATTATTCCATGAACAACCCTCCTAAAAAATCATTAGAGACCTGGAACAAAATCTGGCCAGTGTTGAATAAGAGATACAAACGGACCAAGACATACTTGGATCATAAGAATGCATTTGAATTATTGATTGCAGTAATTTTGTCAGCACAGATGACGGACGAAGGAGTGAATAAAACAACCGTTGGATTGTTTAAAAAATACCCAACACCAGAGAAGCTTAGTAAGGCGCCCGTTGGTGACATTGCAAAAATGATTAGTGGGATTAATTATTTCAATGCTAAATCTCGCTACATCAAAGCCACTGCCGAGATTCTTGTAAAGAATTTTAAAGGAGTAGTTCCTCGTGATGAAGCATCACTGTTGACATTACCAGGCGTTGGGAGAAAAACTACTGTTGTAGTTTTATCGCATTTAGGTGATAAAAATTTTGGAATTCCTGTAGACACGCATGTCATACGATTTGCACATCGATTTGGTTTATCGAAATCAAAGAATCCAGATATCATCGAACGCGATTTACAAGCTATTATTCCGAAAGTAAACTGGAAACGCGCTGCGTATGCAATCAAAGATTATGGGAGAAAAGAAGGGAAGGCGAGAGGGTATGATAAAAAGAGTGATCCGGTGTGGCAGGCGACCTTAAAGGCGGTAACTTGACATAATTAAATATAGCTGTATAGTAGAGTAGAATTTCATCACAAAAACCAATTTCATGAAAAAGATTAAATCTATTGTCTTGATTGTAACGACTTTTTTCGTATCACACACAATGTTTGCGCAAGGTATTCCTAAGCCTTCAGCTGCTTGCGATTCACTACTTGAAAAGGATATTAACATTGCCTTTATTACAGCAGATTCGACCGGTGAACTTTTTGATGCACTTTACAGCCTTGGTGCCAATGAGTACCCACAAAGTACTGTTGGGGTATATACTATTACCGGAGGCGATCTTACCGTAATGAGTATTGGAGGGAAATTTCCAAAAATTACAGAGGTGACTCCTGCGAAGGAATGGGTACATGCCGAGAATGGATGTCCGACTTATGTTGCCTTATCACCGAATCAAAAATTAATGCTGCGACTTATCTACGAAGAATAACAAGGTAGAGTAATGTAGAAGATTAACAAGCCTGCGAGGATACGCAGGCTTTTTTTGTGGTAAAATAACAGAATGATCAACGTGAAAAAACTAACTACTCCAGCAAAGATTCAAGACTATTTAAATAGCATTCCATTTAATTTTGAAAAAACTGGAGATAGCTTGTCATCACCCATGGAAACCATGCGGAAAAATACCGCACACTGCTTCGAGGGAGCACTTCTCGGTGCCTATCTATTATCACAAATAGGTTACCCACCCTTGATTATGTATTTAAAATCCACGAAACATGACTATGATCATGTGATTGCATTATTTGAAATTGATGGACTTTGGGGCGCACTTTCAAAAACCAATCACAACGTATTGCGCTATCGTGAGCCTGTGTATAAAACAATTCGTGAATTAGTTATGTCATACTTTCATGAGTACTTTTTAAATGACGGTACCAAAACCTTACGATCATATTCTGATCCAATTGATCTTCGTGAATTCAGTGATTGGACAGATAGTGTTGGTGATCTATGGGGAATTGATGAGGCCTTTAATGTATTACCTCATCATGACCTAGTTCCAAAATCACACCTCCGGAAACTACGTAAAGCAGACCCCCTTGAATGCAAAGCTTCTATGGTTATGGAATACAATAAATAATAAGTCTAAAAAAACCGCTCTAGAAAGAACGGCTTTTGTCTTATGGTAAGCTGATTATCTGATTTTTTTATTACGAACACTATAATAAAACGACTTCAGAATATCATATCTCTCGGAACCGATTTGTTTCCGAATCTTGTTCTTGATACTATAAACCACTTGTATCATGCGACTTTTAATATAGGCACGCATGTGAGTACTGTTTTCATGGAATACTGCAGAAGTGACTCGATACTTTTCAGGATATCCAAAATAATTCAACATATACTCCATTCCAGCCTTATGATTCAAGGTGTCCGTGGGAATAATTTTGAAAGAGTGCGGATATTGATCCTGGTATAATTCTGCCTGAGCGTAAAAATCATCCCAATATTTGCCAATAGAATCTTCTTTTGTTTTGGTATCAAAATATTTAGGAAAGACAACACCCCATCCTTTTTCATGTACACTTCTCCAATAATCACTCCCAAACGTTTTACGCATGTAGCTTTGGACTACTTGTTTACGATTTCGTTTTAAACAAAGAATTTTTACTTGAGGAAATTCTTGAATAATTTGAGGAATATAGGGGAGGTACCACATAGCAACATCTCCTACAAAAGAAATAGTACCTGTTTGTTCGATGAGGCGATATAATGCATCACGCACCTTATCCCAATCCTTACCCCAAACAGGTAAGTTTTGTTGGCTATTTTCTTGAATAACCACGTCATTTTCTAATTCATGAGAAAACCACGAATCTGGTTGTGAGGAAAAAAATCTCGAAGCGGAAGTAGTTCCACAACGACCCGTACCGGTAACGATACAAAGGTTTTTCGTCTTATTTTTTTGTAACGTCATATCTATTGATTTTGAAAAAATAATAGCATAGATTTTACTTGTAGTCAAAAAATCTTCCCTGTCACTATTTCTATGATAGAATATACTAAGTGATACGAACCAACTAAAAAACGATCACTACAAATCTATGGCAAAGGGAAATAATTCTCAAAAGAAAGACGCGAAGAAGGCAAAGAAAGCAAAAAAATAGTTAGCTATTTTTTAATCGTTCCACGTCACGTAGTGGGACGATTTTTATTGCACCCGATTTCATTTTACCCATAGTGAGGTGTCCAATACGAATACGAACAAGACTGGTCACCGTAAGGCGACAGGCATCACACATGCGACGAATTTGATGCTTGCGACCTTCTTTTAAAACAATCGTAAATGCATTGCGACCATTCTGTCGTGCAATAGCAGGCTTGGTCATAACCTCATCAAGCATAATTCCAGCAGACATAACCACCATATCATCAGGACGCACTTCTTCGCGAACACCAACTAAATATTCTTTTTCTACATGTGAATTTTCTGTCGTGAGTGCGCGCGCAAGGGTTCCATCATTCGATAATAAAATTAATCCTTCAGAATCTTTATCAAGGCGACCAATAGGGGACAAGTGTGCGAGTTTTGGAAATGCATTTACGATATCAATTGATCCAACAGAAGTCGCACTCGTTTCAATACCACGAGGTTTATAGAACAATACTGTCTCTTTTTCTGGGAGTTTTTCTTGTTTCAAAGTCACCACATCATTCTCGGGATCAATACCAAATCCCGGCTCGGTCACAACCTTACCATTTACCAAAACAGCCCCATCTGTAATGAGCGCTTTTGCTTCTCTACGAGACGAAATACCCTTATGGGCCATAAAGCGCTCCAAGCGCTCCAATCCAGGCTTCAGGGTCTTAGGAGATACTTTCATAAGGGTACTATAGCATAAAACAACCTATTCTCCTTGGAGATCATTTGTTTCAAATAAAACATTGAATAAGATACTTATCAAGAGATCCTAAAGCCGTGACAAATTATTTAGTTTTTTATTAAATCAGAAAACCACAGAATTCGCTTCGCGAATTCTGTGGTTTAAAATTGAACTACCTCCTTCTTTCATCACCCGAATGTGAAGAACCTCTGGCAATTTCTTCATTCTTTTTGCGAATTTCCTCATGCCAAGGACTTACAAAAGCAAGACTAAAAAATGCTATGAACGATGCGGCTGAAATAATACCAAACCAATAAAAAAGAATGGGTGTAACTATAAAGGGAAGTGCTTTATAGTGCCAAGTAATTTCTACAGAAATACTAATTAATTCATTAGGATTTTCTTTATAATTTTCTTTAAGCGCTTTAAATGCAAAATACAACAATGATATCACCCCTATGACCATTACAAGAAGAGAAGCGCATGCAATATAACTCACAGCCCTGATTGATACCTTGGGGCCCAGATTATACATACTATAACTCGTTGAGAGTATCATGATAAGACATGAAGAACATAGAAAAAATTGAATCACTTTCTTTTTCATAATTTAAATTTATTTGTATTTATACTACCATACAATATATACATAAGTCAAGAGTACCGAATTTTCCATAACTCGGTATAATGATTCCCATGACCCAAGCCAGCGCACTCGACATTTTAAAAATGGGGCACAATGTATTTCTTACCGGAAGTGCAGGAAGTGGTAAAACGTATGTATTAAATGCGTATATTAAGTATCTCCGTGAACATGCGATTGATGTTGCCGTAACCGCAAGTACCGGAATCGCGGCAACCCATATGGGCGGTATGACGATCCATGCATGGTCGGGAATTGGTATTCGCGACATGTTGTCTGATTACGATATTGATCAAATGGAATCAAAAAAATATTTGTATGATCGTTTTGAAAAAGTAAAAGTATTAGTGATCGATGAAATTTCGATGTTGTCAGGAACATTCTTGGATAATCTCGATAGACTGTGTCGTAGTATGAAAAGAAAAGATGAAACTCCATTTGGAGGTATCCAAATTATCTTATGTGGAGACTTGTTTCAATTACCACCTATTTCAAAAGGTAATGCGCCGGTAGATTTTATCGTACAAGCAAGTGCTTGGCGCAGTATGGGACTTGCCATGTGTTATCTGACCGAGCAACACCGTCAGGACGATGACACCTTCCTTGATATTTTAAATGCTATTCGGCGAAACGAACTTGAATCGTATCATTTCGAAACTCTTGAATCGCGTATTAAGGAATACAACGAAGAAGATTTTCAAAATATCACCAAACTGTTTACTCATAACGCCGATGTAGATACGATTAATGACAAACAACTTGCAGGACTTGATACGGATCAGCGTGTTTTTTACATGACGAGTAAAGGTAAACAGAATCTTATTGATAACTTAACAAAGAGTTGCTTGGCTCCAGCAACGTTAAAATTAAAAATTGGAACGGAGGTCATGTTTGTAAAAAACAATTTTGATAAAGGATTTGTAAATGGAACCCGGGGGACCATTGTTGATTTCGATAGTGAAATGGATTTACCGATCGTGAAGACACTTGATGGGGAAACCATTACAGTTGATACCGAAAACTGGGCCGTAGAGGATGAAGGAAAAATCCTTGCGTCTATTACTCAAATACCCCTACGTCATGCATGGGCTATTACCGTGCACAAAAGCCAAGGAATGAGTCTCGACGCGGCCGTGATCGATCTATCCAAGTCATTTAGTTATGGTATGGGATATGTAGCCCTATCACGAGTACGCACATTAGATGGAGTACATCTCCTCGGTATTTCACCAAACGCGCTTTCTGTAGATCCAAGCATCCTTATCGTTGATCAACAATTGCAGAGCCTTTCTGACCGAGCCGTTGAACGACTTGAAACGATTTCAAAACGACACCTACAAACAATCCATGATGATTTTATTGTGAAATGTAACGGAAGTTTGAAAGCTGTAAAACTCACCAAAAAAGAATCCAAGATTATTGGAAAAGTATCTACAGAAAAAACTCACCAGACTACGTATGATCTCATTAAATCAGGAAAAACTATTCAAGACGTTGCCAAAGAACGTGAACTCACCTTTGGAACAGTGGTAAATCATTTGGAAAAATGCCGAGAATTAAATATGGATGTAACATTCCACCACATTTATATGGATGGGGGAGATTTAGATATTATCAAGAAAGCTTTTGAAAATGCTCAAATAGCGCGTACCGACGCAGGAGTTATTAAACTTTCACCGATTAAATCTTACCTCGACAAGGCAGGGTATGAATTTAGTTTTGATCAGATTAGACTCGGGAAGATGCTGTTGGGGAAATAATCGTGTATAATTACCCATATATGAAAAAATTCTATTTCGATATTGAAACTATTCCCGCAGACGAGTCTTCCCACGAAGCCTTGAAATATCTCTATGAGCGTAAAGTGAAGAAAGCTCAAGCCAAGGACCCAACCAAAGAAATTGAATCCCTTGAACAATTTATAGAAAACACAGGATTCGATGGATCGTTCGGACGAGTGCTCTGTATTTCCTACGCAGTAAACGATGACGAAACACGCACAATCTGTAATCCAGATAATGAAAAGAAAACCCTCGAAGATTTTTGGTTTGTAGCAAAACAAATTGATTTATTTGTGGGACACAATATTATGGAATTTGATTTGCGATTTCTCTTACAACGCTCAATGGTATTAGGAGTTAAGCCAACTTGGACACGATTTTCTGAACTTGGAAAAAAACCTTGGGATATGGTGAAGCATTTATCATTTGCTCGCTACCAAAACCTTCCTATTTTTGACACCATGCAAGAATGGTCAAACTGGGGGAGTCAGAAATTGGGACTTGAACATGTCGCATTAGCATTAGGTATTCCCACACCGAAAGGCGAAGGGATTGATGGATCTGAAGTTTGGAATTTCTACAAGGCAGGAAAGGTTAAAGAAATTTGCGATTATTGCGAACGTGATGTTGAGACCACTCGAGCAGTTTACAAGAGGATGACATTTGAAAACTAACCACGTATACTAACGCATATCATACCTATGGAATCATTTACAAAAATTTTTAACTGGCATAACAAGGACCTCAACAATCGTAGTATTGGCGACAAGCTCGCTGATTTTGTGGCGGAAGGGATGGGATCTTGGACCTTTATCATCATCCAAAGTATTATTGTCGCCGTGTGGATCACTTTGAACCTCGTAGCATACCAATACCGATGGGATCCGTATCCATTTATTTTACTCAACCTTGTATTTTCTACCCAAGCTGCCTATGCGGCACCTATTATCATGATGGCACAAAATCGCCAAGCTGATCGTGATCGCGCACAAGCACAGGCTGACTATGAAACAAATCTTTCTGCAAAGGCAGAGATCGAGGAACTTCAAGAACGCCTTGCAAGAATTGAAACTGAAAAAATAGATAAGATTTTAGAGATGTTGAGGAAGTAGGCTGTGATACACTAGTCCCATGCAATCATTTACCGATAACGTAAAATCTATTGTTAAAAAAATTCCCAAAGGGAAGGTTTTGACCTATGCGGAAGTTGCAAAGAAAGCAGGGAGTCCTGGGGCGTCTCGCGCTGTAGGGAGTATTATGGCGAAAAACTTTGATCTCGATATTCCTTGTCATCGAGTTATTCGGAGTGATGGAAAACTTGGGAATTATAATAGGGGAGGACCAAACGTAAAAAGACAACTGTTAATTAAGGAGGGATATTTGGAGAAATAAAAGACCTGCACATAATTTGAGCAGGTCTTTTGTTATTCTAAAACTGGAATTTTGTAATCCTCGTTATCAATCATCCCACTTATTTCTGATGGATATGAATTCTTTATTTTCAAAATTTCATCCTCAGAATAAATCGATGGAAGATGTTTAAATTCTCTTTCAAAATAATCATCGCGGTCTCTGATGTATTCTTGCCTTACTTGAACAAAAACCGCTTCTAGAGTGTCTGTTTTAAAAGATGATTTACGATTATGAATCCATGTTCTATCACTGAAGAAAAAACTAGGAAGAAAAATTTGTACCGTCATATTTTTAATATTTAAGGTTTGTGATTTAATTTATTTCATGCTATATTCTACCTACTAAAAACAATATGTCAAGCACCCTCGGCAAACTCTACATCGTGGCAACACCTATCGGCAACATGGCCGATATGACATTTCGGGCGGTGGAAATTTTGAAACAAGTGGATTGTATTTTGTGCGAAGACACTCGCACCACAGGAAACCTGTTAAAGCACTACGAGATTGGAAATAAAAATAGCGAAGGGTTGAGTAAGTTACTCAGTTTTCATAGTCATTCTAAATTACAAAAAGTACATCAGATTATTGAATTGATCCGAGCAGGAAAAAACCTCGCATTAGTTTCTGATGCAGGAACGCCTTGTATCTCAGACCCAGGAGTGATGCTTATTGCAGAATTGAGAAAAGAATTTTCTGAAACTACAGAAGGTGAATTTGTGGTACACCCAATTCCTGGAGCAAGCGCCTTGATTTCTGCGCTTTCTATTGCAGGAATCCCTGTGCATGAATTCACCTTCAAAGGCTTTGTACCTCACAAAAAGGGGAGAGAGACGTTTTTTACTGAAGTAGCAGCAACCGAACATACTGTCGTGTTCTATGAATCCGTACATCGTATTCTGAAAACCCTTGAATCCTTACGGGACCACACACCCGAACGACGCATTGCACTTGCCAGGGAGCTCACGAAGTTATTTGAAGAAATGAGACAGGGAACTGCAGTTGAACTTCTTGAATATTTCGAAAATAATCCCGACAAAGTTCGTGGTGAATTTGTGGTGATTGTTGCTCCTAAAAAATAGTGTATACTAGCGACACCTATGAAACGTTTTTTTATTATTATTGGAGTAATATTTTTATTATTAGTTGGAGGTAGTTTGGTGTATGCTCAATTTTTTAAACCAAATTCAGTCGTAAGTCTCAATCAATCAAACACTGAACAAGGGCCTCTTACTGAATCACTTATTATTCCAGAACCACCCAAGCCTCTCGTGACTCATATGGCACTACCTAAACCCCTCAAGGCGGTTTACATGTCATCATGGATAGCCTCTAGTTCAAAAACACGTGCAAACCTCATCGATCTTATTGATACCACCGAAGTAAATGCTGTCGTTCTCGATATTAAGGATGCAACAGGAAAAGTTTCGTTCCTTGTAGAAAACCCTCTCATCAAAGAAACCGGATCTCCAGAAAATCGCATTCGTATGGTTCATGAATTCATTAATGAGCTTCATGCAAAAAATATTTACGTGATTGGTCGTATTTCAACATTCCAAGACCCTTACCTTACTAAAGTACGACCTGAACTGGCACTCAAGAAAAAGAGCGATGGTACCGTCTGGAAAGATCGCAAAGGTTTGGCATTCCTCGATCCTGCAAACAAGGATGTATGGGATTACAACGTAGCTCTTGCAAATGCATCATACGAAGTAGGTTTTGATGAAATTAATTTTGATTATATTCGTTATCCTTCTGATGGTGATGTAAAAAATATTGATTACAAATTAACTACAAAAGCAGACGGAACTACTACGACCCGAGCAGAAAATATTGAAGCCTTTATGAAGTTTGTAAACGAAGAAGTTCGTAAAACTCATCCAGATATAAAAACATCTGCTGATTTATTTGGACTCACCACCACAGAGACAACTGATATGGGAATTGGACAAGTTCTCGAAAAAACACTTCCATATTTTGATTATATTGGACCCATGATTTATCCATCTCATTATGCAAAAGGGGAGTACGGCATTGCCGTACCTGCGAGTCAACCTTATGAGACTGTGATGAAAGCACTTGCAGGCGCCAAGAAAAAAATTGATACTGTTCTCGCAGATCCAACGATTTCAGATGACATAAAAGCTCGTGTGAGCTACTCACAAATTCGCCCGTGGATTCAAGATTTTAGTATCAATGGAGTCACCTATACTTCTGATATGGTCAAAGCCCAAATGAAAGCAGTGTACGATTCTGGACTTGATTCGTGGATGATGTGGGATCCAAGTAATAAATACACAACGGCTGCGTATACCAAAGACACTGTCTCTAGTGCTACACAATAACAGGAAAAGCCTTACCCTTCGACAATCTCAAGGGAAAGGCTTTTTTATTGTCTAAAAATTTGATATACTACCGTTATCTATGAAATACGGTAAAACACTTATTATTTTTGGAATTGTCAATATTTTAGCAATCTTTTCTGGACTTCCTACAGGATGGAAGCGATTTCTTGTTACAGGAATTTCTCTAATTATTATAAGTATTGGATGGATACTACATACTCTCAATAAAAAACGTAAAGAACGTGCCCTGTATCAAGCGTCTGCTGTCGAACAGGAAGCTCAACAAGAACTGAATGATATTGCGGATGTTATTGTGGTTGATGTAAGTAATCGCGTAGAGAAAGAGATCGATCGTATTTAAAAAAAATAATTATTTAATTCTTATGTCATCAACAAAAACCTATTACACGGCCGTACGCTACCTTGGTTTCTTTGCGATACTTATCGTGGTTTTTGTTTTGGGTGCTTTTACAGGGACTCATGATGCTGTCGCAAAAATAATTAATCCTCAAACAAGTAGCCTAGAGACCTCACCTGTAGATACCACAGACCTCTCTCAATTTTGGCAAATATGGGAACTTCTTAATAAAAAATACCCCTTCAAGGAAAGTATCCCTAATGGTACTGATAAAATTTATGGAGCCATTACTGGACTTGTCGCATCTTATGGTGATCCTTATACGGTTTTTTTTCCACCAAAACAAGCCAAACTTTTTAGTGCCCAGGTAAAAGGGTCTTTTGGAGGAGTGGGTATGGAGGTTGGACAAAAGGATGGTGCTATCACCGTTATTGCCCCGATGAAGGACTCTCCAGCAGAACAAGCTGGTGTAAAAGCTGGTGATATTATTACAGAAGTTGATGGTAAAAAAACAGACACCATGGATATTGATAGTGTGATCAATATTATTCGAGGTGACATAGGTACCTCTGTAACCCTTGGTATCTATCGCAAAGGAGAAACTGAGATTAAGATGATTACGATCATACGAGAAGTTGTTAAATTACCAACTCTTGATACTGAACAAAGAGGTGATGTTTTCATTATAAGTCTTTATAGTTTTTCAGAAAATTCTACTGAACTCTTTACAGATGCCCTGAAAAAATTTGCAGCCTCTGGTACCACAAAACTTATCATCGACGTACGCAATAATCCAGGAGGATATCTAGATGCTGCAGTAGATATTGCAAGTTATTTCCTCAAATCTGGAGATGTTATTGTACGAGAAAATTCTGGACCTGACCATACTGAGGTCGTTCATAAAAGTAAAGGGTACACCCTCCTTGATACGCAGCCTCGTGTTATTGTTCTTGTAAATGGAGGATCTGCTTCTGCTTCTGAAATTCTTGCAGGGGCGCTTGCAGAAAATAACACAGCAAAGATCGTGGGCACAACTACTTTTGGAAAAGGTTCTGTTCAAGAAGTAGTTCCTTTGAATGATGGATCAGCCCTAAAGGTGACTGTAGCAAAATGGCTTACTCCAAACGGTATCTCTATTTCACAAAAGGGAATTGTTCCAACTACTCTTGTAGAAGACAAGCCTATCAAAGACTCAAAAACAGGGAAGTACTCTGATCCACAAATGGATGCTGCGTTGAAATTATTAAAATAACTCTACATACCAATCATTCCTTATAGAAGGAGAATGCATCAAGCCTATGAAAGTAATTTTTATTAAGAATGTAAAGAATATTGGAAAGATTAATGATGTGAAAGAAGTCTCAGATGGATACGCACAAAATTTCTTGATTCCTTCAGGATCAGTGATTCGGGCAACTGATGATGCCATTACAAAGATCAAAGAAGGTCAAAAACTTTCTACTGAGGCCGAGATGAAGAAGGAGGACACCTTAAAGCAACTTCTTGCTACATTGAAGAAAACAACCTCAGTGACCCTCACAGGGCACACTCACGATGGCAAAGGACACTTGTATCAAGCGGTAACGGCTCAAGAAATCTGCCATGCAATAAAAGCATCTCATAATATCTTTATTACTCAAGATATGATCCTTGAGTATAAAAAACCTATTAAAGAAGCAGGGGAGCACACGGTTACCATTGGAACCAAGAAGCACAGCATCACGTACAACGTCACTATTCAATAATTGAGCACTAAAAATCCGCCGATGAGGCGGGTTATTTAGATAACGTTTACAACTTTCTTGTTAGAAACTGTTCCGTCAAACTTCATCTTTCGCTTGGTAGTGAATTTAATCGTACCTGGTTTGTCAGCGTAAAGAGTATGATCAACACCTACTCGAACATTTTTACCAGCTAAAATACGAGTACCTCGCTGTCGGATAATAATTGAACCAGCTTGTGCAGCTTGTCCATCGTACAATTTTGTACCAAGATATTTAGGATTTGAATCTCGGAGGTTACGCGCGGTACCTCCGGCTTTTCTATGTGCCATAATAGTGTATAATTACTTGATAATTAAGTCCTATGAGTATATCAGACATCCTTTTGAAAATCAAGCCCCTGGGGATACTTATCCTCAAAATAGCCTGTATTATACTCCTCTTAGGGCTTGTTTTTAGTCTTGGGCGCATTTCAGCCTTATCACAGAACAATTCTAGGGAACCCTTACAAATTCTATATCCACCTCTTGTGAAGACCGCACCCATTCTCTATGGTGATATAAAAAATGCTGCTGAACCTGAATCCTGGATGTTTGCGGGATCAAAAACAGGGAAGACCTACTACCCAAAAGGGTGCTCCGGGCTCACTCGAGTAAAGCTTGAAAATAGG
Organism: uncultured Candidatus Saccharibacteria bacterium; assembly: GCA_964620085.1. Taxonomy (GTDB): domain Bacteria; phylum Patescibacteriota; class Minisyncoccia; order Phycocordibacterales; family UBA1006; genus CAIXMG01. The sequence continues at coordinate 1,105 of CAZUIQ010000003.1, read as the reverse complement.
GTATACTTTAGCACAACCCAAGAGGCTGAAAATGCCGGGTATCACATCTCAACGACGTGTAAATAAATTCATTATGACGATAGCTCAGCGAACTCATAAAAAAAATATCTTACTCATTATTTTTATTATTATCGCAACGATGGTAATGTTTATTTTACTTTACAAAAAAGACATTCCTCAGAAAAAAATCATTGCTACTGCTGCAACAACTACGGCGTCAGAACTTATTTCTTATATCAAACCTACTGACCCTGTTACTATTACTCAATCATCACAGACCAGCAAGACCCTCGAGGACGATCTTCATATTGCACTTACTTCGGATAATATTATTTGGTACACAAATTATTATCGCAATCAATATGGTATTGCTCCCTTAACACTCTCAAGTCAATTAAGAAATTCTGCATACTACAAATCAGTCGACATGTTTAATTATAATTATTTTAACCATTATCGACCCACAAATCAGCTTGGGTTTGATAATTTTATTGATAATCAAAATTATAGATTTATTAAAATTGGAGAAAATCTCGCACAAGGAAATTTCACGACGAGTAAAGCCGTAGTCGATGCCTGGATGCGCAGCCCAGAACATCGGAGAAATATCTTAGATACCACTTATACAGAGATAGGTGTTTCCGTTGATTTAGGAACCCTTAATGGGGAAGAAGTATTTCTTATTACTCAACACTTTGGAAAACCCTTAACTACGTGTCCTTATGTAGATCAGGGTTTAAATGTAACAATAAAAAATATTACAAAACAACTTATTCAAATGAAAAAAGATATTGAAAGCTCAGAGGAGGATTCATTTGATATGATCACTACTTATAACACCTTGATCCAGGAGCGCGCTGTTCTTGTTATTAAATATAATAAGCAAGTCGATGCATTTGATACCTGTCTCTCAAGGGGATAAGGAGATGACAATGTCGCACAATATATCTTTTACGACATTGTCCCTAGGAATAAACCCTTGCTGTGTAAGCAAGGGTTTTCTTATAAGCTTCCATCAACACCATCCTTAAACAAGGCACGTGTTGTCTTTGGTAAGAACACTAATGGATTCAAGTAGGCTGATGTCGGTGCCAGCGGCATACGA
>CAZUIQ010000002.1:71272-94766 GCA_964620085.1 uncultured Candidatus Saccharibacteria bacterium | reverse complement strand
GACATGCAATGATGTAGACCTGATCGGTATTTTGAGAAGTAATTACTTCCTGAACTTTTTTACCTAACGCTGCAAGCAGCGGCATTTCCCCGAGATTGAATTCTCCCCGAAGAAATTTGTTGGTGTAATCGGGAACAATTTTATCGAGAATGCGTAGCTTTTCCAATTTTTTTGTTTTTTTTGATTAATAATGAAAATTCTCAATTATTAAATCATATTTGTATGTTTATGTCAAATATACAAATCGTGTGTATAATACACTTATCATGCCCACCATCTCCATCATCCTCCCCATCTACAACACTGCAAAATACATCCGGGAATCTCTGGAAAGTATCTTGAATCAAACCTACTCGGATTTCGAGATTATTTGCATTGACGACGGATCGACTGATACCTCAATGGAAATCGTGCGGGACATAGCAGGTATGGATTCAGCCGGTCGCATTGTAATGATTCAACTAGAAAAAAATAGTGGTATTGCAGCCGCGCGAAATGCAGGGATTACTATCGCATGTGGATCATTCATCGCATTTGCCGATGCTGATGATATTTGGAAACCACAGAAATTGGAATTGCAAATGACGCAGTTTGCAAGTGATCCCCATTTAGACATTTCGTTTTGCATGATCCAAAATTTTATCAGCCCCGAATTATCTGACGAGGAGAAGAATCAAAAGAATACTACCCTCGATCCCATTTCTGGCCAAGTTTCTGGAGCATTCCTTGCTAAAAAACCTTCATTTGATCGGGTAGGATTATTGAATGAAACGTATCGTGTCGGTGAATTTATTGATTGGATGGCACGAGCAAATGAGCTTGGGTTAAAAAACAAAATCGTTCCTGAGGTGCTCTACTTACGTCGAGCCCACACAACCAACACCACACTCGACAAACCATCCCACACTGATTATTTGACCATCGCACGCCAGGCCCTGCTTCGCAGGAGGTCTCAATAATATATTTTTTATCTATGCAGCTTCCCTATCCAACCAGTTTTCCTAACACTCTCGAGGAATCATTTCTCAAACTCATCACTACATCTGATGCGGATTTTGTGTCTGCATGGGAACAGTGGAAGACTAGTCATTTGCTTGATGACACACCTCCGGCAATGGCACACCTGTTCCCACTTATCTATGTACGCATGAAATCATGCGGACTCGAATCTGATGAATACTATCCACGTATCAAAGGAATTTATAAATCCGCATGGGTAAAAAATCGCCGCATCATTACCGCAGCCAGTGAAATTATTACCATCTGCACTGCTGAAAAGATTCCCGTCATTTTATTAAAAGGCATCCCACTGCTCATCAGTGCGTACCAAGATTTTGGCGCGCGGTTTTTAGGAGACGCAGATATTCTCATTCATCCCGAGTATGCACCTCGTGTCGTTGCCCTCATGCTTGAAAAAGGATGGCGCCAAATCGCACCAGTTGTAACCAACATTCCCCAGCCTGCAAGTCTCTATACCACCATGAAATCGACAACTTTTGCGAATCCGTACGGTATCGAGATAGACATTCACTGGAATATTCTCGAAGTTGATTATCACACTCGATTGATTGATGTATTCTTATTAAAACCCCTTCCCTTGTTTTCATTTCAAAAGAAGTTTTGGGATGATGCCAAACCCATGACTTTTGAAAACACCTCCTGTCTGCGGTTTTCAAACGAAGACATGTTGATTCATATTATCGTCCATGGATCATTTGGTAATGAGCACCGCACGATTCGCTGGGTAACCGATGCACTTGCGATTATTACCAACCTCTCTATTGATTGGAATATTCTGATTAATCGCGCACAGCAACAAGGATTTCTCGTAGAGATTTCTGTAGCCTCCCACTATCTGCGAGAAAAACTAGGTGCACCCATTCCCGATTCATTCTTTGAAAAACTTGATGCGATTTATCTCACACCCCGGATTATCAAGGAATATTATTCCATGTCGAATCGAACCAAACGCTATATGCCATTTGGTAACTTCCCTATTATTTGGTATGCGTACTGGAAATCTGAACCGAGGAAAAATATATTACACGGACTCTTACGATTTCCTGAATATATGCGCCGATGCAGGGGACTTGAACGGATGAGCGATATTTTTGTATTTATTATCAAGAAATATATGAATCGCATAAAAACACCTCGCGCATAGCGAGGTGTTTGGGTGTACAAATATTATGCACTATTCCCTACCGAACCAGGAGGAGTCGATGAGTACCCACAGCAAATCCAACCGGTACGTTAAAAAATGAAGGCGACATACCAGTACCCAGAATCCCAGGACTGTCTGACAAGAAATACCGAGTACCGGTGATCAATGACTGCGAAACAGTCACCACAGGACCCACAGACACCTTTTTAAGCTGTCCAGATACTCCTGACTCTCTAGTCACCCCAATCACATTATGAGCTCGATCATAAAAGTCCTTAACATATCCTGTTCCTGTGGTCGCAAGGATGGTTCCCTGATCAGGACGAAGACTTTCTCCTATCCATACAGTATGTGCTGCATAGATCTTTCCTGACCAGTGACGTGCTTCAAAAATCTGTACTTCTAAATCACGACCGGACGTGCTCGACCAGGTTACCCCAGCATCACTTGAAATCATCATAGTGCCTGAAATACTTTCTCCTACGGTACGGAGATTTTTTGATGTATTAGTACCACCATACGCACGCACCACCAAAAAACACTGCGTAGCTGACGGAACATACAACGGAGGGTCAAATACAAACAATGACCATCCCGTGCTTGTGCTTGTACTGGCAAATGTCTCTGTTCGCGATATTGCTTGCGCCATATGAGGAACATTTCCCTGTGCAGGACACACAGAAAAAATAATGGTATTGGTGCCGGTGGTAATCGGCATGCGAATATTGACCGCACGAATACCCACCAGTCCAACACTACTTAAAAATCCTTGGGCTATCCATCGGGATTGGTTTGTGGACTCATTTTGAATAAAAGCACCATCACCATTACAGCGCATGTAGGCACTTTTCCCATCACCAACAGCTACCAAGACTCCTGGGGGTAGTGTTTCACCGTACTCAAATTCCATAAGAGTCTCCTCGGGTAGTATTGGTGCCGAAGTTGCCAGTGTGGGTTTTTTAAAAAAATTACCAGCTGAATCACATACCACATTCCACACTACTGGGGCATCCGCAGTATCTACCAAAGCCAGAGAATCAGATCTCAAGGTGCCGTGGATATGCAACGTTGCCTGGGGCGTATCAATGTTAATACCTACTTGGGCAATTCCTTGAAGAGTAACCATGCTCAATAGTAGAGCTATGGGTGTCATCATACATGTTTTCATATATTTAGTTTTTAGAACGAACAAAATATCTTGTTCGACAGTACTATAACAAACACCACCTCAAGAAAAGATAAATTTTTTCTCAAGAAATTCTCAAGTTTTAAACTAGTTTGCACCAAATTCTACCAGCCATCGTTTTTCCATGGTAGTAAGATATTTTTCAAATTCTTGATTAGGAAGAATTTTTAAAATAGTTCTTGCAGCAGCATATCCATCAACATAGGTAGGACCTATGGCAATACCTGCTCGTAAATATTTATACGTTTTCGAACTATCTCCAACTACAGCGTACATGTTCGCAAGATTAATATAGGTCATCGGATTTGCAGGACTTAGGAGAGCCGCTTTATTAAAATGATCCACTGCGTTGGAAATAGTGGTATTTTCGTTTTCCTGGACAATAATCAATCTGAGCGTGCTCAGGTTCCCTACGGCAAGATGTGCTCGGTAACTATTTGGACTTCGAACGATTTCTCGTTCAAGATTTGCAATAAGCGAGTCAATTTCAGCCAAAACAATAGGTTTCGTTTTTACCGTAAGCGTAGGGATCACAGCATTAATTCTTTGTATTTCTCGATCAGTAATGAGCGCTGCGTCTTCAATACTTCCTATTAATGATATATCCTGAGCACCCTTTCTCAACTCGGCAAGTTTTGAAATTGAAACATCTCCTGCGATTTTGCCCCATCTTATAGATTCATGCCAAGGCAATATTACTAATATCACAAAAATCACACCACAAAGAACTCCTCCTGTACCTAGTAAGACCTTTTTGAATATATTTCCCATATGAGGCGTGTAATATTCCTTTGAAAAACCTATAGCAGTACCCACGATCACAAAAAAAAACACAAGGGGTACTAACGTATCGAATACAAAAAGATTTTGAAGTGTGTAACCAAAAACAGCTCCTGCGAAAACCACTCCAAATATTTTCTTAATCCGGTCTTCGTCTGCAGATTTTTTGTAAAAAAATATAAACAGCCCACCAATTGATGCCGCGAATGCTAATAATCCAAAGATTCCTGAAAGTGAAAGGTATTCCCAAAAAATATTATGTGGGCGAGACACCCAAAGCTCCAGACCTCTATCGTTTCTAAAAATTCTATCCGTGAGATACTTCTGGTACATATATGCATAATTATTAAGTCCATATCCGAGGAGTGGTCTTTCTACAAAACCATCTCGTGCAGCATCCCAAAAAATAAAACGGTTCTCTGTTTTTTCTGCAACAAAAGCCTTATGAAGTCCTGACTCTGGGTTCATAAATATAGATCCCCCTATCCATATTCCAATAATAAGACCGGCTAAGCAGATCCCGCCTAATACCCTCACCATTGTTTTTTTGGTTCTTGTAAGAAACAAGAAAACCATGACAATTATCGCGACTCCTAATCCTATTGCAGCACCATTGGCTGCTCCCAACAAAAGCGTAGGATTATCGATTATTTGGGAAAATCCTACATCACCTGTCCAAATGACTCGATTTAAAAATACAGGAGAAATAATTATAGTAATGACTCCCAATCCAATTAATAATTTCTGCCACACCTTCTTGTACCAAAAGAAAATACCTATGCTCATACAAACAATCAACAGAAGATATGCTCCCAGATAAGAATTATTACCAACCGTTGAACCGTCGTTCGATAATCTAATTACATCTTTTCCAAAATAAGTAATCCCTGCAGTGATCACACCTGAAACTATCGCCACTGTCGCAAGTCTGGGCAGAAAAGACTCATTACGCTTTATAAGAAACCCTATAAATAATCCAAGGATTCCAAGAAAATATAACACTATTAAACTTAGGTTCGATTGTAACGGACCAAAAAATGAATTTTTTGGATCAACACCAAATAGTGCCGACAATGTCAATATTCCCAAAAAGACCGCAAGTCCGATATGAATTTGGGTAAATACAAAGCGATTATCAGAATTTTTCCACTTGCCCCATATATAAAAAATAAGCATCGCACAAAGAGTACCTATAAAAAGTAACTGCTTAGGCATACTGATAGGCATCCAATGGTTATAATTTCTATACAAAGGAATTAGGAAAATGATTCCGTAAGAAAAATACTCAAGAATACTGAACTGCCATATTCTTTTTTTATCTTTATTGTTTTCCAAAACTTCTCGTTGTTTCTGTTTCATAATACTCATTATACCAAACTGTCCAAACAAAAAACACCCTTGCGGGTGTTTTTTGTAACATTCAGTGAATGCCGAGTTAAGTAATCCGAAGATTATTTAGCAAGGTATACAGTGTTTGTAGCGAATGAAGACAATCCTGAAGTTACATCAGAAGCATATACATATGCTGAAGCTGTATCGTCAGCAGATCCATATGAGAATCCGTTGATTGTGAACTTCTCAGACTCATTGTTTCCTCGTACGAAGAATGACAATGTAAACTTCTCTGTATCTCCCGAAGAGATCAAGAATGAAGATGTCAAACCATCATCGATACTTTCGTCTTCAGCTTCAAGAGTTTGAGAGTCAATATCTCCTCCTCCGAGTTGTGTGAATGAAACGTAGTCAGTATAACCAGCATCTCCTTCAACTCCTCGTGAAAGGTATACATCTTCATCTCCAGCTGTTACGTTGAATACGAATTTAGCAAGGAATACATCTTCTTCACCTGTTGAAACTCCATCTACTGCTTGGTAAAGAGCAAGACTCTTAGATACCAATTCAAATGTAGGAGCGTTTACAGACAATGTGTGTGTCTTTCCTGTGAATGATCCAGATGCGTTCAATTCGTCAGATCCTTCAGCATCAACTGCAGAACCTGCTACTGAAGCGTAAACTGTTGCACCTGCGTTGTAGTTACCATCCTGGTCGTTGAATGTAACGTAGATTTTAACTTCTGCGTCATCTCCAGCGTCGATAGCAGTATCACCATCGATATCAACAATGTAAGTAGCTGTTCCAGATCCGTTCGCAATTGAAACTGCATCAAGATCTGCATCATATGTATCAGATCCGATCTTAACTTCAACTGAATCTACAATCTGATCAGCAGCACTGTCAGCTGTTGAGTCATCTGACCCATCAACATCAGCGTCACCATCAACATCGTAGTTACCAAGGTTAAGAACTACTGTCATTTCATTAAGTGTAATGTCAGATGATTGATCATCTACATCCAACTTGAATGCTCCAACTAGGAATTTGTCAGAAGTGTTATCTTCTTCTACCATTAATGTTGCTGCAAGTGGGTTAGCACTTGAAGACTTGATTGAAAGATCATCATCTGTTGATTCATCTTCAAATGAGAAGTTTTCATCAAGAGCTGGTGAGTCACTCAAGATTGCACCTGTTGCATCGTTGTATCGAACTGTATCTAATGCAACATTCCAATTAGCATCTAGGTCATCTGTATCAATGTTTGATACAGCCTCTACGTGTACATAGAACTTAACTTTCTTATCTTCATCAACAACTGCGTTTGAAAGAGAGATTGTTTTTGTGAATGTATCAGGTGAACTTGAGTCTCGTGTAAAATCAGAAGCATCTGCTGATCCAACCTCCTTATCACCCATCATAATAGATACTGTATCTACATAATTTGTGAATTTCTCAGAAGAAGGGGCTGTGTAACCATCGTTTTGGAAAACAACTTTTACGTTAGAAACATTGATATCAGATCCATCAGCTTCAACTTGGAAACCGAGAACGTTTTCTGAGTCACCTTCTTTAACTGAGTCTTCAACATCTGTTGATGTAGTAGTGATTGTTGCATCACCTGCTCCACCTGACAATGTTGTTGATCCTGTTGAAGGTGTTGTAGATGTTCCTCCTGAACATGCTGCCAACGCTGTTGCTGTTTCATTTCCGATAACTCCATCAATCTTTAGAGATTTAGAAATTTGGAAATTTTTAAATGTTTGAGCTGTAATTGGTCCATATTTACCATCTACTGCAATGTTTGTATTTAAACAAGCATTAAGAGCTTTTTGAGCTGCCATAACGTTAGGCGCTTGGTAAGCCATAGCTCCCATTCCAGATCCTACTTTAAGGAATCCAGATGTTGGTGTGTAAATTTCAGACGCACCTACTGCTGATGCTGTAAATGCAAATGCGAATGCAAATGCGAATGCAGCTACTGCGAAAATTTTACTTTTCATAATTAAAATTAATTTCAATTATCCTTCCTAGTTACCCTTCGACAAGCTCAGGGTCCTTCGGAAAGAGTTGTACACGATTCCACGTCGACTTATTAAGTGTGGAACCATATGTGTACGATTACTTTCACTATGTATGAGATGATACCCATATCACAATGAATGCGGAGTGCACCTTACCCGTCGGTAAGACACACACCACATATATACCACCTACCCTATTCTGTCTCCCCCTATTTATAGGGGGAGTGCCTCGGCGATAGCCGGGCGAGGGGGTACCATATATGTGGTGTGTCTCAAACTAACAAAACTAAAGTGTCTCCCTTTTAGTCAAGTCACAAGCACGGTTTCCATTGTACCATAAAGTACATACACCATGCAACTACAAGACAAATTAGGGGCAATACAATAAATTTATTCTATCGCACACGGAACTGCATTTCTCGAGACCGAAAAATACGTATCCTGTGTGTTACTGTGGATGACGCATTAATCATATAAATATTACATAAAAAATAAACTGTTTTAATAGGTAACGAATATTAAAAATAGTCAATCTCTGTCTGTTTATGAAAAAAGACAATATAAGACTGCGGAGGAGGTATTACACCGCCCGATAGGTTGTCCATCGCTTGTTCCCTTCTTTTCTAATGAGTCCCATATCAAGCAACGTAGCAAGTTCTCGTTGAAGTGTCTTCTCACTACAATCAGAAATCTTTAACCTCAAGTCTGCTAATGTCGTTTCGTTTCCTGATTTTATAACGTTTAAAATATCTTTTTGTCTACCAAATCTCGGTATGTCGTTTATAGATGTCGTTTTGATTTTATGAATGTCGTTTTGAATGTCGTTTTGTTCGGATTGACGAATCAATGTCGTTTTGATGTCGTTTTGATGTCGTTTTGATTGATAATCACGGAGCTTTGATTCAAATAGCACATCTCCAAGAATTTCTGTTTGGACCACGGGGTGATTCACGGCATATTGAGACAAGACAAATGATTGTTCTGATTTCTTGAGAGCGAGCACTTCATCAATCAAAACCTCCCTTACTTTATTTAATTCTCCTATGATAATATCTGCATTCATTCGTGAAATTGTGCGCGCAATAGAACCAATATCCACAAGAGTACTCATCTCATCAATACTCATAACAATACTCATAACCGTATCTGACTTGGGATGCACCCTCCCTATGATTTCATAAGCCGCTCGCACCATCACCATTGATTGATTATGTAACCCATTAACGAGCGCACCATCTGAATCGATGATATCCGCAACAAGGTGTATCGCTGCTGCAATCTTACCAAGCTTCTGGGCACAGGCATAAAAAGTCTCATCATGAGCATTTCCAAATAACCCATTCAAAACAAGGTCTTTTTTAGAAATGTCGCTTATGTCGTTTTGATGTCGTTTTGAAATGTCGTTTTGATTCATACGATGTCGGTTAGAATGTCGTTTTGATTTAAAACGACACTATAAACGACATAATATACTTAAAATGTCGTTTGTGCAAACCAGAAACGAGCCTTGTACTATAAGGGTTTTTCTTGGTATACTTATTAAACACATGGCAAAGAAAGATCAAAAACAAAAAGATCCGCGCGGTGAGAAAAAATTATCCACACCCACTCCTGGGATAAATCCTCGTATCAAAAAAACCATACTTGCTATCCTTATTTTTGTTGCCGTAGTCATCATCATCCTCGGAGCATTTGGAGCAGCTGGTGTTGCTGGTAATTTCTTGTATGAAAAAGTCCTCAAGCTCCTGTTTGGATTTGGGGTAATCCTCGTTCCACTCCTCCTTATTATTTATGGTATTCACCTCATCAAACAGCGCGACGTTACCTGGTCATGGCTTGAGGCTTCAAGCTCAATCGGACTCCTCTTCTCGACTTTGGGATTCATTGAAATAGTATCACCTGGCGTTCGTGCCGGAGGGATTATTGGGTACGGCGTTGGATCCCTAGCTACTAAAATTTTTGACATCTACGCAGGAGCTACTATTTTAGGAGCCATTGCCCTTATTTCAACATTAGTACTCTTAAATGAAGAGTTAGGGATTCCAGAATTCTTGAAGAATCTCTTTACTAAAAAAGAAACTGATTCTTTCGAATTTGAAGATGAGGATATGGATGATGAGATTGTTACATTAACGAAAGAGCAATTAAACGAGGCGCCCGCACTCCCATCACTGCCGACTGAGCCAGCACTCAACCTCACCCCTAACCCCTCTCCTGCAAGGAGAGGGGAGCCGAACCCTGAGGATGATTTTATTGTTGGTGGCGGAACCTTCTCAGAAACTTATGAATACCCTCCCACTGACCTCCTTGGTAAATCGTCTGGAAAACCTGCTGTTGGTGATATCAAGGCTAATGCAAACTTGATCAAACGAACCCTTTTGAACTTCGGAATTGATGTAGAAATGGATGAAGTTTCAATCGGACCCACCGTTACTCGATACGCCCTGAAGCCAGCTGAAGGGATCAAGCTCACCCGAATTTTGACCCTTAAGTCTGACCTTGCCCTTGCCCTTGCAGCCCACCCTATTCGTATCGAGGCGCCTATTCCTGGTAAATCATTAGTAGGTATCGAGATTCCTAATCGATCTATGGCCAATGTTGGACTCGGAAGCCTCCTTGATGAACCTCAGTTTCAAAACTCTCCAAATCGTCTCTTGGTCGCCCTCGGTAAAGGGGTTACTGGAAAATCCTATTTTGCCAACCTTGGTAAAATGCCCCACCTGTTGATTGCAGGTACCTCCGACTTATTATGGTGGACCCAAAACGAGTAGAGCTTACTTTGTATAACCATATCCCCCACCTCCTTACTCCGGTTATCAAGGAGCCCAAGAAAGCAGTACTCGCACTTAAATGGGCAGCTAAGGAAATGGAACGACGCTATGACATCCTTGAAAAAAACACCTGTCGAGATATTGATTCCTATCGTAAGAAAATAGAAGGTAAAGATGATGCTGAAAAAATGCCGTATATTGCAATATTCATCGATGAATTAGCTGATATTATGCAAGCCTACCCTCGCGAGCTCGAATCCGCAATCGTACGCCTTGCTCAGATGTCCCGAGCTGTGGGAATTCACCTCATCCTTTCAACCCAGCGCCCATCAGTAAATGTTATTACCGGACTTATCAAGGCAAATATTCCCTCACGACTCGCCCTCCAAGTAGCCTCACAAATCGATTCTCGAACTATTTTGGATACCCCTGGTGCCGAATCGCTCCTTGGTAAAGGAGACATGCTCTATCAAGGCGAAGGAATGTCGAAGCCAGAACGTATGCAATGTGCCAATGTAGACGAAGACCAAGTAAAAGCCGTGGTGAATTTTATTAAAAAGCACAATGAAGCTATTCCAGATGAAATTGCCCTCGGGGAAGTACTTGACGATGACCGGTCTCTCGTTTCAGTAAGTATTGATAATGACGATGATGATGAATTATACGAAGACGCAAAAATCTGTGTTATGGAAGCAGGTAAGGCATCAACGAGCTACATTCAACGAAAACTCAAAGTTGGTTATTCACGAGCCGCACGCTTAATAGACCTTCTCGAAGAGCGCGGAGTGGTAGGACCTGCAGATGGTGCAAAACCAAGAGAAGTACTCACCGCCGGAGACACTTCGTTATCCACAGGAGATGTTATTGATAGGTTGAACACTGAAAGTGAGTTATAATACGTATACTAATTATATTATGCAACCAATATTACAAGACCGAAGAAATCAAATCATTAAAAAAGCGACTCTCTGTATAGTAGGAGTAGCCTTAGCTATTTTTGTCGGTAATAAGATCTATCCCCTTATTCATGGTCCTGAGCTTGCCATAACCGGTATGGTTAACGGATCACATCTCACAGAACCTGTACTTCATATTTCAGGAGTGGCCCATTTCACCAAAGACCTTAGTATCAACGGAGCCCCTCTTTCAACAGAGCCTGACGGAAGCTTTGATGAGCGATTTATTCTCAACCCTGGATATAACATTGTTACCATGGAAGGAAGAGATCGTTTTGGAAACAGTACTATCAAAAACTACGCCGTAATTCTTACAGAGGAGCCTGATCGTACTTTCACTCTTAATGTAACCACTCCTACCCTGTCAACAAATTAATCCCACCCTAACACAACATAGTATTTATCTCGATTTTATAAGTGGGTACTACAATTACTTCATTAACCCTAATCATTATCTAACTCTTATCACTATGGCAAAGAAAAAACCAGAATCTAAAGACACAAACGATTTGCGCGACACTATAAAATTGATCCAAACCAAATTTGGCGAAGGCTCAATTATGAAACTTGGTGAAACCGCAAAGGTTAATATTGGAAGTATTTCAACAGGATCCATCGGCCTCGACTTTGCTCTTGGTGTTGGAGGTCTTCCTCGTGGACGTATTGTAGAAATTTTTGGACCAGAATCATCTGGTAAGACGACACTTACTCTTCATGTTATCGCTGAAGCTCAAAAGGCGGGTGGTGTTTGTGCCTTTATCGACGCTGAACATGCTATGGATCCTGAATATGCCAAAAAGCTTGGTGTGAAAATTGATGAACTTCTCATTTCACAACCCGATCATGGTGAACAAGCTCTTGAAATTACAGAAACTTTAGTACGTTCAGGAAAAATTGATGTTATTGTTGTAGACTCGGTGGCAGCACTTACCCCAAAAGATGAAATCGAGGGTGATATGGGGGCTCATCATGTTGGAAAACAAGCACGTTTGATGTCACAAGCACTTCGTAAGCTCACCGCAATTGTTGCACGATCAAATACCATCGTGATCTTCATTAACCAGATTCGTATGCAAATCGGTGTTATGTTTGGAAATCCTGAAACAACCCCAGGAGGAAAGGCTCTTAAATTCTATACATCAGTCCGACTTGATATCCGAAAGATCGCTCAGATCAAGAAGGGTGAAGATGTGGTTGGAGCTCGAACCCGAGTTAAGGTTGTGAAAAATAAGGTCGCTTCCCCATTCAAGCAAACTGAATTTGATATTATTTATAACGAAGGTATTTCGGCAGAGGGTGAAATGTTGGCACTTGGAGAAAAATTTGAACTTATTGATAAGGCTGGTGCCTCATTTAGTTATATGTCTGTAGGTAAGGACGGTAAAAAGGAGAAGATTCCTTTGGGACGTGGATACGATGCGGCTCGAACCTTCCTGCGCGATAAGGCAAACAAAGATACTCGAGCAAAGCTCTTGAAAGAAATTTTAAAAACAATGGAATCAGGAGGACTTGCTTTTGCAGGCAAGGAAGAGGCTGATGAAGTGCCTGAGGAGTAGCCTCACCCGGCCTGCTTCGCAGTCCACCCTCTCCACTATCATGGAGAGGGTCACAACATATTAAACACATGAAAACAAATCTTGAAAAACCAAATAAGACTTCTAAGATTAAAGCTCCTGAGGTTTCACCTAAGGCTCTTGTCGATGAACTGAATAAAAAAATCCCTCGAAAAAATACTAATCGAATTCATGCATATGGGTACCAGCGACCTATGGGAAAACTTGTTTCTGAAAAAGGTCCTTCTGAAGCAAAACCAAGGCGAAGTAGTAAAAAACTAGAAGAAGAACTTGTCCCTGAACAAACAAACCTCGACATGCAACCTCTTGATGAGAAAGAGGAATGGAATCATACGAAAAAAGGCAACATGAGCAATAAGAAGTGGAAAACTCCGGAGAATATTCCTGTAGAAAAGGATTTTACAGAAGATTTTGACAATATGGGACTCAAAGAACTCCTTGGGATTAAAGAGGAAGAAATGTCTTATGAGGATATTACAAATTCTATTAAACAGTTTGAGAACGATAAAACTATTGAGGAGGTTGTCTCAGAAGACTCCCATCATTTTGAATATGAATCTTTTAATCAACTTGAACCTGAAGTGCTCCGTGCTGCTGCAGACGATTTCATAGAAAGTGGATCATTAGCTCAACAAGTTCATCCTCAGCGAGGTGAACCTATTCATGGAGATCCAACTTATCAGGAACTTCGCAGACCTCTACGTGAGAAAAATAGTGGACATGATAATTTAAAAACACTTTCTGATTCAAAAAAAGAGCGGCAGTCTCGTGGATTTTTAAGTAAAATCAAAAATTTCTGGCATGAATTAAAAAACGACACTAAGGATATTGCCGCAGAACTTGGTTGGGATGAGGAAACAGAACTTGAAAAGCAGCGCCATCAATACCAAGAAGATCTCAAAAATAATAAACTCCATTATCAGCAGCTTGAAAAAGACTGGAAGGAGGACATTGATCATGCCACCAAAGAGTTCGAACTCTATGAGAAAGGTGATGACCATGACCAACAAAAGGCAGCTTGATTTTTATACTCAGCATGGTACTCTAAAAACCTATGGCAATTATTTCCTACAACGAAGCAACTATCCGAAAAATCATCATGCATGATGGAGAACCTTACGAAGTACTCGCTTCGCATGTTTTTCGTAAACAACAACGAAAACCCGTAAATGCAACTAAGCTTAAAAACCTTCTCACGGGACGCGTCGTTGAGCATTCGTTTCAAGTGTCAGACAAGATCGATGAGGCTGATATTGGTAAAAAGCTTGTTAAGTTTATTTACGAAGCAAAGGGAGAATTCTGGTTTCACCCTGAAAAAACACCCTCTGAACGATTTACTATCGCAGGAGATCTGATTGGTGATAAAAAACAATGGATGCGCCCAAACGATGTCTATAACGCTATTATATGGACTAATGAGGAGGAAGAAGAGCAGATTATTGGTGTAGACCTCCCTATTAAAATGGACCTCAAGGTTACAGAGGCTGCACCTGCTGTTAAAGGAAATACGTCTTCAGGTGCTTCAAAAATAGTCTCCCTAGAAACCGGGGCTACGGTGACAGTACCACTCTTCATTAATGAAGGTGACAAAGTCATCATAAACACTGAAACTGGAGAATACGTAGGCCGAGCCGAGAAGAATTAGATTTATAAAAAACCTCTTATAAAATAAGGGGTTTTTTATAAATCCTTCAAAATACTAAATACACATCCACGGATATATTGACTATATTACAGATATATGATATAGTAATACAGAATAATTCTGTTCAATTAAATTTACCAATTATGTTTATTTCTAAGGAACGTCTTGTATTTTTTTCCATTTTAATCGCAGTAATTGTTGGAGGTCTTTTTTATTATCAATACACTCTATCAAAAAACAGAGATGAGAGAGACATCATCACGCAAAGATGTCTTATAGCAGAAGTTGCCTTTTATCGTAAGTTAGCCAGCCTCGAAAAGGAAGCTTGTAATGATAGAGATTATGATAAAAACTCTTTTTCCGAAAGATTGGATTTTGTAAAAGAAATTTTTGACCGTGAATACAATCGGTTTGAAGGAGCAGGTTTTAAAATTCCCTATTATTTACAAGACTCCAAGAGAAACATTCATGAGGTCTATAGTAGTCTATAGGATTCCTCATTGTATTTATCACGAAAACAAGTTTTACTTGTTTTCGTGATTTTTTATAACCTAAAAAACCTTCTTACAGGACGCGTCGTTGAACACTCGTTTCAAGTGTCAGACAAGATCGATGAGGCTGATATTGGTAAAAAGCTTGTTAAGTTTATTTACGAAGCAAAGGGAGAATTCTGGTTTCACCCTGAAAAAACACCCTCTGAACGATTTACTATTGCAGGAGATCTGATTGGTGATAAAAAATTTATCTAGAATTTACCTCATACTAGTATTCTAGGTATATGTCCAAAGATTTTGATACCTGGAACACTTATCAAAAAAAGCTTCACGCATCCGAACGTCCTATTATCTGTAAACCAGGAAGTGTTTGGTGGTGTGCACTCGGTATAAATATTGGACATGAACAAGATGCTGATCGCAAGAGCCTAGAGAGGCCTGTGGTCATTATCACCGTCTTTGGTAATAATACATGTTTATGTGTACCAATGACGAGTCCTAAGAACGAAAATCCTTTCTATGAAAACGTTTCCATTTCGGGTGAAGTGTTCTATGTAATCACATCTCAAGCGAGAACTATTAGCACGAAAAGACTTTTACGAGAAATTGGGTCGTTGTCGCATAGAGATTTTAAAAGAATAAGGAATAAGCTGCATAAGATTATTTCACCATCCAAGAATATTTAATCAAGAGAAAAACCAAGGGGCCCCTTGGTTTTTCTCGGCTGGCACACCCTTACGGGTCACCGATGGTAATCAAAGTATAACAAAGGAGAAATCCTCGTCAATACTTTGATGTTAAAAATTAAGCTTCAATATACGGAAGAAGTCCCATGAATCGTGCGTGCTTGATCGCTGTCGCAAGCTGACGCTGACTCTTTTTGCAAACACCTGTTCGCTTTGAGGCCATAATTTTACCTGTTGGTGTCAAAAATTTACGAAGGATTTCAAGATCCTTGTAGTCAATATGTTTAATATTGTTTGATTTAAAGTAACACTGTTGTGTAGACATAATAATTAATTAAGATTAAAACGGAATATCATTTGGGTTCAAATCTTCTGTAGGATACTCTATGGTATCAACTTCTGAGGCACTTGATGAACCTTCATCAGATGATGGACTTGCGGTTGATGAGAGAGATCCTCCCTTTGGTCCGAATTGGAAGTTTTCACCTACAATTTCGGTTCGATAGTTCTTCTTACCATCTGGACCATCCCAACTTCGTGTTGAGATACGACCCTCCACCATGAGCGCATTGCCCTTATGCATCCACTGCGCGATAACCTCAGCCTGTTTTCCGAAGAAAACAACATTGTGATAGTCGACAGATTCTTGCTTTTTACCTGACTGATCCTTCCAAGTTCGGTTCGTCGCAAGAGCAAAGTTACAAACTTTACTTCCTGAGGGAAGTGCCTTGAGCTCTGGATCCTTTGTCAAATTTCCGTAGATAATTGCTTTGTTGATATACATAATAGAGATTATTTTTTTAGATAGATTAGTAACGTCTGAAAGACATTCTTAGTATACCCTCCTTCATCAAACCCGTACAGATTCCGTTGATTTCGACTTTATCGTTTCTTGATAGAAAATTTATTTAAATTTTATCTCCTTATGCTTCCTTAACGAGCTCTTTGATTTCTTCGTCGAGAACTTCATTAAGTTTTTCATCTGAGATGATTTCTTCGTCGAGAGCTTCTGCGTCAATAAGCGTATCACCCTCTTCGGTAGAAGACTCTTTTCGAGAACCTCTCAAGATTTTACCGAGAGATTTTTTACCAATAACGGTATTTTCCGCTGTGGCCCCAATAAGAAGATATCGGATGAGTAGTGTATTTTTATCAAGAATTTCCTTTGCTTCAGCCATTTTAACTGGATCAAGCTTGATTTTAAACCATCCGAAGTATCCTTGGGTAAATCGAACACGCTTGTTTTCGATAATGCGTGACATTTCGTAAGCGATATCGATGAATTCAGGATTTCCTTCTGAAATAAGGGTTGCACCTAATGTAATAAGAGATTCCTTGAGTTCGGTTGCCCGAGCTTCGAGGTCCTCATCGCGGATTGCTGGTGACAAGAGGTAACCGATTTCATAGATTCTCGGTTCCAGCATTTCCACTTCTGAGATTGTTGTTGTCTTTTTTGCCATAATGTATATGGTTAGTTTCTAATAAAGCGACTCGAGGAATATAGCACAAAACAGCTTATAAGTCTAGATCGAAGAACTGGGCTGTATTGTCCAATACTTGAGCGCGCACTCCCTCAAAATCGAGACCTTTCAGCTCGGCAATTTTACGTGCAATCTCAATAACCATCCATGGTTCGCAGGTTTTTCCACGATAAGGAGCAGGTGCAGCAAATGGCGCATCTGTTTCGATCATTATTTTATCTAGGGGTACCGCCTTGATCATATCGTCATAATCTTTACTGAACGTAATCGGACCATCTACCGATACTGTAAACCCTGCCGCAATAATATCCTCCATGCATTTTTTAGACCCAGAGAAGAAGTGAAAATTGGCACGGGGCCCGTTTTTAGGAGCAAAACCGGCCAAAATTTGGGCGGGGGGGCTGTTTCGCTCAGAAAACCGGGCCAGAATGGCAAGCGCATCATAATATGCATCATCACTCCCCTTTGAGGCACGAACGTGGAGCATCAGCGGCTTCTCTACTTTATTTGCAAGTTCAATATGCTTGCGAAATACTTGTTCCTGAATGGTTCGAGATTCTGGTGTGTCTTCGTGGAAATAATCAAGCCCAGTTTCTCCGATAGCGACAACTTTTGGGTGCTGTGCAAGCTCAAAAAGAACCCCTTCATCATACTCTTCAGACCCATCACCACAGGTGTGACAAGGATGAATACCCACAATAGCCCAGCAAATATCTGGATTCTCCTCAGCGATTTTGACTGCCTGTCGAGAAGTTTCCAGTCCTGTCCCAACCGTAATCGTCCCTATTCCCTGTTCACGCATTTTTAACAAAACAGCTTCTTTATTTTCAAGAAGCGGCGAAAGGTTAAGATGAGAGTGAATATCAATATAATTAAGCTTCATATACTAGACAATATCACAGAAAATCTGGTTCTGCTATAATAGCGTATATGAAACTTACAAAAATCGTATCCACTATTGGTCCTGCAACCGATTCTCCTGAAATGCTTAGGAAGATGATACTTGCTGGTATGAATGTTGCGCGACTGAACACGAGTCATGGAAACAAGGACGAACACATGGATCGTATCAAGAAAATTCGACAAGTATCCCAAGACTTAGATGTATCCACAGGAATCCTCCTTGATCTCGCAGGTCCCAAAATTAGACTTGGTGAACTTGAAACTCCTTTGGTAACCCTTGTTGAAGGAAAAACCATTATTCTTACTACTGACAAGGTTATCGGGAACGCAAAAAAGATTTCTGTAAATTATGCAAAACTTCCTTCTGAGCTCAAAAAAGGATCAATCGTCATGCTTGATGATGGAAAGAAAAAGCTCGTAGTCCAAAAAATTTCTGGTAATGAAATTACTTGTAAAATTATTGTCGGTGGTGATATTAAACCGCGACGTGGAGTAAATATTCCTAATGGGTACCTCTCTATTAAATCACTCACGGCTACCGACCGTGAAATGTTGCATCATTTTCACAAATCAGGAGTTGATTTTGTAGCACTCTCGTTCGTGCGAACCGTTTCAGATATTTTAGATTTGAAAAAAGTTCTCGCTAAATTGAAATGGAATCCAGGAATTATTGCAAAAATTGAAACACAGGAAGCGCTTGATCATATTGACGACATCCTTGATCAAGTAGACGGTATTATGGTTGCCCGAGGAGACTTGGCTATTGAAACCCCTCGTGAATATGTTCCCGTAGAACAGAAAAATCTTATTTCTAAATGTATTTCAAAAGGAAAAATGAGCATCGTGGCAACGCAAATGGTGGAATCAATGATTCATGAACGGTACCCAACCCGCGCAGAGGTTTCAGATATTGCTAATGCCATTTTCGAAGGAACTGATGCTATTATGACCTCAGAAGAAACATCGCTTGGGAAATATCCTGTGGAGACCGTTGAAACTATGGCAGATGTTGCGCGACATGTGGAAGGATCTTTTAAACCTATGATTCGATTTGAATATGATCCAAAGTTTAAAATCTCACACGCCATTGCGCAGCATGCTCAGCAGCTTGCTGATACCCTTGATACTCATTGTGTTGTGGTTCTGACTGAAAGTGGTCGCACGGCACGGGAAATTGCTCAATTTCGAGGAGACAAACCAATCTATGCCCTTACTCCTTCAGAGATTACCGTAAAAGCACTTACTCTTGTTCGTGGTATTTATCCTATTTTATACACCCCAACCAAACCTATCGAAGAAATTCGTATGGAGATTGTAAATCTTATCAAGTCGCGTGAGCACAAAAAAACCCAGACGATGGTGATCGTGAGTGGTAGTACCATGCGAAAACACGGATCTACTAATATGATTATTGTTGAGCAATAACCTCACCCGGTTTTCTTACGAAAACCAGCTTTGCACAAGTGTCCCCTTGCCCTCTCCACTATCGTGGAGAGGGTTTTCGTTTGATCAATTATTTATCTGCAATTTCTGGTAAAGGTTTTCCTTCAGGAATAAATTGAAGTGCAAGAGAATTTGCACAGTGGCGCACATCTTTTTCCGTAAAATGTTCCCCGTCATATACGTGCCCTAAGTGCCCATGGCAATGCGCACAGACAATTTCTGTACCAAAAATTGGATGCTTGTCTCCTTCTCGAATAACAGCCCCTGGAATTTCATCATCGAATGCTGGCCAGCCACATCCAGCATCAAACTTTGTTTCTGACTGATACAAGGGATTATTACACCATCCGCAGATATACGTCCCCTTCTGATAGAAATCATCATACGCACCAGAAAACGGCGCTTCTGTATGTTTGTATTTCAAAATATTTTCTTGTTCTGGAGTGAGGGTGTTTTTGTTCATAGGTTTATTATAACAAAAAAACCGTGTAGTCCCTCGCCTTGTTACAGGCACATAATTAAGGAAGTACACGGTTGTTCACTATTCATAATTTTATTTCAAATCTTTTTCCAAGTAAGGCGCACTATCGGCACCCCATCGACTTCACGTTCTGGCCCTAAGGAAATTTGTACATTCAAAACTGGAACAGTAAATTCTCTTCCGAGGAAACACCTATTGCTTTCAAGTAGCGCAATGGCCACATGTCCATAAAACCATCCTGGGTCATTCCAAGTAGTAGGATCGGGATCTTCATGACGAAGTAATCCCTCTTTAATTCCTTGAAACAAGGTTTTATCTTCGAGAAAAAGTTTTTGTGCGAGCAATAAAGCAAGTTCATGGTCCTGTTTTACCTGTTCCTGTATGTTAAAAAAGAAATCTTCTATTACCTGAGAATTTTTTAAATCACCAACTTCATGCATATATTCATTTTTATTTGAATAACAATAACACTACTTGATCTTTTTGGCAAGAATTAAAAAGGTTGTTTAGATTTGTCTTACAGATAAATAATACTTATATTATTCTCCTTACAGCACTCATGCTCAGATGTTGCGCCATATGACAATTCCCAGCCTGGTAAAAAATAAGCTTTTTTTATAAGACCCGATCGAAATAAGGGAAAATAAAATTCATAAAACTTTTTAGCATCTTCAAAATGATGAATCTTTGTTTCTTGGGCAAGATTGATATCAAGGAACGGAATTTGACTAAAAACCTTTACTCCTTCTTGTTCAAGTTTTAAAATCACACCCTCAAACTTTTCTATATTATTTGCAATCTCACTTGAGCCATGGGCAAATATCGGACCGAGTACCATAGTATCTAATTTATTTTCTTGGACATACCAAAGCGCGACTTGTAGCAGTTCATTATAGTCTTTTACTTCTTTCAATTTTTCAATTAAGTCACTGTTTATCATTTTGAGTACTGAGGTAATTTTTAATAAGTACAACATCCGCTTTATCTTTTTCTCTATCACTATGTTCCTTGAAATAGAGACATGTTTCTACATTTTGGAATGGAAAACCTTCAATCATTTCAGATTCTCTGATTTGTCGCTCAGTGGAATATTCATCATTTGGATTATGCCCAAAGTATAGCGCCTCAATATTTTCACTCAAAACTATTTTTGAAAATCCAGAATTTTCGATCACGTCGTATTGCTTAGAGAGCTCATTAAACAAGGTTTCTGTCACCACTAGATCTAAGTCACTACAATCACGAATATCTCGTGCCGCCATAACTGCAGAAGAAGTAATGACATATTCACCTATTGGTAAATTTAAGGTTTCTAGTTCTATTAATAATTCTCGAAGATTAGTTGTCATTATTTTTGTCTTTCTTGCATTTTCAGAATCAAGTCCCCAACGACCTTTTCCTTGTTTTCGTACTTGTTCTAACTCAATCAATGTTGAAAATTAAGTAATCTATTTATAAATTCGTTAAAAGACATGCTTTATTTACAAGAAATTCCTTTTCGAATAGTGGAATATGTTTTAATAATTCCTGCAAAACCATTTTGATCCGAGCAGAAATAACCTTCACTTGCATTCGCTTTGGCAGTAAACGTAAATGTTTGTCCAGGAAAATTTATAGATGGCGAACAATCCACGACCAGAGAATATTTTTTAAGAAGCTCAACAAGAGATCCAGCGGAATCATTTCCTTTACATATATTCTGTGTTGAAGATTCTCCGTAATTACCGTGGATTGATTTATAGATTTCTACTGTCGCAAGAATGCTTTGCTCAAAAGCAGACTTGAGGGAATTATCACTCGAGATAAGTGCTTGATTTGAAACATATGTATTAAATTCTTGTCGATCTTGATTTGAAACTGGTAGAGAACTATTATTTGAAATCTCATCCATAGTATTCATATCATCCTGAATTGATTCTTCTTGGAATTCCGTTAGGTTATAATTATAATCAGTGACTTGGTTGTTTGAATTCTGATATTTCAAGCCAAAAATGACTACGCCTATAATAATAACTCCAAGTACAAAAATTAAAATATTTTTCATATATATAACTATACCATTACTCTTTCCGCAAAAACAACGGTACCTCCGGTTTTTGCTTAGTCTTGATAAGTTCAGCAATCTTCGCAGACGTATCAGGCATGATTGGTTGTAGGAGTACACTAATACGTGCAAGGCCTTGGGCCACATGACGAAGGTCGTCGTGAGCACCGGCGACATCTACTTTTACTTTTTTAAACGGTGCATTTTCTGCAATATATTTATCAAGGTCCGTAATTTCACCCCAGATAGCATCAGCCACTTTGTTTAATTCAAAAGTCTCATATGCAGGATGTTTGATATCATTAAAATCTGGAAATGTAACATTCGAAATATCTACATCATAGGTCACCACCATATTCATCGTTCGAGAAACAAGGTTTCCTAGCCCATTTGCAAGATTGGCATTATATACCTCCTTGAATCGTTCCATATAGAACGGTGAATCTTCAAACATAGAAACTTCTCGTAATACATAATAGCGCAACGCATCCGTTCCATATTCTTTCACGACATCATACGGACTTACCACATTCCCAATCGACTTGGACATTTTAATATTTCCTTCACCATTAAAGAACCCGTTGATCACGATTTGTTTTGAGTTTGGTAATTTTGCCGCCATGAGCATTGCCTGCCACATTGCAGATTGCTGACGTAGATTATCCTTGCCACAGTATTGAGTAGGATTACCTAATGTCCAAAATTTTTCAAACTGATGTTCATTTTCAGGCCAACCTAACGTAGAAATATAGTTTACCAACGCATCGAACCATACATACATTACTTGCTCCTCATCATCAGGAACAGGAATCCCCCATGACATTTTTGACTTCAATCGAGAAATAGAAAAATCATCAAGTCCTCGTTCCACAAATGCTTTGATTTCATTAAATCGAAAATCAGGAATCACGAAATCTGGATGCTTATTATAAAAATCAAGGAGCGGTTTTTCAAATTGAGAAAAAGCAAAGAAATAATTTTCCTCGTCAATTAATTCAATTTCATTACTTGGATGAATAGGACACTTCTCGTCTACAAGCTCTGAATCTGTTTTTTCAAGCTCACATCCTACACAGTATTTAATTTTATATTCCTTTTTGTAAATAAACCCATTGTCTCGACATCGTAACCAAAACTCTTTCGCAGCGGCTTCATGATGCGTATCGGTAGTACGAATAAAATGTACTTCCGGTGAAATACTGAGAATATCTTTGAGTCCTCGAAATTCTGTAGCATAGGTATCCACATAGTCCTTTACCTCCCTTCCTGCTTTTGTAGCATCAATAAGAAGTTTTTGGCCGTGTTCATCGGTTCCTGTGTTAAAAAATACTTCATATCCCGAGAGGGTCTTGTACCGAGCAATTACATCTGCTCGAATTAATTCCATGGCGAAACCAACATGCGGATCAGCATTTACGTATGGCAAGGTGGTTGTAATATAAAAAGGTTCTTGAGACATAGTCACAGACTACAGGAAAACGGGCTTTTTTTCAAGAAAAAAATGGCTTTAAGCCACTTTATTCTTCTTGG
>CAZUIQ010000002.1:66788-71262 GCA_964620085.1 uncultured Candidatus Saccharibacteria bacterium | reverse complement strand
TAAAACTCCCATAATCATATACCAACTCAAGGACTAGTACTGCAACAGGTACCGCAATCCCCACCCCAATGAGTCCAAAAAGTTCGAGACATGCAATCACTGCGAGGATAATCACCAACATTGGCATACCAATCGTTCGGTGAAGAATGTACGGTGTAAAGAAATATGATTCAATATAATGCACCACTCCATAGAATAAGAATATTTGAAGTGCGAGACCAATTCCGCTTCCCAGATACCCAAGCACCATTGCGGGTGCCATAGAAATTGCTGTTCCAAACGGAACAAATACAAACAACCCTGCAACAGCTGCAAGCATAAGCGCATACGGAACCCCCATAAAGAATAATCCTACATAGGTAACTAGTCCCACCAAAATCGCCACAAGTACCTGTCCCCCAAACCAATATCCTATTTTCTTTTCAACACGACTCCAGAGGTTCACAATGTAATCCTCGTGCTGTTCAGGAATAACCACGCGTAAGAACTGTTCTACTCCTTTTTCCTGGATTGAAAGATAGAACGAAACAATGACTACAATCATAGTATTCAACAATCCTCCGAAAACACCTTGAAGGGCACCGAAGAATCCTGAGGCACCCGAAAATCCCTGTGTTTCAAGAATTTGTTTAAATGTTGCACTGTTAAATCCATTATCTGCAAGAGGTTGGACTAGTTTTACGAAAAGTGAATCTTTTGGAAAAAGGTCGATGAAATCTGCAATTTCGTGAACAAATAGTGGAATAATCAAATACAATATTCCTGCAATAATGGAAAACCCTAATGCATAGAGAAAGAATACCGCCACAGGTCGTGGTACATAGACACGTTTCAAAGTGCGTGCACCCATCTCGACAAAAGAAGCAATGATTACCGAAACCAAAAGCACCATAATAAAATTTCTCAGTTTCCAGGCCACAAAAACAGCTACACCCGTAAGGAGGATCGTCCAAAGGGTTTTTGTAGTGAAGGTAACTGAAACATTACTCATGTAGATATCCTACCACCGTTTATTTAAATTGAAAAGCTTCACGAACATCCTCAAGATTTTCATAAGGTCCCAATAAAGCCCCATGAAGTCGTTCTGGCTTCAGATATTTTTTCGCAACCCTCAATACGTCAGCCGTGGTAACTTTACGGATCTCTTTTTCAATATCTTTTGGTGTTTTCAATTTTTGATGCAAAATGGCCTGGTGTGCTATATGAAATGCTGTCGCATCACTCGACTCGAGCCCCATAACGATAGTACCAATCAAGTACTCTTTTGTTTTTACAAGTTCGCGCTCAGGAACTTGCTCACTGCTTATTTTTTTTATTTCCCATAAGATAGCATTAATAATTTCTGGCACGCGCCGAGGTTCGGTCCCTGTCGAAATCGTATGGTCCGCGCTATCGTTAGAACTATTGTAAGATGATTGTATATAGTACCCTGCCCCCATTTCTTCACGAAGCTTTATAAATAATCGCGACGACATTCCTTGTCCAAGAATTGCATTCATGACCGTATAGGCAGCAGCATCAGGATGATTCATGGGAATGGTTCTCAACCCAATCATAATATGTGCTTGATCTGTTTTTTTATTTTTTATTACAATACGATCTCCTGTGTTTTTTGAAACTTTCTTCTTTTCAATTCTTTTTCCTTGAGCAATTTCTTTAAAAGCTTGCATGACCTGCTTCTCCACATCAACGCTTTCACAGTTCCCTGTTACCACAACTACCGTTTTTTCCGCAACGTAATGCTTTTGGTGATACTTGATAAAATCTTTTCTTGTAAAACGATTAATATTTTCTTTGGGACCAAGTGTGGTAAAACCTATAGGCTGGTCACCGAATAGCGACTGCGCCATAAGATCATGTACTTTTACTTTTGGCATGTCTTCGTACATATCAATCTCTCCGCAAATAACCCCACGCTCTTTTTCAATTTCAGCTTCTGGAAACAGTGAATTGAGGTACACATCAGATACTACATCAAGAAGTTTTGGAAATAAATCTGCACGCGCTTTTGCATAGTATCCTGTATAGTCATACCATGTAAACGCATTAGTTTCTGCACCCATTGCCTCTAATTCATAGGCAATTTCTTTATTTCCTCGTTTTGTGGTCCCCTTAAAACACATGTGTTCGAGGAAATGTGACAAGCCATTTGTGTCTCGTGTTTCATACCGAGTCCCCGCCTCAACCATTACCAAAACCGTTACCGTTGGATTATCCTTCATCGGAACCGTTACAATTCTCAGTCCATTTTTAAGGGTTTTTACTTTAGGTTTCATAGAATGGGAGTATAGCACAGGAGAAAATTGAAACAAAAAAAGCGCTGTAACCTACAGCGCTTTCCAAATTTAATCCATCATATCCGCTCTGGATATAAATTTTTGTTTTTCAGTTGACCAAAGGCAATGGTTGCTGCCATGGTCATAAGTGCGATTTTTGTTACTGCCTGATCCGTAACTTCTCCCACAACTCCTCCATCGTGCTTTGTGTTTTGTTTTTTAAAAACCAAGTCAGTGGCAGAGCCCAATTCCATACCACTACGAACTAAT
This sequence comes from uncultured Candidatus Saccharibacteria bacterium, assembly GCA_964620085.1. Classification (GTDB taxonomy): domain Bacteria; phylum Patescibacteriota; class Minisyncoccia; order Phycocordibacterales; family UBA1006; genus CAIXMG01. Next base: position 68,716 of record CAZUIQ010000002.1, on the reverse strand, counting down.
CGAGCAGTCTCTGTAGGTATTTCGAACCTCGGCATTTCAACATGAAAAATGCGATCACATTCTTTTTGTGCAACAATGACAACGCCAATTTGTACCACAGAACCTGGCAACACAATGGTCCCTGATTCAAATGCGATATGATAATCAGCTTCTGGATTTTTTAATCGAGATGCATTGAGTCGATTGAGGGCGCCCCGATAGGTTTCGTGCTCATTCTTTGGTTGAGCTGAGACACCAGAATCTACACTTATTGGAATAAAGTCGTGCACACCCTCAGGAAAAGTAGTGTCGAACGCGTACGTTGCAGCCTCTCTCTCGGCATGGTTTTCTGAGGCAATTACAACCTTAATACCTGTTTCATTCATAGATTTTAAATTTTGATTCTCATTTATAATACTTATTATTAGAAAAAAGTCAAAACCGCCTCCTGGGGCGGTTTTTAGACCCTCTCTTTTATATACTTTACCAAGTCCTCAATCGCTACACGTTCCTGAGATCCTGTATCTCGGTCACGGATAGTTACCTTATCTTTGAAGTCTGGGTTAATGTTGTCCCCCATGCCAATCGTATCAAAATCGATTACGATACACCAAGGTGTTCCAATTTCATCCTGACGTCGATAGCGTTTTCCAACGTTTCCATTATCATCATACATAACTCGTCCAAATTCTTGTTTCAACATTTTGAAAACTTCTCGAGCTTTTTCTTGAAGCTCTGGGCGATTTTTCAAGAGCGGTGCAACCGCACATACCACAGGTGCCATGGCAGGTTTTAGTGATAGATAACTTCGTACTTCACCCCCCTGTGCATCCTCCTGGTAACTACTCGTAAGTAATGCAAGGATTAATCGTTCGAGTCCGAACGTTGGCTCAATACAATGAGGAACAAATTTTTCTTTGGTTTCTTCGTCAAATACTGAAAGTGAAACTCCGGTTGCTTCTTGGTGTGCACGCAAATCGAAATCTGTCCGATAGGCCAAACCAAGGAGTTCTTTCTGTCCAAATGGAAAATCAAATTCTGTATCTACGCTTCGCTTTGAATAATGAGCCCGATCAGATTCTGGAACTTCGATCTTATGAAGTTTTTTCTCATCAATACCGATCTCTTTCAAGAAGTTAATTTGATCGGCATAGAGTGTATCAAACGTTTCGTTTACTTGTACCTCATCGCGAGGATCTACAAAATATTCAATTTCCATCTGCTCGAATTCTCGTACTCGAAAAATAAAATCTTTTGGAGTAATTTCATTACGAAATGCTTTTCCGATTTGTGCCATACCAAATGGAAGTTTTGGAGAAAATGAATCAAGGATATTTTTAAAGTTTACAAACATTCCTTGGGCTGTTTCTGGTCGAAAATAGACTGTAGAGGAAGAATCTTCCATCGCTCCTACTTGAGTCTTGAACATCATATTGAACTGACGAGATTCTCCGAGCGCACCACCACAATCCGGACATTTTTTTACATCCTCTAATTGGTCAGCTCGAAAACGATGTTGACACTTGGTACACTCAACAAGTGGATCAGAAAATCCTGCAACATGTCCTGAGGTTTCCCAAACTTTTGGATTCATCAAAAGTGCCGCATCTACCTCGTACATATTATCTCGAGACTCAACAAACTTTTTGCGCCAAGCGTTTTTAATATTATTTTTTAGCGCAACACCCAAAGGACCGTAATCCCAAGTACCCGCCAATCCCCCATAAATTTCAGATCCTTGGTAAATAAACCCTCGGCGTTTTGCGAGAGATACAATCTTTTCCATCAAGTCCTTGTGTTCCATAATAGGTGCAGAATACCATAAAAAAACCCGTTTTCAAAACAGAAAAACAAACTCCCTCCTGAATAAGGAGGGAGTCGAGGGGGGGGGGGTGGGGGGGGGGGGGGGGGGGGGCGCGCCCCCCCCCCCCCCCCGCGGCGGGCCCCCC
>CAZUIQ010000002.1:36410-66778 GCA_964620085.1 uncultured Candidatus Saccharibacteria bacterium | reverse complement strand
GTGCACAATACAATAAAAAAACCCGTTTTAAAAACATAAAAAAAAACTCCCTCCTTAATACGGTGGGAGTCGACTTCGCCTTTGGCGAAGCGGAGGGAGGTTACTGCACCAACCCATCAAACCCTGGAGCATATCCATCGTTGGACAACAGTGTATCCAGAGCACGTCGTGTAATTTCGAAAGATTTGTTCGTAAACGTATCAAGTCCCACTACTGAAATAGTATCCGTAAGATTTGGTACTGATCCCACCTGTGCAATCGAAGGGGTAATTCCCACCTTCATAGAAAGAATTCGTGGCGCAAGACTTGTCCCTGTACCAGCTGGAACCTCTCCAGCATTCCAAACCAATTCACGCGTTACTTCATTATAGGAAATGACCGCTTGTTCAGAACTTGGCACTACTACACCTTTCCATGTCACGTATGTCGGGAGAATTGTAGAAACTTTAACACCTGTGACTCGATTACGCGAATTAGTAAGCTGCCATTCCAGGGTATAAGTCGTTTCTGTATTTGCCTTGGGAGGCATTGATCCAGTATTTTTAATAGGACCAGAATGATAAATAGTTCGAGCCAGGAAATTCATATCAGATCCAACTGCTAAAGTTTTTTTATCAATCCCTGTTGCCGACAATTTTACACCCGCCCCATCAAATCCGGAAATATTTAACGTAGCCGTAATTGTTGGACTTGATGCGATCTGGCCCACATTAAATTGTTTCGGCTGGATCGAAAACGAAAGGTTTCCTGATGCCCCAGGATCAATAGAAGCGAATTGTTCAACTTGTTGTCGAGACCAAATAATTTTATTATTCACACTATCAAAGTATCCAGAACCAGGACGTACTTTGGCTGGATCATATGCAGATCCTCCCAAAAGCACTTCCACCTGCGCGTTCGTTATTTTACCCGAGAGTGTATTTTGCCAGGGAATCGTCACAGAAACATTTTCTCCTGCAGAAATAGGAACGGTATCCGTATCTGTATCTGTATTCCCCACCACAAAGCGTGCATCGAGGAACGCATTGGAAAGTGGAATAACTTGGGCAAGTGTATTGTACACAGTATCAAGAAGAAGCTCGTTCTTGGTATTTTGTGAGCCCACTGATGCACGAATTCTAGTTACATCATTGACACCACCCTCAAATGATCCATATACGGTTACGGTACGATTTACACCAGGAGGAATATCTCCTAGATACCAAACCGTAGTATCTGTTGTCGGAGAAGGTGTTGCTCGCGTAAAGACAAACCCTGGTGGATACTGAAGTACCAAGGCTGTATTTGCCAACGTTTCTGTACCATTTCCAATAATTGAAAACTTGAGTGGGATTTCCTGATAAGGAATAGCTATCACGGGTGCATCAAGCGTAAGACGAATCGGTGAAGTACGGATCGTCACGGCCACAACTTCTTCTTTATCGTATACAGCATTTGACCCTGCGACCCTGAACTCAATATGTGCGGTGATTTTTTTTTCTGAATTTTCCTCGCCGTAGAGTTTTACTGAAAAAGACTCAGTGTGTGTATCACCAACTCCTATCGTTCCAATATCTCTTGAAATACGCATAATCGCATCAGGATTTAAGGCATTGCCTTCTGGATATTCAAGTACCAATGTAGCAAGTTCGAGATCAAGCTTGTTTCTATTTACCAGAGAAACTACCACCGGAAGAGCTTCTCCACCATCAACAAATGTTTTTGCAGTAACGGTAATATCGATATTTTTTGCAGAAATTGCATTTGTACCAGAAAAGTAACTGAGTCCGGCAACAATAACAGCGACTACAAGAAATCCTAATGACGCTGCAAATATTTTTTTAAAAATAGAAGTTGTTTTCATAGGAGTATTCACTAAAATTGTTTCTCGTGGATTTTCACCTTGCCAATCATCTGGTGTTTCTATTTTTTTATCATGAAGAAACCCCCTTTTTTTAGGAATAATACCATCAACAGTATAGAGTTCGCGCTCTGCCTTACGGAGAAAGCTTTTATCATCAGGAATCATGACTCTTATTATACCACAATCTGTGTGGCTCCAATAGATTCGTTAATCATTTTTACCAAATCCTTTTTCTGTTCGAAACACCTATCAAGTATTTCATGTGTTGGGAGCTTTGGAAATTTTTCACCATGCCAATACCCCAACATATCAAGCACATGGATGACCCCAAAAATTTCTACTCCTGCATTTGATCGAGTATCACTATTTTGAGCAAGTGCTATAAAAAAATCAAAAAGTTCTGAATGTGCATCCTCGCCACGGATTAAATGTTCCGCAAGAAGCGTCATGCGATGCCAAGCACGAAGAAATTGTGCATCAGTAAAAATATGATAGTGCCCCATCTCCGTAATACCTGTGAGTCTCCAGATATTTTTACCGCGCACCACATCAATTACGACATGGTGGTATCGGGTAAGCTGCATTCTCATCTTAGACTCAGCCCCCCTCCCCGATTGTGCACGTGCCGTAATGGTACCTAAATCACGCGTCAGGAATGTGACATCAAGACTCGCCTCACCATGAGGAACAATACGTAATATCAATGCTTCTGTTTTATAAATCGCATAGGACATAGTAGGGTCTTTTATTCTTGAGAAATATTAGGCGTAAGCAATTCAATGTTTTTCATCTGATCAGCTGAAACTGACTTAAACCATTCAACAATCGTAAAGTAGGCATTGATGACTGGATTGTCACCCACGACGCAAATGTCTGTTGTTTTTTCTTTCGAACCAATCCCAATACACTTGATCACATTCATTTTTGGAATAAGTTTTTTTGGAAATACAAATGATACATAATATTGCGGAGGAATTGCGGTATCAGGTGTTATTACATCAAACGTGTATCCCTGGGTTGTCACTGCAATCTTCTGCCATCCTTTAGGATAGGGAATCTGAGAAATAGGGTCAGCAACCCATTTCGATACAGTTTTTTGTACCGCAACTACCTGATCTTTGGGATCGAGCTTGGTTATTTTTTCATACTGCTTTACAGGGTCTTGGGTATTTTTTTTATACATTTGGTAATAGTAAAAACCACCCACAAATATAATAACCAAACCAACAAGTCCTACGATTCTTTTCATGAAACTATTGTATCAATTCTCGAGGAGATTTGCGAACAGTGAAACTACGGTCACAGGTCCCACACCTCCAGGAACAGGAGTCATAAGCACTGCTTTTTCTGCACACGCAGGATCTATATCACCAACCAATACCCCAGATTGTTCACTGGTTCCTGCATCAATAAGCACCACGCCTTCCTTGATCATAGATGGTTTAATCATATGAGGAATTCCTGCACCAGAAATAATCACGTCAGCATTTATAAGCAATACATCTTTTTTTTCTTGGTCAGTATCCTTATCAACCATTTGATAACTGATTCCTCTTCGAGATAGTTCATTACCTACCGGTTTTCCAACAAGCCTACCATTACCAACCACAAGAATTTCTTTTCCTTGTAAATCGATACTATAAAAATCAAGAATCTCAAAAACCGCTCGAGCTACTGGTGCGACTTTTTTTCCAAACTCCACCCCCAACCCCTCCTCTTGGCAAGAGGAGGGGCGACCCAACACATCAATATCTTTCTCTTTTGGAATCTCATTCAAAATAACCTCTGTATCTAATTGTTTGGGTAATGGTAATTGAACTACGATTCCATCATAGTCACCCTTATTTACCTCATCCATCAAACCTAGTGCTTGGTCATTAATAATATTCTGCGGACCAACCACAAGATTAACCTTGATACCTAGTCGTTCTGCAATATTTGTTTTTATCTTAATAAACTGAATACTTGCAGGGTCATTTCCAAACAACACAAAACACACCTTTTTCAAAGGAGTATTCGCAAACTCACCTAGGAGTTTTGTTTCTATTTGCTGTGCAATGTGTTTTCCATCTGCGATCATATTATTTGGCACGTAAAATTTTATCAATTTTATCTGCAATCTTGACCATATCTTTTTCTTTCTTTCCTCGTGTTGTTTCTGCAGCCGTTCCTAATCGAATTCCTGAAGGATCTATTGGGCTTCGGGTATCAAATGGAATGGTATTTTTGTTTACAACAATCCCATTCTTTTCAAGGAGATCACTTGCCTCTTTTCCAGAAATTCCTTTACCTCCGCCAGCTGGCGGACTCCACGTATCCACCAAAAACATATGACTGTCTGTTCCCCTAGAAATAATTCTCCATCCTTTTTTCTCAAGAGTATCAGCGAGAACGCGTGCATTCTTGATTACTTGTTTTGCATAACTTTTGAATGTTGGCTTCATCGCCTCACCAAGCGCAACCGCAACAGCTGCGATCTGATTCATGTGAGGACCACCTTGCAATCCTGGAAAAACCGCTTTATCAATTTTTTCATGCAATTTACGATCGTCAATTCTTGAAAAGATCAACGCACTGCGTGGACCTCGTAATGTTTTGTGCACCGTAGTCATCACCGTATCAGCATATTCAAAAGGACTTGGGTACACACCCCCTGCAACCAGACCCGCAATGTGTGACATATCGACATGGAGATAGGCTCCCGCACCATCAGCGACCATACGCATTTTTTGCCAATCAATGATACGTGAATACGCCGTATAACCTGCTACTACCATGTCAGGTTTTTCAAGCATGGCAATTTTTAACAACTCGTCATAATCGAGCAATTCAGAATCTTTATCAAGTCCATACGGAATTTGTTTCCACCACTTTCCGGTCACTGATGCTTTGTGCCCATGGGTCAAGTGACCTCCGTGATCAAGACTCATTCCCATAATTTTACCCTGAACTCCTGTCGAAGAGTTTTGTAATGGCAACAGTGCGATATAGACAGCAAGGTTTGCCGGAGAACCTGAAAGAGCCTGAACATTTACTGCCCATTGATTAGGATCAAGTCCGAACAATTTTAATGCACGTTCTTTACATAAATCATCAAGCTTATCGACAATTTCATTCCCACCGTAATAGCGAAATCGTGAATACCCTTCAGCGTATTTATTCGTCAATTCAGAACCCAGTGCTTTCAATACATCAACCGAAACATAGTTTTCAGACGCAACCAAATTAATCACCTTCTTCTGGCGAGCTTTTTCTGCCACTATTAACTTTTCGACTTTTTTATCTTTCATGGGGAGACTATAGCATAAAAAAACCGGTCTGGTAAAACCAAGACCGGTGTATTATTTCAGATGTGAAATAATTGTGTGAAGCAAGTCTCCGAATTCTGCCAAGCATTCTTCCATACTACTGTACAGAAGTTCTATTGGATAAATATCGGGCGAGCCATGAACTCCTACAAGGAGATGGATAACTATTATCCCCCGAGCAGTTAACTGTTGTGTAATCTTTTGAACCAGCTCAAAAAGTATTTTGCGACGCTTAGGTGACTTAAGTAATTTCTCACCGACAACCTTAAGCATAGAGGTATCCGAATTTCCATGATCCCCATCGATTGTAACAAAACCTGAAGTAGTACTTACAGGTCCGTAGTTGCAGATCTTTTCACTATTGAAGCTCCACATATTTCCTAAACAAGTTGGCTCCATTGCGGTGATAGCTTCGGAAAAAACAACCCCTAACTTTTTAGCCTCCTTGATTTTAGGTCCATGCATCGAGCCGCTGCAGTCAATCGCAAAATGAATTTCAGCATCAATGTCCCGCTCAACAACTGTTTCCATTCGATAACCGCTCAAACCTGTTGCTATTCGCGCCACCTCGTTAAAATCTAACTCCCCCTCGTCTTGCCCATAGAGCTCGAATTCGGAAGGTGTACTCAAATTACGAAGCGCCTTAATCATAGGCGCAACCAAGGAATCAACCTCACTGCGAATACTTTGATATTCGGATGCAAATCTTGGGTCTGGCGCCACTTCTTCGATAGAAACATTTTCTTCAAGCCCAACCGAGATCGGACCTGGATGTATCATTCCTATTGTAGTAATGCGTCTCAAAACTTCTTTGGTACCTGACACACGCAACCGTCCAAGGTATTGCTTCAAAGCACTTTGCATTGCAAGACTTGTTCCTGGACCAACCTTCTCACCATTGATCGACTTTTCGACTTTGTTAAAAAGTTGTACAAACTCTGATTCTACTTTTTTGCGTCTTTCTTTTCTTTTATGAGAATCCTCTTTCTTTTCATCTTTCAATGATTGAGCAAGGATTTCAGACACTTTCTCAGCACACCATAACAAATGTTCAGGGTTTGCACCTACTAAGTCTTTAAGACGTACATACTGCATTGCCTTTCTGGTTGCTTTTAATCGTGGCGATTTGCCACATTTAGCAGCCATAAAGAAATCTTCATATACATCGGCCGGTTTAAAGTTTCTCAGAACTTGTGATTGTTCTTTTAACTTGAGACCTTTCAATACATGTGCGTACTTGGTGCGGCGCGCCATAGTGCGAATAACAAGTAATCGTCTGCGTAAAATATCAGCAAATCCAGGTGCTTCTTTTGCAGTCAATGAATCATCTTTACGATCAAGGATAATATTAACCAATGATTGTAAAAATTCTCCACCTTTTTTGTTCGCCTCTTTCATAAGTTGAACACCGTAAGGACTAAAATTGATGTGTCCTGTTTCGTGATAGACCGTTCCTTGACCAACCTCACGCTCACCTTCTAAGAAAGGACGTGGTGCTACACGAATTTCAGCAAAACAGTCTGTTGATGCAGTACCCACCGACTCGTCCCAAATGAAACGAAATGGTCTGCGAATAAGCATTGTAACATCGTTAATAAGATGAGGTAGTTCTCTTTTAAGAATGTCCGCATCAGATTCAATATTTTTATTCTTCTTTTTCTTTTTGGAGGATGAACCCCCGCTAAATATAATTGGCATAGGATCCTCCTTTTTGTGTTTATTAAAAAATGAATGAACAATAATTTCTATAAGAGCTCTACGGATGTACAGCTCTTAATAAAAAGGGAGACAGTAAAGCACTGTCTCCACAAATACCTTTAGATTAAAAATACATCAAGTAAAGACGTTTAATGTGTAATGTCTTTAACTGTTGCAAAACCTTTGAGCTTAATCGCAGAGAATGCTTTCGCTTTTTCTGAGTTTGGTTCTGCTACTTCACCTTTAGCGTTAACTGTAAGGCTTCCGTCATACCAACCAAGCAAGCCACTAACAATCGCTTTACGCATAGATTTACCACCGCGCACCAACTGTGCAGAGCGGCGACAACCGCGATAACTTGGACCAAATGAAATTTGACCAGAAGCCGCAGCCTCGCGCAAAACAATAGCAACTTCAACAATACCAAGCGCCTGACTTTCCTGAATACCAACTTCTTTCATAAGCTTCTTCACTTCATAATCTTTTGGCATTCCCGGTAGAGTTTTTTCAGCAAAACGGTCTTTGAGGGCCTCATCGAGCTGGTGAGTACCAACATACGAAGGTCCTGAATTCATAGTACCGATAGCGTGAAAGTTTGGTGGAAGCCTGATAATCTTACTTCCCTCTGCGGTAGGTATGGTTATCTGACGAGTATCGTCAAATAAACCATGAAGTGTTTCATTTACTTTTGCATGGACACGATTAATTTCATCAAATATTACAAGGAAATGCGTATCAATTCCTTGTTCATGACACATAATTGCACGTTCAATGTATCTCAAAAGGGATGACGGAATGAAGTGAGTTGAGCCATTTGTTGCAGCATCAGTACCAAAAAGGTCTGTTGCACGCTTAATGGTTTCAATATCAACTTTCAGTGGTTCCTGCCAACCCAACACCTTACAAAGAACATGACCAAATGTTGTTTTACCATTACCTTTCGGTCCTGGAAAAATAATATCTGTTCCGCTGTGAAGCCAGATCAAAATATCATCGAGGTCAGACTGTTCAATGTAGTAGTCCTCCTTGTCAAAGTGAACACTTGTTATTTTTTGCCAAGGTTGCATCTTATGAACCAAGGCGATTAATCGTACGGTAGTAATATTTTTACTTTTGTCCTTACCAATACCCTTTTGAGTATCAATAAGTTCAACATGCCAAATATCGCCATCGTGAATTTCTTCGGTTGGTGCTGTTTCCAAGATAACTTGATGATTCCGCTTAGAGGATTCAAGAAACTTCCAGGTCAAACAACCACCACAGTTTTCTGCTTTGATTCTAAGAATATCAGCCATTTGTACTTGTTTTTGTGGTTTTAAAATATAAAAGAACTATTCCAATAAGGATTCCATTTCAAATGAAATCCTTAATAAGAATGGGAACAGTGAAACACTGTTCCCTGAACATCTTTAGATGGATACGGTCAAGATAACTACGGATAACTGCAGATTATAATCTGAGTAATAGTTTTGCGCAGCAAATAACGAAGATTATTATCTTCAGTTATGCGCAGCGAACCGGAGTTATCGAGTATCGTCAGTATCTTTGGATCGTAACCTCACAGATAATGAAACACTACCTGTTCAAACGGCCAGTTGTAACTGTTTCGATAATATATTCGTAAATGAATAAATCGAAATACAAATCAAGTAAAGATGGTTAACTTATAAAGAACAGACTTCGTTGAGGTCTTCTATTTGTGTAAATAGCAGCTCTCAAATAAAGGGGTTATCGTGGTACACGATAACCCAACATCTTTAGATGGACATGTTGCAGTCTTGTCGGAAAAAACGAGAGACGAGCGAGTATTAGCGCAGCGACCTCCGAAGTCCGAGGCTTTTTCCGACAAGATCCGACAAAACGCACGAGCGTAGCGAGGAGGCTTTGTCGGAGGCGCAGCGAAGCGCAGCCCGAAAACATGTAGCAGTCCCTAAGGACCGTAACCTCACAGATAATGATACATAACCTGCTCAGATGGTTAGCTTTAGCTTTCTGGTAATGAAACCGAAATCGCATAAAACAAAAACGGTCAAGTAAAGATGGTTTAAAAAATGACAAGAAATTGATGTTATCCGTTTACAACAAATGGTACATCTCCCAATTTGTTATTCTTATTACTCTTTGCTTTAGGCACCTTTGTGAAAGATATAACTTTAGCAGTTTTCTTCTCAAGAGTTTTGCCCTGCTGTTTTTTAGTAGCGGAAGACGTTGCAGCTCTCAATACTTGTATTTTAATTTCTGCTTGTTCTACAACCTTTTTCAGTTTAGCCGGTAAATTTTTGCCTATTGGGTAAATTTGCCGAACAAAACCAAGAAGGCCTGCTACCTCTCCCATTTCATTTCCGTCCAATACCTCGGGTTTAAGGAGGCGGTGTAACTTACCGCGTATCTGGTTTACTTTGTCAGGGTGCATAAGCACGCGACCTTCTGTAAGTATCAAGCCTGTAATAACTGGAACCGTTCCGGTTTTAGGACTATAATAAAACATTTTGTCCTTGCGGGTATGCGGACGGAAACCATTGCGTTTGATAATTTCAATGACCTCATCACGAATCTCCTGAGGAATCTCCTCGTCCGAAGAAATCACAATGTTGTCAGCATAAATACTCAACCGGTAATTTTGAAAAATAGTTGAATTCTTTTGAGCAAGCTCAAAAATTTCCTGGTCAACTTTACCGCACACGATTGCAAAAATCTGTGGCGATGTCGGTGGTCCTTGGGGTAATCTGTCTTTCCAAGCAAGAAGGTCAACAATTGTTTCCAAAAGTTGTTCCTTGTCCTTGTTAGTAAGCTCAACACCCTTAAACTGACGTAGGATAAATCCAAACGGTTTTTTTAAGCATGCTCTGATACGAGAACGAAAGACACTTGGGTAAGCATCCATAATATCAACCGCAAAAGCACGAGGATTATTAGCCACCTCAAGGTGATACGCAGCATTTGTAATAATACTGGAACCCTTAACGCCACCATGACGACTGAAGTGAACAGGTATTTGCGACAAAAACTGATTAGAAATTGCCTTTTGTACCTTTTTCAACTCATCGCATGGTGCAGCAAAATAACGCCTGCCTTTCCCTTTGCCTTTCGATTTGGACCATTCTTTGTAAGGCTTTCCTTGGCGAACCTTGTCCACCATGAAATCCCAGTCACCTTTGCTGATATGGAACCAAAGGCGCAAGTAAATTGCGAGGCGCTCCGGTAAATCAAGCAGTGCTGCAAAATCAATAATTTTAGCCGGATCTTTTTTCTTGACCCTTTCTTTTAATTTTCTCGCCATTTTTTAAGTTTTAAAGAACAGTTATCAAATAGGTTATCTTTTGCACCATAGCAGAAAATCTAATTATTGTCAATACATACGTAGTGGATATATCTGAATACCAACACAAAAAGCCATTTCTGGCTTTTTACTCCCTACACTACCTCAATCCTTGGTAAATATGACTTGCGATTAAGGAAATACAGTACTACGAGCACCAATACAATAATAATGATACTTGGATGAATTGGAGAATATATTTTCATTACTTCCCAACAACTTACCCAGTTTACATTTACTGAACCTGTTACGGTTTCGATGTTGTTACCAAACTGAATATCCTCTTTTACATTTCCCTCCAAATTTTTCTTCTGCTGAGCAATTTGAGCAACTAGTGAACTATTTTTAGATGCATAGGTTTTATTTTCCTGATCCAAATTATAGTGCAACGTAGCCTCACGCTGACGTAATACTGATTTCTCACTATCACCTTCAGCCTGGGAAATTTGTACTCTTATCTCAGCAAGCTGGTTTTGAAGGGCATTAACTCTTGAGACGTGCTGTGCATCAGCATCTTTTTTCTGTTTCTCAAGCTGAGCAAGTCGGGTTGCAATTGATTCCCCCTGCTGCTCAATACCTTGCTTCTGTCCCAAGAGATTCTGTGATGAAATATTTTCTGTATAAAGTTTCTTCTTGGTCAAAGATTCGATCTCATCTTTAAGCTGATCAAACTTATCTTTCGCTACCACAAACGAAACATAACCGTATTTATCGGAACTTGAAAGATTATCCACGCGTCCTTCTGCATCACGAACCGCATTCTTTATATCTTTTACTTTATCGGCAACATCTCGTGTTTGAATCTGTGCAGAGTAACTCACTTTCAAAAATTCTCGTGTATCGGTACTATCTGGACTTGGATTTGGATAAGGTGTTGGGTAGCGACTTGGGTACTGACTATTAGACTGAACAGAGTAGTCATCACCAAAATCAACTCTAGGAATATCAGCTGAGCTTACCGAACCACTCGAACTCATTTCCATTGCTCCATAATGACCACCTCCTACAAGCATATTTCTTGTACGCCCTAATACTACTAATGTCGCAAGAATTAAAAGTAGTACAACAATACCAATGATTAATTTAGTGCGAGAGATGCGAATTACTTTTCGTGGTTTATTTTCCATAGATATTAGAGTTATTTGTTAACGTCTTCATTATAGCATACCTATGAATTAGTGATGATTATTTATATTAATTTAAATTCAACAATCTTCACAACTGTCTCCGGTGTTACAGAGCCGGAATAGTATCCTTGCAAAACTCTATACATATCTTCATTAGACTTATAGAAGCCTCCGTTTCCTATTTCATCCTCGTGCACCACATCTTTCAAAGATTTTTCAGATATTTTGAAAATTTCTGCAGTGGCAAAAACGTGTCCGTCTTGTCTATTCACCAACTGAACAATTTCTCCAATGGAAAGATTTTTATCATCAAAAAGCCGCCATGTTTTATATTTTTCTCCGGACAGTATTCCTTGTACAAGTTTTTCAGAAAATTTTAATGTTTTCATATTTTATTTAATCAATTGTAAAACTTCTGAAATCTGAGTAATTCCATCATCTTCTGTGAAATGTCCCTTATTTTCAAGAACAATTACTTTCGCACCCAACTTCTCCTGAAAAACTTTCTTATTTTCTTCAACACAACCATAGGGTTCGTTACTTGAAAGAAGGACTGTTATTGATTTATAAGAATCTTTAACTTGTTCAAAATTAATCGGAGTTTCGACCCAAGGCTTCGCGATACATTGAACATCTTCACCTTCATCAAGAATTACTCCTTGTAAATTAAACCAACCTGCAACAAAAATTACTTGTCCAACTTTTTTATTATGAGTTCCAAGATATCTCATCAGAGTCTGACATCCAATACTGTGGCAAATAAATAATGTGTTTTCATCAACCTCTTCCATTACTTGATCAAGAAATTCCAATCTTTCTTGGATCATAGGATGATCCGTATTGGGAGCAAGAGGAATAGCCACATCAAACCCTTTGATTTCCAACTCCTTTTTAAGCCATGGATACCAATCCGATTCTGGATTTCCACTCCATCGATGTAAAATTACCGCTTTTTTCATAATTTTATCCTAACACAAAAAGCCATTTCTGGCTTTTTGTTTATCCTACCTTTTCTACTTTCGACTCAGTTCCCCACACTACCTTCTCCGCACCCACGGCTCGCATCATATCATCTCCTAATATTGAACCAAACCAATCTGGTTCCGTTTCTGCAAGAGACACAACTACTCGGTCCTGTGGCATAAGGTTCGCATTCTTGCGCATTTCTTGGATAGCGCGAGAAAGTTCTCGCATATCTCCTTCATTTTTAAGTTCTTCTGTGATTTCTGTATCAAGGATTACGACTCCTTGTTCAAGACTTTCATCAACAGCCACATCCTTTACATTTAATTCGTCCTTGAGTATTTCGAGATATTCATTTCCAAGATCATGTTTCGCAATTGAAAGCCTTGCGAGTGGTTGCCGAACTTTAATATTCGACTTTTGTCTCGCATCAAATCCTAACGTTACTAATCCGCGCACTTGATCCATCTTCTCAATAACTCCTTGATCAAATTCTTTCGCAACAGGATATGTTTCAAGGTGCACCGATTCACTATTTCCAAACTTCTGCCAAATTTCCTCGGCGATGAATGGAGTAAATGGCGCCATGGTTTTTGCAATTTCTTGCAAGACATGTTTTGTTGTAGCGAGCGCAAATCCTCGATCGCTGTTTAAATCATTTACATCATCAGACTTGAATCGATCGCGAGATCGTCGAATATACCATGTAGAAAATTCTCCGATGAAATCACGCAATGCTCGTGCAGGCTCTAATGGCTGATACTTTTCAAGCCCATCAATCACAGTTGTTAGTGTCTTATTCCACAATGTAAGAATCCATTGGTCGAGAACATTAGTACTTACATAAGGATCTACCTCTACAGATTCTTGAGCATACATGTCGTAGAATGAAACAATATTTCTCAGGATATTGAATACTTTTTTATTTAATTCATCAACAGCCTTTTCGTCAAAATTAGCATCTTCTCCCTTCATAAGAGCACTCGACATTAAATACATGCGCAATGCATCAGCACCATATTTATCCATAACAATCCAAGGATCTGGATAATTACCTTTCGATTTACTCATCTTCTGACCATCATCACCATTTAGATTTCCTGTTGTAATAACATGTTTAAACGGAGCCTTATCAAAGAGGATTGTCGAGATGAGCAAAGTGTAATAGAACCAAGTACGTGTCTGGGCAATGTATTCCACTACGAAATCAGCTGGGAAATTAGTTTCTTTCCAATCTGGTCGTTCAAATGGAAAATGATTCTGTGCAAATGGCATAGATCCAGACTCAAACCAACAATCAATTACCTCCGGAATACGTGAATATTCCTCGCCTTCTATTTCAAGTTTTATTGCATCAATATAGGGGCGATGTAGATCAAGCTCATAATTTTCATTGTGTGGCAATGGAACAAAATCCAATTCTCGAATTTCCGCGTTTTTAGGATAATATATTTTTTCAATATCTTCTGGAGTGTCTTGTTCGAGCATTCCCATAGAGCCGAGAATCATATTGAGCACTGGACTTCCATGAGACACAATTAAAATGTTTTTCCCTTGAAACTTACTTTCGAGGTCATACAAAACATCCATAACTCGCTTTTTTACATTTCGATAATTTTCTCCTGGTAAACCTTCTTTTTTAAATCGATCAGTGTAATTTTCAAATTGCGTAAGAAAATCAGTAATAGATTTTCCTTGCCAATCACCACCAGCCTGAAATTCTTGTAACCGTTCATCTGAAATTAATTCACCTGAAAAGCCAATTGTTTCTCCAACTAACCGAGTTGTTTCTATTGTACGTAAAATAGGAGAATGAATGATTATATCGATGTTTTTATCTTTCAAGAATTCTGCACTCACTACTACTTGTTGTTTACCTTCATCTGTTAAATGGTTTTCTGGATCACCAGTAAAATCCCATGCATGATTTAGGTTACTTTTTGCTTGCCCATGACGCATGACAAAATACTTATTCCCAGATTTCTTGGTGAACTGCTTCATTTCTTCAATTGAGGAGATGAATTTCATTTTCCCGCTCGCTGATTTCCAAATTGGCAAAGGACTGGCCCAAAATCGATTACGCGAGAAATTCCAGTCGGGAGCATTCTCAAGAACATGCTGGAAGCGTCCGTTTTTTAGATGATCTGGCACCCAATCAATTTCTTCATTAAGCTCTAACATCCTCTTTTTATAATCTTGCACTCGAATGAACCATGATGGCAACCCATAATACAATAATGGAGTCTCGCAACGATAACAATGCGGATAGCTATGGGTTATTTTTTCCTTGGCAAATAACACATGATTATGTGCTAAATATTTAATAATCTCTACATCAGTAACCTGGTGATTGTCTTTTGGTTTTACCTGCACTCCTGCAAAGTGAGTCACTTCCGGCACAAACGCCCCATCTGATGCCACGTGCTTGATCGAGGGAATTGAATACTTCTTTGCCAAACTCGCATCATCCTCGCCAAAACTTGGAGCAATATGAACGACACCTGTTCCAGCGCCAGCTGTTACGAAGTCACCAGCATATACCTTCCAGATATTTTCATTCTTTGCAATCTCAGTATGAACAAAATAATCAAACACAGGAATATATTCTAACCCTACCAAATCACTTCCTTGGAACGTTTCAACAATCTGAGCATCTTTGTCTTTGAATACTTTCTCGAATTGGTCTTGTCCTACATAGTAAAAATGATTTTCAAATGAAACTTTTGCATAAACAAGCTCTGGATTTAGTGCGAGCGCAGTATTTCCTGGCAATGTCCAAGGAGTTGTTGTCCACACCAAAAATGACTCATTCTCCCGATTTTTTATTTTCATCGGCACATATACAGAAATATCTACAATGTCTTTATAACTGTTATCCATTGCAATTTCTGCGTTTGCAAGAGGAGTCTGACAGCGAGGACAATATGGCAAAACTCGATCAGCTTCATAAATTAATTTTTTGTCATTTAACTGACCCAGTGCCCACCACACTGATTCCATAAATGTATTATCCATGGTCTTGTATGATCCATCGAAATCTACCCAACGAGCAGTTCGTTCGACAGTTCTTTTCCAATCACTCACAAACCCTAATACTTTTGACCGTGCTTCTCGCGAAAACACATCCAGCCCCATTTCTTCAATTTCCTTTTTTGATTTGATACCAAGACTTTTTTCAACGATCGTTTCGATTGGTAACCCATGAGTGTCCCACCCCCACTTTCGTGGCACTCGAAAACCTTGCATCGTTTTATAGCGCGCGATCAAGTCCTTCCCTGTTCCTCCGAGAATATGTCCGTAGTGAGGTAATCCTGTTGCAAATGGTGGACCATCGTAAAATACGAGATCTCCATTCGGAGCATCCTTAGTCAGCGTCTTTTCGAAGATATCTTTTTCACTCCAAAATTGCAGGATTTTTTCTTCCTGTTCGGCATTTGGTGATTTTACATCGAGCTTAGTCGAGGGGTTTTGTGGGTTTGGGTTCATGATATTGACAAAAATTATATTTTGTTTATAATGGTTAAAAATTAAGATTATGCTTCGAAAAATAGATTGTCCTAAGTGTGTTTACTATCAAACATCTAATCACCTAACCATGACATCACCT
The DNA here is from genome assembly GCA_964620085.1 of uncultured Candidatus Saccharibacteria bacterium. Lineage (GTDB taxonomy): Bacteria > Patescibacteriota > Minisyncoccia > Phycocordibacterales > UBA1006 > CAIXMG01. The sequence continues at coordinate 50,913 of CAZUIQ010000002.1, read as the reverse complement.
TGTAATGTGTGCGATGAAACTGGAGAAATGGATACTGACTTGTTTCTTTTTATGAAATGGTTTGTGGTCTATTTCTTAGTAATAGGAGCCGTGTTCACAACCCTCTTCCTTTCAAGTGCGTTACAGACTTCTTATTTACGAGTGTCAATTATTGCGTTCATATGCATAGATGCCCTCCTTGCTAGCTTTATCTCCTTTTTCAACATCTTAACGAGAGACGCAATTACTAGTAATTATCCGATCAGATAGTAAGAAACATTAAAAAACTCGTCCGCGAAACACGACAGACAGAACAAATTTCTGTGTCATGGTTCAAGGACGAGTTTCTTTTTTTTGCAGAAATCGTGGTACCACCTTGGTTTATACTCCCACGCGAGGCAGAGCCTCGTCGATCCCTCTAAAAGAGGGATATTCTGTATCTCCCTCTTTTAGAGGGAGTCGCTCGGCGAAGCCGGCGGTGGGAGTACCTTATTACAGCAATGACGGGCTTACCCGCTCGAATCTACTTTCTGAAAAACAGATTTCTTTCGAGAACTCCCCGGTGATTAATCGGATCAACGCCTGATATCTCTATACTACTTGAAATAAAGGAAAATGCAATCTATAATGTACATATGTTAGAAGTATTCGGAAATTTTGTAGGATGGTTTGGAACTATTACTGTTCTCGGAACCTATGGACTCACTCTCTTTGGAGTCCTTCCTTTTGGCGGAGATATTTTTCTCTTAACAAACCTTACCGGAGCCATCGCTCTTGTGATCGGAGGCGCCTTCAAGCGCGACATGTGGCACAACGTCATATTCTATTTCATCTGGGCCATCCTTACTGCCCTTGTCTATTTCGATGTGTTTAAGATATTTGCAAATAAGTTATAATATAAAAAATCTCCTGACGGAGATTTTTTACTACATCTTATTCGGTGCCTTAATTCCCAACAACCACAATCCATTCTTCAGCACCACCTGCACTGCTTGTGCAATCGCAAGTCGATGAGCAGAAATTTCTGGATGCTCAGCATCTACGATAGTATTTGCGGCATAGAATGAATTGAACGTTTGAGCCACTTGCAAGAGATACGTCACAATATATTGTGGAGCATATTCAGTAATTGCGTTTTCTACAATCCCTGGCAATCGGTAAACCATTCGTTCCACATCAGCAACATCTTGATCCTTTTGATACTTTGGCAAAATTCCTAATCCTGCACCTTTTTCTAGGAGGCTCGTAATGCGCGCATGGGTATATTGTAAATACGGACCTGAATCACCCTCAAATGAAAGTGACGTTTCTGGATCAAAGTTAATATTCTGCCCTGGTTTTGCTCGAAGGATTGCAAATTTGATTGCACCAACCGCAATTGCATCCATGGTTTCATTATCAATGTTTCGATCTCCTGAACGCTCACGAACTTCTTCTAATATTGTTTCAAGGATTTCTGTAGCGAGAGGTACTCCACCTAATCGACTAGACATCTTCTTCCCTTTAAATGACATACGTCCATGAGCAATGTGTACTGACTTATCTGACCAATCCTTATTAATTTTTTCTGCGGCATCAAGGACTGCATCAAAGTGTGGAATTTGTTGGTAGTCAGTTACGAACAATGATAGATCAGGGAATTCTTGTTTAAATTTCATTGATAACAACCCAAGATCTTTTGCTTCATACGTTGGATTTCCTTGGGAATTAATAAATACTGAAGTGCTAATGTGTTTTTTAGATTCTTCAGGAACGTACACCACAGCTCCTTCGCTTTCGGTAAACACAGAAGGAGTATTTTCAAGAACAATTTTCTTACCTACTTCCCCTGCCTCACTTTCATAGATATATGAATCAAAAGTAGAACCAAGACGCGCAACGACTTGTTCAAAGTATTCAATATTAATTCTTTTACAAAAATTAAATATTTCTAATTCCAAAGAATCCATACTGCTGAATAATTTGTCTGCAGTAATTTTTACTCTTTTTTGAAAATCTTCATCTTCATCAAATTTTTTAGTCCCTTCAACATACCAAGTCCCCATAATTATTATGGCTTGTGCCCATTCAGAAATTTCAGTGAATTGTTTCCAATTTTCTTCATTTTCATATTGATCGGTAGCAAGAGTTATCGCTTTTGCAATTCCAAGAGAAATATCAGATGGAAATGACATCGTGCGAACCTCTGCACCAGAAAATTTCATGAGTCGTACTAGTGACTCCCCTATCGCATTGTTCATCATGTGACCCACATGAAAAGGTTTAAATAAATTCGGCGATGAGTGCTCTACTAAAACCTTTTTGTCTCGAAACGTGACAACTTTTCCAAATACCTCACCCGGCTCGCTTCGCGACCCACCCTCTCCTCTATCGAGGAGAGGGTTTGAATTTGCAATCGCTGGTATTTCTTGCTCAAAAAACCCTTGAGACAATTTAAAGTTAATAAACCCAGGACCTGCAGACCTCACCCCTAGCCCCTCTCCTGCAAGGAGAGGGGAATCTGCTTTCTGGATTTCAGCAATAATTTCTTCAGCTAAAACTTTCGGATTTTTACCTACTTGTTTCGCCGCAACCATTGCCACATTACATGCAAAATCACCATGAGATAATTCTGTAGGATGCTCTAAGGTAAAATCAACCCCAGAAATACCCAAATTTCCCAAAGCCGTTTCGATGATATTTTTAAGCTTTTCCTTAATAGACATAAGGGCACTCTAGCATATTTTACCTAATGAAAAAAGACCATGTTTACAAATTGTAAACATGGTCTTTATGCCTTATGAATGTTTTTTAATCGGATCCAGCATGCTTTCTACCTCCATAGTAATCTGATCAAATAGCTCATTTTCATAAGAGTATTCAATGATTTTCAGGTTTGGGTTTCTCACTACACTTCCGAGGGCCATACGTGATCGTTCTGTTTTATGATTAGCATCAAAACAAAGCAGTGTCTTCCTATAGCAGTTATTACCTATAGCAATTTCCATACCGAGCCCAGTAGAACCATAGGTCGCAACAATCATTCAAGGAGAAGAACTATTTCCTTGTGATAGACTTTTCCCGGAATTATCATCGAATTGGATTTCGGTGAATACTCTACATAAAACTGATGCGGCTACTGGGCTTCGTGTTGAATTTGTAACCTTTAAAAACAAACTCAAACCCTTCCCACTAGGAGCAGGTTGATAGTCAAAATAAAAAGAGTAACCGCCATTTGGCCGTTACTCTTTTTTTAATTCCCCAATTCCTTCATGAAAACATTGGCACTGCCGCGCGCAGATACGCTTCTTGCTTCACTGGATCACTAGGTTTCAAGGCATCATTATCTACATGTAATTTCCCCTGAGCATCAATACTCAAATCAGGAAACTCCCCTAGTAAAGGATGGATGAGACTCATCGTATCAGGACCAAGTCCTCCAGCGCCTGCAATCGAAAACGTATCCCCATACTGATCTTTGATAGCTCTAATCTGCATGCGTATCACATTCGTATCCATAGCAATACCTTTCCCACCACTAAGATCCAGCAGAATATGCGAAACAATATTTTCATACGGAGAGAGCACTTTCACAACATCGGCCATGTTTCCACCGCATTGCTTGATTGCTACAGAACCAACTTGCAGGATAATAGGTATTTGCCTGTTTTTTAGCGGAGCAAAATTTCGAACTGCTTCCGAAAGCATGACAGGATCCGGCCAAGGCATATCTAATTGCAAAGCATCTAATCCACCTTGAGTATCTGCAAACTGAACAGCTTTAACCAAATCTTTCGAAGTAGTGGCACGACCAAAATCAGCATAATGAAGCGTATTCAAGGCCAAAGGATGCGGCTTGAAAAAGTCACCAATCCTCTCATTAGATGGCCAAGCCTTTGCCCATTTGGTATCAATACTATTAAGCGTTTTATAACTCGACATGATACCAATCATTAATTTACGCGACTGTTTACCTTGAATTAATTTAGTAAAAATGTCGAGCATTTTTTGAGCCTGCTCAGGTGTATCAAAATCAGTAATCCCAATATAACGAATCTTATCTTTCATATTGTTTAGTTTTTGTGAAAAAATCTTGTTTCCCTATCACCCTACACCACTCCTTGACCTAGGTCAAATTTGGGTATAAGGTAAAAATAAACAAAATAATAAGTTATGCATATCTACAATTCAAGGGGAAAACATACGAAAACTCCCCATATGTTCATTGTTACTTTTAAAGAACGGTTCTTCGATCTCAGAGGGCCAAATCATCCCATGCAGGGACCGCGCCATATTAAATACAATGGCACACATGCCGTTAATGTGTATGGTCTTGCAGATGAAGCCGCATCACAAAACTTCGACCCCTCAATTTTCAAGAACCATCTCGTTGGGGTACGGCTCAGAACATATAATTGGGGAGCGAAAACAAAAAAACAGCTCCTCGAAGAAATCAAAAATGACTCTGACGTCAAAGCAGGATCCATGTGGCTCGCACCAGAAAATGAAAGTGTACGCGAAGTCATTCAAGAACTTCCTGAATGTCCACGTATGTACACCCATACTGAAAGCGGTACTATTATTTGCGGAAAACCTACTAATCCGGCCGGTGATGGATGCCTGGGTACTTGCGTCTTACAAGGAGGCGAACAAGATTTTGAAGAAGGGTTCTGTCCTTTACAAACATTCTGGAATAAGCAGTTTGAAAAAAAATAAAGTCGTTGTTTCTTAGAAGGCAAAAGCCCACTCAGTGATGAGTGGGCTTTTTATATGCCGAGATATTTTATTACCCCTTAATTTCAATTCCCATAGATCGTGCAGAACCTGCAACGGTCTTCTTGGCAGCTTCGATATCTCGAGCGTTCAAGTCTGGAAGCTTGATAGCAGCAATTTCCTCAAGTTGAGCCTGGGTAATTGAACCTGCTTTTGTTTTAGCATTCGTACTAGAACCTTTTGCAACTTTTGCAAACTTCTTGAGCAATGCAGAAACAGGTGGAGTCTTGATGATGAATTCGAATGAACGATCATCGAATACCGTCATGAGTACGGATACCATTTCACCCATCTGATCCTTGGTCATACCGTTGAATTGATTTACGAATTCTCCGATGTTAACCCCGGCCTGTCCAAGTACTGGTCCGAGTGGTGGGGCTGGTGTAGCCTTTCCACCTGCAATCTGTAATTTAATGATTTTGGTGACTTTTTTAGCCATATAATTTAAGTAGTCTTGTTAGTTCTGTGAAGCAGCGTAACTTGGATACCATAGCATTTTAGGGGTTTTTTGTCAAAAACAAATCCGCTCTTAGGCGGACTGTTTACATCTTCCTAATCTGATTGAAATCAAGCTCGAACGGAGTCTCGCGACCGAACATGTTGACGAGTACTTTAACCTTACCTCGTTCAGCATCTACTTCTGCGACCGTACCTTCATGCTCCTTGAAAGGTCCTTCGTTAATAAGGACAAGGTCCCCTACCACCACAGCAATCGTATGCTTGGTATCATTCTTCTTGATACGAGAGAATACAAAATCAATCTCCTTCTGTGACATCGGCACCGGAACGGTTCCTGATCCTACGAATCCTGTTACGCGAGGAGTGTTTCGTACTACGAACCATGAATCTTCGGTTACGATCATGTCTACTAAAATATATCCGGGATAAAATTTTTCATCTACCTCGACACGCTTCCCTCCCTTTACCTTAATCACCTTTTCTGTAGGAACCAGAATATTAAAAATCTTGTCCTCCATTCCAAGCGACTCTACGCGCTGTTTTAGATTACGCTCTACTGCGTTTTCATATCCCGCATAGGTGTGAATTGCATACCAATTTCGTTCTTGTAGTTCTTGTCGTGACATAGAATTAAAAAGATTAACTAATAAGGAGCTTCAAAAGGAATGCGAAGAGAGCATCGAAAGCACCGATGTAATACCCAATAACTACCGCAATAGTAATTACGAGTGCTGCGTGCCCAAAAGCCTCACTTGTTTTCGGCCAAACAAGTTTCTGAAATTCTGTCCCAAGTCCTGTGATAAATGTTTTCATGGTGTTATAAATTAAGGCTATAAATCAAGTATACCAATAAAATCAGGTTTTTTAAAACCCCTCTGCGGGGCTTTACTGATACTTACTATAGTACTCTTATTTATATCTTTCGTCAATCTCTTCCAAACTCCCTCGGCCTTCGGCCACTCCCTCTTGGTAAGAGGGAGAACCTTACGGGATATTCCTGCAAAAATCTAGAGTCCTCTGGTGCTGTCACCCTCCTCTTGCCAAGAGGAGGGGTTAGGGGTGGAGTTTGTTAGTGTTAATCCGCTCTTCCTCCATGCTTCGTAGCTCCACAACTACACCCATGCGGCTTGATAAATTCATCAAACATTTCTTTCCCGTAATCATAGGCAAGTTCTTCTCCTGGTTTAATATCTTTCTTTGCAAGGATCCAAATGCGACCATTTTTAATTTCTGCCTCACAATTAGCTGCGGATCCGCAGGCATGATTAATGTAACGAGCTGTATTTTTTCGAGACTTACCATCAATGGTCCATCGTGAATTGATTTCAAACAAATACATTCCACCTCGCTTATTTGCCTCATCAGCGGTAACTTTATCACCTATGTATTCAATAACTTTCGAACCTTTTTTAATAGCTTCACCTGCAAATAATCCAAGTCCTGCCGCAGACTTTTTTACCTCTAGCTTATACTCTACCGTTTGTGATTTCATAGACATTATCATACAGCAAAACAATTTTTGTGCAAAAAAAACGGTTCTTAATGGGAACCGTCTTTTTGTATTCAGCCTTCTAGAGAACTTTGAATACAAACTCGTAGCCGCTGTGCCAATGACTCATTTCATCTGGACAGTTTTCCCAGCAACCACCATCATAACTTAACCGATTACCGTAACAAAGATTATTCTCCAGAGCTAAGATCGCAGGCCATTTCATCTCTCCTATTCCGGAAGAAATCTCAATGGGTGACATAGCAATGAATATCTTAGTTCCGATAGGCTGATCGGAGTAAAACATCCGTAATACAACCGCCTCACCAGGAGTACATAAACCAAGACCTTGTGAACGAGCTGTTTCGAAAATCGTTTTTAGCGATGCACGATTATCAATTCCTAATTGACGAACCGTACGGCGCACAAATGCACCATTTGTCGGGTTAGTAATGACTGCATTTGAAATAATGGAAAACACTGCTTGTCTTTCATATTTCTCACACCGATTACAAGTCATTGTATCCAGTGACAAAAATCCTCGGTTGACTAAAAACTCTACCAGATGATTCTTATCAGTTGGAATTTTCATAGTATCCACTACTTCTTTCCAAGGATTCGTTTGAACTTGTACTTTCACTTTTAATTGAGATTTTTCTTTCGGTTCATTGTTACATGAACTCAGTACTACTATCGAAAATAACACTAGAATGATATTTTTCATGATTTTTTGTTTTTAAATTGTTTAAAGAAATATACTATATAATAGCATATTGTACAATATTTGTCAATAGAGACACCCTGAATGCCCCCCTTGTTTCTCATATAAATTTTTTGTGCAAAAAAAAAGGCGATTCAACCGAATCGCCTTTTAATCCTAATACTGCATTTTAATACTGTTTTAAAAATTCGTTCATGACTCCCATGAAAACAGTCACCGCCTCGAAAGTATTTTGATGTCCTTTTTCAAGTAAATTATATGCCACAATATTATAACGACAACGCGCGTAATAAGGACCTGTTTTTGCTTGTGAGTCATCATGTGCCTTACTTTCAATTTGCATTACACGCGACCAAGAGTGACTACGAGTACGGTTTATCTCGCCTAATATGAGTGAGTGATTTTTACCAGAAAAATTATCCTCATCAAATTTTTCCAAATGAATTTGCCAACGATTATCTTCTGTATCATTCTTGGGAAAACCTGGTATCATAATCTCCACCGATTCGTAAATTGTATCGGCTATGGCCTTGTTCTCTGTCCCAGGAACACCATACTTCGTTTTTAAATAGTTAAAAAGCTCTGTTGGTGTTTGAAGATTTTTTTCATCTTCTTCACTAAATTTAATTACCGTAGCTACTTCTGCTTCCATAATACTTGATTTAATTGTTTTTAAATAGTTTGTCTTTTAATAAAGATATCATCTTTTCAAGATTTGTCAACGCACCCAAAACCTTCAATCTCTGGAAGAGAATTTTTGTGCAAAAAAAGGCGATTCAACTGAATCGCCTTTTACACCGAAAAATTCTCTTATGCAAATTTTATCACTCCTTGGTACTCCTTGAAACGCTCTATAAAATCCTCTGGTGTTTCCCACTCTTGCTCAAAAGAATAGGCTAGGATAGCCTCATTCTTTTCAAATCTAGTGTATTGGGAATCTAATGAGGAAATCAACGAGGCACACTCTCCTGAGGGTTTTTTTACAAAAACCCTTGTATCTGAGGTGATACGTATCATGGTAAATAATGAGACATTATCAGGTGTTTTAAAAACCAAACCCTCAGGAAATGTAACCATGACATACAAGTCACCATGTTTTATTCTCAACGGAGCGAGATTGTGGATAGATTTGTAATCTGGCCACCATTCTGACACCCCTGTCATATCAGCCGGCTCCTCGGTCGTAAAATAACTATCAATTACAGGTATCTTCCATAATCCCTGTTCTGTAAGCATTCCATAGTTTTCTGGTTTGCATTTGATAAGAAAAAAACCTTGGAAACAGTATTGATACTCCTCAAAATACAGAATAGATCTGTTTTCAGTACTATCTACAGGATTAATAAAAACTGAAAAGTACTTGTCATTAGTTTTTATCGTATCAACTGCAACGAAGCGACCTGTTGCTTTTGATTTAAAAATCTTAACAGCTATCTTCTCTGTAGAATACTGCACAACATTAACGACCTGAGTAAAAAGTTCATTGAATTTTTTACTAGGAATTTTGGCTCTTTGTTCTACTTCTGCCATATACTTCTATTTAAATATGAACAAAATTGTTCTGAAAAGAACAATACCATTGTCATGTGGAATAATCAATAAAACCCCTATTTCTAGGAGTTTTATTGATTATTCGCCTTAAACTTATCAAGGATCTCCTGCTCAATTTCTGCACGGTCACGACCGTATTTAAGGTACGATAATTGTTTCACCGCATTAATCTGCTCAGGATTCCCCTTCGGTGCAAACCCATCATGCACCGTCATCATATTAAACGGTTGTACTGGACGCCCTTTTACAAGCATCGAAGTAATATTGTTAAAGTTATCAAGCTTCAAAATATCATCCTTGGTAAACTGTGGCTGAATTCTTGGTTCAACAAACTTTGCATCCTCATCATTAATACGGAAGAATCCCATAGATCCCACGTTTCCAAATACTGCACCCTTGATGTAATCAGGAAGTTGTCCGATATATTGGTGCGTCATATTAAGTGACAATTTATACTTACGTGCTTCTGATAGAATTGCAGACACAGAATCCGTTACAATATTTTGGAATTCATCCATATACACATAGAACGGTGGGAACTGTGAAAGATCTACCGAGTCAGCGCGCGACATCGCAGCCATTTGTAATTTCCCAACAAGAATCAACCCGATGAGACTCGCATTTTTTTCTCCAAGCATTCCTTTTGAGAGATTTACGAGCAAGATCTTTTTTTTGTCCATCACCTCTCGGAAATTAAAGGCTGATTTTTCTTGAAGAATAATTGGTCGCATGAATTCATTTGAAATGAAGTCGTCGAACTTTCCAGAAATATACGGTACGAAGTTTTCAAGTCCCTGATCCCCTGTTGTCTTCTCTGCTGCTTTCCAGAATTCAATAATGAGTGGGTCCTTACATTTTGAAAGCTTCATATCACGAAACGCCTTATCCCCGAGGACACGGGTAATTTCCATCAACGTATTTCCAGATTCCGGATCCGACATTACCAACAACGCCGAGTTTCTGAAATACTGTCCGAACATCGCACCTCCTTGGGCCTTCATATCGAACAGCTTGTCGAAAATTCCAAGGAGCTCCGCAATTACCAATGATTTCTGCTGTGGTCTGGTTATATCGTATTCCAACATATTCAATCCCATAGGACGATCAACGTATGACGGATCGAAATAAATCACATCATCCATACGTTCGGGTGGAATATTAGCAAGAATGGTTTGTACATCTGATCCATGAGGATCAATAAAACAACATCCATCACCATTCTGAATGTCTTGAATAATCATCTTCAAAAACATTTGGGTCTTACCTACTCCAGTCTGTCCAATCGTATAGAAGTGACGGAGGCGGTCTTCTGGAGCAAAATGAATTGGCGTAAGTTTCCCACGAAATTCGTTGTATCCAAGGAGAATACCCTTATCTCCCATATCCATAGGAGCAGGAGCTGATCCAGATTTTGTTTGTTTCAACTGTGAAGCATCCTGAGTCGATGCAGGGAAATGAAATACCGAAGCAAGTTCGTGAAAGTTCAAATGCATCAAATGATCTGGATCCATGGTGCGATACGCAAATGTATGGAAAAAATCTATGACCCCAGGGCCTTTGATCGTTTTAAACTGGAAACCATTTCCTATCGTACTGTTGAATTGATAAAAGGCAGATTCGAGATCATGCACAATTGATTCTGCACGAACCTGATTTTCAGCAGAGGCAATGATACGAATATTGGTTTCGCAAATGGTTGATTTTAATTTCTCAGTAATTGACGCAATTGCGGTCTCGTCGACATACTTGGTTTGTTTTTCATCTTTCTTGTCTTCCTTTGGTCCAGCAAAAAGCTCCCAGGTCGCCTTACCAAATCCTTTCAATTCATGAGCAAAAGGATTTTCTACTTCATTTTTGATATCAGAAAATTTTTCACCTTTACGAAGACGATCAAGAATTTTTCCATACGAAGTAACATAGTGACTACCCACCGGACGTACGGTAAACTGAATCGAAGCCCCTTCTCCTTCTTTTTTTAATTTTGAAAATGTATTCAACAGGAGGTCAATCGGATCGGTATCGAACTGATCATAGGTTTTAATGGTCATCATGTCAGAAGTTACCGAAGCTGCAAATGATCCTGCCGAACCACCACTTGGATTAAAAATATTATAATCATCTGTAATTTCTTCTATTTTCGCATCAGCATACAGCCCGAGTACTACTTTTTCAAAAAGATCTGCCTTGTTTCGTGGAATACAGACATAGAAAATAACATGATCTGAATTATTCGAGAGTGCAATTTCCAAGGTATACCAATTGCGCTCTGGATTATTAGCAGGACCAATAGCCTGCATTCCTGCATAGAATTGCTCCATGAGTCCCGTAAGATCTTTAAAGCCTTTAACTTTATTATCGTCTGGTCGCGGCAACGTTACTTCGTACAGTCGCACATCAATCTCTTTGAATAGCTCGCTATTTTGTTTCAATCCAGGAATCTCATGATACGATGCAAGGTACTGTACAAGGAATCGGTAGAAGTCATCATCGATATGTGGATTATTCATTTTCTTAACCACTTCCATGGCATTTTTAATTCCTTGCTCCATCATGATCGCCAAAATTCCTCCTATATCCCCATCGTGCGCTTCAGAATGCAGCTTCAAAACAATACCTTCTACCTGGTCGGTAGGCGCCAAGACTTTTGGATGAAGGACTTCGTGAGCAGGTGCAGATTTGTAGGTTTCAATTAAATTCTTTGCAATATCTTCTTTTTTTACCTCAAGCCCTGCTCCACCTTGCGCACGCATTTCACCTTCTTTTTGTTTTAACTGTTCACGTAAAAATGCAACCTCTTCCTCAGGAGATTTAAACTGTACATTTTTATTTTCAAATACACCTTCGAATGCTTGAGCAGGATTCATAACTCGATACAGTATACCTAACATTCCTCCACAAAAAAAGCCCTTACATACAATGCAAGGGCTTTTGCAAGAATAAGCACTGGCTTATTCTTGTTTAATTAATTGGCGAAAAGCAAGTAGTGCCACCCCTAATATCGCATAGGTGCCACCGTTTTTAATACCTTCGGTAAAACCGAAGTAGAACGCACCAACGAAACATAGGAGCCCTACACCTAATAAGATAGCACTCTCTATTGGGATCGCTTTTTTACGAACATCTTTTTCTTTCATGATTCTTTCTTTTTAGTAAGCTTAAGAAAAATGTAGAACACAACAAAGCAGAGGAAGCCAAGCATTTGACCAGTTGCCGGATCAATTTTTGGAACAATAACATCTAACATCATGACTTTTTGTTTTTAAAGTGAAGAAATAAATCTAAATCAAACCTCAAGCTTAATCTTGAAAATAAAGACAAGGATCAAGGCAGTAGCAATTCCAATCACATCACCTATGATAAATTTCATAAGGAGCGATTGTCCCCCAATTAGAAACGATCCTATTGTGAGAACAAGTACTGTTCCAGCAATTCGTTCTACTGTTTTAATTTTCATAACTCCTTCTTTTTAGGTGAAGAATCAAATTCGGAATCCATAGTTTTAAAAGCAGGTTTTCTAAAAAGAAATGCAATGACTAAAACTCCTCCCAATACCCACCACGGATTGTTGGTTATTACTACAAAAGACTCTGATGCTCCAGCAATCGCAACAATTGCCAGTGCACAAATAAGCGCAAGAAAAATTCGTTGTACTATATTCATATTCAATGTTTTAAAGATGAAAAAATCTACTAATAGTATAGCAGATTTTCTCTATTTTGTCAAGATTTCATACCCTGTTTCGGCAACGAGCACCGTATGCTCAAAATGCGCACTTGGTTTACTATCCTTGGTAACTACCGTGTATCCATCAGCAAGAATTTTGACGTATTTCGTCCCAAGGTTCATCATCGGCTCGATAGCAATAGTCATTCCTGGAACCAGTTTTTCACCAGTCCCTGGTTTACCATAATTTGGAATATAGGGATCCTCATGAATATGCCGTCCTACTCCGTGCCCAGAAAATCCTTCAACGATCCCATAACGCTTGTTAATGAAACTTTGAATCGCATAGCCGATATCACCAACCGTATTCCCTGGCTTTACTTGATCAATACCTATTTGCAAAGCCTCCTCTGTAATCATTAACAACTCGTTCAATTCTTTTGAAACTTTCCCAACAGGAACCGTAATTGCCGCATCAGTAAAAACCCCATTATGATTTACCCCAATATCAAGCGAGACAATATCGCCTTCCTGCAAAACTCTTTTCTTACTTGGAATACCATGCACCACTTCCTCGTTTACTGATGTAATCAGTGTCGCAGGATACGGAGTACGCGCACCGTCAGGTTTATATCCCTTGAATGCTGCCTTGTCACCAAATTCCTTGATCATTTTTTCAGCCTCTTGATCAAGTTCCCATGTCGAAATACCTGGACGAACTAATTTCGCCAGTTTCTGTAAAATTTCTGCATGACGCTTTCCCCCTTCACGCATGTTTTGTATTTCTTGTTCGGTCTTGATAATTATCATATAAGTTCGAGTATTTGTTTTTGAACCCCTACCACATCTGGCTCACCATCAACATCATGCACCGTAATCATCGTACCCTTTTTGTAATACTCCAAAACAGGCATCACGTTTTTTGCATACCAATCTAATCTTTTTTGAATCTTTGTAGAATCAGCATCATCAGCGCGACCTTCATGACGAATTGCGAGTCGTGACTGGGCAGTGTCATCACTAATATGAATATTAAATACTAACTTTTTGTCTACTTGAAAAAAAGAGAGGGCCGATTCTAGAATAGGGGCTTCCTCAATAAGCCGTGTCACGCCATCCAAAACAAGGTCCTGCGTGCCATCATAGTTTTCAATCATGGCTTTTGACCAAAGGTAGATAGGAAAAAATGCGGGCATAAGCTGTCCGCTATCAATAACTGTTTTAGTCCGTTGAGCGGCAAAAGAAGTATTGGTTTCAACAAACTCACGAAAAAGTCCGCCTGTTTCAATATAAATAACCTTCCGACCATTTTCCTCAAGGTGTTTTTGGAGAAGTTCGGCTTGAGTACCCTTCCCAGATCCCGCCTTGCCGTAAAATATATATGCGTTTGCCATAGGAAGACTTTAGCATATTTTAGGTTCTTTTTGAACCTTTCCAAACTGCTTCTTTCCAAACTCCACCGCCCCTCGATTCCTCGGGGCACCTCCTCTTGAACAAACTCCCCCTAACCCCCTCTTGGTAAGAGGGGGAACCTAATCGAGAGTAAGTGCTTTTTCAATTTGAACTATTACCTCATTGAGACTATTTTTTATTTGATCATTTCTAAATCTTAGTACTTTTATATTAAAATCCTTCATAAATTTATTGCGAATCTCATCGTACTCTTTTTGACTCGAATGTACTCCTCCATCAGTTTCAATTACCAATTTCTTCCTTGGACAGTAAAAATCAACAATATAGTGACCTATGCTAAATTGCCGTCTAAATCTAACACCTAGAGCGTCTTGTTTTATAGCATCCCAAAGAACCTCCTCTGACTCAGTCATATTATTTCTTAAATACCGACGTTTTTCTTTTGTAGAAAGAAAATTATGTAATCTCATATCCAA
>CAZUIQ010000002.1:6774-36400 GCA_964620085.1 uncultured Candidatus Saccharibacteria bacterium | reverse complement strand
TAAATTTCTAATAAACTCTAACTTCTCTGGTGCGGTTCCCTTCCTCTTACCAAGAGGAAGGGTTAGGGATGGAGTTTTTGTGAATGAGATAGTAGAGTTCTTATACCAAAAAATCCCCTCTCGGGGATCCTTTAGTTTGAGATTAATATTCTCGCATACTCGCCTGAGCAGAAAGCTTCTTGATAAGATCGATAATTACCGATACTACAATCAAGAGTGCTGTTCCTCCCAATGCAAGACTTTGATTCCCAGTAATTCCTTGGAAAATTGTCGGAAGTACCGCAATAGTAGCCAAGAAAAGTCCGCCGAAAAATGTAATCCGTGTCATAATTTTCCCAACATACTCTGCTGTGGGTGCTCCAGGACGAACATTTGGAATAAATGCACCGTTTTTCTGAAGATTATTTGACATCGCTTCAGCATCGAATGTGACTGCCGTATAGAAATACGTAAAGACAAATACGAGTACGAAGTAAAGGATTCCATAATACAACTGATTACTCAAGAAATTTGTGATTGCCGATCCAGCTGCTGCAAGACCTGCGTGAACAGAACTTTGCATTGCCGTAGCAATTAAATTAGGAAACAAGAGAATTGCGAGTGCAAAGATAATCGGCATCACTCCTGCCTGATTCATACGAAGTGGAATATGAGTTGATGTCGATGATGAAATATACCCAACTCGAGCTTCCTGCTTTGCATACGTTACAGGAACAAGTCGTTCTGCTTCTGTAATCATAACAATTCCAAATATAATAAGTACCGAAACAATTACGAATCCGATATATAAAGGAAGTTGTGAGGGGTCGTACGAGAACAACGCCTGACTCACGGTCTGAGGAATACTTGCAACAATTCCTGCGAAGATAATGATTGAAACACCATTTCCGATACCGAATTCTGAAATTAATTCCCCGATCCACATCATAAGAAATGCCCCTCCTACCACAATCACAATATTAATAAATGATTGGGGTGTTGGAAATCCTGGTACAATACCCTGCTTGGCAAGTACCGCAAGCAACGCAGCCCCTTGAATAATAGCAAGGAGTACCGTGAGATACCGAGAATACTGATTAAAGGTTCGTCGTCCCATTTCTCCTGACTCGTGATACAACTCCTTGAGTTTGGGAACCATCAACGTGAGTAACTGCATGATAATTGAGGCAGTAATAAACGGCCCAACTCCAAGAAGTACAATAGATAGATTAGTAAGCCCTCCTCCAGAAAAAATATTCAAGAATCCAAAGAATTGGTTATTACTCAAGAACTGTGCAAGTGATGCGGCATTTACTCCGGGAACCGGAATTGCTGCCAACACACGAAACACAATAAGAATGGCAAAAATAAAACCTACCCGAGACAATAACTGTCGATCGGTGAAGATTATTTTTACTTTTTTTAGAAATGATTGAAACATATGAGTGATTATATCACACTACTCAACCGAACCGCCTACTGCTTCGATTTTAGTCTTGGCAGATGCAGAGACAGCACATTCTGAAATAGTGAATTTTTTAGTAACGTCTCCATTTCCTAAAATCTTTACTCCTGCACTTGGAAGCCGTGTAGACTTGAGAACTCCTTTTTCAAGTAGTGATACTGGAGAAATAATTGCTCCTGCGTCAAACACCTTTTCAAGTACTGAAAGATTTACTGGGAATACGGTTGGCTTCGCGTAAGTAGTTTTCGCACGATTTTTACCATAACCTCGTTTCTTTGGAATTTTCTTGATGATATCTCGAAGTTCTGGTCGCTTACGATGTCCTGAACGAGCATTCTGTCCTTTTGTTCCACGTCCAGCGGTTTTACCACGTTTACCTCCACGTCCTACTTGAACATGTTTAGTATTTGGATTTTTTCGCTTAAGATTATTTATTTGCATACTTGAAGATTGACAAAGCTTTCATAGTCGCCTGTGCAATATTAAGTTTATTTTTTGATCCTGAGATCACACGACCAGTAATATCAGTTACTCCTGCAAGTTCTACCATGACACGCATTGCAGAACCTACCACCACCCCTCGTCCTGTGTTCGGCATAAGCATGACACGTGCAGCTTTGTATTTCGCTTTCACATCATGAGGAATAGTTCCTCGTTTGTTCAAACGAAGTTTAAGCATATTTTTCTTGGCATCGTTAAATGCTTTTTGAATCGCAAGAGTTGTATCTCCAGCTTTTCCAATTCCAAGTCCCATTGATCCTTTTTTGTCTCCAATAGCAAGTACTACTGAGAAACTAAATCGTCGCCCTCCTGAAACCACACGAGTTACACGTCGAATTGAAAGCATTTTTTGCTCGAATTCTGGCTTTGCTCGTTCTGGTCGTGGACCTCGTCGATCAGGTCGTCCACCTGGACGCCCTCCTCCACCTCGTTGTGGTGCTCCACCAGATCGTGGTGCAAACTTTCGAGGCTCTCTATTTTGTGTTGTTGCTGCTGTGCCCTGCGTAGCCTGTGGCGAAGCATGGGTTGCTGTGGTTGTAGTTGTTGTATTTTCCATATAATTAGAAGATAAGTCCAGCCGTTCGCGCACTGTCAGCTAATGCCTTTACGCGACCTGTGAATCGGAATCCACCTCGATCAAAGACAACGGTAGTAATGTTGAGAGCTTTTGCTTTTTCAGCAAGCTCGGTTCCAATCAATGCCGATCTCTCAGCCTTGGTTCGCTTTTGAACTTCCTTGCCACCCTTGATATCACTTGCCGATGCAAGAGTTTTTCCGGCAGTATCATCAATCAACTGTGCATACATAAATTTATTAGATTTAAATACTGCAAGTCGTGGACGTTCTGTAGTTCCAGAAACTCGTGCTCGGATTCGCTTGTGACGTCGCGCGCGCTTCAATGTTTTTATATTTGTTTTATTCATATAATTATTGATTACGCAGATTTCTTACCTTGCTTACGTCGGATCACTTCACCATCGTATCGGAATCCTTTTCCTTTATACGGTTCTGGTTTCTTGAGAGATCGAACATATGCAGCGAATTGACCGACCGATTCTTTATCAATTCCTGAAATCGTAATAATGTTTTTATCTGCAGTAACGGTAAGTCCTGCTGGCACGGGAACTTTCACAGGGTGTGAAAATCCGAGAGCCAAATCAAGAGTTGATCCTGCAACCGCAGATTTAAATCCTACTCCTTCGAGGATGATTTTCTTTTCAAATCCCTTGGTAACTCCTTCCATCATGTTTCGCACATGTGAACCAACAGTTCCCCAAAGACTTCGAATGAATACATCGTCTCCTTGCGGAGTAAGTACAATAGTATTGTCTTTTACTTCAATCAAAATTTCAGGACGAAATGTTCGCACAAGTTCGCCTTTAGCACCCTTAATAGTAACAACATCTCCTGACACTGTTACGGTTGCTCCTGCTGTAATTTCAATTGGATTTTTTCCAAGTCGTGACATATAGTTACCAGATTTGGAAGAGCGCTTCTCCACCTACGTGTTCTGTGCGCGCTTCGTCACCTGTTAGAATTCCTTTTGGAGTTGAAAGCACCAAAAGTCCTCGACCATTTTTAACGAGTTTGATGTCCTGCACTCCGAAATAAACTCGGCATGAAGACTTTGAAACTCTTTTTACATCACTGATTCGTGGCTTCCCATCTACATAAGAAACTCCGAGCTCAAGAACGTCACCTTTCGTGCGAGATTTTTTTGCATAAGATGCAATATATCCTGCATTGAAAAGTACTTTTGCAACTTCAGCTGAAAGCTTGGTTGCTGGCACCATAACTGATACCTTACCTGCATTACCTCCGTTTTTAAGAGAGATAATTAAGTTTGCCATTTTGTCCATATATCTAATTACCAAGAAGACTTACGTACTCCAGGGATTTTCCCTTCGTTTGCAAGTTCTCGGAACTTAATGCGTGATAATCCGAAATCTCGGAGATATCCGCTTGAACGACCTGTTGCCGCGCATCGATTTTTATAACGAGTTGGTGACGAGTTCTTTGGAAGCTTCTGGAGACCTTCAAGGTCACCTGACGCTTTAAGAGCGGCACGCTTTACAGCGTACTTCTCGATCAACTTTCGTCGTTTTTCATTGCGCGCTAATACTGATGTTTTAGCCATGTGTTATAAGAAAACCCCGTACTCTCTCCGCACGACAAAGTCGTGTCGCTCTCTCTAAAAGAGAGAGATTCCGGACAAGTACAAAAAGGCTTTCTCTGAAAAAAGTCTTATAATATTCCTTTGTCCAATCCGGCCATATCTCCTCAATATTTATCTTATCCTTATAAAATAAGGCTCAAATAGAAGTCTTGGGATGTGTCGAATCAAAAAAGCAAGCACCATTTGTGCCTGCTTAATATATCAGAATATAGGAGGAAGTCAACAGTTTACTGTAGTGAAACGTTTCCAGTCTCAACATTTCCATTAACATCTGTCTTCACAAAATCAAGACCTGCCCCAGCAGCATCTTTCACAACAATCCCTCCAAGAACCATTCTATATAGTCCTGCATTAATAGGGTCTAATGTTGCACTAATAGTAAAGGTCTCGTCTGCACCGTATCCACGAATAACATATCTACCACCCTGAGATTGTGCTGTCGAGGATGTCACAACCGAACTGGTACTTACATACTGAGGATTAACATTATTCTGGTTCATAAATCCTATCGAAAATCCATAATTTCCTACAAGACCCACATTATCATCAATATATATATCTGTAGGTCCATAATTTTTCACCTTAAAAGTGAATTGAAACAATCCTAAGGACTGGTTTGCTGAAGACGTCATCATAGAAGAAACTGTGCTAGAAATGCCCACATCAACCCCTCCATTAATAGTAAAGAAGTTATTAGAATCATCAACAACGGTAAGTGTTTGCTGATTGACAGGATATACTTTCACTTTAAAATCTGAGCCGGACAAAATCGCTGGAAGTGTCATCGTTTCAGAGCCGTCATTGGTAGTACTATATCCAAGTTCCTTTCCTCCAAAAACAGGACTTGCTGGATTCGTGCTTACAATATCTATATACATACCCGTAGTTGCAGGAATACTACAACTACTCCATTTCACGGTAATCTGTTGTCCTGTAGTAAACACCTCTCCACCATTTGGTGAGATAACCTGCACTGAAGGTGCTGGTTTACCAAGTAGAACATTAGGACCTGTAGTAATTTTACATACTGAAGTATTTACATTGATATTAGCAGCACCTTTGAAGAGTGATGCTCCTTGATTAACTACACCACCATTCATGAACAGTAATGTTCCTACGAGAATAAGTCCGATGATGATTAGTCCTGGTAGTAAAAGTTTTTTGTATGTTGGTGTTGGTTGCATAATAAAATAGTTAATTTGATAACTCATTAAGTATACCTCTCAAAGTAATTTGTGCAAAGAAACTTTTTTCAAGAGATTTATATCAAAAAACAAGCACGGTGCGTGCTTGTTTGATGTAGTAGAAAAGGTATATGAGTCAATAGATTTTATTGGAGAGACATTACTCGAGAATAAAGATCCATTACCGTGCTAATATTTTTCGAATTGGCACCTGCCTTAAATCCTGTAATTCCAAGAGTCAACATGTTTGTTGTCCCAGCAAGAGGTTGGGGCCGCATCACACCTTCAATTCTGAAGCGCTTTCCTGGATCAAGTGAATAGGCTACATTTACTGGAATGGTTGCAGCCCATGACTCTCCCGGTTGAGCTGGCGCATTAAAAGATCCAATACTCCCTATTACTTGATTCGTTGCAACATCAACGATTCGCACTGATGATAATGGAGCTATTGGATTTGCACTTGCAAAGACATTAATCCCCTTTAATATACAAATACTTGCTGTTTCTGTAGGATCAATTTTAAAATCACCAAGATTAGCAATATTTGGATTTCCATTATTAGGATGTGTTGTTGTTGCAAGAGCAAGTTCGTCTTCTATCAAACCGAAACGTCTTGGGTTATCTTCAAGACAATTAGTACCTATTGGACCACCACTATTTATCGTAAACGTCGTATCAGAAACATCCATAGGCTGCATTGCTGGGGTTGGGTTTGTAATTGATATTGCTACCTTGTATCGATTACCAAAAATCATATTTGGAAATATTGGAGTAGTCCCATTAATAAAAACAGGTGAGTGTACTGTTAGGGTCTCACTACCATCATTTTGTGTATCGGTCCATCCAGCGACCGTATTTCCAACAATATCTTGCAAATTTATTCTTATTAATTCCGTTGATGGTATACCACAACTACTCCACTTCACCGTAATTTGT
Source organism: uncultured Candidatus Saccharibacteria bacterium (assembly GCA_964620085.1). GTDB lineage: Bacteria > Patescibacteriota > Minisyncoccia > Phycocordibacterales > UBA1006 > CAIXMG01. Next base: position 30,159 of record CAZUIQ010000002.1, on the reverse strand, counting down.
TGTCCTGCTTGGTATGTTTCTCCACCATTTGGTGAGATAACTTTCACTGAAGGTGTTGGTTTGCTAGGTAAACCATTAGGGCCTACCGTAATTTTACATACTGAAGTATTTACATTGATAGTAGAAACACCTTTGAAAAGGGATGCTCCTTGATTTACTACACCACCATTCATGAATAATAAAGTTCCTGCGAGGATGAGTCCGATGATGATTAGTCCTGGTAGTAAAAGTTTTTTGTATGTGGGTGTAGGTGTTGGTTGCATAATAAAATGATTAATTTAATAACTTGTTAAGTATACCTCTATGAAATAGCTTCCGCAAGAAACTTTCTTTCAATAGATTTATATCAAAAAAGCAAGCATGATGTGTGCTTGCTTAATGTAATAGAGAAAAACTCTTGTGTTAATTATTTAACTGTAAATGTTCCTGAGGTTTTAAGGAAGTCAGGATTCCAATCTGGATAGACTTTTCCACCAACCCATACTTCATACTGACCTGTAGGGATATATGAAGGAATTGTTACTAGATCTGACGCCCCCAAGGTGTTTGAGTGGTAATTTCCTGTTGATGAACCTGGGAATACGCTGCTGTAATTATAAGTACTCAGTGAGTACCTTTGATTACTATTTACATCCTTTAATACAATGAGTACTTCGGATTCTGGATGGATATTACACCAGTTCCATGACACCGTCATATTACCTCCTCTATTTAAAGTTCCTCCTTTAATCGGCGAACCTATTGATGTAATTAACGGATCACCATTAGCACAAGAAGCTATTGGCCCATTAATCGTAAAAAAATTATCAGACTCGTCTTGTGCATACCCTTCAATCCAAACTTTTATCCTAAAATTATTTCCATACTGCATGAATGAATTCATTGCCTGCGTAGGAAGAGTAATCGTTTCAGACCCATCATTTACAGAGTAGTTTGAAGGAGCAAGTTCCATAAAATTAACTGCACTTCCTGGGAATCCTCCTCGTAATTGGATACTGATAACATTACCTGTCGCAGGTATACCACAACTGCTCCACTTCACGGTAATTTGCTGCCCTGCAGTAAAGGTTTCTCCACCATTTGGTGAGATAACCTTCACTGAAGGTACTGGTTTACTAGGTAAACCAGTAGGACCTACTGTAATCTTACATACTGAAGTATTTACATTGATAGTAGAAATACCTTTGAAGAGTGATGCTCCTTGGGTTACTACACCACCATTCATGAATAACAATGTTCCTACGAGGATAAGTCCGATGATGATTAGTCCTGGTAGTAAAAGTTTTTTGTATATGGGTGTGGGTGTTGGTTGCATGATAATAGTATTAATGAGTAACCCTAAAAGTATACCTCTAATAAAAAACATTACCAGTCAGGGTAATGTTTTAAAGGTTTTTATTGTTGTAACACCTTTACTTGTTCTCGATTGAATAATCTGTAGACCTGCACTATTTTCCAAGATTTCTTGTCCCAAGAGATTATATCTCTTGATTTCTAAAATCTCTTCCTTGTTTATTTTTGCAAAAACAATATCTGACCATTGAGTCTTTCCATCATAATCAACCTGTTCCAGCTGATAATAGTACCGTACATTCGATAACACATCATGATCATCAAAAAAATAGTCATGTGTCGCCGAAGTAGTTCCAGATCCAGCAACATGACCAACTCTTGAGAAATTATTCCCATCAGTACTTCTCGTTACTATAAATTTTTCATTGTTAATTTCTGATGCGGTTTTCCATGAAATACGAATACTCTTTTGATTCCATGGATCAGCACGCAACGCAAGCAATGTAACAGGAAGCACACTAGTACTTGAAGCAATGGCGATATCTGAAAAATTACGATATTTACCACCCGTTATCCAGTGAGTATTTCCCTGCCAATCAGAATACTGACAAAGATTTGATGCAAAATCTCCTACAACACTTTCAATACTATCTTGCCAAGAACTACCCGGCGCTCCCTGTAGGGCACGCCTGAGAGGACCTCCACAGGTCACATTGCTTTGGTACACAGAAATTACGTGTTCGTAATTACTTGGACCTGTACAGCGCCAACCTTCTTGATCCAAACAATTAAAGGCAACCCACGAACCCGCAACACAGGCAGTGTCAGTACTTGGAAAATGTTTTTGATAATTTAATGTACCTGCACAATCAGATATCAATTGTACTGATACTGGGTGTGGCATCGTATCCCCAAGAGACTGTACATCTATGGCCACACCTCGATAGGAAGATTCATTTGGGTGAGATCCAATGGGAAAGAAATATTTTGCCACTTGTCCAATAGATCTTTTAAGTGAAGCATTATTTCCTAATACAAAAAACCTAGAATTACTATCGTGATCTATGAGTGACCCATTCGCGTGCGATGAGATCAAGAAATAGGTCGAGTCTGCTACATGAACCGACTGATCTGATTCCCATGTAAACGTGCTACAGGTAATATTTCCAAAACACTTGAGTGTGCCATTGTTTTTTTTAATCACATTTCCCAAGGAGCTCTGACCAGAAAAATTACCAATAATCTCCTGGTCACTCGTTCCAGAAAATACTTCGGTGCCATGTGACTGATAGATTCCATGATTAGTAATTCCTCCTTGGAAAGTAATCCGGGTATGAGGCAACACCGTGATCCTAGTGTTTGGGGTGATCAGACATACCCCTTGAGCATTCATAAGGCAGCAAAGTGCCCACTCAAGAGTACAAAAGATGACCCAACGTCTGCTATTCTTGTAATGATTTTTCATGATTTCTTATTTACTTGTGAATGAATATTTACACTAGTTATAACAACGCAAGATAAAATCTATATAAACTCTTTTTTGAAAATAAAAAAAGGGGAACGCGCAAATGCACGAACCCCACTGACTTTTAATAATTATAGAAATTATGTTATTGAATCAGTATTTTTTTGGTGTCTCCTGTCTGGACACCATTACTATCTACAGGAGTAATAAAGACTGTTTTTTGTGAACCTTTTAAGGATTCACAAACATTACGATATTCCTCCTGAGTAGTAATAACTTGCCCCAACAGGTTAACCACTCTAACTTTTTGTGAAGGCTCTGGAATATGAGTTTCCTTAATACCCGTTACCCCACTTGTCCAAAAATATTTGGTCATCGTAGATGAAGCAGACCCAATCGCAGACAATTCAGCAACAACCTTGTACTGAGTATTTGGTTGAAGATTATCCCATGAATAGGAATAATCAAACATACCAGAACTCACTGTAGTCGAGAACATGCTTCCTATCTGAAGATTATCATGAAAGATAAATAACTTCAAAGTGGGATTTGCGTTTCCTTCACCAGAACCGAATGCATTTATCGAAAGAATATTCCCTGTTGTGTTGTTTTGTGTAACATCAGCAAGAACTACATCCGAAGGCAACGGCATATTCTGCTGTAACGTGTTCCCGACTTTAATACCGGCAGGACTTTCGTCAATTACCGTTATCTCTGTAGTATACCCACCAATACAATTATTAATCGTGTATTCTGGAATAATTCCAGAGCCGATTAATCCTGTTGCAACGGTCAACGTATCAACGTACCCGGCTTGTAAAATTTTGAATACAAGACGAATCGTTGATGTGTTATTCGCAGAAGCACCATAAGTAATATTGGTCACACGCACGGTTGCCGCATCATCAGCTAATAGGTCAGTGATATGCGGTTTCTGATTCGGTGCAAGTGACTGCATCTGAATCGAAACTGTTGCGGTAGTTGACAAATTTGCCAAATTTACCACTTTCACTTTTCCTGAATAAGATTGACCCTGATTTCTGTTGGTACGAGTAAACGTAACTTGCGTCACATTCCCTGATACCGAATCCACGAGAATGTTATCCTCGTAGTAATACACTTTTTTTACTTTAGAACTATCCGATGAACCATTCGAATTAATCGAGGCGGTTACGGTGTAGTCAGTGTAATTTACTACAGGTGTAGCAATGGTTACAAGAGGCGTGTTCACGTTGTTTGTTGTTACCGAAACAATGTCTGTATCACCAAGCATCATCGAATTCGACAATGTTCCGGTAATCGTGTACGTAGTATTACTCAATAATCCACCTTTACCGATACCAATAATACCTGTCGATGTTACCAGCCTTGTAGAATCAAGAATGATGACACCTGCTGGATTTTTGATAATCACATGAAATGTCGGATTCAACGGAATACCAAGACTGGTAACATTGAACCCTACATACATCGAATCAATCGTTTTCACGGGTGTTGTCGGATTCATTATCGGTGTACCAACAGACAACATCGAAACATTAATCGTTGATGATGTGGTAACAAGGTTTGCACCATTGGTTACACGCACCTTTACTGATTTTGAAGTTCCTGATGTTTGTCCTGTTTGAGTAAACGTAATAGTTCCCGTGTCGGTAAGCGCAAGCACTGACGAATTTACCACAACATTGTTTTCCATAAGCTCTGCCTTAACTACCTTTGAGCTATCACTGAAACCTTTCGGATCGATGAAGGCTTTTGCAGTATAAGAAACATAATCCTGTGGTAATTGCTGCGAAACAGTAACGGTAGCCGGATTAACATTCAAGGTTTTAAACAAGAGTGTTGAAGTGCTCGTCATGTTCTGCGGAGTTGTTACTATCGCGTTAATGCGATACCAGCGATTACTTAATAGAGATCCTTTCGAGATACTTATTGGACCTGTTGATGTAACAATCTGTGAAGATTGAGATATCGGTAGGCCTGTTAAACTATCTGTGATAGTCATCCCTAGTATTGGATTCCCTGCATTACCTAAACTTGTAATGTTTAAGTTTGCACGGACTGAATCCTTAGTAGTAATTACCGGTGTTCCAAAATTCATTGTTGCTGCTGTGTAAGCAGGTGACGTAATACCGGGAATTACAGCAGAGGATGTAATCCAATTATCTGTAAGTCCTTTCATGTAGACACGTACTGGTGGATGTACCATATTGGCACTATCAAATAAGAAGGACAGGGTGTCCGAATAATTTGACATGAATCCAAAAGTAAACGTATCTGTCACCGCTGCAAAGGTTGCTGCATTAAGGGCCCAAACCTTGGCAGGTTGACCGATTGAATTACCTGTAACTTTGTATCCTGATTTAGGAAGTAATGAAACAGGTGTCACTGAAATGATTTGCACATGCTGTGCAGTTGGTCGAGTAGTCACCACTTCAGAATAATACAAGGTATCGGTGGTCACATAGGCATCATCATAGATAATCAATCGAATTCTATATCCGCTTGCCGCATCTAAATTACCTACACCTATTGATAGATTCTGATAGGTATCAGCATAGTGAGATGTGTCACGCTGCAACCATGTCGTAGTTCCTACTTTTTGTGGTTGTGGTTGTACGTGCCAATTAGAGCCAGTTCCGGGAAATTGTTGCAATCCAACTGTAATAGAGTCTGTGGTAACCACACTAGTATCAATTGGTTCGGAAAGTGAAATATATGGCACCTGTGCCATAGAAATGGTTGCCATTACAGCGAAAATTGTTGCGAGAAAAAACTGTTTTTTCATGATTTTTGTTTTTGATTGTTAAAGAAATCTTTTTGTTTTTTAAAAAGTTTAAAAATAGAGCTCTTTAACAGTATATCACTGTATTAGTAAAATGTCAATGGTTTCTTGTCCATAATGACCGTATAATAAAACCTATGAAAACAACGATTCAAATCCCTTTTTTGAATGCGCTCCTTGTGGTCGCTTCAATTGCAGTACTCATTACAATCCTTATCATGGGGAAAACCGTCCTAGTCCCCCTTGTCCTTGGCCTTTTGTTTGCGTTTCTCGTCTTACCCCTCGTCCGACGACTCGAACATTTCCACGTGCCACGAGTATTCGCCATCGGGATTATGCTCGTACTCATGGTTGCTGTAGTAGTAGGAGTAGGTATCCTTATTTCATTTGCAGGATCACAATTCGTGGCCAGCATTCCACAGTATAAAACAAGTATTGTAACCAATACCGCAACGGCCCAACAGTTTATCGAGCAGGTCACCCGTATTCCTATCGAAACACAAACTCTCTGGTTTTCTGAGAACATCAATCTCCTCGAGCTTGCGAGCCAAAACCTTGGAAATATTGCAACAAGTATTACCAGCATTATTACAACACTCGGTCTTACCTTTATCTACACATTTTTTATTTTGTACTATCGAAACAAGGTTATGGTTTTCTTCAGAAAACTCCTTGGTCAGGCTGATGAGATTGTTATACTGGCAACCCTTAAAAAAATTGTGCGTGTCGTACCTCGCTATCTCTCAGGAGTATTCTGGGTCATGATTATCCTCGCCATTGTGAACTCGTTAGGATTCTGGGCGGTTGGAGTACCTAACCCAATATTTTTTGGAGTCCTCGCAGCAATACTTAATGTCATCCCCTACGCGGGTCCTGTCATTGGGTTTGGTATTGTCATACTCTTCTCATTTGCAACAGTAGGACCTACGGTCGCACTCGGTGCCATTATCTTATTCATTGTGGTGCAGTTCTTGGAAAACAATTTCCTCACCCCTAACATTGCCGGCGGGAATATTAATATCAACCCCCTTACGGCAATTGTAGGGATCATTATTGGAGCGAGTCTTTGGGGAATTATTGGAATGATTATTGCCCTTCCTGTAATTGGCATGCTCAAGGTTGTTGCCGATTCAATTCCAAAACTAGAGCCTTGGGCATACCTTATTAGTGACGAAGGTACCGATGATCACTCACTCTCTTGGGCTAATATAAAAAAACTTTTTAAAAGAAACAACTAATTTGCTATACTACACCTATGGAACATAATCACACACCCAAGAAATCACTTTTTGAAACTTATCAGACTTTTTTTGCACTCATTATTTGTGGAGCACTTATCGGAGGCGGAATTGTTATATCAAAATTAGTACAACCAGCACCACAAGGCAGTGGTACTGAAAAACTAGAAACTAGGGATTCAGTACGCAAAGAAATTCTCAGCTACACAAAAAAACTCCAGCTTGATAAAAATAAATTTGCAGCATGTCTTGATAATGGAACTTACACGCAAACAATTTCTGATGCGGTAACCCTTGCCGAGAAATCAGGTGCCCAAGGAACACCAACGTTTTTCATTCTCAAGAGAACTCTTGATACTTCGGGCAAGACCCTTTCACAGAAACAGTGGCCGGTGCTTGGTGCTCGCGATCAGTCAGTATTTGAGAAATCAATACTCGAAGAACGATCTCCTGATGGGCAACCACCTATCACAGGAGACAAAATTGTTCTTAATGAAAATGATCACTGGCTTGGTCCCAAGGATGCCAGTATTGTCATTGTAGAATACGCCGATATTGATTGTTACTACTGTAAACAAGCTAAACCAACTATTGAGAAACTCCTTGCAGATCATCCTGAGTATGCACTGGTTTATCGCCATTCACCTATTGTAAGCCTCCACCCGTTTGCTGCCTATAAAGCTGAAGCAACCGAATGTGCTCGAGATCTCGGAAGTGAAGAGGTCTTCTGGAAATTATTAGACACCCTTTCAAAATAAAAATATATGCAAAAAAAATCTCGTTATATTTTTCTATTCGGCATTATTGCCGTCCTTGCTGGACTATTCATATGGTACAAGGCAACACCTGGTCCTTATGATGGGTTTGCAACATGCTTAAAAGATTCTGGTGTAAAATTCTATGGAGCATTTTGGTGTCCTCACTGTCAGGCTACAAAACAATTATTTAGTAAATCTGCATCAAAGCTTCCCTATATTGAGTGCTCAAGTCCTGATTCTAAAAATCAACTTCAGGTATGTAAGGATGCGGGAATCGATGGGTATCCAACGTGGGTGTTTCCTGATGGATCTCGACTTAGTGGAGAACAAAGTCTCGAAGTTTTAGCAGAGAAGTCAGCGTGCCCTCTTGGTTAATGTATGACAGGTATTGTTTTTTGGAATACGGTTCTAGGAATTGGAGCACTCGGTGTTATTGCTCTTGTACTCAGTATCTGGATACTTCTCTTTCTCAAAGAAACTGAAAATCGTTATTTTCATTTTTTGAAGAAGCACAGCTTTCATTTTGCGTTTATGTTAGCAGTTGCCGCAGTATTAGGAAGTCTTATGTATTCTGAACTGTTCAAGCTCCCTCCATGCACCTTCTGTTGGTGGCAGCGTATATTCATGTATCCTCAGGTTATTGTCCTCGGTATTGGTATTTGGCTAAAGGATACAAAAATATGGCTTACAAGCATTATTCTTTCAGTCATTGGACTTTGTTTCTCGATTTCTCACATTCTGTTACAAGCAGGCATTCGGCAATCAAGTGGCGCCTGTCTCGAAAGTGGAGTATCTTGTACTAAAATAGACGTACTCATATTTGGATGGATCACTATTCCTATTATGTGTCTTATGTTATTCGTAGGTATTCTTACGTTCGCTTATATCGCTCATAAAAAAACCCCGCATAGCTCGTAGAGCGTCGTGGGGTTTTTTTATTCAGCAATTCGTTTACTTGCGAAGGGATCAGGATTGTTTACAGACTCCTGTGACACCATATTGAACAGATGTGTTGCATCATTCTTAAACCCTCCCCACCCTGCACGAGCACCCAAGTATCCAACATCTTGGACTGCCTGCATAACACGCGCATCATGTGCATAGTACGGATACGCGAGTGTTTTTACTGTAATACCCAACTTGTCTTCTAACACATTTTTACTCCCCTGAAGCTCCTCAAGAAGTTTTGTATCATCAAGTGTGGGAAGTCTAGGATGACTTTTGGTATGTGATGCAATTTCAAACCCTTTTGCATGAAGATCCTTGAGTTCATCCACTGACATGTACGCCTTGGTACCTGTTGAATTGGTGATGATAAAAAATGTTCCAGTAAGATTATATTTTTCAAGGATAGGTACGGCGAGATCGTACTGACTTTTCCATCCGTCATCAAACGTAAGTACTACTGATTTCTCTGGAAGAGGTTTCCCGTTCAATTGATTATCTACGAGATCAGCAAAGGTAATCGTATGGTATCCCTTATCAACTAGGGCCTTCATTTGAGACTCAAACATTGCAGCGGTCACACGATATTGCAACTGTGTTTTATTTTCCTTGAAATCTGGCTTGGGGCCAAATGAGTGATAGGTCAAAATAGGAATTTTGGAGATATCGGTTGGTGCAGCAGAAACCTCTGGGACAATTGGAGAGTTTTGCACAAGCGTTCCCTTACCCTCTCCTTGCAGGAGAGGGTCGGCACGCGAAGCGTGACGGGGTGAGGTTTTGAAAAACACAGCTCCTGCAATTAGGAGAATGACTATGGGGATAATAATCTTGAGGTGTTTCATAACTGTATAGTATACACGAAGCTCTATAAATTTCTAATCAACGCTTTTTGTGAAGGGTTTTACATTTTTTAAAAGTGCTTTTATACTACATCTATATGAAATTATTGATTATAGAGGACGATTTGGATACTCAAGAATATCTTCGCGAACGTCTCGAGGAAAAATGCTTTGCTGTAGATGTGGCAAGTACCGGAGAAAGTGGGATGAGGAATATCAGAGATAATTACTACGACATCATTCTCCTTGACTACGCACTTCCCCAAACAAATGGACTTACGCTTATTCAAGAAATACGAGCTCTCGAGAACACTATCAAGAAGCACACTCCTATCATCATGATTTCCGTAACCAATGAACTTATGAACAAGGTCACCGCATTGGAATATGGAGCAGATGACTATGTTTCAAAACCATTTTTCTTTGCAGAGATTTTTGCACGAATACAAACAATTCTCAGGAGACCCCCTGTACAAACACCTTTGTCACTTTCCATGGGAGACCTCGTTCTTGATATTCACACACAACAAGTTACTCGTGATGGAAAAATTATTCGTCTCACACGCAAGGAATTTAATCTTCTTGAATATCTTATGCGCAATCAGGGTGCTGTAGTATCAAGAAATGCCATCAGTGATCATGTGTGGAATGCTGATCTTAATCCATTTTCTAATACCATCGAAGCGCACATTCTTACTCTTCGAAAAAAGATAAACTCAAAAAATCCTAATCAATTTATTCAAAGTATTCCTGGTCGAGGTTACATGATAGGAAATACGAAGCGTCTCTAAAAACTTATTACCTCAAGCTGCTTTATAAAGATTTTATCGTGTTTTGAGATACTACTGATGACTACGAGTCGTGTAGTCATCAGCCTATCATCAAAAAAACTATGCATAACCTTGCACAAGAAATCCTCGTGAATAAAAACGCTCGCGATAAAAAATCTCTTGATAAGATCGCTCTAGAACAAAGCACTTTTACTCCTTGGGAACACTAGTTCGCCATCTTACAAAAATGAAACCTGCTCACAAGAATCTCTTTATATCCTTTTTTATTTTTATGTTTACCTTGGTCAGAAAAGGTATTCATTTTTGTTACCGACAATGCATCCTGCCCCACTCATTGAACGAGGATGATCATCGACATGAGTATATTTTAAATATTATACTATCTGGTTTTCTAGGACTTGTATGCTTATTTGGAATATCCCTGATCACAACCTACTTGCGACTTGGGCCAAGTCATCATCAAATACCTATCAGTCTTTATGTTGGTATTATCGGACTATTTACAGGACTCTTATTTTTATCACGGAAAGGTTACTTTAAAATAGCTACCTATCTTTTTATTGGACTGTATTTCATTATTGCGACTTCTCTAGCACTTTTATTTGGAATGGAACTTCCTATGGTTTTGGTTTCATACGTAATTATTATAATCATCTCAAGTATTCTAGTGAGTACCCGATTTAGTATTATCACCACATCACTCATCGGATTTACTCTTATTATTATGGGATACCTTCAGGTGGTCGGCATTACAACACCGGACACAAGCTGGAAACAAATCCCTATACTTTTCAGTGATGCCGTACAGCTTTGCATTGCCCTTTTTCTCATAACACTAATTACCTGGCTTTCTAATAAGGAAATAGATGCTTCTCTAAAACGAGCACGTACCTCTGAACAAACCCTTATTGTGGAACGTAACAATCTTGAAATAACCGTTCATGAACGTACCCGTGAAATAAAACTACTCCAGGAGGAAAAAATTACGCAACTCTACAGATCCGCTGAATTTGGAAGACTTTCTTCTGGTCTTTTTCATGATCTTATGAATCCACTCAATGCACTTATTGGGAGTATTGATACCTTGAAACTACACCCTCAAGATACAGCCAGTGTCGATAGGTATCTTGAAAAATCTGTTAGTGCCAGTAGACGTATGGGAACTTATCTGGAGTCTATTCGAAAACAACTTGGTCGCAACACTGTTGCGGAGTATTTTTCCTGTAAAGATGAAATTACCGAAGCTGTAGAAATTCTTACGTACCAAGCACGTCACACCGGTATTACCCTTTCTATTATTAAACTTGATGATATTCAACTTTTCGGAAATCCTCTTAAATTTCACCAAATCGCTCTCAACCTCATTGCAAATGCAATCGATTCTTATAAAAACACCTCTCCAGAAAATCCCGTGGTCATTATTTCACTTATACAAAAAGATAGTTCTCTTATTTTTTCTGTACAAGATCACGGATCTGGTATTCCTCATTATTTACTCGATACTATTTTCGATCCGTTTTTTACTACCAAAGAACCTGATCATGGAACAGGACTTGGTCTGTCAACTACAAAAAATATTGTGCATCGAGATTTTGCAGGAACTATCGAAGTAGTAAGCCATCAGGGACTTGGGAGCACATTCACCGTTACTATTCCTATTACTTAATCAGCGATTAATCTTTCATGAATACTCAAACACCTCTTTTATCGTACCTCAAAGCTACGCAGTTTTCGAATGGCTCATTTGAAAACTCCCCATTCCAGACCAGTCTCATCCTCATCTGCCTCAGTAATTTAAAAAACAATACTACCGTACAACTCATTGCCCGCAATGCCATCAGCTACCTCTTCTCACAAAAAAGCCTCCAGGGATCGTGGAACTACTATGACCGATCCCAGACACACCCAGTACTTCCCGATGATCTGGATGACACGGCCATGGCCCTTGCGGCAATAGCGGTACACGAACCCGGACTTGTTACCGAAGAAGTTCTCCTGTCTTTTGTAAATAACTTGATTGCTCACGAAACTCGCGAAGGTGGTCCCTATTTTACCTGGATCGTCCCCCAACACCTCCGTGAATCTTGGGGCGATATTGATTTGGTCGTGAATAGTACTATTAATTTTTTTCTCAACCAGCAGAAGATCTTCCTTGAGCCCCTCGATACCTTTTTAGAAAACGCCATTACTCATCAATCTCTTGAATCAAAATATTACAGTCGACTCCACCATTGTTTCTTTCTCTCGAGATCGTGTTCTTCTCGTGCAAAAAAGAATCTTATGAAAATTCTTGTGCAGCTCTACCCTCACATTACCACCCCTCTTGATCGATCGCTCTTTATTACTACTTATTTAAACTTAGGAGGAACTCCTCAGAAAGTTTCTCATGATATTGCGCGACTCTCGAAACTACGACCTAATCACCTCTCCGCCGATCCTTTTTATATCGAAGAACTCCACAAAGGTATTCCTACCTACGCAGGATCTCAAGCACTCACTGCAGCTTTTATTCTCCAAGCCCTTACTACTTACACTCATCACCTCTCGCCCAATCCAACAAACCCTCGCCACGACGTTCGTAAGAAAATTTCGCACGTATCAAAACTACTCTTGCAGCGATTTGCATCAGCCCCAAAAGCACTTCGTCAGGATCTCTCTCTGATTGTTGAAAAAATGAGCAACCAAGAAAAAGCACCAGAGATTTTCCTACTCCCTTTCCTTTGGCAGCAATCACTCCAACCCCATTATCAGAAATCTTTTTCTTCTGAACAAGTACTGCGCCTATGTGTTGCAAATGTTTTAGGATGGATTGGATTTGGGATTTATGATGAAGTAATTGATGGCGAACAAAAACAACACTTGATTCCTCTTGCGAATTGTTGCGTACGAGAGCTCGTGGAAATTTTTCACGACGTCACTCCTCCTCATCATTTCGAAACAATAAAAAATATTCTGGACACCATCGATCACGCCAACGACTGGGAACAGACTCATTACAAAACCTCTGTCGTTGATGGTATTGTAGAACTCCCCAAGGTATTACCTCATTATAAAAATCTGGAGCACCTTGCCCATAAATCATTGGGGCACGGACTTGGCCCTATCATTCTTACCTTGACCAAGAAGAAACACGTACGGCAGTTTTTTATACACTACCTCATTGCGCGGCAGCTCAATGACGATGCACATGATTGGCTTGGAGACCTGGAACAAGGAATCCTCAACCCTGTTTCTGTACGGATTATCAAACGATTCCTTGAACTTCGTCCAGCTCAAGCACACATCAATCTCAAGACTGATCGTGAATTTCTACAATCTCTCTTCTGGTATGAAATCATTGATACTCTTGTTCACGAGATTTATTCGCACACAAAACAAGCCCGTTCAGTCATCAAAAAACTTCATATTTTTAAGGACTCATCTATCGCAGACCTTGTCCTCCTCCCTCTTGAACAATCAGCACACCAAGCTCTCGCCGAACGCAACAGTGCGGTGAGGTTTTTGGAAAAGTACCGTTAGTGTTTATAATTCCTTGTTTCTTTGGGGCGACTAGAGAGAATCGAACTCTCGATACCGGTACCACAAACCGGAGTTTTGCCACTAAACTATAGTCACCATACGAGCTTGAAGTATCAAGCTAGACTGTTATACCAAAAAACCTCTAAAAAATCCAGTAATTTCTCTACTTAGAGTATTTTGTGGCGTTTTACCCATGTAGCATACACCTGGCTTCCTACTATCACGAATCCACATAGTCCTAGATAGAACAATATTCCCGTAGTAACCGTAAATGGTATTGACCGTACTGACCCAAGGATAAATACGGTAAGCCACGATATTATTGATACCGCACCAGAAGCAAATGCAAGTCTTCGCAAAAAACGAATTTTAAAGCTTGGTTCTTTAAGGACAGGACCAAATGAGATCTTTTTGAGATACGGAGTAAGTACCCAATTTAAAATTACTCCGTTTAATACAATAACACCGAAAATAATTACTTTGACCACAAACTTTGATTTTGCAAGATATCCTAACGGACCCGATAAATAAAGCATCGTTCCCGTAAGAGCCAGTAAGACAATAGCAATCCAAATAATACCTGAAACCATTTGCAGTACCGAGTCTTCTTTCTGAGAAATTTTAAAGTTTTTGAGAAAATTAAAAAACAAAGTGTCTGTGACCACTACGGCCCCCAATCCAACTGCTGCTGCGAGAGCGTGCACTACGATTATTACTGGCTTTATTTGTGTAAAAAATTCAATCATAGGGTATCGTGTTTATTTATTAATAGTGTCCTTTTTAGGGTCAAAAATAGTTTCTTCGACCTGTTCATTATTTATATGTCTAGCTATTTTTCGTGCCCCCATAATACTCGGCATAATTCCTACCCCATTACACCCAAGGTTATAGAGCAACCTCTTGTCTAATGGTTCTGGTCCCACGATACGCAATCCCGACGTCGTATATCCCATGAGTCCATGCCAGAAAAACTTCTGCTCGAGCACTGGCCCTTTAAAATTATTTTCGACGAAACGAATACTTTCTTCCTTAAACTCTTGGGCCACATCAAATTCATGGTAATAAATTTCTCGATTTTCGAGGAGGACTTCTGGCCCCCCAATCGTGAACAAACTATCGAAATTATCGGTATGGGCGAAAGGACGACGGGTTACATAGAAGTACGGATCTGAGGTACGTGGATCACTACTTCTTTTTTTGCCTTGTTCGTAATAATAATTCGCCAGAGGATCATGGTAGTCATGTGCCACAAACCCCGTCATATACCCCACTGCCCCGTGTACCGCATGGTGAAATTTAGTATCAATAGCAAGACCTTCTTGATCATGGATATAGAAATTTGCAAATCCATTAGTACAGAGAACTACCTCGCCTGTGGTAATTTTTGCCGTGTTGGTAATAACCAGCGGTTTTTCTACTGCAAGCTCAATACCATGTACAAAACTTTCTTCAAAGATCTGACATCGATCCTCATAATGTTCCAGGCACCAGATTGCAAGTTTTTCAGTAAATAAAGCACTATACATTACCCCCTTTTTCTGGGGCAAGGCTGCATGATAATCATCACTGGTAATACCGAGGGATTCGGTGAGACTTGATCTACTTCGATACAAATCTTGCGATACCTCTCTGGAATCTGCGTAATCCATTTTGACTCATATGAAACAAGGATTGGAAATGTCATAAGCCCCTGATCATGCTTAATCAATTCTGTTTCCAAATCTCCCAATAATTGCTCGATTTCTGCATACCCACCATATCCAATAAATTGTTTCCACGATATATCAAGTTGTGTGTCTTCAAAAATTTCATCAAGGAGATCCCATGCTGACTCGACGGCACCTAATCCACGTACTGCCATCCCCATACCATATTCGCGCACAATATCGATAAGAGGTTTTTCGAACTCTGCAACAATCTGTCCTGCATTGTGCCCTGTTGCGCCATGAGCCAAACGCCTTGCTTCTATAAGAATACATTTCTTGTTCGTATACTTCATTAAAAAATAAAGGGTGGTGACCCCGGCAATCCCACCTCCAACAATAACCACATCGGTTGCCGTATCTGCCTCCAATATTTTTATTTCACGCTCGTGATGCAACTGCGTAAGCCACGGAGAATTATTTGTCTTCATTACTTGTTAGTATAGCAAATAATAAAAGATTTTTTTAGTCCTTCCATTGAATATGCTTCTGATCTCTCACAGCACAGGTATCTGCCACAAACTGAACTCGTCCTGAGGCCTTGGCATAGTTCGTATAATGCATACTATTTTTGTCTGCATAGTTCTGATGATATTCTTCACCTTTATAAAAAACTTTCTCCGGTAAAACTTGTACAGCAACCTTGAGTGGCGCAAATAATCCACTCTCATCAAGCTCCTTGATCAAGGATTCTGCAATTTCTTGTTCCTCGGGATTTTTGAAATAAATAGCCGTTCGATATGATTCTCCGCGATCATGGAATTGCCCATCTGGATCTGTAGGATCAATATGATCAAGGAAAAACTGACAGAGCTTCTTAAAACTCACTCTTGCTGCATCATACGTAACTTGCACAGTTTCACGATATCCTTCGTGGTTTTCATAGGTCGGACACTTGTCCTGCGTAGCGACTCGCGAAGCAGGAGAGTATCCGGATACTGCATCAATAACTCCGGGCACCGCACGCAAATCATGTTCGACGCACCAAAAACACCCTCCTGCAAATACTACGGTATTTGTTTTTATTCCTTGTTCATTCATGGGATAAGTATAGCAATTAATGAGCTTTTTTGTTTTTTATTACATCAATGATATGCGGAAAAGCCGCAGCAACAATAATGAATACTGCTCCGATAGTAACTTTTAGACTCAGTCCTTCATGAAAAACAATAAAGCCGAAAAGCAAACTAAATACAATCTCCAGAAGCCCCAAGAGTCCTCCTGTACTCGCTTCCACATATTTCATTCCTTCTACTACTAACCAAAATCCTAAAATTCCTGCAATTGCATAGATTGCTTGATAGAGCCAATAGATACTCCAACCTGGTAAGTACTGAGTCTCACCAATGAGAACCGAGATTATTCCATTCGTAACCATAATAGCAACCCAACTAAGCCATATAAGATACAGCGACGAATAATTTCCGGAAAGTTTCTTCGAAAACGAAATTTCTCCACCACTCGCAATCCCATTTATAATTGCCATGAGTGCCGCAAATAAACTAAACGCCACAACTGAAAACTGAAACGTAATAGCGAGGCCTACACATGCAACAAGAAATGAGAATGCTTTTACTTTAGTTATTCTTTCCCCAAAGAAAAAGAACCCGACAAAATACATAGTAAGCAGCATGGTTACGAAGAATAACAATGTCGCCGTTCCAATATCCATATGGTTAAATGCGTAAAAGAGTGGTGCCTGAGTCAGTGACGTAATGAGTAAAAATATAGACATCCATTTCCAGTCTTCTCTTTTAATAGGAACTATTTGTTTGAAGTAAATAACAACAGGTAATAAAATAACTGAAATGAGGAGCGCCCTGGTCCATCCTGGGTAGAAAATACCCTGTGTTGGCCCTATTAATCGAGACCATATCCCATAACTCCCAAATATAACGGTTGAGATAAAAACCAAAATGAGGCCCTTTGTATGTTTCAACTGATTCATACCTTGAATATATCATAAAAAATATATTTCAGGTGACATTCCCATAAAAAAATCCGCATGCTGTAATTAAAAATTACAGCATGCGGAAGTAAGAGCAAAAGAAACAAGTATCAAGCAAAAACTGCTTCACGAGGACCATAGGCAGGACCATGTCCGCTACAACTACCGGAATTCACGGTCGAACAATCGATATCGTACCAGCTACCGCGCATGGCATAACCCTTCGAAACGAGAACTGATAGATACGTTGTACCTATTACATCGTAAACCATACCTGTTCTAAATTCAAATTCTGCACATGATAACAAATATTGAACCGGTCCTAAAAATGGAAATTCTTCAGCAATCGCCATAACATAACTTTTGTTGCGATGCTTGGTATCAGGTTCTGGTGTACCAGTATCTGCCCAAGCATAATTCCCGTTGTTGTTTGGGTGCTCTTGTACTGCTTTGGCATTTTTAATTACTTCGTCAATATTACTGTAATATTTACTCCGTTTTGTAAACGTAAAACTTTTACAATTCACGATGCCAGAATAGATTTGTTCAGCAGTAAACCCAGCTGGTTGAATACATAGATGAGGAAATTCTTCTGTTTTTGGAGGCAGTACGAAATCGTCCCAGTTAATCGTATAATCAAATACTATTTTCCAAAAATTTTCTAACCACACTTTTTCCTCTGTCCATGGATCTTTAATATCTACATTGAACGAAAAGGAAATCTTCTTGCGAAGTTTTCTCTCTGCATCCTTTTGAGTAAGTATTTCCTGTGCCTGACTGAATGTAAATGTATTTACCAGCTCGTAAATAAGCTTGATAAACAATTGCAGTAACTGAACAATTTGCTTCGCTGAAGCCGGTTTGTTCAAAACCTCGGTCTCTTTGGCTAGTTGTTTTGACGCCATCTTTTCCTAATTTGGTTTTTATTGAGCAAAATTGCCTTGGCTTACATTATCACTTATAATGAACTCTGTCAATTATTCTCGTGACAATTAGTCTAAATTCCTTATTCTAGTCCCATTATTCCGACTCTAGACGAACTCCTCTCATTATAACCAAATATTTCACAAGAGGAGTGTGATTTGATTACCAACGCATTCCACTATTCTCAAAAAGCCCACGAGGGTCAACTACGTAACAGCGGTGAACCCTATTTTACCCACGTCTTCGCCACCGCAAAAATCCTTGCAGAAATGAACGCGGATCCTATTACTATTTCTGCAGGATTGTTACACGATCTTGTTGAAGATACTACAACCACTGCCGAAGAACTCCAAAAACATTTTGGTGAAGAAATTGTCACCCTTGTTGAAGGGGTTACTAAGCTTGGGCATTTAAAATACCAAGGTGTCGCGCGTCATGCAGAGTCACTTCGAAAATTTTTTATTGCAAGCGCCAACGATATTCGTGTGGTAACTATTAAGCTTGCCGACCGACTCCATAACATTTCAACTCTCGAACATGTACACCCAGAAAAACAGCAGCGTATTGCACTCGAAACACTCGAGATCCATGCACGTCTTGCTGATCGTTTAGGAATGGGGAAAATGAAAACCCAGCTCGAGGATTACGCCTTTCCTTTTGCGTATCCCGAGGAACACATGAAAACAAAAAAAGTTCTTGATGCTTTTACGACCGAAGGCGAGCAACATCTCACCCAAGTTGCAGAAAATCTAAGAGAAGAACTCCGTATCCTTGATGCGAACATTACCAGTCTCAATTACCGCATGAAACATGCCTACAGCTTGTGGAACAAACTCAAGGTATTTAACTATGACCAAACAAAAATATTTGATATCTATGCTCTTCGTATCCTAGTACCTACCGTCGGTGATTGTTATCAAGCACTCGGAATTATTCACGGTCTCTATAAACCACTTCCTGGAAAGTTCAAGGACTATATCGCTGTTCCCAAACCTAACGGATACCAATCACTCCATACTGCCGTGTTTGATGGACAAGGAAGTATTATCGAAATTCAAATTCGTACCGAAGTCATGCATGAGGAAGCGGAATACGGAATTTATTCCCATGTGAACTACAAAGAAGGTGGGCGTACGGCAAGTGGTCTCAATAATCCCAACCCTAATAGAAAAGTTTCATGGACCCAAGAACTCCTCGAGGCTCAGCGCCATATGGAAAAACCTGAAGACTTCCTTACACACCTCAAGCTCGATTTCTTCCACGAGCGTGTCTTCGTCTACACTCCAAAAGGTGATGTTATCGAGCTTGCAAAAGGTGCTCGCGTTATTGATTTCGCCTATGCGATTCACTCGGATATTGGAAACCATATGTTCGGTGCGCGCGTGAATGGAAAAATGATTGCCATTGATACCGTAGTAAACCGAGGCGATGTTATTGAAATTATTACTACAGAAAAAAGCAAGCCTACACGTAAATGGTTGAACATGTGTAAAACAACTTTGGCAAAGCAGCAGATTCGAAAATACCTCAAGGAACATGGCGGCATGATCGATAAAATGTTTCTCAACTAAAAAAATCCCTTATGGGATTTTTTTAGCGATCTTCTGTTCTTTTTGTAAATACGACAAGACGTTCAGTTGCTGAATGTGTTTCAACATCCCATTCCCCATTGCAAGTAATCAAATTAAGGAAAGCCATAGTATCACTTGTTGCAAAAACTTCCGGAGGGCTTTCATCAGGATCATACGTCTTGATATCATACACCTCGAACGGCAGAGTATCTCCTTGATTATTCATCACAATAACCATATCTCCTCGTGTTACGTCTTTGAGATTATCAAACACTGCTGGAGTACTATTTCTCCATCCTCGATGACCATCAATAATTGCTGATCCTTTTTCACCTGGAATTGGACTCTGGTCGAACCATCCAAGGAGTCCTGGTTCTGTAGGGCTTCCTATAGCACCTTTTTCCGTAAGACCGACAGGATCAATAGCTGCATTTACTCCGATACTTGGAATGATGAGGAGTACAGGTGCGAATACTTCTCGATTTGTTACTGACTGCAATGCTGACTGTTGTTCAATAAATACTTCTGGCGGTACGAGCGTAGATTCAGGTATAACAACACTCTCAGGAACGATTATTCCTGAGAGTGTTGTTATCATAATGTGTAAAAATACCCAGAACATGATTGTCTTTTATAATTACTGTTCGTCAGGACCCATTCCTGTCTGTGGAAGTGTTGGATTAGTAGTCGTAGTAGTAGTTGTGGTTGTAGTCATTGTTGTTTCTGCATCAGTCGTTGTTGGTGATGTAGATCCTGTAGTCTCAGTAGTCTCCACATCGTTCATCATGACACCATCTGTTTCTGTAGTCATAGTGTCCGACTTATTTGATCGTGACCAAAAAATAAGTCCAATAATGATAACTACAACAAGTACTAGTCCAATAATAAGACCTGCTGACATTTCTCCTTTTGCTGATTTTAACATAAATTTACATGTGTTGATTTATCGGATAAAAAGGCGTCCTTTTGGGCGACTCGATAAAGTATAACACAAAAAACACCCTCAGTTTATCGAAGGGTGTTTTTTGTGTTTGTGCCCGAGGGGGGACTCGAACCCCCATGCCTTGCGGCGCTACCACCTCAAGGTAGTAAGTCTACCAATTTCTCCACCCGGGCAAGGGTATCCCACTTCGCTCTTCGAAAACTCAGAGCTTCGCGGGACGAGACGGGATCAGTATACAAAAAAACCCGACTTTGTCGAGTTATTCTGCTGATGTATCTGAGGTAACTTCTTCTACTCCCTCTTCCATCATCTCTTCTGGCTTTGCAAGATTTGCTGTTGAAGCAAAGAATTCTGTAAAGTTTCGCATCTTCTTTCGAATATCACGAGTTACTTTTTCTCGAATAAAGTATAGTTTTGATCGTCGCACCGAAGCTCTTCGGATTACTTCAATTTTTTCAATACTTGGAGAATAAAGTGGGAAAATTCGTTCTACTCCTACACCGTGTGAAATTTTTCGAACAGTGATAGTTCCTCCTGACTCGGTTCCATGTTTTCGTGCGATTACAAGTCCTTCAAACATCTGAATTCGGGTTTTTCCTTTTTCTTCAATCTTAACAGCTACACGGACTGTGTCTCCTGTTCGAATATCCAAATCTTTTCGATTTGCAACATCCTTGGGTAAAAACTGCATTTTTATTGGGGTATCTATAGTTGCCATAATTAGTGTGCTGACTCCGAGGACGGTCACGAAGACCGTTCCAAGGCTCAAAGCGATTTAAACGATTAACCTGCACACCTTATCACAAACTCACGATTTTAGCAAGATCAATCGGTAAGGGAGCATTCACCACAACATCCTTACCATTAAGGGCTTTGAACATGATTTGTTCTGCGTGAAGCGCTGTTCGATCAATAGGAAGACTTGTTGCTTTCTTGCCGGAATAGATAGGATCTCCTACGATAGGATGCCCAATATGCGACATGTGTACTCGTAACTGATGCGTACGCCCTGTTTGGGGGTACAGGTCTACTACGGCATACTTTTGTTTACCCGCCGAAGATTTATCTGTCGTTGTGCCTTCATATTCAAATTTTTTCTTGACCGTAAAGCGTGTGATGGCATCACGCATAGTTCCACGAGCAGAGGCTTTCGTAGTCCAAGCTCGAATATCAGATCGCGAGCGCCCAATAGGCTGCTCAATAATTCCCCGCTCATCACGTGGCCAACCAAACACTATCGCAATATATTTTTTCTTGATGGTATGATTTTGAAATTGTTGTTTAAAAAAATCAAATGCCTCTTGGTTTTTTGCAAGAATTAACACACCTGAGGTGTCTCGGTCCAGACGATGCACAATACCTGATCGAGGAATTTCAATAGTCTCGCCCGCATGTTCAATTTCCATCGCTTCCCCTACCCCTTCTGCTTCTGGGTATTTTTTCAAAAACCAGTCCACAACCGTTGGTTCCTTATGTTTTCCATCACCATGAACCACCAAGCCTGCTGGCTTGTTGATCACGAGGAAGTCTGGAGTTTCGAGGAGGATGGTAATTTTTGGTTTTGTAATTTTGGTAGCTGGTTTGGTCATAGTGGTCATCATACTTGTTTATATAAAAAAAGAAACCCTCTCTCACGATGTCGCGAGTAAGGGTTTCTGTGGACGCTGATAGACTTGAATATTTGTAATTCCAAGATTATGTGCTTGGGCAGCACCTAAGCACACTGACTGATAGAATAGTTGCCTCACGACACTATCTGGAGCTCCTGTCATCGTAGCAAAGAAACTGATTTCTTCGTTATTGACCAGCACAACATCTCTGTCGTCAATTTCAAAGGTATTATCCTTTGGTAAATGCACAAGGTATTTTGACGTAGGAAGACCAATACGATAGTGACACATGAGAAATATTCTCAAAGCCGCTGAATGCACATTGCCATAGGCAAATCCTATTGTGGTTATTTTTTTTTCTTGTGCAACACGGTGAAGTAATGAGCATATTTTACGTCCCCATTCAAGGTCACCACCATCCGATTTTAAAATAAGAAATATGCAGGTTCCTGCGTGTAATGTATGCAGCTTTTTTTCAAGCTCCTCATACATAGAACGATCTACTCGTCCAAAAAGGCGCTTAAAGGTTATTGCTTCCATTTGACTTTATTTTTTGTTTCCTATATACTATACACGTTATTAGAAAATTGTCAAATTATTTATCCCCACTCAATATATGAACGAAGCACTATTCCAGAAAGCAAAAGAAGTTAATCCTAGTCTTACCGAGGCTGAATTTGAAGCCAAGCGAGCCGACGCTCTTGCAAAGGCAGATGCTACTGGCCGAGCCCTTGAAGGTAAGGTATCCGTTGGAGGTATGGTTATGGAGGCAACTCCAGCAGAGGGACTTGATATTGCAAAAGACTTAGAATAATCAAAAAATCCCTTAGAAATTAATCTAAGGGATTTTTTGATTATTCTAGATGACTCTAACTATATCTATAATTCTCTGTGCGCGATGAGGGACTTGAACCCCCGACCTTCTCGGTGTAAACGAGTTGCTCTACCAACTGAGCTAATCGCGCATGTGTTAATAAGTTATCATAATTTACTTAAAAATGCAAAAATGTTAGGCTTTGGGTGCTTATTAAACAAGCAAAGACATTCGCCCCC
>CAZUIQ010000002.1:0-6764 GCA_964620085.1 uncultured Candidatus Saccharibacteria bacterium | reverse complement strand
AAAAAAACACTTTCGAAAAAGACGGAAAATATTTCTTTATGAATCGAGAAGTTTCAAAACAAGAATATGATGACGGTATTGCAAAATATAATCAATTATTAGACGTCGAACTTGCATCTAAAAGACAGCAGTTCGAGATTTAGTTTGCCCCCGTAGTTCAATGGATAGAACAGCGGACTTCTAAGCCGTTAATGTAAGTTCGATTCTTACCAGGGGCACAAAATTTGACATACTATATATTTAGCGTAGAAACACGTACACATAAAATTCATTACCAATAAAGGAACGATTTTTGATTTCAAAAAAACCTTCCCTGTTTATAGGAAAGTTTTTTACTTGTTTAAATATAGTAATGCCAGCGACAATGGCTCGGCATAGGTAAGCGTCTCACTTGCAGGGAGATTCACAACCTCTGCACGATTTTCATAATGCCCAGCCCATACATCAAGCTCGCGCGCGTTGAGATTAGTACGATCACCTAGGAACCCCACGAGCCCCTTAATACCAACCCCTTCCCCATACACAACCAAATCATGCGTGAGAAATCGATGTCCAAACATTTTATAAGACATCTGACCAAGACTCACTAATTGATATTCCACACTTTGATACACTGGAGCAAGTTCTAAATAGAGCTCGGCAAGCAGCCCGTTGTCTGGGTGCGTCTGTAAAACACCGTGACGACTCACAATACGCTCCGCATCACTACGAGGAACTCGTAGATAACGCTCAATTGTTTTATAAATATTTTCGATACCTACCGAAACAACTTGATGGGAAACCAAGTGCTCACCATGAATGAGCGCAATCGTTGTAGATCGATTTCCAAACGAAACCATTACATACCCTGTTCCATGAGGAATCGCAAAACATGATTTTGCAACCGCATGATGCGCTGTTTCGATGTGTCGCACCTTCATTCCCACCTGTTTGAAGAGTCGTGCAATATGTTCTATATGAAGTCGTGGAACGAGCGTTACATGAACATCATATCCAAAGTCTGTTTTCAAAATAATGTCATATTCACAAATATATTCTGCTAAATGGAGCAACTGATGTGCCTGACAATATGTTTTTATGTGATCCATGATAACATCACCCATCTCGCGATCAGGCTCCATAGCCACATGCGTATGAAACATTGTCGCTTCGTTGTCAGGAATCACAATGCTTACCTCATCCCATTTCGGTTTCTTATCTTTTGTGGTACCACTGCTTGTTACCGTTTTTAGCTTACGAACAAATAGTGCGTCGTTAATAATCTTGTCCTGACTATTTACGATATCAGCACCGAGAAATTCTGAACCGTATTCTGAAACTTGCACTTGTGCAGACTCTTTGTCTCGCACGACTGCGGCCCAGCGTAAAAAACCGTTGTCGAGTGAAAACGCAACGACAGGTTTCGGTTTTTCAAATAATCCAAAGAAGCTCATACTTCTGTATCATATCACAATGATTGTCGAAAATAAAAAACCTTTCGCATGATATCAAAAGGTCGTTTAGTTTTTAGAAAAGTAATTTTGACCAAGTATTTCAATGTAGTCATTTTCCCCAGGAGCTTTCGATCCAATCCAAACGAAGAACTCTTTTTCGGGAAATCTTTTTTTAAATACTTTTGTGATAAACGGTTGGGATATTTCTTGATTTTCAAATACCCAAGAAACCCAATCTCGATGGTCGATAACGGTATTTGCAGGCGATTGAAGGAAACAGGCATACACACATTCTTGGTCATTAGCAGACGGAGAATAGTCCAGCAGTTCCTTTGTAAGAATTTCATACAGGACTGCTAATTGTGTACGCATTGTTTTTATTTACAGTACCACACCCCGTCTTTTGTTACCAATAAAAAAATCCACATCTTTTTCACTTGCGTGCTGGCGTATACCAGAGATGTGGAATTTAAGCTTGTGTAAGGCTACAGGAATTTGAGCTTTATAGAGCCCATTTTTTTCAGTCTTTTAATCATGGTTTATTATATTGTACTCACAGTATAGCATATGTATGCATACTTGTCAAGACATCATAATACCCTTATGCTATCGCACCTTACTTCCAGGTCCAACTGGAGTCTCTGGAACAAGGAAGATTGGCTTATCATCTCCTACTGCCATAAGCATCCCATGAGACATGTGCCCACGAATTTCTCGAGGTTCGAGGTTTACGATATACAATACTTGTTTCCCAACAAGAGTTTCAAATTCGGGATAATATTCACGAATCCCAGAAACAATCTGGCGTGCCTCTGGTTCACCAAAATCAATCTGACATTTCAAAAGTTTATCAGTCCCCTCAATTGGCTCGACTTGTTTAATCGTCCCAATTCTAATATCCATTTTCTTAAATTCATCGTAGGTGATTGTTTCCATATAACTCTACCATACCACCCCCGCTTTCAAAACTCCACCCCTAACCCCTCCTCTTGGCAAGAGGAGGGGGACGCCACCAGAGAGCTCTAGATTTTTGCAGGAATATTCCGTAAGGTTCTCCCTCTTACCAAGAGGGAGTGGCCGAAGGCCGAGGGAGTTACTGCCGATCTAAATACCTCTGTAACATCACCGCGGCTGCTCTGTCGTCAATATGATCGGTCGGTCGACTATTGCCTCGCGTATTTGCAATAGGTTTTTCAAAATCAAATGAACGTACGGCCGTTGAAGAGAATCGCTCATCGATAAACCCAATAGGTACACCCGTTAATTTATGAAGCTGTTCTATAAATACATCAACGTCTTCCATAATCGCATTCCTATTTCCCATACTATCAATAGAATTCCCTACAATAATTTGCTCAACATTTTCAGACTGAATCAAGTTGATAATATCAGACAAGGCTTGTTTACCACTTGAGACAATCACTTTCGGGAACGCAAATTTCCCCGACTCGTCAGAAATTGCAATGCCGATCCTTTTGGTTCCATAGTCGATACCCATGTATTTCATGATTGCACTCTAGCATAAAAACAAAAACCTCCCAAAGAAGTTTCCTGGGAGGTTTTTGTTATCCTTATTTAAACCAAGCTTTCTGCCAATCACTCATCATTTTAATTTCTGCTGTCTGGGCAGTAATAATATCATTCGCAAGCTTGATCAATTCTGGACGCTTTGATGTTGCGAGAACTTGTTCCGCCATTACCACAGCACCTTCATGATGCACAATCATTTCTTTCAAGAAGGCACTATCGAAAGCATCACCTGTCTTCCCTTCAAGAGAAGCTGACATTTGATGCATCATGTCTTTCATACCTGTTCCATCGTTCATCATCATCTCGCCATTAGGCATTCGGTGCATCATACCACTATTTCTATTTCCACAAACTCCCGATCCAATAAAATATCCAATGATCACCGCAAGGATCGCTACGAGTAAAATAACAACTACATTTTTATTTTGCATATACAATATGATTTTAATTTAACTATTTTTTAATAATTCTTTATCAAGGAATAAGGTATTATGGTGCTTTTGGGTTTAAAATTCCCTGTGAGAATAAGTCTTGATAGAGGGCTATTTTTTTCTTGCGTCGTAATTGATCAAATCGTGATTTTTGCTTTTCAAGGACAAGGACAATTCTTTGCTTACAGAACAAGGATATTGCAACTATCAGTCCAAACAACAGCACTATTATCCCAGGAATAAACTCTACATCCTTAAATGACATCATTGGACACATCCCTTGCTCATCGGCTGCAAAAGGACATCCCTGATGCGCCACATAAGCTTCATGAGTAAGACCCATTGAACCAAATGAAAGTACCCCAATAAATGCAATCAGGAGGATACCTACGAATGATTTTTTGGCCAAGGTATTCATAGATTCAGTATATCATCCATCCACCCTTCTGACACCTCCTCTTCGCAGATGATGAATAACCCCTTGAAAAATATCTAGAACCGTGTAATATAGTCCCCGGAAGTGTGGCCGAGTGGTTTAAGGCAACAGTCTTGAAAACTGTCGTACCGAAAGGTACCGTGAGTTCGAATCTCACCACTTCCGCCAAAACCAAACTGAGCGAAGATCTCCCGAATAAAGAAAAACACTCCTTTAAAAAAGGAGTGTTTTTCTTTATTCGGGACTATAGACTATGTTGTTTATTTTAGATAAAAGAGATCATCACACTCTTCTTTTAGATAAGGACCAACAATCTCAATATTTG
This sequence comes from uncultured Candidatus Saccharibacteria bacterium, assembly GCA_964620085.1. Classification (GTDB taxonomy): domain Bacteria; phylum Patescibacteriota; class Minisyncoccia; order Phycocordibacterales; family UBA1006; genus CAIXMG01. The sequence continues at coordinate 2,609 of CAZUIQ010000002.1, read as the reverse complement.
TACTCTGCGTAACTTTTCTGCAAGGAATATCAATAATCCTCCATTTGAAATTATTTTTCGTATTAGTATGGATTTTGAAATCCTCGATGGAATTACCGTATACAATTCCACCAATCTTTGCCCATACACACGCTCCGCTGCACATTGGACAAGGTTCGTGTGTGGTGTACAGCACACAGTCTTCAATATAAGGACCCGAATACATTCCTACAACATACTGAATGAGTTCCAATTCAGGATGCCTAGTTGAATCATCTTTTGTCTTACCGCGATTTCCAGCAGAAGCAATAATTTTTCCATCTTTAACAATACATGCTCCAATTGGATAATCTCCTCGTTTATAGGCAGCTTTTGCTTCATTTATAGCTTTTCTCATGAACTTTTCCTGAGGTATTAGTTTCATACTATTTCTTTTTAGCTCGATAAAGGAAATATCCAGGATAAGTCTCATTATCAACCCATTCGATACATTCTTTAGTGTCAGTTTCTTCAAGATATTTCTCGAGACTAAAATGCTCAAAGAAGAAATCAGAAAAGTAATCATTCATCGTATGGCTGACTTCTTGTAAAGGAAGTGTGTGTTCGTAAATCCAAGAAGTAACCACTTCTTTTTTGAAATAATTTCGAGGCTTCTCAGTCTTCTCTAAGAAATGTCTTATTGGATGAGTTGTCAGAATAAGGAAATATCCTCCAGGCTTCAGAACACGCTCAACTTCTTTATAGAATGAAGAAATGTCTTCGAAATTTTGGGGTGCGTATTTAGAAACAACAATATCGAAGGATTTATCTTCAAATGGGAGATCATATGAAAATCCAACTTTTACTTTAGTGGGATCACCCAGACGTTCATGGGCAAGTTTTACTTCCGCGTCAGATGCATCAACTCCATACACATCGCAACCGAATGTATTTTGATAATACATCAAGTCATGACCGCTTGCGCACGCAATATCAAGAAGTTTCTTACCCTTTGTTTCAAAGTTGAAGAACGAATAGAATGTTGCCCGACTTTGTTTGTCATATTTTATTGTCTTCCAGTCATGATCATCCGCCCAGTTATTATATTGTTTGGTAATATGTGTTTTCATAATTAAATAGTTTTATTATTTCTTGATAATACTTTCGAAAGAGACTCACCTGATTCAAATGACACAAGAGTTTTAGACATGATTCCAGTTTCTCGATAAATCCTTTCTTTACCCCCATAGTCAACCTTGTCAGCAATTGCAAATACGTCAATTACTTCGATACCTGCTTTTTGCAAAAGACTAATCATCGATATTATTGTTCCACCTGTATCAATAATATCTTCAACGATCACAGCTTTTTTGTGAGTCGAATTAATTCCATTAAGGTACAGCTTTCCGTCGGTATAGGCATTTTTAAAATCAATCTCTATCTCTCCTTCGAATCCGGAAGGATTCCATTTCGTAAGCGTGAAAGCTTTTTTAAGAGGAATAGAAAGTAGTGAACAAATATATCCTCCACGATCCTCTTCCCCAATGAGAATATCTGCTTCTGAATAATTAATAACCTCTTTTGCTTCATTAATAATTTGCTCAAGTAGCTCAGGCTGAGTCACTGGTGAATGATCAGTAACAGTATTCACACAATACTTATTACCTGAAACCGTTTTTATGGGCTGATGATCAAACGCTTGTAAAATATAATCTTTCATACGTTTACTTTATCAGATATTTGACAAATAGTCTGATATATTGAATAAAATTACCACACAGTAACCTAAAAGGTTACTGTGTGGTATCATTTATATATGTTATTAGGATCAAAAAATGAAATATCTGAAATCATTGTTTCTTCCCTTGCGAAAGGTGCCCAGGAAACACTGAGTCTTCATGAGGCGGTCCAGGTAAAAAAATCTGTTTCTAAACAAAATTTCTATAAGGCCTTACGTGGACTTATCAAAGAAGAAGTCATTGTCAAAAATAAGCTTATGGTCGCCCTCAACAATCTCTGGGTGAATAAGCTTCATGAATTTACTGATATAGTGGATTCGAACTATCAGACTCAAACATCGGAAACACTTCTTGGTCTTTTGGAAGGAGAATCGTTGGTATACCATTTTAAATCTCTTGCCAGTCTCGATGCGCTCTGGAAACACTATTTCTTCATTATTGCCAAGAATAATCCTGATGAAGATATTGTCCTATATAACCCCCATGAATTTTGGTCACTATTCCGCTTCGAGACTGAAAACTTTATGTATAAGTGGATCTTTGAAAACAAGAAAACAGCGTACGAAATTATTGGAAACAACACCCAGCTCGATAAATCAACAACGTCACATATTAAAAACTTTGGGATTCAAATTATGTATGAATCTTCACCAAGTCTTAAAAAGAATGTTTTTCCTGCAGTAATTGGTGATTACATCATTGAGACTATTTTGGATATGAATACAATAAATGCTATTGATGCTATTTATCGGAACAACAAGATGTGGAGTGCAGGACTTGAAAAGGAGCTTTATGAAATTCTGGAAAAAGTAAAAAGATCTAAGATTGTAATATCTAAAGATAGAAAACGGGCACAGAAGCTCTATAAGAAACTTGTTAGAAAATATTTTAAGTTTTAAGAGTTGTCTCATA
>CAZUIQ010000001.1:106167-139488 GCA_964620085.1 uncultured Candidatus Saccharibacteria bacterium | reverse complement strand
AAGCTCTATAAGAAACTTGTTAGAAAATATTTTAAGTTTTAAGAGTTGTCTCATATCATGTTCTAACAGCCTCAACAGTCCTCCGCATTGAGAATTTAGTATCGAACTAAACTTAAAGTACCCTTCAGGGGTATTTTGAGTTATAATAAATTCCATGAAAAACAAACTTCTAATAATCAACCCTTCCCTATTAAAGGTAAAAATAATAACTCCAACAAAACATGTATAAGTGGGTCAATTAATATTTAAACCAAATAAACCTATGAATCCTTATGAAAAACTTGCTGTCCCAAAATTAATTTCTCCACAAGAACAACCTATGGAAATGAAAGGACTCGACGCTATTAAAAAAGAAGGTGTGATTAACGCCTTGATAGAAAACGCGCCTCCGGTATCTCCAATCGATCGATCGGTCGCACCATTCAAAAACTTTCAAGGTAATAATGATGAATTATGGAACTATGTCCCCCATCAAGAAGTCACTGACTACCTGGCCACAAAGTTTTTCTTTGAAACTGGAACCATCGAATATGAAGACATGACCCCTATCTGTTGCCTTGTGAAATATACAAATGAGCCCAAGATAACCATCCCTTTGGACCTAGTTGTAAAAGCTGCTGGTTTTGATGACTGGCGAGGGCGTGACCCAAGAATAGCGAAATCATGGAGCTCAAAATATGGTGACGGCGAGGGAAAAAGTGTTGATGTTATCAAGCACTATGCAGGACTCTCTTCTGAACTTCCTCCTGTAGGGAGTATGCGAATGTTCATACAACCCAATGGTAAAATATTTTTTGATAACGGAGGAGGCGACTCTCATCGTATAGCAGCCGCAATTTTGCGCGGACAAGAAACCATTGAAACAAGAATCGTAGATGTTTATCAGCTGAAAAAAGACTATATTTACTAGCATAAAACCCCTCTGCGAGGGGTTTTATTGAGAATGGTCCGCCAAGTGAACAAAGTATCGGACGCGACTCAAGTATCCTAAAGAGGTATTTTGAGTTAGAATGACTTACATGAATAAGATAGATCGGATGCCCCACATACCCTACAAAACAGGTGCGATCCCATCAAGTACCCACTAACAATAAAAGCACGGCATGCCGTGCTTTTATTGTTTTCCAAAAATCTTTCTTCGATAGAACTCTTCGAGCTTAGCAATCCTCTCTGTCATCGAATATTTTTGCTGGATATATCCGATATTTTTCGGAAAGATTTCCATACTTAATGCCGCAACGATCTTTTCAGAAAGATCTATACTGTCGCCCGGTCGGAATAAAATACCTAGCTTCCCTTGTTCAAGTAATTCAGAAAGTCCCTCGATGTCGGCACCGACTACTGTCGTTCCGCATCCCAATGCCTCCATGGCGACGTTGCACCATGCTTCTGTAAGCGATGGCACAACGAGAATCTTGGTTGACTTTAGGTAGGAGCTGAGAAGTCCGTTTTCAACATAATCCACAAATCTGGTGTTGCTAAACTGACAGCAGGACACCAAGGACTGAATTTCCTTCTTATTCTGCCCATTTCCTATTATCCTCAAGGTGACACCGGGTAACCTATTTTGCACGGACGGAATCGCTCCGAGTAGGACATGCAACCCCTTCATCCAAGAAATTTCCCCGATGTAAGTTATGTCTACCTGCTCTATAGGAGCTCCTTTTTCAGCAAGGAAGTCATCCCAGACTTTTGCATTGTAAATAACTTCGTATGGCTTTGAAAGACCTAAAAAATCAAGAGTCGACCTAAAGCAACTTGAGACTGCCTGAATGGAACAGAGATCACTTTTTAAGTATAAACTGAATTCCTGCAAAAGCTCTGCTTTTTCCTGTTCCGGAATTTCACCAAGCCTTGAGAAGCAGATATGCTTAAAGGTTGTCCTTAAGCAAACGATATGCCTCTTTCCAATCTCGTTAAGGATTCTCAGTGCACTCATCATACCAGTTCTTAAGGAGAATGTTGCCTGAACCGACACGATTTCATGCGAAATGATCAGTCTTTTTAATTGGTCCTCAGAATCAATATAACAACAGATCACTAACGCTTCCCCAGGAACATTCCCGTTATACGTCTCTGATGTGCTTCTTGTCGAGGCTATGGTTACGGTATGACCTTTTTTAGCCAACTCGATAGCATCCAAATACGTCTGCACCTCGATACCTCCACCTTCCTGGAAGGGATAATCATGTATAAAAAGAATTTTCATGTTTATGCAATAAGGTCCGACAATGTCTTCAAGGCTCCTGAAGAGTAAGAAGTCGACGTTACCGGAACAAGACTGTAGCACTCCGCAGCAAGAATCTTTTTCCTTGAACCTCGCATCTTGGCCTTATGAACATCCATTTCAATCAATCCTCCGAGGCGCTCTTGGTACGCAGCACTTATTATTTTTATCTTTTCATCAAAAACCTCAGAGATATCTAGGTAGATATCTGGGTTATTAATAAGTTCTAATCCATCAACTTCAAGCAAGAGAGTATCGATGAGCTTGGGACCAAGATCAGTAAATGACGACCTGCATGAAATCTCGAGGGCACTTTTTACCATTTCGTGGACCACTTGATGCTCCTCATGATAATCATTGTTCATGTGCGTTATCACTACATCGGGTCTCAGCTTACGCATGACAGACACCAGTTCTATGATAGTCTTCTCATTCTTACTTAAAAGAATACCTTCCGTCGCAAGAATTTTTCTGAAGCCGACTCCAGCCATATCACAATATGTTTCGAATTCCTCATTTCTTTTTTTAATCATATCATCCTGCTCTTCCTGGTTTGGCTTTCCATTTTTTCCTTCACTGCAAGCGATAATCGCTGTTTCAAACCCGAGCTTTTTCGCCTTGAGAAATAAGCCTGTGCACAATGTCTCGTCGTCAGGATGTGCGCCAATAAATAATAATGTCTTCATAATTTTAGTCATTTAATATTAATAATAATGGTCCCGCCAGAAGCGGGACCATTTACACTAAGTGCAAAATGTAACTGTTTCACCTCTTGAAAAAGGAGGTTCCGAGAGCAATTTTTCAATTTCGACAGAAGATCCTCTTGGTTGCCCATCGGCATAAATCCTCTTCGAAATAATTAAGCGGTTATCGAAATTTTCAGAGCACTGCTTCAAGGTGCCTCTGGCATTCGAATAGTCCCTGATCATGATCGCAGACCTGTCTTTTTGTTTTAGAACATGGGCATACAATCGGAATGTTGCTTTTCCGTTTATACTCGTCCCCAAAAACTTTTGCAGATCATAGAGGTCGTATTCGCCAAGAATTTCTCCGATTCTTTCCGAAAAAGGAAGCGGTTTCACATCTCGTTCAGCAGAAATGATCCACCCATTGTGAGCTGCTGAGCACTTGCGAACCTGTCTACGAATGATTCGCCCAGATTCAATTGAACTTACCGGACAAACATAGGTAAGCAGTGACTCATTTTCCTGTGCACCAGCGAGGAGATCCTTTAAATAAAATCCACGTTCTGGGCCTGTCGAAAACCTGATACGGGAAATATCACCATTAATCGACAAGAGGTTCAACCATTTCACTATTCCTTCTTTGCGCCTTTCTGTTACGACCTCATGATTCTCAAGCATCATAAAAGGGCGAAGTCCAATTGGTACGTTAATGCCTAAAATATCATTAGTCTCTTCGGATGCAATTCCTGTAGTCACTTGTGCATAGGAACCAATAACTCCTGCATACCAATGATCAATAACGAGTTCCTTTGAGCCGCTATACCCGAGGAGCCAAGCCGTTTCAGCAAGTTCTTGCTCGTTGTTGTTGGGAACAGGACTCCCGCAACTCATTGGATACAAAAAATGTGCATTATCAAATCTTTCTTGTGAATACTCAAAAGAAATGCCTGCCTCCAGAAAACCTCCTTCTGGGTCACTGTTGTTGTCTACAAAAGCTTTCATGTTTTTTAATTTTGAAATGAACAATACTTGTATACGGCATACAAAAACCCCCTTGAAATTGATTCAAAGGGGTTTAGTGTCGGATAGATAAGGAATACGATTTATCTAGTGCCAACAACAAAACTCTTTGAACCAATCAAAGACGCGTTGTGTCGGTACCAGTTAAATTTTTGAATTCCCATTAAATTCATATTTCTTGTATAACACATTCTTATAAAGGATGCAAGTGTACCCGTAAGCGTACAGGCAGTGAATTACAATGTTGTGATGTGGCTCTGATCAGTCACCAAAAAGAATAACCGCTGCAATTTAAAAAAATACCACACTCTAACAACATCAACCGTTCTTCGCAAAAAAAAGCGGGATACTACTATCCCGCTTTTAAAAATTCGTCTGTATCCTATGGAGCAATACACGTAATACATCCTTTTTTGGAAGAACATCCTGAACAATACTTGCGGTACTTTCCATCAAATGTACGATAGAGCATCGAACCAGGCTTGCTGTTTTTCACAAGATGAACTTGTTTAGTGAATGGTTTTGAATAATCCAAGCACTCAACATGATCATCAAGTGAATGTACCGGTGTTGGCATAATAACCTTATTCTCCGCAGCAACCCTTACTTCAGCATCCGGGTGTTTCTTCAATGCATTAAGTAACAAAGTAGCCGTATCCGTTGTTATATGTTTATTATACTCCTCTTGACGAATACCCAGCCAAATCATTGCATTAATCTGCCGAGCCTGATATCCAACTACCTGAGAAAGTCCGCGAATATATGTTTCAACAACATCATATTCACCCTCTCTCACTGTGTAAGGAAAGCGCTTGCCTTCGAAAAAATATTCAGCAAGAAGTCCGAACGCTTTATTCATCCAGAAATCATTAGTAACATGGTCGTAACCTAAAATTGAATGCATAAAACTGTTCACTTTTCTTTTCGACCCACGCAGACCTTCTTTGGGAATAAACACCCCGTCCTTGAATTGTTTCAAGATACTGAAGGTTGATCCCAAAAAGCCTTTTGACTCGAACTCTTGCTTGTCCGTAAACATTTCATACGCCCGAAGTGCCAGTTTCAAATTTGATGCAAAATTAGCCCGAGGACTTGTGAGTGCAAAAAGTTTTACAAAGAGCTCTGTGTTGTACATGGGAAGAAGTTCGTCAAAAGCAGCGTACGTTTTCGGATACCAATCTAAATCGTTTTTTCCGTTAAGAATATACCGCAACAACTTTCCATACTTGGCTTCATATTTAGCATTTTTCAATTTATGCACTTTTTGCCAAGGCACACCGTTTGAAGTTTTCTTGTTTTTTAACAACGTTGCACCGATGCGCAACAGATTAAAAACTTCATCAGCTGAATAGTCTTCCACAAATTCAAGTTCGTGATTCACATAATCAACGAGCTCCCGTTTTGCAAGCACCAAATCACTATGCACATTCTTGCTTAAAATTTGTGCAACATCATCAAGTGAATAAATGTTGTAAATCTTTTTCCTTACGCTATGCGCCATTCCAGCAAGAAGGAGGTGCGGGACAAGTTCAATGGTAATGTATTTGTTTTTGAAAAAACCTAAATATCGTTTTTGTATGGGTATCGTTTTTACTGAACGATGACCTCTTTTGCCTTGTTTCTTTTTCATCGTTTAGTTTTTGATTTCCGCAACTATACATCTAAACTATTGGATTGTCAATATTATACGCATCTTCCTTTAAAACTAGTATGAAAGATCTGGAATGTCTCCCCAAATTACAACTTTTTCCTGTTCGAAGACTTGATTAAAAGTATCGCAATGAATAATTGCTGGATGTAATTGCATCAAGGATCGTTTTGAATGTTCCCCTATAATATAAATTCGAGGAACTCCATTTCCTGAAGTATTCGCTCCTAAGGCAATACCAAGCTCGACAAACATATCAGTTCCCTCAGGATCACTGATCATCACAAAAACATCTGAATCCAAAATTGCCTGAGTATTTTCAAGTCCTGTCTTTTGAACTTCTGCAACATTTTCATGGTACGGTTTCAAGGATTTTCCATAAATCCATTTCCCCGCCAAAACTTCTCCATGAGATTCTAATACGTCTGCAAGCTTAATAAGGCTTTCTGTATGTCGAACTCGTGATGCAAAATACCATTTCATACATTGTAGTATATCAATTAAAAACACCCTTAGGAATCCCTACGGGTGTTTTTCTTTTTAATGTCTTGCGTGCATTACACGTCCTTTTCTGAAATGTTTAGCACCTGTTGGTCTCGGACCAAAAGCAGCTTTCATTTGATCCGGAGTAATGTTATTGGCTTGTAAAATTTCATGAAGTGATTTTCCTGATGCAATGTCATTTTCGATTTCAGTAGGATCAAGCCCCAATTTTGTCGCAATCGTTGCGATCTGTGTGTTGGACAACTTGTGTTTTCCTAAAGAGTTTTCACTGTCATCTACGACAGCACCGAGGGCTCCACGGATTTGCTTCATCGTGATGTGATGCTCTACGAGAACATCTTTGATGGGTTTTCCAGAGGCAATCTCACTTCGGATACTCGCAATATCATTCGGATTCAATTGAAGGTTGGCTGCAAGGGCGGTACTTGAACTCAAAATCAGGAAAAGGGCAATCATTCCGCCGGTAATAAATACTTTCTTTCGCATGGTGTAATAGAACGTAAGGTTGCTTATAAATCTAATAAGAACGAGATGCGTTGCGACCTCGCATCCACTTCCTTATACGAGTCATTCTTTTTTTCTGGTGCAAGAAACACCAAGTGTGCTATCGTAACACCATGGACAAGACCGATGTGCAACTCGTACAGGAAATTCTCCTTGATACACAAGGTTCTTTTGAGGAACTCGTTACACGCTATACCAAACCACTCTATAATTTCACGTTACGACTCACAGGGAGTATTCAAACCGCCGAGGACTTGGTCCAGGAAACATTTATTAAGGTCTGGAAAAACCTTGCCAAGTATGATCAGAAACAAAGTTTTCGCGGATGGATCTTCACCATCGCACGCAATACGACGACTGACTATATGCGCAAGAAGAAGACTATTCCTTTCTCGGTATTATCCAAAGACGATGAGCACCTCTTCGAGGAAACCTTGTCAGACGATACTGAATTACCCCATGAGTCTCTTGCATATCTTGAAGACGTAGCCTTGCTTGAAAAAATCCTTGCAACCCTCCCTATTGAGTATCAAATGGTATTCCTCCTCCATTACCAAGAAGGTCTCACGTTCGAGGAAATTGGCGAAGTGGTCGACAAGCCTCCCAACACGGTTAAAAGTTGGCACCGCCGCGCCCTCATTACCCTTCGCAACAACCTCACCCGGCCGCCTGACGGCGACCACCCTCTCCTGCAAGGAGAGGGTCACACCTCACCTACGCACCAAAATCCCTTATAATCTCGTATAACTCATTAACCTATGGATCCAAAACTTATTAAAATCTTCTGTGACTCTCAAGTAGAACCTCGCCATCATTTGTGCGCGGATATTTGTCATGTCATTCTCTTGCGAGAAAAACGAGACCGCCATATCAAACTTTTTGGATATAGCATCATTGCAACCATTTCTCTCATTGCTATTATTCCAGCAACAACGAGCCTCGTGCACCAGTTCGGACAATCAGGATTTGGACAGTATGCATCACTCGCTATTTCTGATGCTGGAGCTCTCACAGGATACTGGAGACAATTTACCGTAACGCTCGTAGAATCAATTCCTGGAGCAAGTCTCGCCCTCGTCCTTGGAACTGTACTCATACTCGGGTGGTCTACTCGAAACGCTATTCAACAAACCAAACCTTTATCAATAACTCGAAAATACGCATAACATCATGGAACACAATCCTCAGAATCCTAATTGGCACGCACGGGCTCAAAAAATACTTCAGCACGTAGCTCAGTCAAACAAATTAAACATGGTCATGTATGGTATTGGAATACTCCTCTTGATTATTATTATTTTCCAAGCAGGAATGATTGTGGGAAGTCGCAAGAATTCTCTCTTGCACGAACAACAGCGACGTTACGAAAATATTACAAAGCCGCTCCCTACTGCACATGGAACCGCAGGAAAAATAATTTCCATCAACCTCCCCACACTCCTTGTTGCTGACGAGGATCACACTGAAAAGACTATTCTCGTTCGTGATGAAACAATTATTCGATCGCTCCGGGCCAGCCTCCTCCCTAGCGAACTCTCACTCGATGACTATATTGTCGTTATTGGAACTCCAACCACCAAGGGTTACATCCAAGCAAATCTCATTCGGGTTTTACCAAAAGATTAATCTAAGGTAGAATAAAAGCACCTATGATTCATGATCAGACAAAAAAATATGAATGGGATGCACTCGAGTACGAACACATGGAAAAATCCACTGATTGGTATTGGGCTCTCGGAATTATTATTGTGATCGGATGTATTCTGTGTATCATCTCTCATAACTATCTACTTGCGGTATTACTTGCGCTTGGTGGAGGAATGATTGGATATTATGGAAACGAGAAACCTCATCCTGTTCATGTAGAACTTTCTGACCGAGGTATCAAGCTTGATGATAATCTGTATACCTATGAAACCATGGGAAACTTCTGGATGTATACCGACCATAAGAACCGTAATCGCATCACCCTTATTACTGGGAGAAAGGTTCTGCCACAGACAACGATCACCCTTCCTGATTCAATTCCCGCAACAGAAATTAGAGACTACCTTATAAAATTTCTCGAAGAAAAAGAGATTAAACCAAGTGTCCTAGACTTATTTGCAGAAACAGTAGGTTTGTAAAACTTATAAAAATACCCCTTGAAAAAGGGGTATTTTTATAGTAGGCTGTGCTGTGCGTAGCTCAATAGAGCGAAACCCTCCTTCGCTAAAGCTACGGATGGGCAAGCAAAGGTCTCGTAGTTCAATGGATAGAATTTCAGTTTGCGGTACTGGAGATCCAGGTTCGACTCCTGGCGAGATCACAAAAAAAGCCAAATCGAATGATAAGGCTTTTATGGTGATTTAATATTAATCACCAATTCATTTGTTGTAGGATCGAAGGTAATGTCGCGATATTTTTTCAAGTCTCTAAAAGTATTATCTACTTTAACTTGAGCTATCTTTAGATTGTAATGTTGAATAGAAGGAATGATTTCTTCTAGTCCCCTATCATAACAACCTGCAATTATATACCATCTCAATCTATTCCGATTAACACCAAGGCGATCGGACATTGTAATGATTCGCTGGATTGCTGTTGTACTCGTAACAATGTAGTTGGTATCCGAATATGTTTTTCCACTCCATATGAGAGGAAGAGACACTTCACTTGCCAATCGTTCTGGAAGAGCATGCGCAAAAATTGCACTGTCTCCAAAACTAGCAATGACAGCACTACAATGAGCGAAGTCTTTTGAGATCGTTTTATGAGTAATCAATTTGACTTTCCCCACAAGAACCTCATCCAACTGATGTTGCTTACATCCGTAAAATGTCCCTATAAAAATAATACAAAAGAATACTACTGACTTCATTTCTCTATGATTTTAAATTTTATTTAAATAACTATACTATTTATATAGTATCATACTTTATTCAGTTTGTCAATATACTCTACTTGAATTCTCACTCTCGAGAAGGTTCACCAAAAACACATTGGACTTCCTCATTAAAAACGTATAATCAATTACTATAAAAAGCCCGTTAGGTGACGGGCTTTTTGCATTGGTTTTAAACGTATGAAGTTATTTTTTTCCGAAGAACTCTCTTTCTTGTGACATTTTAAAAATAGACTCTTCTGTAAGAACAGATGGCACAACAAAACCTTCCTCTTCGGCAATTATCAAACCTTTCGTAATAAAACCTGTCACAAAAAAACAAAATTCTTGAAAGTGTTTCGAGTTGTTCAAGGCATGAAATAGTTCATCATAGGTAATCCATAGAAAAATATTAGCGATATCAAACGCAGTATGATTTACACGAACCCCTAGTGGAGTAAGCGTAAAAAGTAATTCATAGTTGATCCGATCAATATTTTTCCGTGCGTTGTCTTTGAAAAAGTCTAACTGACTTAATGAATAACTTGGCTGAGAAAGCATTCTTTTTACTACTGAAAAAATTCTCGACCCTTGTTCAAACCGGAACGTGCTCGTAATTCCTATGCAATATTCAAACATTGATGCCTGATAGCTCTCTGTAATAGTTGTTTTTTCTGGAACACCGCCCGCGTATATTTTTCTAAAAAAATCACGGTGGCCTGAACCGAATTCTGTCATGTGACTATTACAGTTTTTAAAAGATAGCGCATTTTGAGAAAAAGCTACCTGCATCTTTTTTAGAGACGTTGTAAAAAAGATATTTGCAACCGTTTTAATTTTTTGAGCAAGATCTTCTTGGTCAATATTCTCCTCATGAGAAGAAGTCAACACAAGATATGTATTGGGAAACCGTTCTGCAAACAATGCAATGTCTTTTTCAAGAAATGTAGTATCACTATGAAAATCAATTTCTGCTGCGATAGTATGAACTCTGTTTACTATTGAATACTTCTCGATCCAATTATTCACCAGAGAAAACGGTACTGCAGAAGAAACCGTAATAGGAACCCTCCATTCAATAAGTTTATTTTGAAGTAATTCGTACAACAAAACAATCTTGTCCTTTTGAGATCCTTGAAAGCTTTGAATAGGTATTGGGCAAGTTGGACACTTTCTCGGACAAGAAAACGCCCCGTCCATAATTTCAATAGTAACCATTTTAACGTTATTTAGTTTTAAAAAATTTAGATAAAATATACTATATCTAACATAATATGTCAATCAATCTTTTTGCAAAAGTAAACCCTTTGTGTTAGGGTGAGTAAAACATAAAAACATGAATACAAAAAGATGCATCACTTGGAAAGGCAGCGTCTTTTCGGACGCACCCTTATCCCACCAATTCTCCGGACCTTACGAATCATTCGAGATGAATCAACGGTTTAGGGATGAAGAAATCTACCAACCTCTTGATAATCACAATGAATTTTTACCCAGCTACCTCATGAGCGATAGGTTTCAAATCGGCCCTCTTTTTTTACCTCAACAGAAAAAGGTTTATGGTTACGATGCCATGGAAACATGGGGACGTGAATTGTATTTAAAAATGATTGCCGAAGCAAAGACAAATCTTCCTTTTGTTAAAAAGGCTATTGTAGATGACCGTATTCCTCCCTTTCTAGAAATTTGGAGTACACCAGAAAAGTACATCGACCTTAACGAGGGAGAAATGGAAACCAATCCAAACCTACTGTTCGAAAGTGGAAGAAATGTGTTAGTAAAGATGATCGGTGAGTGTCGATACGACAATGCACTTCCTGAGCTACGCGAAATTATTTTTCATGATGATTCAAACATCATGAAAAGACGTGCTATTCTTGCTCTTCGTACTCTTACCAAACATAAGGTCGTTCCAACCGTTGAGGATGTTTTTAAAAATGCTCATGAACACTACGAAGTAGTGGAAATAAGCAGAATGATTAGAGATCATTTCCCTATGGAATCGTTTGTGCCACTCTATCGTGAAAAACTAGAAGAGTTTTTTCTCTTTTATAGCGAAAGCTACTTAGCACGTAAGTATTTTAATACCCCGCAACAGAGTTTAGTACTCGATGTAGCTGAAATTCCATCCATCTTGTCACTTGAGATTATCGAGCGAGGTATAGTAAATCCCTACCCACATGTCAGATCAGCGGCACACCTTGCCTTGGTTCACTGGGTCAGGAACTGTACAAAAATAGTGTTGCGCAAGAAAACCTCTGTAAATGAAAAACTTCTCAAAAAAGTAAGAGAGGTTATCATGAGCTACGGACTCGATCAATACCGAGACGTATGGTACAACCTTGGCAAATCTATTCCTAAAGCATATCGTGAGATAGCGTATTACTGGGAGGATAGTTTTTAATAACCGACTTACCTTAAATGATAAGCGGTTATTTTATTTTCCTTATTTATTGATTAAAGCAAACCTTCGGCCCATTTTTTTAATGTTGTATAATTTACTTCTCCGCACAAATACCCCCCTGTTATGGTGTTGTAAAAAAAAGGAATACCATCACAGTCAGTATCACCAACTTCTTCTTGATATTTTTCCATGAGACGCTCGTCTGATTTATTTTTCCAAGTATCTCTTTTTTCTATAACAAACCCAGTATCAAAAGTGAGCTTGGCGAGGAGTGGTTCCATAGCAACACAGTGAGGACAGTCAGTTCCGATAAACATAAGGAGGTGGTTTTCTTGCATGAATTCAGTATAACAAAAATACCCCATCGGGGCATCTGTACTTGTCCCGCATAGCCGTAAGGCGAAGTGGGATTATTTCTTTGGCTTAAGAGATCGAGCAAGTCGAGACTTCTTTCGATCTGCAGTATTCTTCTTGATAATGCCACGCTTTGCAGCCTTATCGATTGCCTGATACGCCTTGGCAAGAGATTCGACAATCACCTTCTTGTCAGAACCTGCGATAGCCTTAGCTCCTTTCACAGTCTCCTTGAGAGTTTTACGACGTCGGTCGTTCAATACTCGTTTTCGATTTGACACACGGAGTGCCTTTTTTGCATTTTGTAGATTTGGCATATGTGTCACTATAGTAGCATAAGTTTAGGTTTTTGCAAGTCCGGCCCGACAACCTACGGTCACCTCTTCACCAAACTCCTCAGTCTGGCTCGATGCCATCGCCAGCCAGCTCCTCTTGGCAAGAGGAGCAACCCGCACCAGCGAACTCTCGACGGAGGTTTCTCCCTCTTACCAAGAGGGAGTGCAAGGTGAAACACTTGTGCAAAGCCCCGAAGGCCGAGGGAGTTTGGAAAAAAGCGAGAACGTTCTGTGTTACACTATTACTATGATCGCCCACATCACTGGCACCATCCTAGTCATAACAGACAAATATCTTATCCTTGAAACCTCTGGTATTGGATATCGTATTTTTGCAACCGCAGAAACACTGGTGAAACGTCATCCAGGTGAAAACATTTCATTATGGATTGCACATATTATTCGAGAAGATACTCAAGATCTTTACGGATTTGAACATCAGTCCGATCAAGATCTGTTTGAGCTTCTGCGAAGTGTTTCCGGAATCGGTCCGAGGTCTGCTCTTGGAGTTATGAATGTAGCAACTCTAGGAACTATTGTGCGCGCAATAAATACAAACGATGTTGGTTATCTTACTAAAATTTCTGGGATCGGTAAAAAAACAGCAGAGAAGATTATTATCGAACTTCGTGACAAGCTTCCCGCTATTATGGAATCAGGAGACAACACATCAACTCATGATGTCATCGATGCTCTTGTAGCACTTGGCTACTCTGAACCCAAAGCGCGAGAAGCTTCTCGATCACTTGATCACACTCTTGATACACAAACAAAAATTCGTGAGGCGCTTAAAGTATTGAATAAATAAAACACGTACCCTCTAGGTACGTGTTTTATTTATTCAATAGTATCAAATTGATTCCCTGCATGATTAATATCATTGTAGGTTGCCCCTTCCTGAATTGGGGAAAGTGGTTCTTGAAACTTGTTATAAGCATCGCCTGTTTGTTTAGACTTTTCTGGACCCTCTGTAATAATCCACGCAATAAAAAGCACGAGTAAAAATAATCCAAATCCTAATAAATCTTTGCGGTGAAGTGACATTGCCATAATGTTTTTATTATATCATTTGTCTAAAATTCTATACAAGAGAATCCCTCCAGCAACAGAAACATTGAGTGACTCTTTTATACCCTGCATCGGAATCTCCATGATTATATCACACAGACTCATGAGTTCTTTCGTCATCCCTGTAGTCTCTGTTCCTAAAATAATTACTATTTTTTCTGAATCAATACTTTGTTTGTAATCAACGGATCGTTCATCTTGTTCAAGTCCAATAACTTGAAACCCTTCCGTTTTTAATTCCTGAATTCTTTCATAAGGGGTCTCTACATATTCCCAAGGAATACTTTTTTCTGCACCGAGCGCACATTTTACAAAATCATTTCGCTCGCGACCAAATCGATCAAGAGGTGTCGGTGAATATCCTGATAGTATAATCTTTGTAATACCTACTGCATCAGCGGTACGAAATAATGCCCCCACATTATAAACACTCCGAATATCATGCAAGACAAGGATGTACTGACCATCTTTGTCTCCTCCTTTTTTTTCACCGCTTGATATTTTCATAATTATTGTGTATAGTACAGTTCGTTTAGAAAAACGCAAGTTGCGTCCGTAGCTCAGTCGGTAGAGCACCTGCCTTTTAAGCAGAGGGTCGTAGGTTCGATTCCTACCGGACGCACAGAATATAAGGCACTAAAAAAAGCCCTTCTCTACCGAGAAGGGCTTTGCCGTATAGTCCTAAAACCTACACTACAGACTAATTTGCAAATATCCCCAAACACCCTTATTATCATGGGCATAGCCTGCACCTACCACTGCATTCACCTTTTTAAACGTGAATACCTTGAGAACACCCCACTCACCCCTAATCCATTTCCAATTAGTGGTAGAAAACCCAGCAAGTGAGTACAACATCCACCCATCAGTTTTTGGAATATTCAGACTTGCATTAACCCCGAAGTTTCCTTTTTGGTTATAGGCAATCGTAGTGCCAACATACTTCGTTGACACTTTTATAGCGCCACCAAATGTACGTGAAGTTACCTGATAATAGACACCCATGTGCACATGGGGAACCTTCGTACTCAATTCAATCGAAACATCGTTAGGTCTCCATAGCACACCGGCCACTATTCGCGATTCTTTATTAATCGTAATCGTTGCCTTACCCCCAATTGCTGAGGGGAGTATTTGTGCACTGGTCCATGTTTCAAACTGCCCCCATTGTGTAGTAGGAACTGGTCTCAACTCCGTCATCGGAGATGGAATCTTACCAACCGTTACAGCAATGCGGTCATGAAGCTTTAAACGGATACCTAATATGTAAATAGGTGTGACACGTCCTTTTTCATTAATTTCGACAACACCAAGCCCGTTAAACAGGAACCATGGTGTAGGTGTCCAATACATGTTTGCACCCGCACGAGCCGTAGTAATTACCGAAACCTTACCGGAATCAGTTCCTATTTTAGGCGCAAGTAATACACCAGCATACCCTTCAACTTTAAACGCCTTAGATGAATCGATGGTGATTTGCGCATGTATATTATTTGCACACACAATCAGAAGAAATCCAATTATTATTTTTTTCATTATTCCTTTTTAGATTATAAAATCGATATCAACGAGACACGATTTATAACCAAAGGAACCTTTCCGACATCTGCAGAGAACATATACTCGTACAAACATTCGATGATGAAAAAAATACGTTTTGTAAATTCAGGAAACTGTTTAACATCCTCGCCATAATTCAGCATGGCTGAACTTTTAGCAAAAACATCGTAATGAATACCCCCACCTCCATAATCACTTTTCATGATGATTACTTTTTCTTTGGAAATGTGTGTTGTTGTTTTTTGTGGAAACAATGAGGCAGGAATAATAATTAAAAACAAAGTCACCAGCAATGCGCTCGCGAAAGAATGTTTTTGAATCATTCCTATTGAATCCAGATGTTCACGGAATTCAGCCTGTGTCATTTTCTTGCCAAGTTCGAACAATCGTTCTTCTTGTTTTGAAAATAACGACAGGAGCTTACCTCTTCGCGAAACAACATCTGCACGTCTCAATGTCTCTTCAAATTTGTTATGTATGTCGATACCTAACACAATAGGCCACATGAGCAACGAAATTAAAAAAGAAAGTGGTGCAATACCAAAATACATTTGCGGCTTTTCTTTTTCTTGAGTCCATTTAAATTCTTCATCGAAATCTTTTTTCAAAGTAATTTTCCAAATGAGAAATAAAATAAACGCAACAGGAAGTCCTTGGAGATAAAACCTGAAGAGCCACCCCATGAACCAGATCGTGGTACTTGCCCAAGTAATCTGGGCAGCAAATTTAGCACTTTCCAAATCTCTTTGTTTTTCTTTTGGAAACCAATACCAGTGAGCCTCACTAATTTGTTTTCTATCAACAAGAACATGTCTCCAGTTTTCACTTCGTAGTCCAGCGAGATTACCGATAGTTCTCGATGCTTCAATGATCATATCACGCTGATTTCTATTTTCATTAAATGCCTCGTAATATTTTTCCTTGAACATTGAAAGCTGTTTCAAATCTCGAAAATAAACACTTGGTGCATAGATACCCTTTTTATCAACTTCATATTCACGAACTTGCTTTAAACTATCGGTATAATGAAAAAAGTTCTCAGGAGTTATTTCAAGCGTAGCAAGCTCACTAGGTGTAAATTGGGTAACAGGACTTTTTGATTGGTGCTGTGACGAATGATACATTGTTTGCGGCATCCCCGTTGCAAGCATGAAGCCAGCAGGGATGCCTAGACGCCGAAGCATCCAGAATAATACTGTTTTCATGTTTTTAAATTTTAATTAACAAATAACGTTCTGATTATATTATATCATAAAAATATCTATGGGTCAAACAGATCAAGTTATCCACAGTTTCATTTCTAAAACCATTTGCACATTGTTTTTATCGGGCGTATACTAATACCAGATATTTCAATTGAAGAGACGTGTCTTGTAACTTATGCTGTGTACCAGCAATCAACTTATGACAAGACACATCCTCAACGATGTTCTTTCATAAGTTCTTTACAAAAGTTACAAAACAATCTGTCTCTCGATGTAAAACTAAATATTATTTTTTTGACGCCAAGCCCTTCTTTCCAAGATGGGCTTTATTATTTCACTGAAAAGTTTTTCTTTAGAATCGGGAAAAAAATAACCTCATCAGAGATTATTTTTTATCAGGCATTGTAAGAAAAAACTTTTCTAATCGTTCACGCATTCCTAATCCTCCTAGTCGTGACTCATGGTAGACACTCACTAATTCGCGTGCCACATTTTTTAATTCAGGAGAAACTTTTTTTTGAGAACTTTTTTGAATGATATCTTTTAATTTCCACCAAATCATTCCGTGAGTCGGTTCCATCTCATCACTATGTGCAACCACTTCCTGAAACATGATCCATGTCTTTTTTTTATCACCCGTAGCAAATGCGTTGGCAAGTCCGAATGGATTAAATGATTCTTGTTTAACCTCTTTTTCTTTTGATTCGTGAATGGTCCCAACTTTTTCTAAAAATTTCTTATCTGCAACAAGAAGCTTATCTGCAACAATCACGATCTCGTGCGGAGCATTTTTTACAAATTCAAGCTGGTCATAAATTTCTTTCTTAACCGCTTCGTCTACAAAAACATTTTTTAAGATAAACGTTTTCTTGTCACCAAATAAACTTGGTGTTTGTATTTCATCAAAAAGTTGCGACAGGTTTTTTTCAAACACATCAACTCGTTCACCTTCGATATTCTTTTTTTGTGTACCTACATATATAGTAATCATAGATGGTTTCCTCTCCTTGAATAAGGAGAGGGTCGACACGCCGTTTCGGCGTGCGGGGTGAGGTGGTAATAATGTTAGATGAAATTAGAGCCACATACGCACACGCTTTTTATATTCTGCGTAGGCTTCTGGTGCAAGTCCCGTGATCACGCGTTCTTCTAATGGAATAAAATAAAATGAAAGGAGTGCGATGAGTACTATAATCATTAACAACATTACCAACGAATTTACTACGAAGACAAATCCTAAATACATCATCACGAGTGATAGTGATCCTGGATGTCGAGAGAATCTGTACGGACCTTGCATGAGCCCTTCCGTAGTTGCTTTAAAATCTGGACGTGTAACCTTGCGACTAATTTTCTGTGCCCCAAACGCGAGCATGGTTCCTAGTAAAATAAGTACTCCACCAATTGAGATCATGATATTCAGTGTCTCTGGTTTTGTTACTAATGGTATTGGAAATTGTGTATATAAAAGGAATGACAACGAAAGTCCGATAAGAAAGAGTACCGGTGATGCGGACACGATTCCCATAAATGCTTTGAGTTCTTTGTTCATACTTTTAGTGTACCATTCGACAAGCTCATGGCAAGCCATGTCATTTTTGTGCAAGAAAAAAGAGTGGTTGCGACCACTCTCTTAATTGATGCCCTATTCCATTTTTTAGCCCAATTCAACCTCTTCAAGCACATCTTCTCCTGATTTAAGATTTCTCTCCAAACTCTCACTTAGGAGCTCTTTTGTCTTTCTTAAATAATCAATGGATTTTTGATACTGCTCCTTGGTACTGATTTCTACCCAGATAAACTTGGTCTTACCGTCAGAGAATCTGCTAGGATTCACCATGTCGAGTTTTAAAATAAGTCGCTTGGCCTTTACTTCTTCAGGCTCATCGGACTCCTCACAATCAGAATCCTCTTTGGGATTTCCCAAGGAAGACCATACTGTGAGATACCCATCCGGCTGTTTAATAAAATTTTCTTCAAATTCGTTGAATGATACTTGCTGATGATGTCCCATAGAGAATATGTATTTAATGTTTTAAAAATAACGTTTACTCCTACAGTATATCATATTCAAGACAATATGTCAAGTTAAAAACCCTTATGTTACAAGGGCTTTTAGCTGATAACTCCTATTATGAGTATATTCTTACTCTTTCGCTTCACCCCAAGTCTTCCCGTGGGAAATAGAAACACCAATAGGTACCATCCCCCCATCGTTGAACGAAGGCGCTCTGTTCTCCCATTCTTTTGCCAGAACCTGCTCCATCGTATCCTTGATCAGCTTTTCAGCTTGTCCAAGGAATTCGTCTTTTACCTCAAACACCAACTCATCATGAATCTGCATAATCATAAAGACCTTGTCCGTGAGATTTTCATCCTTAATGGCTTGATCAATATGAATCATTGCAAGTTTGATAATATCAGCCGTGGTACCTTGGATAGGTGCATTCCCTGCCGCACGTTCAGCCATAGCCTTAATAAAAGGAATCGATGATTTAAGCGCGGGAAAGAATCGCTTGCGCCCAAAAAGTGTTTCCGTATACCCAAGCTTCTTCGCATTCGTAAGCACGTTATCCATATACTCAGATAGCTTTGAAAGCTGCTTGAAATATTCATCGTGGAACGCCTGTGCTTCAGCACGAGTTGTACCAAGATTTTTCTGCAAAGCCGTAACTCCCATTCCGTAGAGTATGCCAAAGTTGATCACCTTGGCCTTGCGACGCATGTCGCTCGTCACCTCATTTTCAGGAACATGGAAGACTCGTGCTGCAACTGAAGCATGTACGTCTTTTCCTGATTGAAACGTGTCCATGAATACAGGATCGCCTGATACTATTGCCGCACTACGAAGTTCGATTTGTGAATAGTCGGCAGATACTAATGAATATCCTTTGGGAGCAATGAACGCATTACGAATTTTTTTACCCTCATCTGATCGAATAGGAATATTTTGAATGTTTGGATTTTGACACGAGAATCGTCCCGTTGCGGCACCCATTTGCAAATGTTCTGGATGCAATCGCCCTTCATCACCCACCATCGTTGGCATATTATCAATATACGTCGAGAGTAATTTCTGCAGTTCACGATATCCAAAGATATCCGTAATAATCGGATGCGCATCAACAAGTTTTTCCAGATCGCTTTCTTTGGTTGAATAGGTTCCACTTGCGGTTTTTTTCACACGAAACCCCTTAATGGTTAGATGGATCTGCATTTCTCCAAATAATACTTCACCGAGTTGTTTTGGTGAGTTGATATTGAACTCATGACCCACATGATCGTAGATCTTTTTTTCAAAAATCGTCAGTCGTTCGTGAAGTTCCAAAGAAAGGTTTTTCAAAAAATCCGTATCGAGAAGCACACCGTGCTGCATCATCGTGTTGAGAATAGGAATGAGTGGTAGTTCGATATACTCATACACATAGGCAAGATGGTTGTTTTGAATTTCTTGTTCAAGAACCTTTTTCGCATCATCAAAATTATTTGATCGCGTGTAAGAAAAGACATCATCTGCCGTAGGATTGGTTAACTCTGAATTAAGCAACCAGAGGGCAATTTGTAAATCTCGAGGAATATTAATGTCTGCAACAACCTCTTCGGCCTCCTCCTCACCACCGCTCCCCGCACGTCGGGACGACGTGTCGACCCTCTCCTCATTCGAGGAGAGGGTTTTTGTGCCAAGCACCTCTTTCAATCTCACTATCAAACTCTTAAATTCAAATTCTCGTAGTGCTGATTCAACAACCTCCATCTCTAGAGTCTCACTCCACTTTTTTTCGGGAAGCATAAAGGTAATTGGTGCATCGCGCCGAATCGTTGCCAGTGTTTTTGAAAACAAGGCACTTTCCTCATTATCCTCGAGAAGTTTCACGATACGTTCCTTGATACCTTCCTTGATAAGTATTTCACGATCCTTGTGAAGTGCTTTATAAATATTTTCAATGGTCTGAAATTTCAAAATTAAATCTGTTGCCGTTTTTTCTCCAATTCCAGGAACTCCTATAATATTATCTGATGGGTCTCCACGAAGCCCTTTGAAATCTGTAAGTGATTCCGGACCAAATCCAAAACGGGTCATTACGGCATCTTCGTCATAGATCACCGTATCGTTAATCCCTTTTTTTAATGTAAAGACTCGAACCTTTTTTTTATCAACCAACTGGAGCGAGTCCATATCCCCTGTGGCAATAAGTATTTCTAAGTTTTTATCTTTCTTGGTTTGTTCAACAATAGTACCCAACATATCATCAGCCTCGAATCCTGGCATGTCATAAATAGGAATGGCGAGCTTCTCGCACATAACGCGAGATAGTTTTATTTGCTCGACGAGGGCATCATCGGTTTTTGTACGGTGACCTTTGTAGGCATCATACGCTTCGTGACGAAAAGTTTTCTGTGGAAGATCGTAACACGCAATGATATAGTCAGGCTTCCATTCGCTGGCAATACGGATAATCATGGCCACATATCCATAGAGACCACCTGTGGGCACCCCTTTGGAATTTGCGAATTCTGGTAACGCATGATACGCACGATGCAATAACGCATGTGCATCAAGGAGTACTATTCGACTTTTTGTATTCCCCTGTTTTTCTCCTTGAGTCTTTTTCATAAGGACTAGTATAGCAGATTCACCATAATGAAACCGTTTTATTGGAATATACTATATACCTATGTCAATAGATCGCCGTTCACCATTCTTGTGACGTAGTACGACTCGTATCGCCCAATCAGGAATACCTGCTGCAACCTTCTCTGGCCATTCGATGAGTAAAATATTTTTAGGGTCAGCAAGGAGCTCGTTCCATCCGAGCTTCACTATTTCATCTACTGATTCAAGTCGATACATGTCACCATGGATAAGACTTTTTGACGACAGAACATACCTCTTGTAAATAACATAGGTTGGACTCTGTAAATCATCAACTACTCCTAACTGTTTTGCAATTTCTTTAATGAGTGTAGTTTTACCTGCACCGAGATCTCCTGAAAACGTAACCAGTACCGCATGATCTTGTGACGATACTTGATTCATTTTAGTTATAATTTGATCAGCAACCATGGGGAGCTGTTCTAGAGAAAATTCCATACTTTAAATAATACTGATTCATTTCGTTATAGCAAGTTTGACTTCTTGGATAAAAAGCATATGATACCAATCAAACAAAATGCGTATGTCCTCAAACATGTATGTCGCGACTTTTTATTTTAAAAAAGATCTCGAACAAAGAACGATTTACCCTCCCATAGTTATTGTGGGAGGCACCACATCCGAAGAAAAACTCCCTTCTTTTATACTTACCATCCTACGAACATCTCCTGAATATTCAGTAGATCATTCTGAGTTGAACAATGGTTTATGTTTAAAAGAAATTTACGGGAAACATCTTCCAGACGGAACAAGATTTTCTGATGAGAAAAACAAAGAACTTCATGATCTTTTTGTTTCTCGTGTTGGTACTAAAAACACCTCCTGATAAAGGGAGGTGTTTCTATTGGAGCACTCAACATAGAACGTTTGTTTTGTGTAACAGTATTACTGTTTTGGAGTAGGTCGATACACAATGTAATCGTTCCCTGTCGCTTGCGTAGGTGCCACATCCGCTTGATGTGGACCAACCTGATTATTCATCACTACTTGTGTTCGGTTTTGTCGTATAAAATAACGAGCCAATAACACAATAAGGAGGATAATGAGGAGAATGAATAGCCATCCACCGAGTGTCGTAGGAAGCCCTAATCCGAAGATTGAAGCTCCTAGGGTTGACCCTCGAGTTGAGAACTCATCAGAATCATAGGCAATAGCATTTTCACTTGCTGATGTTTTAGGATTTTCGAAGGCCATAATTGCTTGTGCAACTACAGGATCTCCTTCCTTTAGGTTTCCAGATGTTTTTGTAGTAATAGACATTTCTCCTGATTCAAGAGGACCAAGATCATTCAATTCTACAATAACACTGTGACCATCTCGACTAATACTTCCCATATCGGTATCAATGGCAATCATGTCGTCAAAGTTTACTTCGAGAATTAATCCCTTAATAGTACTTCGAGTAATGTTTTCCCATGCAAGATCGTAAACAATATCTGTTCCCGATCGAACCGTTCCTCGGTGATTATCAATCATCAATTTGATGAACTGACTTCCACCTCCTGTTCCTGTAATAGTAACTACTGGAGTGTTGTCTACGATTACTGTTCGAACATTAGTTGTAAATGTTCGGATAGTTCCATAAGTTGTACCTTCACAGTTTGTTGCAACGGCTCGGTAGTAATAGGTTGTACTTGGTGCAAGAGCAGAAAATACATACGCCATTCCCCCTGAACTATCACCAGAGTGAGTTGTTGAACCAGCTGTAGAACCAAGTCCGTTTGTACGTCCGTACTGGAAGTACGTAGTTGTGGAACATCCATTTGAATCATAGTAACCATTAATAACAGCTACGGTTGATCCGATTGATGTTGCAGCAAGAGTTGTAACATCGGCTCGATCTGTATCATCCTCATCGTCATCATCATTAGTATCATCTGAGTCTGTGGTAAATGATTCTATATCTCCACAATCAGAACCTTCACTGTTTTCAGCACAAGCTTGATAGTAATAACGAGTATCATCGTTCAAACCTGAAAGGTTTTTAGAGAATGATCCTGTGTTTGACATTGATCCTGCATCCAAAGTTCGGTTCAAGTTACTTGAACTTGTTCCCCATTCGAAGTACACATCATTATCATCATTTCCATCATCAACCAATTTTCCTCGTAATGTTGCTGAATCTTCATCAACATTTGTAGGAGAAAGGGTATCTACTTCTGGCTCTTCACCATCATTGGTACCACAAGGGTAATTATCTCCACAAGGATCACAAGGATCACAAGCAGGCATATCACCATCAAGAGTAAAGAATTTTGAATCACCATAGATGGTAACTCCTGTACTGTTCACGGCAGCTGCTTGATATTCATAATCTCCTGCTGAGAGACCTGAAAGACTCTTAGAAAAATTCTGAGCCGCTGTACCTACTGATTGACGTGTTGTTTCAATCCAAGATCCGTTATTTCGTTGATATCGGAACCATACAGAAGTATTAGTTCCATTTGGATTCACATATCCTTTAAGTGTTGCTGAACCTGTAGTATCAGAAACTCCTGTTGCTGCATACGTAGTAACACTTGGGCTTCCATTCACGACAACAGTATTACTAGATACTTTAAATTGTACGGTAAGTCCACCTTGGGTTGACCATCCTGGTGCAATAGTTCCTAGGTTAAGTCCTGAACCAAAGAGTTCAGATCCATCCTGCCCTGCTGGGAGTGATGAAGGACGACACCCTGCTGTCGTTGCACACGCTTGGTTTGGATACCAATACACTGCTGTGGGAATATAACTCAATGATTGAGATCCTCCAACAATAGTTACTGTCGCACTATCAGTTTTTGATGATGCATTATCGGCAGACAGTGTCGCTGTAAATGAATGATTTGTTCCTGATCCTGTTGTCTGAGGAGACAAACGAATCTTCAAGTTCTGTAATGCCTGATCACCACTGTTGTGATAATAAATACCTACGGCAACAATTTGTCCTGAGGCCGAATTTACGGTTGACCCCCAAGACATTGATTCTGGTTGCGCAGAATAGTTCGACACACGAACTGTTTTCAAGTCATTTGACGCTGTATTGATAGCGGCAGCTGCAAATGCAGTTGTCGCAGTCATACCGAAAGCTACCGCGAAAGCGGTCGTCAAAAGCATGAATTTTTTAATAAAATTTGTTTTCATAATGAGTATAATTAATTGATATCTTTATGAACTTTCGAGTGCTCCTCAAAAGCTCAATAAAGAAGGTAAGTGCTATCATCGCGACGCACTTACCAAGTCTTTTACTTTTACAGCTACTGCACACATTGGGTCCCATCCCAATGAAAACCAGTTGGACAGTTTCCTTGACCACCACCGTTAGGAAAACCAACAGGGTTACCGTTGGTATCAACAGTGGTGTTGTTAGCCAAGGAGCTATACGAATTGAACTGATTCAATGATGTCGGTGCAACTTTAAAATTGTTAAAGGCACCAAAATCATCAGCAATTTCGAAACCTGTACTGATGGTGTTCATTGCCAAATTTATCCCTCCGATAATGTTTGCCGTTTTTAAAAGACGGTTAGTTTTATCATTCTGAGCAATTTGGATTTGACCCTGCTTCTGCCCCAATGCTACATCAGCTTGGGTAAGCTGATAACCAGTTCCACAATTTCCACATGCTGTGGTGTTTTGTGATGGCTGTACCCACGTTTGTTGCTGCCCACCAGGAATCGTTTGACTCTGGCGATTGATAGGGTAAGACTCGACTGTCGTCCAAGTAATACCTTGCCCATCAGTGTACCCTGGCGTAGAAGGCTGTGTACTGATGCCATCGCGACCGTTTGCACCGTCACGACCGGAACCTCCACCAGTAATCGAACCGCCATTGTTATTGCCGTTGTTATTACCAGCATTTACAATAATCGGTTGTCGCATTACTTGTGCTAATTCAAGAAGTTGCTCAAAGGTCAGCGAACCTCCTGCATTTGAACCATCACCACTTCCGTTTCCTGGGTTACCAGGTCCTGAATTTGGCTTTGGCGCACCTGCACTTGGACCACCAACAATCGTTGCGGTGCGCCTTTGCACCATACCACTTTCCTGTGCAGGAAAGGGCTGACCACAGGCTGCCTTAGCAACGAGAAAAGTCTTATCATTTTGTTTTGATAAAACACTTCTCATTTTTCCCACATTAGCATGCTCTATCCATTCTGGAGAATATTCTCCAGTTTTGGTGTTATAACCAATGGATAAGTTTCTAATATTGTTCCCCTGGAAATCAACATCAGAAAACACCAGTGTGTTCGCAATTTTCTGCCACATTTCTGTGGTAAAATCTGCAGCGGTCATTGGGCCATCTTTGAAGAAATGACTTGAGTCATTTCCTGCAGCAATAATTGCCATAACACCTACCTTCGAAAAGGCGGCACCATGGGCATTTATTTCTGCTTGGCAGGCGGCATCGCACCCATCGTATGGTTTTACCCATGATGGTGTTTTGCCTGTTAACAACCAGTTTACATACTCAACCCCTGAGGAGAACGAGCCTGCACCCTGCTTTGTTTCATCCTGCGCAACAGCGGACCACTGTTTTGTTTGTGCGGTTACCGAAGTAACCGCTGTAAAAGTAAAAATTACAAAGGACAGTAAAAAATTTGTTGTTTTCATTTTCTGGAATTTATGAGATTTTTACACCTCGGTTTGAAAAAATTGTTTTTTTGTTTCTGGTACTATCTTAGCATATCTGTCTTTATTTGTCAAGTAGGCACCTAGGGGGCCGGCTTTCGAATGGGGGATACTTTCTTTCCGTTGTGTACAAGGAAAAAAGTGGTTCCTATTCGAAAGCCGGCGTAGGGTGTGATATAATATTCTTAATTATGGTCACCTATCACGAAGACGAACAGAATAAACTACTCGCAGATTTAAAATCTCAAGAAGAAGAGTCTCTCACCCAAAGTACTGCAACTCAAATAGGTATTCCCTATCGCGATTTAACTGGCGAAAGTATCAATAGTGATGCCCTTCGCTTAATTACAGAAGAATATGCCAAGAAGGCCGAAATGGCAGCCTTTGCTATGGTAGGAAAAAAACTTGATATTGCTGTGAAGTCACCCACGAATGATCTTGCCGTGCGCGAAATCAACCGACTTGAAAAAGATGGCTATGAAACAAGTCTCTTTATGATTTCTCAACGGAGCCTTGATAAAGCATGGGATCGCTATAACGACATTTCACAATCAGAGTCTGCTCGTGGTGGACTTCTTGATATTTCTGATGAGAATCTTCAAGAAATTGTATCTCATGTGCACACAAACCAAGACATTCAGGTGCGCCTCAAAGAAATCTTCGAGGCACATGACAGTCATCAAGTTTCGAGAATTATGGAAACGATATTTGGATCAGCTATTGCCGTTGGTTCATCAGATGTTCACCTTGAACCCGAGGAAGCCTTTACGCGCCTTCGCCTTCGTGAGGATGGAGTACTCCAAGAAATTATCCAAATTGATCCTGTAGTGTATCAGAAACTCCTCAATCGAGTAAAATTTATTTCTGGAATGAAACTTACGAATACTGACACCGCACAGGATGGACGCTTTACTATTTTTTATAAAGGAATGGAAGTTGAAGTTCGTGTGGCTGTTGCACCCGGTGCTTACAACGAGTCTATTGTGCTCCGTATTTTGAACCCAGAAGGACTTGCTCAAGAATTCGACAAACTTGGAATCGAACCACGACTCTTTAAAATTATCGAACGTGAAATCACAAAACCAAACGGTATGATTTTAACCACAGGACCAACTGGTTCTGGAAAAACAACAACACTCTACTCGTTCCTTAAACACATCTACAGTCCCGAGATTAAAATTATTACTATCGAAGATCCTATTGAATATCACCTTACAGGAATTACTCAGGAACAAGTAAATCATGAAAAGGGATTTGATTTCCTTGCAGGGCTTCGAGCTGCGCTTCGCCAAGACCCCGACGTGATCATGGTCGGAGAAATTCGCGATAAGGAAACAGCAACTATTGCCATCAATGCTTCACTTACAGGACACATGGTATTTTCAACCCTGCACACCAACGGTGCCGCCGGAACCATTCCGCGACTTCTCGATCTCGGTATCCAACCAGGAATTCTTGCTGCTGCACTTACCGTTTCGCTTGCACAGCGACTTGTACGAAAACTCTGCCCTCACTGCAAGAAGGAACTTGCTCTCGATCAAGAGCAAATAACATTGCTTCGTACTATTATTAAAAACGGTGAACGACTTGGAAAAGACTTTGCGCACTATAACATTACTTCTGATATGGACTTCACGGTTTATAGTCCCGTTGGATGTGACCAGTGTGGAAAAACTGGATTCAAGGGGCGCGTCGGGCTTTATGAAGCAATTCTTACTGATGATATTATTGCAAAGGAAATGGCCAAGATCCCCACTCCAACCGAACGAGATATTAAAAAAGCAGCAGAGCATCAAAAAATATTTACCATGATCGAGGATGGGGTGATCAAGATTCTTACAGGAATTACCTCGATTGATGAAATTCAGGGAGTAGTAGATTTGAGTGAAGATGTTGGTGACACAAACTCCATCCCTAGCCCTTCCTCTTGGCAAGAGGAAGGGAACCGCACCAGCGAATCCCCGAAAGGGACTTCGCAGCGAAACGAGGGCCTGATTCCTGACGTGAGTACAGGAATCCCCGCAATGAGTGAGAAGTCCCTTTCGGGGACGAGCGAAGTTCGCCGCTTTACTCCAACCCAAGAAACCGACGAACTCCTTGTCTTGATTGAATACCTCAAAGCGCTCGAACATGATTTAGAAAATCAACAAAAACTCAATCATGAAATTCATATTGAAAATCAACTCTTAAACATTCGAAATAACATACAAATAATGTTGCGGGAAGTAGCGCAGTAACCCACAACTTGCTACAGTACTATGGACCGCGAGTCATATCCCGAAATGGAGAGACACGGTTGTTTTGAAAAACGCTTAGGACTTATCGAATATACACACGATGTAGATTCAGTAAGCCCTAAGCGTTTTTATTGTGGCAAAAGAGGAGCGCTATCATTATGTTCATACATACTGATAGTGTCCGAATGCAGCCACAAGAACCTCGTTATTGAGGCAAAAGAAGGATATACTGAAACCATGATTACTGACTCATTCAGCTTAGCTCTACCTGGTGAAAATCCCTCGGACCATAATATCTACAAACCAGGCTTTGGTTATGTAACAGACCATATTCCAGAAAATCAGCAGCGTGGGCATTCGAATCATTGGAACGAACAGTATGGGGAAAGTGATTCATTTGAAGAATCTTGGAAACCAAGACCTGGTCCCTTAGAATTTATTTACCATCTCGCACAGCAATCGATTACTCCGCTACTTGTTTTAAATATGGGAGCAGGACTGGGAGATTTTACAACTGACCTCGCACGTATTCCAAACACACTTATTCATCATGTAGACTTTTCTCAACAAGGAAACACTATCGCCCAAGAAAAAGTATCAACTGCTGGTGTATCGCATCGAGTTGAAATTTACACTGGAGATAATAATGAATATTTAAAACAGTTTACCCAATCAGGAAAACAAGCTGACCTAGTATTTTTATATGGGGCTTCTGGCTCGAATGAACCTAGTGATATTGAATATCAAAAAACTCTTGAGCTC
The DNA here is from genome assembly GCA_964620085.1 of uncultured Candidatus Saccharibacteria bacterium. Classification (GTDB taxonomy): domain Bacteria; phylum Patescibacteriota; class Minisyncoccia; order Phycocordibacterales; family UBA1006; genus CAIXMG01. The sequence continues at coordinate 110,844 of CAZUIQ010000001.1, read as the reverse complement.
TCTGCTGCTGCGTTAAAACCAGGTGGATATTTATGGCACGTCACCATGATACAACCGAGACTTGTTGATCCATCTGATACAAGAATCCAAGACGTGTTAGGAGATTTTCCAAAACCCCCTGGAATGGCGAGAAGTATTCTTGAAACTATCGGACTCCATTTACTACGAGAAGAATCTCAGGAACGCCCTGATTTGCATCCGTTAATTCCTGGTGGGGAATCTATACATCACCTACACCTCGCTTATCGATGTTTATTGGTGAAACCCTATACAGACGATACGCTCCCTCCCGTTATCGAGTTTGATTTTAAAAATGCACTCAATCCTCAATGGGAACATATCTGGAAAAGTTTATAAACAAAAATCCGCCGATAAGGCGGGTTTTTGTATCACCAATTATTCAAAAGCACTAATCTCAAATAAACCTTTCCATATCCTAGAACATGAACGGCCCACGGCAGATAAGGGGGTCCCCAGAAAACGGATCGGTACAAGCCGAAACACCAGGGAAGCCTCTCAAACCGCAGACCAAGACCGCGAGATCCCGATTCATTTGAGATTACTACTTTCGAAAAACAAAGAATGTCCGATAGGACAAGTGTGCCCTTGAAAACGGTGACAGGCATTACTATAGCAACCTGAAATATATCTGCAACTTTCTGAGGTACAGTATAGCATATACTAATTTAAAAGTCAAGTAGTTCCCCATTCGTTTGTGATATATCCTTGGAAAACAAGGCTCTCATAGGAAATTAGTGGGTATATGCATTCTTTTGCATATGATATACTTATCCCATGACTTCTGATACTCACACATCATCCACAGATTTATCCACAGGAGGATCTGCGTCCCAAATTCTCGATTCTGATCTAAGACCTTCATCATGGGAAGACTATATTGGGCAGTCCATGATTAAGGAAAATCTACGTATTCTCCTTGGTGCAGCAAAAACACGTAACCATACTGCTGAGCACATTTTATTTTATGGACCACCCGGACTTGGAAAAACAACCTTGGCCCACCTCATCGCCAAGGAAACAGGTCGACAAATGAAAACCACTTCGGGCCCAGCAATTGAAAAAGTAGGAGATCTCGCAAGTATTCTCACTAATCTTTCACCTGGCGATATTGTGTTTATTGATGAGATTCATCGTTTAAATAAAATGATCGAAGAGGTTCTCTACCCTGCTATGGAATCTGGTGTGCTTGATATCATTATTGGAAAAGGTCCGAGTGCGCGCACCATCCAACTCGAACTCCCTCCCTTTACTATGATTGCCGCAACAACACGCATGGCACTCATCTCAGCACCACTTCGCTCACGATTTTCTGGAGGAACATTTCGTCTTGAGTTTTATAACGTAGAAGAACTTGCGGAAATTCTCAAACGTTCCGCAAAAAGGTTGAGTATAGAAATTTCTGATGAGGCTCTTATTGAAATTGCGCGTCGATCTCGCAGCACCCCACGTACCGCAAATTATTTTTTGAAACGCGTTCGTGATTATGCCCAGGTTCATGGGACAGATATCACACTTGATACCGTTACAAAGGCAATCGCATTGGTTGGTGTAGACGAATTAGGACTTACGCCAGCAGATCGCATGACCCTTGAAGCTATTATTTCCAAGTTTGATGGTGGTCCGGTTGGAGTAAAGACAATCTCTGCTGCAACAAGTGAAGAAGAAGCAACTATTGAGGAAGTCATCGAGCCATACTTAATTCAACAAGGCCTCCTTGAAAAAACAGCACGAGGACGTATCGCTACAAAGAAAGCGTATGAACATTTAGGGTTTACGTATGTGAAAAAAGGATAAAGAAAATTGTTATAAAAAAAGACCTTTGCTTTAGAAGCGAAGGTCTTTTTGAGTAATAAATGTGTTACTACTCTATTCAGGTTTACGGAGTGTGAGACTAAAACTATATGAGCAATGACTCCACGGTTTTACCCCGTCTTTATTTGTTGGAAGTTTTGTCTTGCTCAGTAATCTACTTACTTGATAAAACTCCTCTTTTGGTAGTTCTACTGAGAGCTTCAATAGCGTTTCCAGGTAAGCATTGTTAATAGCTTGTTGGGTTTCTAAGTATTTTTTTTCATGTTTTTTGTTTTTAAATGTTTTGAAAATTTCTATGTGAGAATATCACATAATAAATATAATGTCAAGGATTTCAGGTAATGTGTCACTAAAAAAGCCGCTTCGTTCCGAAGCGGCTTTTAATGTTTTTGAAAAAAACAGACTCTTTAGAAAGTTCCATCTATGGACCCTTCGTCTAAGTTTTTTTCGTAATCAAAAAGGTTAAGTACTCTGAAACCAATACCTAGGAGTACTTTTTCTAAAGCAGACCTCTCGAACTGTATGTTTTTAAAGTCACATTCCTCAAGAGAAATACGTACTACATCTTTTTCAATATCAACCAAAATATCTTTAGTACCTACCTCGTTCTTTTGATTCTTAATATTATTGGTTGCTATTCGAAAAGTGTTTATCGCATCTTGATAATGCCCTGAATCCTTAAACCCATCCCAGCCCTCCCAGGAAATCTTAATCTGAATTTGTTGAGCTTCCTTGTTCAAAGAAACCCTTCTTGAATTATCGAGCCCCTCGAAGCGGACCATGCAATATGGTTTTTGTTTACTCATTTTTATATGATTTGGTTCTTATTTAGTCTACATGATTATACGAATTTGTCAAGTAATCCTCCCTAGCGTATACTACCCTCATGAAAATACTCGGCATAGATCCTGGATATGAACGTCTCGGGGTGGCAATTGTAGCTTCCCCTTCGCCCGATGCGGGCTACGGAGGGACACAGAAATCCACTGTTCTTTTTTCTGATTGTATTCGTACAAGCTCAAAATCTGAAATGCAGGACCGATTGTTTGAAATTGGTCAAGCACTTTCTGCTGTAATCAAGCAGCACAAACCGGACGCCGTAGCTATCGAAGAGCTCTATTTTGCAAAAAATACCAAGACGGCTATGACGGTTGCCGAGGCGCGCGGGGTTATACAATATATATGTAAGGAGTGCGGGCTCGAGGTATTTGAGTATCATCCAAACGCAATAAAAATCGCCATCACCGGTTATGGTGGAGCCACAAAAAAAGACATCGCCTTCATGATTCCTAAGCTTGTTTCATATGATAAACTCCCAGCCTCCGCTAAAGCTACGGCCGGCAAGGACGATGAGCTCGACGCAATTGCGGTTGCTGTCACTCACTTATCCACATATAGGGTTCCTATCAAGTAAAAATGCTTGCATAGAATTCTATATTCTGTTACAAAAGAGAGCGTTATTAGAAGCTTCAATTAATTAAGTATTATTTTTAGAACAAAAATATGGACATTGACGAAAAAGAATTTGCAGGAGAAGATTTTGATGGAATTGACCCACTCGTTTTGCCTAAAAAGCGTAGCGATGACGATGATGAGGATGACCTCCTTGGAGACGAGGACGATCTCCTTCCTCTCGAAGATGAAGATCTCTTTGTAGGAGGAGGGTTTGATTCATTTGATCCGAACTACTAACTCATATAAAAAATCCCACAGATACTTTCTGCGGGATTTTTTATTTAAATCATTATTTTCACAAATTTCTTCTTTCCGATTTTGAAAATACTTGTTTCGGTTACGACGTATTTAGGATCGGTAATTTTTTCTTCACCCTCTTCTTTCATAATCTTTACGGCACCCTCATCAACTAATCTTCGAAATTCTGCTTTTGATGCCAGAATCTTTTCTGTAGCAAGAATTTCAACCAGTTCAGTTCCCCTAGCAGCTTTAATTTCTGGAATATCTGTCGGGAGTCCACCTTCAGAAAATGTTTGTTCCCAGTTTGATTGAGCAGCTTCTGCCTCAACGCTGTTGTGGTAGATAGAAATAATTTCCCGTGCCAGACGCTTCTTGTACTGCATTGGGTTTTCTCCGTTTTGCATTCCGACTTCCATGTCGAGAATTTCTTCTTCTGACACATCAGTACACAGTAAGAAATATTTTACAACCAATTCATCACGGAGTGCCATTATTTTACCAAACATATCATTCGCCTCATCGACGATGGTAATAATGTTTCCCCAGGAAGTGGACATTTTGCGCCCGTCCGTTCCCTCAAGCATTTGCAGGTTCATGATGTTTTGTTCGACTTGACCATATGCCTTTTGCAAAATGCGTCCAGCTTGAAGGTTAAACAATTGATCGAATCCTCCAATTTCAACATCTGCCTGTATAGCAACACTATCGTATCCTTGCATCAACGGATATAAAATTTCATGAAGACCAATTTCGTTTCCTTTTTCAATTCTTTCTGAGAAGTTTCTACGACGTAACATTTGCTGGAGTGAGAAATGTTCCGCAAGACGAAATGCGCCTTCAAACCCGAGCTTATCCAACCATTCACTGTTTGTATGAATTTCTACTTTGGACATATCTAGGATTTTCCCAATCTGTCGTTCATAGTCTTTAAAGTTTTCAATTACTTCCTCTCGAGAAAGTTTTGGTCTCTTACTATCCTTATCTGAAGCATCCCCGATTTGCGCTGTAAAATCTCCAATGATTAATACAATTTGGTGCCCTAGATCTTGGAACGCTTTTAGTTTACGCAACGTAACCGCTCGCCCAATATGAATCTTAGGACCTGTTGGATCGATTCCTAACTTGATACGTAACTGTTTCCCTGATTGT
>CAZUIQ010000001.1:101968-106157 GCA_964620085.1 uncultured Candidatus Saccharibacteria bacterium | reverse complement strand
TCTACCCCTCTTCGTAAGAGCTCTGCTATTTTCTTCTCGTCTGTGCTAATCATATGAAGTTACTCTACCACAAAACCCTCCGTTTTATAAGTTTTAAAGATTTTATCCATAACTCCCACCTTGGTGATTCGAACCTGCTCTAGGAAGCTTATATCGTGCGAGATGACCAAAAGGGCGCCTTGGTAGTCATTCAATAATCCGACAATTTCCGCAATGGTTTCTTGATCGAGGTTATTCGTCGGTTCGTCGAGAATCAGGAGATCAATGGGTGAAACCGTAAGCATCACAAAAGCTAATCGGGCGAGCATTCCCCCGCTCAACATCTCTGCTTTCTTGTGTATCAGTAACGGATCATCAAAGAGAAAATGTGACAAGTGTTGGTGAGCTCGTTCACGATCTACACTTGAGAAATGTAGGACATTATCCAATACGCTTTTTTCCTTATCAATAAGTCCGTAATGCTGATCAAGGTATTCTACACGCATGTGACTATTCATCATCGCTTGAGGTGACAGGACAAACCCCTCCTGTTTTAAAAGTGCTTTCACGAACGAACTTTTTCCAGATCCGTTATTTCCAAGGAGTACGGCACGTTCCCTTGACTCAATACTAAAACTAATTCCTTGGGTGATCACCGTTCCTACAACCGAAAGCGTTGCGTCAGTAATACGTAGAATAGTTCCTTTATTTTCTGGGGCAATAATACTCCCTGAAACTTTTTTGCGCTTCTTATCCTCAAGTGTTTCGAGTGCTTCACTTATTTCCTCTTTCTTCTCATCAAACATTTTTTTATTCTTTGCGCCCACTTTTTCTATTTTAGTTTTCTTATTAGCAATCGCCATACGCGATTCACTCCGATCGAACTTTGCTTGATGTGCAGATTTTTCTGATCGAGATTTTCTCTGTTGTTGTTTCTTGATATCTTGTTCAAGTTTTCGCTGCTCTTTGAGTACTCCTTCTCTCTTTCGTGATCGAGCACCCTTTTGTAATTCAAGCTCTGTTTGGTATTCCAAATACGACCCCGTAAACGATCGTAGAGTATTATTTTCTACAATGAGTAGTCGATTGGTTATTTGATTGAGAAACCATATATCATGACTTACACAAATAATCACCCCTTTGAATTCATTAAGTGTTTTCACTAATTCTTTTTTTGCGGCAATATCGAGATGATTCGTTGGCTCATCAAGTAATATTACTTCCGGATTTGTTTCTAAAGCCTGAGTAATAATCTTTTTAGATTGTTCACCACCAGAAAATCCCACCTCGTCATTTGTTTTTAATTGTGGAACAAGTACTACTTTTCCTTTTACATGTAAAGAACCCTCGAGGAGTTCTATGTCCCCTGCCAAGCTTCGTAGTAATGTCGTTTTTCCTGAACCATTAGGTCCAATAATTCCAATATGATCTCCTTGAAAAATTCCTAGGGTAATATTTTCAATCAATGTCTCACTGATTCCAATCGCACCATTATGGAGATTGAGTAATTCTTTTTTCATAAATAATAACGTCAAGCTCTTGCTCGCCTTAATTAATTCTATTAATTTAAGATACGTTATTTCTCATTGGTATAAAAAGATTACTTATTAATAAAACTACTCTAGCACAAAACCTTATTTTCTTGTAGAGTAGTTCTATGAAACTCCAAAAACATAAAGACTTCTTCCATAAACACAAGGTCGTAGCAAAAAAGCATGCAGAGACGAGCTGGCAGTGGGCCCGACGACACCTCGAAACTATTACCTGGGTCTCTCTTTCTATTGGTATTATTCTCTTAGGACTCTTATTGATATGGGTCGCAACCCTCAAGGTTCCTACTTTAGACAATTTCACAGATCGACAAGTTTCAAGCTCTACAAAGATTTATGATAAAACTGGACTTGTCACTCTTTATGATGTTCATCAAAACATAAAACGTACGGTTGTTTCTGGTGATCAAATCCCTGAAACAATCAAACAGGCTGTTATCGCCGTAGAAGATAAAAACTTCTATAACCATAAAGGTATCGAACCTAAGGCTATCTTGCGTGCCGTTATTTCTCAAGTACTTCCAGGGTTTAGTGGTCCTTCACAGGGAGGGTCAACCATTACCCAACAACTTATTAAAAACGTTCTGCTCACCCAAGAAAAAAGCATTTCTCGTAAAGTAAAAGAATGGGTACTTGCTATTAAGCTTGAACGTATTATGAGTAAGGATGAAATTCTCCTTGCTTATCTCAATGAAGCACCCTATGGTGGTGAAATGTACGGCGTCCAGGAGGCAGCACAAACATTCTTTGGAAAAAATATTTCTGATGTAGATCTTGCGGAATCTGCTTACCTTGCCGCAATTCCAAATGCTCCTTCCTATTATTCACCCTATGGGAAAAACCGTCCCAATTTAAACGCACGTAAAAATCTTATCTTGAAGAACATGCTCGAACAAGGCTATATTACTGAACCTCAGTACACGGCCGCTCGAGCACAGGATGTACTGTTTCGCCCTCGAGAGGATGGAAATGGTAAAGCGCTTCACTTTATACAATATATTCGAGCTTATCTTGAAAATAAATATGGTGTCGAAGTTGTTGCAAATGGTGGACTTAAAGTAGTCACCACACTTGATTGGGATCTCCAACAAATTGCAGAAAAAACTATTCGAGAAAATGCTTTAAAAAACGAGATAGACTATAACGCGACTAATAGTGGACTTATTGCGATTGATCCAAAAACGGGACAACTCCTTTCTATGGTTGGATCTCGTGATTATTCTGATAAGAAAATTGATGGGATGTTTAATATTACAACCGCAGGACGTCAACCAGGATCATCATTTAAACCTATTGTATATTCTCGAGCATTTGAGAAAGGGTTTAATCCAGAAACGGTTGTGTTTGATGTCCCTACGCAGTTTAGTACTTCGTCACAATGCTCAGCATTAAGCTCTAGTAGTACACCGCCTTGTTATGCTCCTGATAATTATGATAATAAGTGGCTCGGACCTATCAATCTTCGGGCTGCGCTTGCCCAATCTAGAAACCTTCCTGCGGTAAAAATGTTGTGGTTGGTATGACTCAATGACGCCCTTTCTACAGCAAAGAAACTTTGTATTACCACCATTGATCGCACTGGGTACCGCTACGGACTTACATTAGTACTCGGAGGTGGTGAAGTGTCACTTCTCGATATGACTTCAGTTTATAGTGTTTTTGCAAATGATGGTGTACGTAACCCGGTAACAGGAATTCTGCGTGTGGAAGACGCCACAGGAAAAGTTTTAGAAGAGTATACCCAAAAACCTGAGACTGTTATGGATTATAATGCTGTACGAAAATTATCAAGTATTCTTTCTGATAACGTTGCACGAAGTCCACTCTTCGGATCAAATTCATTCTTCTATTTTGGGTCAAGAGATGTTGCAGGTAAAACAGGAACCACTAACAATAATAAAGATGCTTGGGTTATGGGATACACTCCAAATATCGCCGTTGGGGTATGGACGGGGAACAATGACAATACTCCTATGAAAAAAGGTTCTGCAATCTCTGGTCCTGCGTGGCGCGCTTTTATGGACGCGGCCCTTGCTAAGCTTCCAAATGAAAGCTTCCCTGCTCCAGAACCTGATCCCGACTATTACAATAAACCCCCAGTGTTTCGAGGACTATGGTCAGGAGGCGAATCGTTCTTTGTTGATACTATTTCTGGAAAACTTGCGACAGAGCTCACCCCACAGGAAACTAAAAAGGAATATGTGATTCCAAATCCTCGTTCGATTCTCTATTGGCTCAACCCAAACAACCCATCAAGTGATTCACAATATCCTCATTGGGAAGCATCGGTTCAGAATTGGATTGCAAATCATCCAGGAATTGTACCTCCAGCCCCAATAAAACCAAGTGGTTTTGATAATGTACACACGGTTGCAAATCAGCCTCTTGTAACAATCATGACCCCATTACCAGAACAACCCCTTCCTCAGAATGGGTCAATGAATGTGACCACCTCACTAGTTGCAAACTATCCGCTCAAGAAAATAGACTATTACTTGAATGATAATTTCATAGGATCAAGCACCACCAATCTCTTTACTTTTGTTCCGTCTGATGTAAATGCAATCGTAGGACAAAATACCTTGCGAGTAGTAGTTACTGATGAGATTTATAATAAGGGAGAGAGTAGTGTGACAGTGAACGTGCAGTAATCAAAAATA
>CAZUIQ010000001.1:96286-101958 GCA_964620085.1 uncultured Candidatus Saccharibacteria bacterium | reverse complement strand
AGAGGTGTTTTTTTATTTTATACGAGCTTATTAATAAGATTAATAATATCATCAACACTTTCAACAAAATAAATCCAATCTTTCTCCAAGATTTTTTCACTGGTTGTTAATAGGTTTCTACTAGAAATAAACTCTTTCCATTTTGTTCCATTTTCTGTTTCTAGAAAAATGATAGGTTTTATTTTTTCTCCTGAATATTTTGCAAGTAAGTTTTCATGAATAACAATATCTACCTCAAGAGCTGTTCCGTCGCCACCAATCGGCGCCACCACAACACAATCTCCAGACGTAACTAATCGTAATCGATCAAAAATATCTTTTGCCGGTTCTGAGAAGTGGGCCCCCTCTACTCGTGGCCAATCTTTATCAAATCGCTCTTCAGGAATCCCTAGGTTTAGTTCTTGTGGCCATCCCTTTTCCTGAATCGCCTCATATGCCCCATTTGATACCGCCTCCATCATTCCACCAGCATATCCCCCATGAATAACCCCAAGGCCACTCAGCACGAGTCGCCTTGCAAGCTCCTGCACTAATTTAAACTCACTTGAATTTTTATCTACTGTCGATTTTCCAATTATTGATATTTTTTTCATACTGTTAAATTGCTATGGGAAACTTTATCGCTTCACCAGATTTGTAATTAATAAATTGTGTATCTTCGTAAGACCAGTCAAATATTGTTTTGAAGTTCTGAGTAGTTACGCCTGGAAGTTTTTTACCTCTTCGTTTTAATAATTCTTTCGCACCTTCTATATGGTTTTCATAGAGCTCAACTTGACCAAACATTCCAATTACTTTCCCTGGTTTATACCCAACCTCTTTACAAAACAATTCGAGAAGGAGTGCGTGCTGAGCAAAATCATTAGGTAACCCAAGGCACACATCTGCACTTCGTTGGTAAAAAATTAAATTTAATTCTTCACCATGTTTCAATAATTGAAACGCGAACGGACACGGAGGGATTGCCTGCTGATCAATATCTTTTGGATTCCACTGTGAAACCACAAGTCTTTTATTTTCTGGATATTTTTTTAATTTCTCAATAACCCATTTAATCTGGTCTACTCCTTGTCCAGAATAATCACCAATACCTTTGTATTCTGCACCAAAATATCTCCACTCGAATCCATACGTCGGACCAAGATCATTCTCATCATCTGATTGACGATTGGACCAGTAATCCCAAAAGTGGCACCCTCTGTCTTGTAACCATTTCTTATCCGTATATCCTTTGAGGTAAAACTCTGTTTCTACACGCATGCTTTTCTGTGGCATTTTACGTAATGTAGATAACGGAAACCCTTCTTTCATATCATGAACAATGGTTGACCCCAGTAAACTATACGCAGGTATTCCAGATCGTGTCGGTCTAAGAAATCCATGATCGAGGCAGTCTTTAATTATTTTTTTATATTGTTTGTCGAAATTATTTTTCATAGTTATTTAGTAAACTGCATTAAAATAGTAAATGGTATTTTTTCTCCACGAACCATCGAATAGGTTTGTGAAAACGAATGACCTGTTTGTTTTTCTTTATCAGGAACCAGTTCATAGAAATGATTAAGTTTAAATCCTTGTTTTAAAAACAAATTTATCCATGTACTTGGTTTTGCTTGAAAAGAAGTAATGTTGTACCCCGTCTGATTCCAATTAAAGCGAACGGTTGGATTTTCTTGGTTGTATGATCCTTGAAAATAAATCCTTCCTTCATTTTCACCAACAACTCTTGCTAGGTAGTGATCCCAACTAAACGTAATTTTTCCACCAGGCTTAAGTACTCGATATGTTTCACTTATTGTTTTATTTATGTTTTCTGACCAGCCCAACCCATACACACTCACCACCTCATCGAAACTACAATCACCAAATGGGAGTTTCTTAGAAATGTCACCCTGAATAAATGATGCTTTTTTATTTATAAATTTTATTCTGGCTTTTTCTAGTGCTTGCTCAGAAATATCTATACCTACATACTCTGTAACCTTTTTATTAATAAAATATTCAACTGACTGACCATCTCCACAAGCCAACTCCAGCACTCTTTTATCTTTTAAATTAAGTATCTGGTCGCTTAGCTCAATCCCTGCACCACCAATCCCCCAAGCAGGTAGCGCTGACCCTCCAGATAGGTAGTCTTGCCCATACAACGAATTCCATGCCCCATGATTGTTTGTTTTTATGTTCTTATCCATACCAATACTTTACAACATTTTTAATATGTTGTACTGTTTTTTGGTCACTTACTATCCTAATTCTTGTTATTGCTTTATTTTTAAAGGTATATTAGAATATAAACATGTCTTTTTTATGGACATATACAAAATATGGAACATATATTAACCTTGCTTGAAAAATATGGACTCTCTGATCGCCATGCCCGGGTCTATCTTTATCTACTAGAAAAAATGGAGGATACAGTACTTGAAATATCTCGATCATTGGGAATTCCTCGAACTACCACCTATTCCATACTTAATGACCTTAAACAACAATCCTTGGTTTCTTCTTTTAGAAAAAATAAAACCCAATACTGGGTTTCCGAAAGTGTTCAACAGTTTCCACTTATCCTTGAACAAAAGAAAATTGTACTTGATGAACTCCTTCCTCTCCTTCAACAGGTTGGGCACCTTTCAAAACAAAAAAGTTCATCAGTAAGACTTTTTACAGGAAAGGAGGGTTTAAAAATAGTCTGGGAAGATATTATTTCATACCTAGAATCCAAAAAACCTCAGTTTGTATTCGCAATATCTCATACCGACCTCTATTCCGTTCTCCCTAAGTATTTCCCTCAATGGATTGAGCGCCGCAGGAAATCTAAAGTGTTCGCAAAACTCATTGTGCATCACAAACACCAACACTTGCGGTCTGATTCCGGCCAAGAGGTTCGCGCGATGCCTGAAAAATATGTTTTTACCGGAGATCTCACTATTTATGGAGACAAAGTTGCGTTGTTTATATTTAATAAAGACAAATTAGAATCTCTTATTATTGATTCTCCTGTATTTACACAGATGATTAAGGGATTATTTGATTTTACCTGGGATTCATTAGGAGAAAATTCTAAGATTTAATAAAAAAACTACCAAGGAATACTTGGTAGTTTTTTTATTGCACCCTCTCCACTTTAATTTCTGGACTAATCTCTCCCATTCTTCCTAAAATCTTCTCTTGTTTCAGCGCAATCTCTGATTTCAGGGCCGACGGTCCATTAATGAAGACCCTATTACCCTGAACGGTCATTTGAGGTCTTGTGAGGGTAATTTTTAACACATCACCAACCGCCTGAATGACCAAATTCTTTACTACCACCTCACGTGGCATAAATTGTTCAAACTTTTTAAGGTAATCTTTTAGATTGAATTGCATAGGTTCGGTTCCCCTCTCCTTGCAGGAGAGGGGTTAGGGGTGAGGTTACCGATTCATCGGCATTACTAAATACGTAAACGAAGTATCTCCGACACCTTTCATAACCATGGCCTTGTTAGGTTCAGTAAATGAGAATACTACTGAATCTGTAGTAATTGACTGTAATGCGTCGGTAATATAGCGATGATTCATACGGGTCTCTATCATATCCCCTGTAAGCGCAGCCTCTAGAGAAACAACCCCTTCACCTGTGTCATTATTTCGTGATGTCATAGTACAAAGTTTCTCTCCTGGATTTACTACTAAATCAATTTGATTGAATTTATCAGAAAATACTAGTATAGATTTCAAGATATTTTGAAGATCAGACTTTAGAATCACAACCTCTGTTTTAGACTCCTTGGGCATAATTTGTCGATAGTTAGGATAATTCCCTCCTGTAAGGCGTGAAGTAATATATACTTGTGCATTACTAAATGATATCTGATTTTCAGCAATAGCTACATCAATATTTCCTGAATATTCCCCAAGAATACGCACAATATCCCCAATATTTTTCACAGGAATAAGAATTTCTGGAAATTGTGCCATATTTTTTACAGAAACCTTTTTTTCTGCAAGGCGAAATGCGTCAGTTGCTACAAAAACCAACTGATCTGCATCTGGATACATATACACACTAGAAATTTCTGGTTTAATATCTGATTGTGATGCTGCATATGCAACAGATTTAATCCCTGTAATAAATTGATCTATAGGAAGCTCAAAACTGTCACCTGTTGGAATTTTTGGAAGAGTTGGGAAATCCTCCGCATTCATAGATTTAAGCGTCATTTTGGCCCGTTTTGTTTGAATAAGGAGGTTTTCATTCACCGATTCAAGTGTTACTGGAGCATCCCCAGAAAGACCACTACAAATCTGCGCAATGAGTGCCGCAGAAACCGCAACAGTTCCATGTTCAATGATTTTTGCAGGAATTTTAATCTCAGCACCAATATTAAGATTGGTTGCTCTCATAATAATACTTGATTCATCTGTTTGAATATAAATAGCCCCTAAAATAGGTAATGTGAGATTCTTCCCAGAAACCTTTTCAATCTGAGAAACAGCACTTTTTAATTTTTCTAGGAGACATTCTACTTTCATATCATTTAAATATATTGGTTTAAACTTCTTTGACTATAGCATAGTTATTATATTTTTTTAAAACAAACCCTTTATTACTATTAGGTATGTGGATACTGTGGACAACAGTTTATATACTTACAATATAAAGATGTTTTGTCTGTGACGAGGTGTGGATTTGTGTGGATTAGTATGAATAACACAACTTAGTTTTCTGTATAAAAATAAGTTATTCTTGATTCATAAACAGATTAATCCCAGTATAGTCCCAGCTTGTGAACAAATACTACACACACTATCAACAGACTTATGAACAGGTGTTACGTACTCAACATCGCACGAATTTGTTCAAGTTCTTGGGCAAGTTCAACATCAGTTTCAAGGTCGTGTTTTATTTTTTCACATGAATGGATAACTGTAGTATGGTCACGTCCACCCATTTTACGTCCGATCAATGGAAACGATATATTAAAGTCTTCCCGGAGGAGATACATAGCCACCTGACGAGCACGTACAATCTCCTTTCGGCGTGTCTTCTCGTAAATAAGGGATTCATCAAGATTGTAGAAGTGTGAAATAGTTTTAATAATATCCTCAGTAGAAACGTTTTTCTTGGGTTTGATATTATTTTTTATCATTGTCTTTACTTCTGCAATTGTGAGGTCGCGATGTTTAGAGGATACTTGCACCATAAGGGTGTTAAAGATCCCCTCAAGTTCTCGAATGTTTCCTTCTACATGAGCAGCAATAAAATCAAGGACATCGTGAGAGATAGTAAGGTCAAAATCCTTACAGCGAGCCTGGAGAATAGCAATACGAGATTCGTATTCAGGCTTAGCAATATCAATGATCATTCCCTGAGAAAGCCTTGATTTTAAACGGTCCTGGAGTCCTACAATGTAATTAGGGTGTTTATCAGAAGAGAAAATAACCTGACGATTCTTGTCATAGAAGATATTAAAGAGATGGAAGAGTTCCTCTTGAACCTTTTCTTTACCTGAAAGGAATTGAATATCATCCATGATAAACACATCATACGCACGATATTTTTCTTTAAGGGTTGCAATCTTGTTCGATTGGAGTGCTCCAATAATATCATTGGTGAATTTTTCAGTATTGATATAAAGAATAGAAATTTGAGGATTTTTTACCTTTAGTGCGTTTCCTACTGCTTGGATCAA
>CAZUIQ010000001.1:72542-96276 GCA_964620085.1 uncultured Candidatus Saccharibacteria bacterium | reverse complement strand
GATCAAGTGTGTCTTCCCTATTCCTGTAGCACCATAAATAAAGAGTGGGTTATAGGTTCCTGGTTGACGAAGGGTTGCTTGAGCCGCAGAATAAGCAACCTCATTAAAGGGGCCAATAATGAAGTTTTCAAAGGTATATTTAGGATTTAAGTTGTCTTTTTTACTTCCTGCCTCGAGAGGAAGTTCTTTGGCTGGGGGATGGATATCAAGTGTATTTTTTTTAACTACTGAGGGTGTTTGTGGTACAGGGGCGGTTTTAGAAATAATATATTCAATACTACGAATATGCTCGTTATGATGACGAAGAGATTTTAATATTTCTTTGTGAAACTTCTCGGAGAGCCATTGACGATAAAACTCATTAGGAAGTCCTACATAAAAAACACCGTCCTCAATCTTGATACCATACGTATTTTTGAACCAAGTAATAAAGTTTGCCTTGGATACAACAAGTTCCAAATCATTAAGGGTGTGTTGCCAAATTGTTTGTGCGTCGTGTGGCATATATGGTCATGATTGTATCATGTATAACTGTGGATAACTATGTGAATTTTGTTTAAAAACATTTGTTTTTATTTTTGTAAAGACCTCTACCACCTCCGCACGGGCATAGCCCGTGTCGCTCCTCCTATAAATAGGAGGAGACACCTAATGTTACACCTATCAGAAAGAGCTGCTGCTGGGGTGGTACTTGCAAAATATAAGATTCTATGTAATAATCCCCCACATATGTCAGTAAAAAACTTCCATGCACACACACGAAAACGAGCTCGAGCCCACGGGTTCCTTGGTCGTATGGCTACAACTTCTGGACGAAGCCTTATCCTTCGACGTCGTCAGAAGGGACGTACCAAGCTTTCAGCTTAGTATTTACCTGTTTCCGAGGTTCCCCCTCTAAAAAGGGGGAATTTTCGTGCTAATATAGAATTATGCTTTCTAGAAAAAATCGTATTCCAACTAAACAATTTCCCGAGGTAACTCGAGGAAAAACCATCCAAAATGAACTATTTCGAGTAGTTATAAAGAATGAGAGTACTCTTAAGGTACCTAGGTGTGCTGTTATTGTATCAAATAAAATCGCAAAAACAGCGGTTTCTAGAAATCGGATCCGTCGCCAAATATATAGCTTCCTTGGAGAAATAGTAGAAAGCCTTCCCAGTGCCTATTTATCAGTATTTCCTAAAAAATCAGAAATGACCCATAATGAGATTATATGTTTAAAAAAACTACTCGTTTCCTAGTGATTATGCCGATACGGGTCTATCAGTTAATTATTAGGCCATGGTTACCTAAAGGTCAATGCGTATTCGAACAATCATCCGTATCATGTTCGGTATATACAATTCAAGCTATTGAAAAATATGGCCCCATCAAAGGTATTTTTCTAGGCACTAAAAGGATTTTACGGTGTCACCCCTGGCAGAAGAATCATTATGACCCATTGCTCTAATTGTGTTATACTCACCTTATTATGTTTCATACACTATTCTATATTCCGCTTTACAACGCACTTATATTTCTCACAGGTTCATTATGGGGTTCGGTAGGGTTAGCAGTGGTAGGACTTACACTTCTTGTAAAACTAGTACTTGCTCCCCTTTCTCATAAAGCGATTGTTTCCCAAATAGAGCAGAAAAAACTTCAACCACTCCTCGAAGCGTTAAAGAAAAAATATCCAGATCAAAAAGAGCAGTCAGTAAAAATCATGGAGCTCTACAAAGAGCACAAAACAAACCCTTTTGCTGGATGTCTTCTCATTATTCTACAGCTCCCTGTTATTATTGCGCTCTACCAAGTATTTTTATCAGGAACCGTAATAAATACAGGAGAATTATATTCATTTATTCATGTGCCCGAGATGGTCAAAACAGTATTTCTTGGACTTGATATGTCTGCCAAAGGAAGTATTATTCTTGCGCTACTTGCCGGAGTCTCGCAGTTTCTCCAAATGCACTTCTCCCCAGCAATGCAAGGTACAGATGTTAATGTTGCAGATGACGCTGATATGCAGACAAAAATGGCATCAAGTATGACACGGTCTATGAAGTGGACTATGCCATTCATGATTGCTTTCTTTGGATATGCCGTTCCAGGAGCTGTTGCACTGTATTGGATCATTTCTAATGTGGTTATGATTGCCCAAGAACGTTTTGTTATGTGGAAGATGAAGTAGTACTAAAAACCTCGCATATCTGTGCGAGGTTTTTAGTAGAGTGACACTACTGCATTCTATAAGACCATAAGGTTTGATCTGTTTTATTTATGAAGTAAAGATAAACATGATTGAGGTTTACTATTGGTTTGATCACATCAAATGGCTGATCTGGAGACAAGATGATTTTTGTACTATCTTGAACGGTATTTATCATCCAAAGAGTATCATCAAACGATACGGTGCCTTGATACCATGCATCAGGATATTGCCCCCCAGGTATTGTTTTTGGTACACCGCAGATAATAATAGCGGAATCTTGCCAAGTACACTTAGAAGGAATAGTTGAAAGGTCGAGTGTGCGCACGGTTCCAGTATCAGTAGTGTAGATTTTTGTTGAAAATCCTCGATCACTACTATTACTATACAAAACCCTTTTTCCATCAGGAGAAACAAGAGTGGTAAGTCCTCGAAGAGGTCCAAGTACCTTTTTAAAATTACCTGTTGTTGGGTTCAGGAAATAAAGATATCCGTCGGCCTCACGCGTTGCAAGAGTGGTAAGAGCGATAGTGTCTTTATTTACCCACTGCGCAGACCACTCTGTTGCTGGAGACTCAAAAATCTTACGTTGACCAGATCCATCACTATTTGAAATAATGCCGTAAATACCAAAACCTGTAGAAGCCGGAAGAAGGAAAAATAACTGTGTGCCATCTGGTGAAACAGTTCCTCGTGCAATTTGTGAAGGTAAAATAGATGTTGAAAGGGTTACGGGGGTATTATTTTTTTGAGCAATTTCTGCGGCAATATTCGTACAGTCGGTATTGATTGCGTTTCTAGTGACCTCATCATAGATTCCTGTTGTAGGAATAGCGAGTAAGGTTTGAATATTTTTAATCAAAGCAAAAGTTTTTGGTCCAAGTGATCCATCAAGAGCAAGATTGAGATCAAGTTTTTTGTTGATGTATTTTTGAAGCTCACGTACGTCTCCAGCTTTTGACCCAATTTGTAATTCTTGGGTAAATGGGACAGTACAATAATCAAGAACAAGGGGGGGTGGAAGTGTTCCAGATAAAGTAATGATGGTTCTCGTATCAGCATTCCACGTCCGGTACACAACATGATTGCCGTTTTGGCCAAACCAGAGCTCCTCGGCATTAGGAATTTTCGTAGTTGTTTTTTGGGTTGTGATGATGGCATCAGATGAGATTTCTGCATCCATAAGAATACCACTTTGTTTAATATTCCACCTAAGCATGTCACTAGGTACGACACTTGATACAAGATTGAGTTGTCCTGTTTGTTCATCAAGCTTGGGCTCACTTACAGTTTTGTTAATGGTATAAGAAAAAAGATTTGTCACAGGGTAGTCTGTGATTTGTCGTAGGCGTTGCCCGTCAGTAGTTGCAATAGGAGTACCCTCAGAAGTTTGTGGAATACCCTCCTCGTCGACATTACCACCAGTGGTCGCCACAGTAGTTGATTGAGATGTTCCATTGTTAAATGGAAAAAGGTCTTTATCGTTCCCTAATGGATTCAAGGCATTATTTTTTCTTTTAATGAAATAGAAACCGATAAGCCCTGCGAGAACGAGGATAATGATTCCAAAAATAATAATTTTTTTAAGACTATAGTTATTTCCTTCTTGCATATGAAATTATTGTACCATAAAACCGCTTGTGAAGCGGTTTTAATTAGTTACATGTCCAACCTTTGTCTTTGAGTGATTGGTAGTTTTCAAGAACAGTAGAGGTATAGTGGCGTGTTTCTTTATATCCAGGGTTTGATTCACATTGCCACCACGTTTTCCCGGTACAGCTCGTAGAAGGTTTATTACTTCCTGGTCCACCATTATAAGCAGCTACTTGATACATTATTTGTGAGGCCGTACAGACAGTATTAGAAGATTTCCCATTACAAGCATATTGAGAAAGTCCTTGAAAGTATTTTGCACTAGCCTCGATTGCCTTTTCAGGATCTTTCATATCTTCAGTTGTGTAGCCAAGACCTTTTGCTGTTGTTGGCATAAACTGCATAAGTCCGATAGCCCCAGCAGAGCTCACGGCGTTTGGATTTCCTCGTGACTCACGGTACATAACCGCTTTGAGAAGGTTACAATCACGTCCATATTTTGATGCGTATTTTTTAAAAAACACATCATAGGTATCAATGTTTTTCCCCACAGCTAGGACGTCATTACCAGAAGATGTATCTCCTCCTCCTGTAAGGATCGGTGTGCCATCAGATGATTTAGGGGCAGCATTCTCAATTTGCTGGAGTGTTGCCAAATTAATCCTCGGCGTCAAATTCAACAAATCAGGATTAATAGTTCTCAGTAATGTATAAATGGTAAGTAAGAGAATAAGTCCAAGGAGTCGTTTCCAAATACGACCCTTCACTTTCCCAATATCATTTTCATTCCCTTCCTTCCCTGCTTTCCAGTAGGTAAACCCATCCCACATAATCATTCCAACCGCAATAATTCCAGCAAAACCAATAGCGAGTGCTATGAGGGCATTGAGAAACCCTCCAATACTATCAATATCATCAAAGCGTCCCTTGAGCACATCTGCAAATCCTTTGTAAAAAGTATAGCAGCCATCAATTGCTTTACCATCTGCCCCAATACATTCAGGACTAATGGCTCCAGAGTTGTCACTTTCGAGCACAACAGGTTCCTCCTTTTCTAATGGATCACTGGGATATGGTTTTGCTGAAGTGTCTCCTGCATATTTCCAACGGACGTCGGGTTCGCAAGAGCATCACATTCAAAGTTTAAATTCCCAAATGGTGCATCAATTGAGTCATAAATGGTTTCTTTACCATCAGTCCCTAGTACTGTTGTCTGAATATTAAATTTACAATCTGCCTCATTTATTTTTGCGGTAAGTGTTCTACACATCTCCTCACCGGCCACTACGGTTATAGTAAATGTTTCTTCTGGTGGTACGGTAAATGATCGTCCATGGAGTATTCCAACAGGTAGTTCTGTTGAGTAGACCCCGCTTCCAATTTCCTTACCAACAACATCAACTGCAATATTTCCACCAGCACAATTCTTGGTTTTAATACTAAGCGTAACAAGATTTACCACATCTCTTTTTTCCTGCCAAAACCATCCGTGTGAATATCCCCCAAAGAAACTATCATTTGCGAGCTCCGTTTTTTTAGTATAAGGGTCAAGGTTTGCAGAGACAACACTACAGCCGGCAGGTGATACAATAGGTACAACCACTGTTTTTTTAGTACTATCACCTAGATCTCCACCTACTTGCCAAATATCTTTTGCTGAACAATCATCTACAATTTTACAGTTGTAACTTAATGTGTTTTTCAAAGTAAAACCACTTTGTTTGTTAGGTCCTTTTTCTCCGGAAATAATCGCCTGGATAGTACAGTTAGGTGTTTTAGGGTCACATTGCACCTCGCCGGCAATAAGGGGTATCCTTGTTATTCCCGAACCGTTCTTCTCAAAGAAAAACTTGAGAAAATCTTCAGAGGCATCATTATTAGGGTTTAATAAACCAGAATCTATCTCTTTAAGTTGAATAAATCCGGTCCAACCAACACATCCTGTGGTGGTTAGTTGCATCTCGAGGCCAGGATCCTGACTCGTTCTCAGATTAATAGGTGTTGATCCCAGATTTGTTAACCACTCACCTTTTTTAATAACACAAGAAGAAGATGCCTTGATTCCGGTAGTACTTAGGAGTTTCCAGTTTCCATCATCTGCACAGGTACCATTGCAATCATAAGCAAGTTGATGTCCGATCGTTATTCCATTTTTAACAAAATCAGATGAGGTATAAATTTTCTTTTTTTCAAAAAAAGATTCATTGAAGACAACAATTTTATAATTACAATCATATTCTTTATCAAGATAGCCACATCCATATTCTGTTGGATCAAGAACAAATTCTAGTTTACCCGATGCTGGTACTAAATAGTCCTGTTTTTCAAGTTCCCCTGCTGGTTTGTCTAGATCAGTCCCACCAAATTCGACAACAGATACACTTATTGGTGTATTGAGACAATGCTCGGTTTGAACCTCTACACCAATAGATTTACCAATATTTTGACTATAATTAAATGTAAGAATTCCGTCTTGTACCGAAGAAGATGAGACGGTTTGTGGCTTGAAAAATGCAGAAGTAACAGCACATTCTGGATCAACGGCCTGTGCTGTGGGTATAGTGAAAAAAACTGGAATAAGAAGAAAAACAATAAAATAATAAAACCGGTGTTTAAAATAGTGACCAATACCTCTTTTCATAATGAAATTATTGTACCATAAAACCGCCTGTGAAGCGGTTTGTGGGTTCACTATCTTCCATCAATTGACCAGTGCCAATTTTCTACAGGGAGATTTTTGAGGCCATATGTTGAGGCATTTTTTTTCAACCACTCGAAGCATACGGCAGTTTCTGGTCTTTTTTGTACATTGATAATACCTTTTCCATTACATGTAAAATCAAATGCAAGTCCTTGCTCATGACGAGATGTTCCAGGAATGGCTGTTGGGGGCGAACATTCTTTTGCAGCTTTTTTATAGAGACTAAACTCATCTGAACCACCACAATTTTTTCTTCGTAAGTTTAGTTGCTCTGTTAATGTTCTAAAACCTCCACCACCTAGTGCAATACTATCTTTTTTGGCTGAGTCAAGCATAGCGGTCAGCTTTTCAGAGATGCTTTTACATGTAATAAACCCATAAACTTTCTCAAATCCCGCAGCGCATGCTTTTTGTGTGGCTTTGGAAAAGTCCTTATTTACATCTGAGTCTACAATAGCGTCTTCTCCTCCATCTCCTTGTTCACCACTATCCAAGAGGGCCAAATTAATCCTCGGCGTCAAATTCAACAAATCAGGATTAATAGTTCTCAGTAATGTATAAATGGTAAGTAAGAGAATAAGTCCAAGGAGTCGTTTCCAAATACGACCCTTCACTTTCCCAATATCATTTTCATTCCCTTCCTTCCCTGCTTTCCAGTAGGTAAACCCATCCCACATAATCATTCCAACCGCAATAATTCCAGCAAAACCAATAGCGAGTGCTATGAGGGCATTGAGAAACCCTCCAATACTATCAATATCATCAAAGCGTCCCTTGAGCACATCTGCAAATCCTTTGTAAAAAGTATAGCAGCCATCAATTGCTTTACCATCTGCCCCAATACATTCAGGACTAATGGCTCCAGAGTTGTCACTTTCGAGCACAACAGGTTCCTCCTTTTCTAATGGATCACTGGGATATGGTTTTGCTGAAGTGTCTCCTGCATATTTCCAACGGACGTCGGGTTCGCAGATAGTGTCACACTTATAGTTTAGATGACCATAAGTATCATTATCTGATAAGCGAATAACTTCCTTATCAGTCGAATCACGAGTGGTTGTTTTTATTTTAAATTTACAATCTGCCCCTCCAGCACCACCTCCACATCCTTCCTCGCCAGCAATAAGTGCTATAGAAAATGTTTCTGCCTCAGGAACAAGGAACGATCTTCCTTGAAGCACAAAGATATCGTGAGATGATGCATTTACATCACTTGGAACACTTCCGAAAACACTCACAAGAATATTTGACCCAGAACAGTCCTTGGTTGTTATTGTTGCGGTTACTTTATTTACGATATCCCTCTTTTCTTCCCAAAACCATGCTCGTGTCTCGCCGAGTGTAATAGAGTAGTCCTTGTACTCATCCTTTTTAGTGTAAGGATCAAATGCTGTTGAAATAACCTTACAGTCTTTATTAAAATAAGTGAAACCAACGAGGTTCTTTTTTAAAATATCTCCAAGAGCGTCACTTGCAGAATTTATAGTCCAAAATAGTGCTTGGTCGCAGGTCTTAGTAGTTTTACAGTTGTAATTGAGTGTATTTTTTACTTTGAAAGCGGTACCTTCCTCAGCTTCATTTAATGGAATGATGGTTGTCCGAATAATGCAGTCTGTTTGTGATGGTCTTCCCTTGCACTCCCTTTCTCCTGCTAGAAAAGGGAGTCGCACATTTGTTTTTGACGGGTCAAGAAAACTAGTAGTAAAAACCCCGCCTAAAACATTGTTGCCACTTGATTCATCTGTGAGTCTTATTTCTAATTTCCATCCAATACACCCTTTGTAGTTGACGCCGAGCTCGAGTCCAGCATTTTCAGAGTTTGTTAATTGCAGAGGGGTTGGACCCAACAAGCTCCACCATGATGCATCTTCTATAATACAAGAATTAGAAACCAGGAGGGCGTTTTTAAGGATCATCTTCCATGCACCGTCAAGGCAGGATAACCCAGAACAGTTGTATTTTAAAAGGTGTCCTTTTGTTATACCCACACTCACGTCCTCTGAAGAATCATAAACGGTTGAACCGTTGTTATCTACCAGGATACGATACTGACAATTATAATCAGAAGATACTAAGGTACACCATTCCTCTGATGGTTTAAATGTTAACTCGACTCGACCAGAAGCGGGAACAATATATTCTTGATCTTCTAAGGCATCAATAGCTGTTAAAAGAGTATTACCTTCTTTGATATAAATAGTAATTCTTTGATTAATACACAGAGGTGCTTCGATAATGGCCTTGATACTTGGTGAGGCACTGTTTGAATAATCAAAAACAAACACCCCGTCTTTTATTTTTGGAGAAGAAACAGTTACGGGTTCAAAGTAGGCGCTAGTTACCGTACTACAACGATCAGCCGATACTTGTTGTGGGGCAAGAAAAAATATTGGAACCACAAGAGCCGTAATGAGTAAGAAAAAGCCGTGGATTTTTTTGAAAAAAGTCATGGATTATTTTATGAATACAATAGAAAGTATTTTATCAGCAGATTGGAAAAGTTTGGTTATATTTTCAACAGAGATTCCTAGTGTTGCATTACCTGAACCTTCAGGTTTTTGGACCGTAAGGGATGTTTTTTTTCTTGCATCAAGTACGGTAATCGGTTTATTATTCATTTTCCAATCAATTTTCAATGAATTAGGATTATTGTCTACTACCGAGAAAAAGTAGGGCTCAGCTTCAATAATGGTTGATGTCTTATCAAGAGGTAGTGTGTTTTTTGAAAAAGAGGTACGTATACCCGTTGTCGCATTTCGTTCATAAAAGAGAATACTCGGATTAAAGAAAGGGACGGTTACGTAAGACATGGCTTGACTCCCTCCATTTGTTGCACTTGAGGTAACCTCGATGAATTCATTTGGGCGAACACGGTTGTGTTGTATAAGAATTGAATCTTTTCCATATCCACCAGCATTTGGAATAATGCTTTTATTACGACTCCAGGTATAGACAGCATTCTTTGATGCTGCGGACGGACGATTTCCTAAAAAGTTTGGAAGAGATATGATACGAACGAGTGATTCGGGGGCAGGTAAACGTTTTCCTTCATAAAAGGGCGGTACATATGAATCCACTGCCTCCCATAACAAGGTGACATCCTGAGGCATGAGAATAGCCTCTTTTGTAATTACAGAATCAATAAGATTAATCGTCACAGAAATATTAATCATCGTTCCATAGTCTTTTGTAGTGACCGTGATGGTTCGTTGACCTATTCCTGATGCAACCTCTACACCATCGACGGTCCAGGTGATAGGATATCTATTGGCATCAACAAGGTTACTGGTGATTTTAAGAAATACTTGTTCGTAGGGTCCTGGGTTTTCTGGAGTTATTTCAAATTCAAAATCGCCTTCATTAATAGAGCTTTCATATGATGTTTGTTCAAGTACTGCTGTAGATTCCGCATCGAGCTCGGTGATGTTTTCTGTTTGTGCGTGCGCAATCATCACGAATCCCATAGAGAGGGTGAGTAGTAGAGCAAATACTATTTTTTTATTCCGTGAAAAAATCATGATACTAGTATATCATGATTTTTTTTAAGCAAACTAATTTACAAATTGCCCACCTTGTTCATTTGTCGAGACTTCCTCCTTGGCTTTTCTGAGGGCAAGGATTTGGTGTGGGTCTGATGACACAATTTGGTCCTCGGTATAACTCGAGATAATTTTAATAGACACGTGTTGTTTTCCTGCAAAGAAGATACCTTCCCCTACTCCAGATTCGAGGAGTGCGTATTTCTCACCATCAGTAAGGTTAAAAATAGTCTGAAGTGTATCAATTGCGGTAGGTGATTGTCCGAGAAGCATCTGAAGACTCGAGTTGGTAATAATAGGGATTCCGTATTTTGACTTTACAAAGTCTCCTACGTCCTGAGTAATGGTAGCAAGCCCAAGAAAGTACTTACGACCACGCTTAGCCATACCAAAGAGAAACGAGGCTGCTTCTTCATTTTGCATCATTACCCAGGCTTCATCCACCACGAGAAGTCGTTTCTGTAGATTTTTACGAACAGCATTCCAAATAAAGTGCGTAATAATATACATGGCTGCTGGTTTGAGTTCATCCTCCATGTCTCGAATCGAGAACACAACAAGCTTTTGATCAATGTCTACGTTGGTTGCCTGGTTCATGAATCCTGCCCAAGTTCCCTTGGTGTATTTTTTTAATCGCTCTACGAGAGACTCACTCCCTTCCATTGATCCGAGTACCATTTCAAAATCTGAAAGAAGTGGTGGTGGAAGTTGGGTGAAGTCTGAATCAGCAGTGATGTCCTTGAGAGCATAAGTTTCTGTAATGGCTCGATCAATAATAGAGTCTTCCTCAGGGGTGAGTCCTCCCAGAATAATTCTAAATAATCCAATAAGTGAGGTGATGTTCGAACGAAGTACATCGGAAGGAGATTCATCAGGAAGTGGTTTTGGAAGATCAAATGGGTTAATGTGGTTATTCGACGAGAGAGATACTTTAAAGAATCTTCCTCCTACTGCCTCGGCCAGATACTGGTATTCATTTTCTGGATCGATAATAATAACACTTGTATCGAACATGAGCGTTCTCAGAATTTCGAGTTTGGTTGCATATGACTTCCCTGCTCCAGAACGTGCGAAGATTACCGAATTATAGTTTGGCATTGAAAATCGGTCAAAAATAACAAGCCCTGCATTTTGTCGATTTACTCCATAAAGAATTCCTTTGTTATCGGTAAGCTCGCTTGAAATAAATGGAAAGAATGATGAAAGAGGTCCAGAGTTGAGTTTGCTGGTGATTTTTAATTCATCAGTTGCCGTTGGGATAACTGTGCGGAATCCTTGCTCTTGTTGAAAGAGTGCTGGTTTTAGATAAATCTGTTTCCCTTCAAGTTCTGATCGAATCTGATTTTCAAGCTTGAACAAGTCATTCTCATGAGTCGCATAAATCGTAACGTAGAGACCCACATCGAACATTTTCTCTGTTGCCTGTTGGAGATTATCACGTAAAACCTCAAGATTTTGATAGGCAGCATCCAGTTGCGGATCGCGCACCATTCCTTGTGATTGACGACCAATAATTTGTGACTCCACCTCAGCTACCTTTTTCTGAAAATCTTTGAGAACTTGTGAGGTATCAACAGGGGTTACGTGAATAGAAATATCGAAGACCTTGTCTAGGTTTACAATAGGCGCAAGCCATCCTGCGGTGAGAATGCGTGGGTAGGACATAGCGAAGTAGGTCTTTGCAATTTTATCACCAATCTTGATAGTCCCTGATTCAATCTGAACGGCTGGTGGTGCAATGATGTCTTGGAGTTGCATAGTTGCCGTCGCATAAATATCTGCCGGGAGTACCGGAATTGCAGGAATATTTTTATTTTTATTTGAACCAAAAAGGTCTCCTAAAAAACTCATGCGTATAGTATAGCGGATGAACGCATAACAACCAAGTAAAAACCCTCACGAAGGAGGGTTTGAGTACTATTGTCCGAGAGCTCCAGAAGTTGAATGAAGCTCACCAGGATTAAATGTTTTTTGATAGAGTTCGATAAGGGCAGGAGTGTCGAGTTGTTTAGTTTCGATACCCATGGACTCAAGTCCTCCGGTTACTACAGCAATTCTTTGTTCGAGTTGGCTACGTGACTCCTCGAATTGGTCTGACTTAGGTTGACCTTCGGATTTGTTTTTTCCAAAGAGTCCAGAGATGAACCCTTCTCCTGGTAAGGCTACCCCACCATAAGGAACGATGATGTAAAAATATTTTGACATAACATCGTAAGTCTCATTGAATTTTTGAATAAATCCAATGTATTCTCTCGTTTGAATACGAAGTAGATCCCCTTCAATTTTTTCGAGACGATCTTCAAGTTTTAAGAGGTAAGGACGAATATCGAGACGTCGTGATGATGCAACAATTTGAACTGAAAATTCGAGAGCATTTAAAAAGTTTTGAAATTGGAGGATAATCGCAGTTTGCTCATCAGCAGATTTTAGATCAAGGTTAATGGCTTGGCAGAGTACCACACCTCGGAGTTCTCCACTCTTAAGTACTGCGACACCGTCACGAATTTCTTTGATAGGAACGAATTGTTGTGTTGAAGATGCCATAAGTAATTATTTTTGGTAAGAATCAAGAATGTCTAGATTCTGTGCAAGGTCCGCTACGGTCTTCTCGTCATATATTTTTTCGGGAGCTTTTGGTGCAATGATAGGTTCAGGTTTCTTTAAAACAGGTTTGGCTCGTTCCCATATATAGAGTTTACCCTTGAGTTTAAAAGTGAGCCAATTCTGTGCGATTTCAATGAAGGGTCGATTATTGAGTTTGTAAAAAGCAAGAAGAAGTGCAAATACTACAAAACCTCCAGAGACAATAATCCAAAAAGGAAAAGGAATGAGTTTATAGGAAACATATGCAAGTCCGCCTCCACCAAGAAGATAGATAAATTGTTTAAATGTAAGAGGTCCAAATATTTTATCCTCTACATCAATAAATTGTGGTACCTCAAATCGCATACATGTATTGTAGCATGGGATTTAAAAGTAGTCTTCAAATTTTTCGGCAGGTGTGGGAGTTGGTTCTGGTGATGCAGGAATTTCAAACTCAGGATGCTCCCCTCGGAGTGTTGGTATCATTCGAGTATCCATAGAGTCTGTAGAAGGTTCTATAGAAATACCAAGGTTCTTGATAGGGTCAGTAGTTGCTCCACCATTCATAACAAAATCGTGAATAGGTGCAAAAACTTGGATATTGAGCTCAGAGATAATTTTTTCGGTTGTTGCAGGTGAGAGTGCAAGTGTATTAATAAGTTCGGATTCGAAATGTTCCGGATCAATAAGTCCTATCATTGATTTAAGAACTACTTCTTGAAATTCTTCCATTTCATCTACGTGGAGTCCATAGGTATGTCCTATGGTAATAATACGTGCTGCCCAGTCGATAGAGTTGATGGCTTGGCCAGTGATTTCTGGGAGATAGCGAAGTCGATTATCCAAAATTGTTTGTAAATTTGATGAGAGGTTTGCCATAGGGGTATTGTACAACTATTTCTCTAAAACAAAAACCCGCGATGCGGATTTTTTTATTCATGATCAACTTCTCGTGGTCCCATACCTCCAAAATCAAAATCACCAGCATTTCCAGGGAGACTGTCTTGTATGATACTGCTTTGATCAAGAGTGTTTTGATCATGAGTAGTAGCAGGTGTTGGTTTTGTAGAAACTATTGGTTTCCCATAAGTATCAAGGATAAGAGATGTGGTAGTTGGTTTTTTCTCTGCAAAATCAGAAGATTTGTAATTCAGTGCACCACTTGATGCTTGAGGTGCTCGCTGAATCGCACTAAGGAATGTAGTTGCTTGTTTCTGTGGACTTTGTGTTACTGTCCCAGAACCGCCCTGAGTTCGTGCAGGAAGACCTGCTTGTCCACCTTGATTAGATTGAACGTTCAAGTTTTTAACAGTAAGGTTATCTATATGAAGTGTCTCCCCTTCCGCCTTCTTTTCTTGGTTATAGATATTAGTCAATTTTTCTGACTCGGCTCGTTGAGCGGTATCTGTTGATGATATTGGATTACCATTAACATCTACGATTTGTGGAGGTTTCTCATTGGTTGATCCAAGTGGTTTCCCGTCCGGACCAAGAAGTTTTGAGGATTCTGTAGGTCGATCAAATTTACCATCCCCATTGAAAGTGTTCGTTGCCTTGAGAGGTGCTTCTCCTGCGGCAGGTTGAGTCGATGCTGTTTTTGTAGGCTGAGCTACTGTATTCGCATTCGTAGGTGCAGTTGTTGGTGTGGCAGGGCCACCCACGACTTGAGCATTTTGTGTAGCCTGCTTACGCTTTTCCTCTGCTGCGATAGCCTTATCAAGGATACGCTCTTGTTGTTTTTTTGAAAAATCAGATCCGTCCATTTTTGCAGAACCGTCACCAAATTTAGGCTTTGGACCAGTCTGTGCGTTTTTTGCATCCATAGCAGCCTTACGCTGGTCGTAATTGTATTTCGCTCGGGTCTCGTCAATAATTTTTTGATCCGCAATCGCCTTAGCCTCTTTTTCGGCTAGTTGAGCTTTTACCTCGTCTTCCTTCCCATCAATAGAGACTGGTATTCCGACCTGTTTCAGTCTTCTTTCGCGAGCCGCCTTAAGATCTTCTAGTCGATTCATAGCCTTACCAAGGTCTTTCCCCTTAGTCCATCCTTGATTCATTTTATCAGGAACCGTACTTCCGGTTATAGCTGTGGCAAGTCCAGTAAGTGCAGCTCGAGGATTACTTCTCAAACTACTAAAGTTTTTAAGACCAGTCATACGCTGCTGAATAGCTTCAGTGTTCTTTTCTCCAAGGACACTTGTACTTACACTTTTGAAACCTTGGGCTGCTTCTCGTCGTGTTGCAACGAATGCAGCTGATGCGCCACCTGTTGCCGCTGCTGCACCAATAGTTGCAACACTGGTTACGGCACCAGTGACGAGTCCTGTTACCATACCTCCAATTTTGCCAGCCATATCTTTTGAAATATTTTTTGCGAGCGTGAGGAACATAGCTATCATTGCGAACTTGAATAGAATATTTGCCGCATTCGCAAAAGAGCCTGATGATCCTGCATCGATAATTCCTGTGGGTATGTCGAAAAATTGAATACCAATATAGAGGAAAAAAAGAAAAATTGGAGCCATGAACGCAAGACCTAAAAATTGCTTCATCCAATCATCAAACCCAATATAGGGTTGTTTCTGTAAAAACGGCACCGTAAATGAAACAAAGGCAAGTGGTGAAATAATAATGGCGATGTAGAGTCCAATGGTTCGTCCGATAAAGAGCAGTGCAACGCTTAGGAAAATATAAGCAAGGAATAATCCAAAGAAGGCTCCCACAAAAGAATAGAAAAAGAGGTTCGAATAATTACCTGTACCAGGCTTAGCTCCACTAGCAGTCGTACTCGCGAGAAAACTCTGAGGGTTTATTTTTGCAATGATTCCTGACGCAATATTACGAAGACTTTCTGTTCCGGGTCTTGTATAAAACTTATTGACATCACTCGTGACTTGATTTGAGGATTCGGTTACCTTAGGGGCAGCGTTCATATTGAGATAAAACTGGAGACTGAGCTTGTTGGTGATATCAATAACACTTCTCCCAATGAAGAAACTAAAGTTTACTAGAAGCGCCATCATGAGAACACGTGCCAGGGTTCTCTTAGGATTAGAGGTCATACTCACTTTGGCCCCACCATCAAGATCAAGAATAAGAGTAAATCCAATAACAAAAAGTGCAAATATGAAAATAAGATTAGTAAAATCTCGTACAAGCTTCCATCCCATAATCACAAGACCGTCACTGCTCGGACTCGAGTCGTCATAGAGGTCATATTTAGTATAAGTTCCACTTTGAATACTACTCCAAACACTATAGTCAAAAAACATTCCTGAAATAGTTGCGATTGATATTGGAACAAACATAATAACCTCAGAAATGGCTGACATAATGGAGCATGCAAAATCTTCTCCACAAACAGATGGGGTACCAACGTTTTGTGGTTCTGCTGACGCGCTATGAACTCCTAGTTGTGGTATCACTAAACCAAAAACAGGGGTGAAGACACCTCCAAAAATAACAAGACCTGCTGCAATACTGGCAAGAATCTTTTTCTTCATATAATTGTGTATAGTATAGTATGGATAGTATAAAAAGAGAATAGTAAAAATTGTAAAATACATAATCACATAAAAATCCGGCACGTATGCCGGATTTTTATGTGGTGAATTAATCGTTATTAGTTTAATGAAGAAATAAGGAATAATCCAAGGGCTTCAGAACTCGTCACATCGGTCCATTTCGATGAGCATATTATTCCACGTTTAAAGTGTTCAATATCAGCACCACTTCGTCCTCCGTAAGCTTGTTGAAATGCGTTAAATCTACAGAAGAGTGGTCTTGATTCGCCATCATCCATCACTTTTGCGTTAGTGCGAAGTATTTCCTTTGTCCACCCTTTTCCATAAGGGTCTTCGGCAGGTGGTGGGATAAATTTAATAATACGTGATCGATAGTAAAGTTCGGTAGGCCAATTTATATGGGTACTTCCCTGGTACGCATTCGCACTTTCGTCGATCCATTTATTAAAGTCAACTGTACTACTTTCACTTTCAACCCCGAAAATATGACCAAAGTTTCCTAAGCAGGTATAGCTTACAGAAGGGTTCCCCCATGGTACATGCTCAGCGAAGGCTTTTCCTACAGGATAAGTTGCTTGATAATTTACGGCACTATCTGGTCGGCAGCCGTCCTCGGCAAAGCTCGCATTTCTTGTAAAGATACTTGGAAGAGTGAGTGCATTTTTAACTTGTTCTGATTTAAAATAAACATCTTTATTTTTTATAAGATCTGCAAGCATTCTTCCACGTGCATCTTCTCCGGCAGGGACTGGATTTTTAACAAACCACCCTGATTCTGTAGCTCCATCATCTCCCCAGATGAGCTGACGCATTTTATCACAATCATGGATAAGGCTGTCAGTGTCCTTGATATCAGTTTTTATTGAAGTAAGGAGTTGTTGGTTTTTTGATATTTCCCATTCAGCAGGAATAATATCCTTGATACTATCATAAATACTTCGAACCTGATTTTTCTTATCAAGGAATTGATCAGAATGGATTGATGTCCCATCTGCTTTTTCGTCAGACCATTTCTTGTCGAGAATTGTTTTTCCAGAGGCATCTAGTTGAGGTTTTCCGTTTTCGTCCAACACCGGAGTCGACTTAAAGAACTTGAATGGGTATTCCCAGAGGTCCCACGTATTTTTGATAACATACTTTCTATGAGCAGTCTCAAGTTCTGCTGCGGAAAGTCCGGCAAGTTCTATAGGTGGAGTTGGACTATTGGTCTTCATCCAGTTATAAATAGCTTCACGATCTGCTGAGGGGGTAGCATTCCATTCCGCTGTGGTGAATATAGTTCCTGGAAGAGATCCTAATGCAGCCGGTTCAAGGCTTTTAAGGAAGCTTATAGAGTCTTTAAGATCTGTATTAATTCTCCTGAGTTGTGAAAGAGCAGCATTTGCAGAGGCACTAGAATCGGTTACGGTTTGTAGTGTAACCTTCTTTTTTGAAAACGTATTAATCATCGTACGCATAGCATTAGCACCAGGGATGTTTTTACTATCATCAAGTATGTCTTGATTCATCTCTGCTCGAGCGATTGAATAGTCTCGTTCAAGCATAGAAATAACAAGTGCCTGGTCGATATTTCTTTTTGCGTCACTTCCCATGATAGATGATTTTTGTATCCAAGCAGTTTGTTGATCGTAATACTTATCAAGACGTGTATTGAGTCCTATAATATCAGGTCCAGGGAGACAGATATCGAGGATGGTAAGTCTTTGGGGAACAAGGAAGAGTTGATTGGTGACTTCTTTTAGTACGGAAATATTTTTCTCGGTTGCATTCATTGAGGACTCAAAATCATTACGTAGGTCGATAATTACTGTGGGTGCACTTGCGAAGTTGGTGTTTGCTTCTACCCCACCCCCAAGTATTTTTTGCGATAATTGTTCAGGGCCTCCTGTTGCAGTCTTCTTTGTTTTTGTCTGACCGTAATCTGATTTAAGTGATGAAAGTCCTGTATTAATGAATCCGTTAAAAAGCGAAACAAAGAGTCCTGCTACAATTTGTCCCCATCCCTGAATATTTTTTGTCATATCCATTCCAAATTTTCCAGCATCAGCAGTAATCGTCTGTACGGCAGAAACTGGGTTTTTAACAAGCTCCTCGATACATCCTGCGGTATCCATAGCAAGTCCTTGTGCGGTAGTTGATGAGCCGAATGCTGCACTAGAAATAGCTTGTTGTTGTGATTTAATAGATTCGTTGCCCGACTTCTCTGCGGCGTAATAGGCCTCATCAGCGGCATTTGCCTCCTTACTATTATCACCGTAGGTTGCGATGGCTTGTGTTTGAGAGTCTCGCAATCCACTTAATTCTGATTTAGTGGCATCGATACTACCACTTGCAGTGTCAATGGCATTTTTATTACCAATAATTTTACCTACGCCTGTCTTGTAGTCAGAAATACTTGTTGTACATTTCGAGTCTGGTAAAAATCCACCTCCAGTCATTTTTATGGCTTCTGTTCTTGACTTGTCCGAAATTTGTTGGGCGAGCTGGTTCTGTGCAATGAGGCTTGATCCAAAGGGGGTGTTCTGTGGATTTGCAAGTTCTCCAAAAAATGCAAGACCGTTCCCCCCGAGGACTTTCAGGTCTTGGGTAGCCGTACTTATATCAGCGCCGTTCGACATAAAATTCCCTAGAGTAAATTTTGAGAGTTGGTTGCCAAAAGAGCTTTGAATCATGTCTTGTGCAATAGCGCGTGCGTAAGGGTTGTTGCTCGTGAGAAGTTTTGTCGTATAGAGGTCTCGTTGCTGTTCTTCAATTTGTGTAAAAATACTACCAAATTCTTTTACGAAATTAGGATCTTTGTCACTACTGGCACCACCGTTTGTTTTATTAATGGCAAGACTCGCCATTTTTTGACCAAGTTTTTGTGCCAACATGTAGGCTACGCTGTCGAGTCCGTAATCCTTCACAGTCTTCAAGACTTGTTGTGCGCTTGTGTTTGAAGCAACACCAAGGTTACTTCCATGAGTAGCCGCATTACCTACGTCAGATCCAGGAGATCCAGCAAAAACCAAATAGGGACCTAAGAGACCCAGGGTCATTATTGAAATTGAAATGTGATTTTTTTTCATATAAATTAATTGGTGGCGCTATAGATACCTGCGAGTGTGCTTACGTCATCAAGGGTTGTTTGTACAATATTAATATTTTTTTGTGCAATAAGTGATTTGGTATAAACCATGAGCTCATCGCCACTTGAAGGAATTTGTAGATCTTGAACAACAAAGTACGCAGCATTAATAATAGACAAATGAACATCGCTAATTGTTGTGGGAGCAGGAATAGAGAGGAGTTTAGTAATAGTTGCATTTAAAATACTAATTTCTATGCTTGCGTCGCTATCGTTAAGAATTTTTTCTTGGATGTTTTTTACGAGAATGACAGGATCAGTAGTATTGGTGAGAAGGTTTGCAATTTGTTTCTGATAATCGAGCACAGAATCTTTTGTGGTATCTATAAGTTCAAGGTCAACCGTTCTGTATTTCTTGAAAGCCGCTTCAATACTTTTTGCATTTTCGAGTACTTCTTCGCTGATGACCTGCTGTACTTCTTCAGGTTTTATTTCTTCAGTAGGAGTATTTTGGAATTTCGCATATACCGCAAGCATAAGCTTGTCACTATCAGGAATATTTATTTTTGTACCAATAGATTCTCCGTTTATTGTGGGAAGCATGTCAGAAATACCATCACCGTCAGTATCTTTTTTATTAGGATCAAAACCAAAGAGGTTTTCTTGCCAATCAGAAATACCATCACCGTCAGTATCTCTGTCAAAATTTGATACGGATGGGGTGGTTGCAATAAGAGGCTCGGGAGGTTTTCCTGTTAATGAAAATGAGGCGCGATGATTTTGAGAGTAGTCCTTAATATAAGGGAATATCCAATAGGAAAGACCGATAATAATAAGTATAAGAATACTATATATTATTTTTTTACTCGGAAGGTAGTTTTTATTATAAGATGATGTAATATTATTCCACTGCATACTGAGTAGTATATACTACTTTTGCTAAATTAAGCCAATCAGAAATCCCCAAATCCTCTGCACGGGTGTTGGGTTGGATCAGTACTTCTGTAAGTGCTTGGTCAACAAGGTTCGGCTCCAAGATATTTTTCAAGTTTCCAGCCAATGTTTTGCGCTTATGGGCAAAACCAGCTTTAACTATTTGAAAAAAAACCTCCTCATGATGCTTGTCGGTAAAGTTTTTTCGAGAAATATCATTTATTTTAATAATCGCCGAATCAATAGAGGGCGCAGGCACGAAGTTCCCCGCTTTCACAGTACCTACATAGGTAGGGGTTCCGTAGGCTTTGACCGCAATAGAGAGAATGCTTTCTTTACCAGGACCTCCGGTTTTTTTATTTTTGGCAACAATGCGTTCGGCAACCTCTTTTTGAACCATAAGAACCATCATTGTTGGCTGAAATGAAGCAGAAAGAAACTTTTCTATAATTGCTCCTGTAATATTATAAGGAATATTAGCGATAAGTTTGTACGAGGTATATTTCTTCAGATCATCAGGGTCAAATTCCAATATATCCTTATTTATCAAGTTAAATTTACCGTTTGTCACTTCAGATGCAAAGGTTTCAAGGAGTTCTGGTGAAAGATAATCATCTTTTTCTACCGCAACTACCTCCCCTGCGGAAGCAAGAAGCTTTTTAGTAAGTGCACCGTGCCCTGGTCCGATTTCTAGAACAATATCATTTCTTGTGAGGTCTGAAGCATCAATAATTTTATTCAAAATAGGTTCAGATTTGAGAAAATTCTGACCAAGAGATTTTTTGGCAAATATCATATGGAGACTATAACACAAAACCCCTCTTTTGGAGGGGTTTTGTGTTAGAAGAACACTATATGTATGAATAGGAGTATAGAGCACGTAATAGAGGGGACCCCAAAAAGCAGTGCCTTGTCGTAAATCCATCGAGGTCTTATAACAAAGGTAAGTATTGTAATAATGACTCCTAGTGCGAAAAACCATGGAATAATCGAGAAGAAGAGTGTAAACCATCCGGCAATGAGTGCTAGTACAAGGATGATTGCTTTTCTTGGTCCATACATTGCGGCAAAGGTACGAATGCCGTGTGCCTTGTCACCAGTAATATCAGGAACATCTTTGATAACACTATAAGGTAACAACAAGAATGCGACCATTGCTACAATTGATAGAGGGAGGTGCCCAACCACCTGATCACCTGATAATGTAAAGAATCCTGCGAGAAATGTTGCAGCGCCAGAAAGTGCGATAGTAAAACTTGCTGTTCCCCAGAATCGCTTCAATCGAAGCTGTGAGGCATGTAAGATATATCCGGAAATAAATACAAGGAGACAGTAGAGTGCGTTGTAGTTAACCAGGTAAGCACATGCAATAGCAAAAATGAAAGCGAAGATTCTAATGGTTTCTAGGTGGCTTACTGCAAGTCCTGGTTCGATGAGCCACCATTTGCGATTGCTTATGTTATCAATAGCAACATCATGACTATCGTTTACTGCACCAAGTCCTGAGCATGCAAATGTCCATGCGAGGATAATCATAAGTATTCCTAACCAGTCTGCCCAGATGAGGTGGGTTGGTATTACTGAAGCCCCGAGGCTGAGTCCAAATATCATGAGGATAAAATGCATTCCTGCTACAGGGAGTTTTGCGGCGAACCCTTTCCACCATGCAGTCCATGAATGCTTTGAGCTGTAATACCAAATGATTCCGATAGAAATAATTACAATGATGATTTCTACTCGAGTAAGTAACTGCGAAGTAATAGTAAGGAGTGATGGGGTAAACGGAAGAGTTGAGGTTGGATAGTGAATACTACTTATGAGACTGTTCTGTGCACTATCAGTAAAGGTTGGATTACTTACGGTCTTGGTAAACACATTAATAATCACAGGTAATGCTCCTCCAAAAAATGTAATCAAGTATGCGGCAATTCCTCCAAGGATTGCTCGCCACCAGTTTTTGGTTATCAGGAATACGAGACCTGCAAGACCAATGATACTTGTAATAATTTGAACGCGAAGTCCTGGTGTAATACCGCAGAGTTGTTCATGAGGAAGCAGGAAGTTTGGAATAAGTCCCAATATCGAATGACTTCCCTGTTGCACAAATCCAATACAGTATCCAGATCCACCAGAAAATAATAAATCAATAAGAGGGGTGAATATTACTAACGGAAATACGAGTGTTGCTACACGAACAGACCAGAGGAGGCTTTTCTTTGTAAGGAATCCTAATGCAAAAGAAAAAAACATCATCAGCATTCCGTACAGTATCCAATAGTTGAGAAGGATTACGATTGGCGAAAAAAGCCCGGTTGGTTCTGGATTTGAAAAACTTTCAAAGAAGAGGCGAATAACGGTAAGCATTCCAAGTATCCATACAATGGAAAGTGGAGGGAAATCCAATGAGTCTAAAAAATCTGTAATGCGTTTCATGTTTTGAGAGTATATCATATTACCCTAAAAGCATTCAGATATGTTGACCAATTGATAATAGTATGTTATATTAAATTAGGACTATTCCAAATTAAACATAAATTCATTTTCAATGAGGCGTTCTAGATGTGTTACTATTTTAGGTATTATTTTAATAATTGTTTGGATAGTTCTTTTGCAACAAGGATTAACCTACATAATGGCGTATTCAATGAATCAAAAACCACTTCCTGAAGGGTGGACGATTCAGGATTACAGAGAAGCATATTATGCTTTAAATATGCAGAATCTTATTCTCTCGCTCATAGCGGGATCGCTTATGGTGTGGTTTATACTACCCGTAGCAAATAGTATATTAAGTCTCGTAGAAAGAGTACTAATTTTCTTTAAGATTCAATTGAAATGGTCGCCATCAGAACTTGGTGATGAATAGACAACATCGTAAAACCCGCAGAACATTTTTAATGTTCTGCGGGTTTTCTAATGACTGAAGGGTTCAATGACCCTCTCTTTGAATAAGGAGAGGGCAAGGGAACACTTGTGCAAAGCGCGACACGCCGTTTCGGCGTGCGGGGAGAGGTTACCAGTCCAAATACACAGTCTTGATTGGTTTCACTGGAGCTCCACCAAATCCGTCTTCCTTCTCTACAATCTCATTTGGAATATCAGCGAGAAACTCTGAGGGTTCATTAAATGTCTGTTCCCCATAAATCGTACGCATCATCGCGTAGGATAACATGAGCTTTTTGCGGGCACGCGTGAGGGCTACGTAGAATAATCGCCGCTCCTCTTCTTGATCCTCTACTGATTTTTTTTCATCAAATCCATCATGAGGAAAGAGTCCTTGTTCAAGTCCACCAATGAATACGTAATCAAACTCGAGACCTTTCGATGAGTGAATAGTCATAAGCCTTACTCCGTCTTTCTTATTTTTATCATCAAGTTGGTCTTGGTCAGACTGGAGCGCAATATCTTCGAGCATGGTCGAAAGATCTTCGTATTTAGTTGCATAAGTTACCAATTCCTCAAGGTTTTCTAATCGTTCGTGATCTTCTTCTGTACCATTTTTATATAAGTCATAGAAACCAGTTTTCTCGATAACGAAACGGACTAATTATCCTGGAGTATTCGTATGTGAAAATGTTTCAATATGTTCGAGCAGTTCTACAA
>CAZUIQ010000001.1:51443-72532 GCA_964620085.1 uncultured Candidatus Saccharibacteria bacterium | reverse complement strand
GGCCTGGGCTGGCGAGAGTTCATGGGATACACCAGCAAAAATTTTTATCAATGCCGCTGGACCAAGCCCTCGTTTTGGTTCATTAATAATTCGTTTCAAGTCAGAAAGTCCGTCGCGGTTGAGTGCTGCACGAATATACGACACGGCATCTTTAATTTCTTTTCGTTCGAAGAATTTCGTGCCAAGGAGTTGATACGGAACATTTTCTCTAAGAAAGGCTTCCTCGAGCACTCGTGATTGAAAGTTAGTTCGATACAATACTGCGATTTCCGTAGCAGCGCTTCCCTCCTTGATAAGTTCAGCAGCCTTTCTTGCAATATGAAATGCTTCGTCAGCTTCGTTCATAGAGACAAAGAGGTTAATTTTTTCTCCATCGCCCTGACTCGTGGTGAGGGTCTTGTGAATACGAGCTGTATTTTTTTTAATTACCTCGTCCGCGGCAGTCAAAATATTTTTACTTGAACGATAGTTTTCTTCGAGAAGGATGACTTGAGCTTCGGGGTAGTCTTTTTCAAAGTTCAAAATATTTCTAAGGTTTGCTCCGCGCCAAGAATAAATATTTTGGTCGGTGTCTCCTACTACACAAAGGTTGTGATGCTTCTCTGCAAGGAGTCGTACAATATCGTACTGGACCTTGTTGGTGTCTTGATATTCATCGATATGAATATAGTTCCAAGTGTTTTGAAGAATAGTTCGTACTTCTAAATTCTTTTCAAGGAGCTCAAGTGTTTTTAACAAAAGATCATCAAAATCCACACCTGATTCTTTCGTCTTCATTTCCTCGTAGGTTACCCAAACCGCAGAAACGATTTCTGTAAATGAACTGTGGGTTGCTTTGCTAAATTGTTCAGCGGTTACCCCATCACTTTTTCTACTTGAAATAAATGAGCGGATTTTTTTAGGTTCGTGGATTTTCGGATTGATGCCGTGGCGCTCCATAGCTTCCTTGATAATTTTTTGTGTATCGTTGGTATCAAGGATTGCAAAATCTTTTTTGAGGTTTGCTTCGCGCGAGAACCTTCGGAGGATGTATACTCCGAGCGAGTGAAACGTTTTCATAAACGGTGCCTCATTTCCCTGATTCCCAAGCATGTGCATGACTCGTTCGCGCATTTCCTTGGCAGCTTTGTTGGTAAAGGTGATAGCGAGAATATTTCCTGGATGAACTCCTTGGTGAATCAATTGATAAATGCGATGCGTAAGCGTCTTTGTTTTCCCTGTTCCTGCTCCGGCAACAATAAGGATTGGTCCCTCGGTTGCAAGCACAGCCTCTCGCTGCTTTGGATTCAGTTTTTCAAGGTGATCAGATGGATTCATGTTGGTAGATTATAACAGAAAATACTTATTTCCATAGAAACAAAAAAAACGCTACACAAGCGTTTTTTCTAAGAGCTCTAATTCTTCGATAACAAGATTTTCAAAGGTAGGAACGTTTTCTTGTAAGAGCTTAAAAATTTCTGTAATATCGGCATCACTTGCAAGAAGTTCATCACAACGAGCGCTTCCCTTTTCGTCAAGAAGTGGAATACCTCGAGTGATTACTCCGTTCATAATAACCGTACCAGCGTCACTTAAAATAGCTTCTGCTTCATTGGGATCGAGGTGTTCCAAATGAAATCGTGCTATGAGTTGTTGTTTAAAGGTTTCGTCCATAGGTCTTTGAGCTTGTCTTGCTCGGCTAATTTAGTAAGGTAGTCCTCAAGTGATGTAGATCCTAGTTTTTGGGTATCTTTTGCTGCGATATACTCTTTTCTATAGAGTGGATATAATTTATCATAGATAGATCTTTGCCAAGGAGTGTAGTTTTCTAGAATCCAGCCTGCCTTTGTAGGATCGAAGAATTTCCAGATAGGGACTTTTTTTAATTTTTCCCATCCCGCCTTATTATCTCCTTCAAGTTTTCCGTCAAACGCTTTTTCGAGAAATTCTGTAGTGCGCACTTTCACTTCTTTTTCTTTTTGCTCCTTTACGACCAATTCTTCCTTGGTGAGTTTGGGTGCGGTTTTAGGAGATGCGGTATCTTTTGATTTTTTATCTCCAAGCTTTTCCTTGAGTGATAACGGTTTTTCTTTGTCAGTTTTATTTTTAAACTTTTCCTTGAGGAGATCAATAGCACTTGAAAGCTTATTTGAAAGTTTATTTCCTATCCAGTTCCCAATCAGTGTCGGACCTGCAAAGAAAGTTCCGGCATAGTACCACCAAGTCATACCTTCTTTTTTCTTCATCTTTTCAAGTGTTTTAGAAACACGTTCCTTGGTTTTTTCGGGAGACTTGATTGATTCTTTTGGTACTTCTAACTGATCAGTAGGTGTAGCTTCACGTGGTACAGGAACCTCTATTGGCTGAGAATCTTTTTGGAGAGGGACGACCTTTTCTTTTGTTGAAATAGGGGGTACTTCTGGAGCCTTAGTTACTTCTGGAATGACTTCGCTTGTTTTATTTTGCCCAAGAAGATTTTTCTTCTCAGTCTCAAGATCGTTAAATTCTTGCTCAATAATAGGATCGGGTTTTTGTCCTCGGGAAATCATTGCTTCAAGAGTGGTTTCTTTTTCACGAAGTTGTGCATCGATAGCATCAATTTTTCCTTGAAGAGAGGTAGTTTCATTACTATGATGACCAACGGGTTGGGCGGGCGGATTTTTATCAGGAGAAAAAGGGTTTCCATAGCGATCAACGATTGCTTGATTACTAGGCATAGGGAGCGGTTCAGAGGTTTCAAAGATTTTTACAGGAGCAATATCTTCTGGTTCAGGAGAAATGAGATTATTGTAACGATCTACAAGTTTTATCTTACCTTCCTGAACTTCGTTGAGACTAATTATTTTTGAACCTGACGATGTGTCTAAAGCTGCATCAATAGCAGCAACCTTTTTATGTAATTCGTTTCGGAGTCCAATTATTGTTTTGTATTGCTCGGGACTTGGTTCAGGCTTGATTCCTGTTGTGATATTTTCTAAGTTAGACATATTTTTGAACAAGGCGAAGAAGTTGATCAGCTTCCTCATGGAGTTGTTTTAGTGTTGTAATAAAGGGATGTTCTTGTGTCGATGCGGTGTCTTGGGGTGTGGACGGATCGAGGGGTTTTTGAGTGAGTGCAGACTTGATAGTAAATGCATGATAGGCTTTTCGTGGATGTGCACCATCATTCCAAGTATCGACGAGAAGAAATTCTGTAGAGGGTGGGTTATGGATAATAGTATAGGTATGGCCACGAGTTGCCCCAGAGATAATTTTTTCTTTGAACCCATTTTCACCAAGAAGTTTTAAAATAGAGCCTGATTGAGGATCATCACGAAATGACCCATGTCCTATTTTGATCAGACTCGCGAGATCTTGAATACTCATATGGTTTAGTATGACATATTTCTTTAATCTCTGCTTATCCACAGGTGGGGTTGACCTCCTCCGTCAGTCTGATAGGCTAGTTGTGTGCAAAGGTCAGGCAGTTGCCATGACCTCTTCCCGATATGAAGAACGAAAGACCTTGTTGAGTGACCGATTCTCAGTAACTTCGAAAATACCCTTACATTTCAAAGGTTTTTACAAAACCTGCAATTGGTCGAGTATTTTTGATACTTTTTTCTTGGCTTATAATATATAACTCAAAACTCCATAGCGCATCCAACTACTTTGCTTTGGTTGTCATTATGTCTCTCACAATCGCTCCTTTTATTAGCGAGGCGTGGTTTTTTAATGCAGCACAGGCTCAAGGAGAGGTGAATAATCCTAAATTTATTGAAGCTCCTCAAAATGCTCAAACTATGGGACTTCTGGTATCAGCTGTTGGTATGACCTCTAACTTAAGGCCAGATGATGGTTCATTTGTCGAAATTGTTGATGGTGAGGCTCTCGACCCAGAAATTGGGTCTGCGGGTACTTTAGCCGATGTTATTGATGCAGGAGAAAATGCAGCAACAAGTGTCTATGTAGTTCAACCAGGAGATAGTGTGGCTCTCGTTGCAAAGCGGTTTGGTATCTCTGAAAATACATTACGTTTTGCTAATGGTATGAAGAAAACAGATGTACTGCATCGGGGAGATATACTCTTGATCTTACCTCTCAATGGAATCAAGTATACCGTCAAGAAGGGTGATAATTTAAACCTTATTGCTAAAAAGTATAAACTTGGCGCAGAGGACTTCTCAGAATTTTTGGACTATAACAACCTCGAGGCATCTTCTCTGCTTGCGGTAGGTGACACGTTAATTATTCCTGGAATTGATCTTTCAGAACCAGTGGCAACAGCAGTAACCACGGCTACTAAATCTTCAGCTACCAAGCCAGCATCAGCATCAGTATCTGTTAAAAATGTAACCAAGGGGTATTTCATAAAACCAGTTCCCTGTGGACTTTCTCAAGGAAAACATGATGCCTATGCTGTGGATATGTCATGTCGAGCTTCCGGAGTTCCCATCAAGGCTGCTGCAGAAGGTAAGGTTGTTCGTGTCAGTGAAGGATGGAGTGGAGGGTATGGAACACTCGTGGTTATTCAACACCCTAACGGTATGATTACTTTCTATGCGCACATGATTACAGGAAGTCCAAAGGTTTCAGTAGGTGATCACGTAGCACAAGGTCAAGTTATTGGATTAATTGGGAATACAGGACGATCAACAGGTCCTCATCTTCACTTCGAGGTACGTAATGGAGTTAACCCAGGATTTGATAAAACAGGAAATTCTTGGAAAAAATAAAAATCCCTCAAAAAGGGTTTTTATTTTGGTCGGTATTGGAATGCTTCAAAAATATGATCCGTCGTAATATGTTCTGAGTCTGCGAGATCTGCAATAGTACGCGCAATTTTAATCATACGATAGTAGGCACGTGGTGAAAGTTTAAGAGCCTCAGCATTTTCGTTTAATAAGGTAAGTACTTCTGTCGATAGTTTTATTTTTTCAATATCGCGTACATGCATGTGCGCATTGAGCTTACGAGAATTCCCAAAACGAAGAGCTTGGATCTTGCGCGCTTTCAGAATTCTTGCGCGAATAGCATCAGAATGTTCCTGGATGACAGGAATACCTGCTAATTTTTTATAATCAATATGTTCTACAATTGTCCAAATATCAATGCGGTCAATAATTGGTCCAGAGAGCTTGCGTGCGTAGTATGCGAGTTGCCCCGGGGTACAGGTACATTTCTTGTACAAGGCCCCTCGGTTTCCACACGGGCATGGATTCATTGCTGCGATTAATAAAAACTGCGCTGGAAATTGTAGAGACCCTTTTGCTCTAGAGATGTGAACCGTGCGGTCCTCGAGTGGTTGACGAAGTGATTCCAGAACTCGTTTATCAAATTCAGGAAATTCATCCATAAAAAGAATACCGAGATGAGCAAGGGTGATTTCTCCAGGCTTTGGAAAAGTGCCACCTCCAATAATAGAAACATAGCTTGCGGTATGGTGAGGTGATCGAAACGGTGGATAGAGAACAAGGTGGTCTTTAAGAGTTCCTGCAATACTATGAATACCTGTGATCTCCAAAGACTCTTCTTCGGAGAGCTTGGGAAGAAGTCCGCTAAAAGCTCGTGCGAGCATAGTCTTCCCAGTCCCCGGTGGTCCTGACATCGCAATATTGTGTCCCCCAGCCGCAGCAATCTCGAGACCACGCTTGGCAGTCTCTTGTCCTTTTATCTCAGAGAAATCAGTAAAGGCGGCGATTTCTTGGTCGATAGGAATTGTTTTTGGTTGAGAGGTTAGAAATGTCCGGGTATCTGATTCTTCGTGAATATGGTCAACAATTTCACGAAGTGAAGATGCTGGATAAATAGTAATATCATCAATAAGTGCAGCCTCGAAAGCA
This sequence comes from uncultured Candidatus Saccharibacteria bacterium, assembly GCA_964620085.1. Taxonomy (GTDB): domain Bacteria; phylum Patescibacteriota; class Minisyncoccia; order Phycocordibacterales; family UBA1006; genus CAIXMG01. Next base: position 66,731 of record CAZUIQ010000001.1, on the reverse strand, counting down.
TTCTTTAAAGGAATAAAAATCTCTGTAAATCCTGCTTGTTTTGCTGCTTGGACGATAGGAAGAATTCCTGCAATAGGCTGGAGTTCCCCATTTAATGAAAGTTCACCAACAAATAATTTTTTAGCAGGTTCGAATATAATATCGTGATTTGCAAGAAGGTATCCAACAGCAATAGCTAAATCAAAATACGACCCTTCTTTTTTAAGTTCGGCTGGAGCGAGAGAGACAACCGTTTTCTGGTTTTCTTGTTTTGGTGATATGAATCCAGAATTTTTCAATGCACTTCCTACACGATCTCGTGACTCAGAAACGGCCGTGTCGGGGAGTCCTACGATAGAAAAATTATGAAGGCCATTAGTAATATCAATCTCTACCGAGATAATATGACCCTGAAGTTGGTAGGGTTGTGCACTATAAATACGAGAAAAATTTTTAGCCATAAAAAAAGTATCCCACGAGGGGATAAATTTCCTATAAAGTCATTTTTTAATAAATGAATACTATATATTCATCATAGCTTTACATGTTTCGGCGGCAGGGTTTGCTTCGAGACGGTCTTCTTCGATAAGTTCACCAGATTTGAGACATCGTCCATAGGTTCCTGCATCAATACGCTCGAGAGCTGAGGTAATTTGTTGATATCTTTGTTCAAGAGATCCGAGACGTGCAATCTTTGAGTCGAAGTCCTCAATAAGTCCTGCCTCATCTCCTTCGTCCCCTACGTCAGTATGTGCTGAAGGAGTTGCTGACCAATCACCATGAGCGTCTTGTTTTCCAAGACTAGAAAGCTCAGCCTCGAGGAGACTCTTTTCTGTGAGGAGTTTTTCTTTAAAATGTTGCACACGTTCCTTTTTCATATGAGGCAATAATAGCATCTAGGGAACAATAAAACAAGGTCGTTTTCTCGGCCTGAGGATTACTATTTATAAATCTGACTGTTTGCATAACGAGTAAGAATCTCTGGAATAAGTGCAAGATTGTCAATAATAATGACCGTTCTATCATTCAGGAAGAAGTACCCAATCATAAAATCATTTTCTTGGTAGGGGCTCGTAAGTTGAGGTGTCTGGATTGCTTCACTAATAACTGAAATATTTTCAGAAATGAAATTTGGTACAGGTGGTGTTTCTACAGAATCTTCTGATTCAGTGAGTGAAAGGTCTTGTGTAGGCTCTGGTTCAGACGATGAGTCTGTGAGTACTTGAGATTCCGAGGTGGTTTCTAGTGGTTTTTTATAGCGAAGTACACGGATATTTTTATTTGCAACCAATTCGTCGTGGAACGAGTCCTTGGTGAGTTTTGTTTTCAAGAATGATTCGGGTACATTCATAAAGATTCCAAGATCTCGAAAAAGTGTTGGTTCCCATTCACGAAATCCGGAAAACGATGTATCGTAATGAGTAATAGGAAGAATGAGGGTATGTGCAGGAGTTCCGTTCAGCGAAGCGGATCCGTGCATAAATACAGGTGCATTGGTAATTCCAGCAGGAATGAATTCCCCTGTAAGTGTAGGAGGAATATCATCTCCAAGATCAAGTGACTCTAATACATCTACAAAGGAAGCTCTCAGATTTCCTCGTGTGTAATAAATATCAGTAATACTTCCTGGATTAGGTGCCTGAAGTATACTTGTTCGAATGGCTTGTGCTACCTCGTAAGATTGTTTACCTAGGATGGTAATATTTTGATGGAGCTCTGACTGAATAAGTGATGGAATGGTGGGCACAGGACTCTTTTTTTGTGCAGGAAGGTATCGTGATACAAAAAATATTCCCATACCAATAATAGCTACCATCACAATAAGTGTTCCGAAAATATACAACATATTTTTCGGATTCAAAGGTTGCTGGAGCTCCTTTTCTTCTTTGTCGCTACGAGCCTTTCCAAGGAGTGATGAGGTAACTTGTCCACTGTTTGAATTTACAAGAGTGGTCATGTCTTGATACATCGTGTGCGCAGCAGATGGTTTTGTAGGAATGGGTTCTAGTTGAACAGGTGTAGTAGGAACAGGGATAGTAGGAGGTGTTTTGAATTCGGGCTGTTCTGTTTCAACTGCCATTGTTTTATTAATCTCGCCTAGTCCTTCTTTAATACCTTGGGCCAAGGGAATGCATTGAGTAAATCCTGATGCTGTATTGATATGGCCACCTTCTGGAATAGTTATGAGATTAGTGCCAAGTGATTGTGCGAGGTGCTCAACAAGAGACTCTGGCACAAAAGGATCGTTTTGTCCCGAGAACACTTTTACCGCAAGAGTATTATTTTTTATTTTATCCCAATTAAAAGTATGTGTCGTAAATGTCTCGTTCACACGATCATATCCTACGTGACCAAGTGGTTCTGTATAACTCGCAACGAGAAAGAGTCCGCGAATTTGTAGAGAAACTTCTTCGAGTGTTCGAAGTGCAAATGTTCCTCCAATACCGTGCCCTATAAAAATACTTTGCGTATCAAGTGTATCGACATAGTTTTTAAACACTGCTTTCCATGATGCGTAGGATTGTCCTGCGGGTGTTGGAAATTGTGGCACGATAACAACGTAGCCCTGGGCTTCAAGGGTTACCTTCATCCATGGGTACCAATCTGAGTTTGGATCACTAAACGCATCGTGAAAGATGTACGCGGTTTTCATTGGAACAAGTATAGCGTAAAACTTTTTTTTACCAAAGAAAAAGAGAGGCATTGCCTCCCTTTTATTATTCTTCATGACGATTCTTTTTTCGAGAACCGTTCTTTCGATTTGGTTTTGCTAAACGTACAGGTATTTCAATGTCTTCTTGTTCCAGTTTTTGTTTTATTTGTTTTTTTAATAATAAATCTTGTTCTCTATATAATTGTGAGAATTCATAGAGCTTCATAACAACTGGCTCTCCCTCAGGATGCCCGTGATTAACTACTGCCATAATTATTATTTTTTCTAGTATAGTAGTATATCTAGAATAAATCAAATTGCGCACGCACGTCTTTTGGAACATGAAAATCAGCTGACATTTTTTTGCGAAGCTGTTTTGCTTTTTCTTCGTTGTGTTCCACGGTCATAGTAACCGATCCATGTTTTTTAAATTCAGGCTCAAGTTTTTCTTGTAACTCTTTTTCTGTGAAACACGTTTCGTACAATCGATCCGTTACACGCGCGAGAGTAACTGATACACGTGTGGTAATGATATAGGGCCCGATAACGGAGAGGTGATCGCGACGATTGAACGGATAGTTTTTTTCAAAATGGAATTGTTCATATTCTTGTTCATATGTACGCTTCTGGTTCTTGTCGAATGGGGTGGCTCCTCCAATGATAGTGAACGCAAACTTTTCTACTTCGGAAAAAGTGTTTCGATATTCTTCTTCACTCTTCTTTCTTCCTGGTACAAGATACCAAAAGTTGTGTGGGTTTGCATGAAACACTGGAAAGGTTTTGAATTCGTTTTGAATGTCAGTAATAGTATGTTTCCAAAACATATCAAGGTTTTCCAGCTTATTGAAATGGTAAACAGTGCGTTCATTTTCCGAAAGCTTAAATGGAGGGCGCTGTGAAACAATCTTTTCTAATTTTTCGCGCCACACATTACTTATGAAATATGTTTTCTTTTGTTTCACAACAACTTCTTCACTAATAAGTTCTCGTAATGTTTTGTATATGCCCTGTACTGTTGCTGGAGTAGAGTTGGAGTCGAGATAGTTTTCTATGTGTGAAACATCCATAGGTGTTTCCAAAAGAGCTTCTGTTATATGGTCATGTAACGTTTTTTTGGTTCCGAGGAGCATAGGTACACTATATCAAAATTAAACTGTTAGTTTAATAAATATATCTTTTTAACAATATAAATGCAAGTGTGTCAAATATCAGCTACAGTGGGTATATATGAAAAACGATATCAGAAAACAATACAACAACTTCGCTAACGAATTCTCTACTAATCATAATATTGGAGAGAATTCAAATAATAAGAACCGAGTTGAGTTCTATGAATTCCTTAATGTACTCACCTCTTCTCAGAAAGTACTCGACCTTTGTTGTGGTGACGGATATGATGCAAGTCAATATAAAAATAAAGGGCTTGATGTTTCAGCGATCGACGCATCGGATGAGCTTATTAAAATTGCTCAGAAGAATTACCCCGGAATTGATTTCAAGGTTGGTCTTGCAGAAAATCTTCCCTATGAAAATAATTCATTTGATGCTGTGGTTTCAAAATATTCAATCATGACATCGGCTGATATGAATCCTTCTTTCCAAGAAGTTCATCGAGTGTTAAAACAAGGTGGGTATTTTATCTACCTTATGACCCATCCATTTCGTCAGTATTTTGAAAAACGAGATACTAAGGCGGATTACTTCAAGCAGGAAATTGTTGTTTGTAATATTCTTAACAATAGCGTAACTCTCAACGAACCTTCGCATACATTCAATGAGTATCTGAATAAGGACTTTCTTTCAAAGTTCGATATTGTTGATTTCAAGGAATCATCTGATCCTGCAGCTGAGTCACTTGATGGACGAATCTATCCTGGATACTTCATTGTAGTGTGTAAAAAACGATAATATGAAACTTGCGATTATTTCATCAGCATCTGAGAAATACCTTGAGACATTAAATCCAGTAATAGAAAAAGTAATCGGACTACTTCATAGGGATACAACAATTATGACAGGTGGATCATTGGGGATTCCTGGACTCGCAATACAACTTGCAAAAGAATCAGGAATAAAAACGATTGCCTATTCCCCCGACCGTAATGATGTTTCACACAACAGTCGGCACGATAATTTACACACAAACTATTTTGATGAAGTGAAATATATTCAAGGCTTCACTGCTCGGAGTTTACAAATGATTCACGATGCTGATGCGGTACTTCTTATTAATGGTCGCATTGGCACACTGTCAGAATTTACTATTGCACTCGAAGAAAGAAAACATATTGGAGTTATTACTGAAACTGGAGGAATTGCAGATCACTTGAAATACATAGTATCTGTTGCACAAAAAGAATTTCCTGGACAAGTTTTCTTTTCTCCTGATGTGGAACAAGTTATGAATTGGATAAAACAAAAAACCGAACACTAAGTTCGGTTTTTTGTTTATTAAAATAGTTCAAATTTTTCGCGGAGTTCTTTTGGGATATGAAAGTCAGGCGATATTTTTTTCCTAACCATTTTTGCCTTTTCTTTATTGCGTTCAATGATGAGCTGAACTCGACGCTTTTCAATTCCAAGTCTCCTAATCGACAGCTCAAGTTCTGCTACGGAATTTGTTTTTTGATAACAGTCTTCAATTTTTCGAATCAGATCCTTAGGTAATTGAGTAGTAATAATATAGTCATTAAAAATAGTAACGTATCCCGCTTTGACCAGTGCGGGCTCCCGCCCTGTTGCAACCTGGACATAGTCATTTCTAATAAGGTCTTTTGTTTCACGGTCTTGCGATGAATCTGAACCGATCAAACAAAATGAATACGTTTTAGTCTCCATAAATGACTTGTAGTATTCAAGTTCAGATTGTTTTCGCGAATCACTGAGGTAGGTCCAAATGTAGTGATAGTTATAGAAAAAGATTGGATCACCTGGATGTTCTTCGTGTAACGGCAAAACAATATTCTTCCATTGAAGGTCATGGTGAATAAGGGAGGTAAGTTCGTAATGTATTTTTTCACCATCAGCAAGATTGGTACTTGTTTTTGTCGAAAGTCTTTTAATGATACGGTTTCGCCACTCTTCATTTATAAGATAACTTTTACCTTGTTTAATAATAGTCTCAGAACGAATAAGGTTTTTGAGGGCTTTGTATATTCCTTGAAATGAATATATGACACCTTCGGTTTTAAGTAATACTCCTAACTCTTTAGCAGAGGAGGTTTGGTTGTTATTTAAGATTTGAACAATCTTGTCTTCGAGGTGAGGAAAATGAGAATAAAGCATAACATATGGATTATAGCTTTTTGGTGAGTTTTTTCTACTAAAAGTGGAAAAATAGATGTTTATAATACATTATTTTGAAATGTCAAACACTTTCCTATATGGTTAATATATATGAAAAAACAAAGTATTAAAAAGCAGTATGACCAATTCCACGGTACTTATAGTAAGCAGATGGCCCATGCAAACGAAGTGGCCAACTCCTTGTTTTATAGACATTTATTTTCCTTTAATTTGAAACGAGAGAAGATTCTAGATGTTGGTTGTGGGGATGGGGTAGATTTACAAAAAATATCAAAGAAAGATGTTTTCATATACGGCGTTGATCCTTCTGAAAAGTTTATAAAGATGGCACAAAAGAATAATCCCGATGGATCCTTTAGTGTAGGGGTGGGTGAATCACTTCCCTATGCAGATGCATTATTTGACTATGTAATTTCTAAATATGCATTACAAACCTCTCCTAATGTTCAAAAAATCTTTAAAGAGGTTGCTCGAGTTTTGAAACCAGGAGGGTTAATCTTTATGGTGATCAAGCATCCTTTTCATCAATATCTTGAAAAGGTTCGTGATTACGGAAGTGATGCAAATTATTATGAACAAAAGATTGTCACGTCGAATATTTTTGGTGGAAGTATTGTTCTTAAGGAGCCTTCACATACGATGACTGATTATTTCAATGAGCCATTCTTCAAGAGTTTTGAGTTGTTAGATTATCAAGAAGCTTCTGACTTCCCTGCTTCTGAGCAAATGAATGGTGGAATCTATCCTACATTCTTTGTTATCAAGGCACGACGAAAATAATTATGAAAATAGCAATTTTTAGTTCGTGGCTTCCACAGGTCAGCAAGGAAAATAAAAAACTCGCGAAAGAAATTGCGGAGTATCTTGCAGAGAAAAACATTACTGTTGTTACGGGTGGGTGCAGTGGTATTCCTGCATTATGTATTGAAGAAGCCTACAGATGTAAAACGGAAACTATCGGATACTTTCCTCATAAGGATCAAAGCGACTACAAGGATCGTCAGCATGAGGAAAATACTCATGATATAAAATTCTATTCAACTGCACACTTTATCCATGGCTTTACTGCTCGCAGTCTTGAAATGATAAAGAATGTTGATGCGGCAATTGTTCTGAATGGTCGTATTGGTACACTCTCTGAATTCGGTATTGCTATAGAGGAAGGACTTCCGCTTGCTGTTATTGAAGGTACAGGAGGTGTAACTGATGAGCTTCAGCGTCTTACAAAACTTGTGAAAAAAGAATTTCCGAATAATGAAGCTATATTTGAACAAGATTATAAGAAAGCAGTTGATGTATTGATTGAAAATTATCAGAATAAATAGTCGAAGAAAAAAGCCAAACTTATCATTCGGCTTTTTTTATATTCTTTTTCTTTCCATTGTTTCCTTTTTTCAAAATCCGCTCTTCATAAACAATATTCACAATCTCTTCTATGAGTTCATGATCATCCAAATCAGACTCATCAAGTTGATACCAAGGCTTCGCTCCGGGATACGGAAAACCTGTCTCATGTTCACCAAGAATTCTCTTGGTCCCGTCAGTAATTTTTATAAACAAGGTATTATCGCAAATAAGTCCGATGGTGACTCCTAAATAGTAGAGCGCATATTCCCCGAACATGTTACGTACAGAAATATTTTCAACGCCGACACTGCGCCCGACTTGATCAGTAATGTATTCCATGAATTCTTTGGAGGTGGACATGAGGCGAGTATATCATGACTCGTTTAGTTTATCTGAAATTTACTCCTGTTCGGTATGATTCCCCGATATGGATTTTCAAGAAAGAAAAAGACATAGCGAATATTGGCAAAAGAGACTTGAGGCAAAAGCTGTATATTCAGGGGTTGGAAAAGTTTGGTGTCCAGCATTGTCTGACTGGATTGTTTTTAATATGAAGGGTTTTACCCATTTGGTTCGAAAAGGTAAATCATTACGTCCTGAGAAAGAGCAGATGAGAAGGTTTTTCCTTCTCAGGTACGCTGCGCAAACACTTAAGGATTCAAAAGTGAAATTTACTTATAAACAAGAAGCTGCAGCAGGCTTTTGGGTGTTCAAAAAACCATATTCAGATAGAGAAATTATTTTAGTTGTACGCCAGATTGGTACAGGACAAAAGCATTTTTTCAGTGTCATGGATAGACTGTACTAATTATTTCATTAAAAAATCCCTCAAACGAGGGGTTTTTTAATGTGCCTGCCATCAGCAGTAATGCCGAATAGTGATTTTTACGTCACACAAGCACGTGTCCTAGTATAATCAGATCGATTTCATTGTCAAGGAATTTGTTTGATATAGAAATAACTCTTGAACATTTTCTTCAATTTATCTGCCTTCTTCCTATTACGAGAAATCGTGAGCTTATTTTTTCCTTCGTTAGCAATGATCTTTTTAAGAATTGCTTCAGTGTCCGAATTCCATTCGGTGGTTGTGTTATAGAAATCATCAATCTTTTTTGCGGTGGCCTCATCAAGGTGTACTTCGATAATGAAGTCGTCGAAGATGTTGAGGTAGTAGTTTCGTTTGTCGAAGAGGAGTTCGTTGGTTGGATGGTATTGGGCATTAGTTCCTTCAAATTCCTTAATAATTTTCTTATCAAGGAATGTAGTACCTCCGGCAAGAATAAATACCTGTCTCCCTGTCGCTGCAATCCTTTTCAATAGAGGCGCCTCGCTTTCTCGTACTAACATGAACCATTCGTGTGGGTCATAAAGATAATAAGGTTTCGAAGTCGGTGTAATTTCAGATAAGATATCAACGGCATGTGCCCAAAAAATATCGGTGACATTAGGGTTTTTAAATGAATACGTTACACGATCACCATCCTCGAGGTTGAGGAATCCTTCGTCGGTGGCGGTGGTCTTGGTATAGAAATGTTTTGCCAAGGTAAAGAACTCTGCCATTTTAGTTACCCAGATACTCGAGAGTGAGATACGCATCTTGTGTACTACTACAATTTCAGCAGACCTGAGCTTACGAAGCGCTGCATAGAGTGCCTGCTTAGTTGTTCCTGGACGCTTGGTCTGAATAGAAGCAAGGAGCTCAGGCCCAGAATGAGACTCTTTCTGGAGGAGGGAGATAATGTGCTCCTCTATAGATTGAGGTTTTAGGATGTTCATAGGTTTATCTTAGCATAGTTTGGGTATAAAAGTAAAGTAAAATGTTACTTTATTCGTAAAATAAGTCTATATTTAGACAAAATCAATAAAATATGTTCTAATATAGACATGAATAACACAGCACAGAAAAAACAATTAGTAATTATTGCCGGAGTAGCTGGCGAGATTGGGACAGAGTTTGCCCAGAAATTAGTAGGTAATAATATTGAGACATTGGGGATCATCAGAAATAAGGCTGTTTCTGGAATCGACTCTCCTCTTTTCAAGACTGTTGCATGTCATTTGGACAATCCAGAACATGTTGAACAGGTATTTAGTCAAATAGATCTGTCCTCATTTGATCGTATCATTTATCTCCATACTATTGGAGCAGATAAATTTGATCCTCGTGGATATCCTCATGTACGAGCAATGAAGACTATTGATGAAGATATTTACAACACCAATGTGAACTCATTCAAGTATCTTCTCAAGTTCCTTGGTACAGAGATTCGTAAGCTGAGAGCTTCTGGTAAAAGTGTCGAACTCAAGACCGCAATCATTGCCGGTGTTTCAGATAAATATAGCCCGTTCGTAATTGAGGGATTCTGTGAGGCTAAATTTATTCTCCGAGAATATATTCGTTCCTATGTTGATCGATTTCCAGAATGGTTCACAGGATTATCAATTAATGTAACCTCTACAATTACCAAGTCAGCACTCGCGGTTCGTCCACATGCAGATACGGAGTTTTGGTTAACACCAGAAGATGTTGCAACAATATCATTTGCGGAACTGGTTTCAAATAATCAAGGATATAAAGAACTAAATGTTATCAAATTTTCTCCTGAATATGCAGATGATTATTATGAGAACAATGAAAAGCTATATACCAAGTGGAGTAAGGAGACAGGTATTAAATAATTATATGATTCACATTAACTATAAGATTAAAATCTCAAATACTCACGGTATTGGACTGTTTACTGATCAGGATATTGCTAAGGGTGATTTAATTTATACTCCTACTCCAATACTTGACGTAGACCTCACACAAGAACAATTTGATGGCCTTACATCCGAGGAGCAGAGAGAGGTTAGATATTACGGATACTTCAACAAGAAAACATCTCGATGGCATGTTGCTTATGATGCGATACGAATCTTGAACCATGGTCCAAAAGGCATTGCGAATGTTACTCAGGATGAAGATATGGTCATGACAGCACTTAGAGATATTTCCCAAGGAGAAGAAATTCTTCAAGACTACAGTGAAATATTTTCTAGTGAGGATGAGCATTTTAAAAGAATTAATCATTAAAATATATGAGTTTAGTACATCATCATTTTATTTATCAAGCCAAGGTAGGAAGAAAAGACCTTGGTGAGAATGCAGAGCAGGAGTTAAAATACTTTCTTTATAGTTTGGTCAAAGAGATTGATATGCAAGTATTAATTGATCCTGTTACCAAATTCAGTCACGCCCAGGCGTGGACAGGGCTCATTGGAATTATTACTTCACACATTTCTTTTCACTACTGGACTATCGAACAGTATGTGCAAATGGATATCTATAGCTGCAAGGAGTTTGATATCAATAAAGCCAAGGAATTCCTCGATAAGTTTTGGTTAGCAAGCGAACAAAAGGTTCTGTTTGTTAACAGAAAACCAGGACGAGAATTTGAAGTAACAAAAGTTTGTTAATAATGTTTGGAATTCAAAAATTCCTTTCATTATTCAGTTCGTAATTACAAATTATGGATTGAAAATGAAATTTATTCTTTCACAATTAAAATGTAACTGTATGCAGTTTCTAAAAAACCCTCGAAATCAAAAAAAATAGTGGTGGCTATATTTATTTTTCTACTATGGCCCACCGCAGTTATATTTCTTGATAAGTTCGTTAGTGATTTTAAAATCATGAAATCAATAGTACGAGATTATCCAACTTTTCATTTCATACTCACGGTGTGGGGTATAATTGGAATGCTTATAAGTGCTTTCTTTGTAATAATAGTTATTGAAGATTAACGCAAAACCGCTCCGAATTTTCGGAGCGGTTTTTTAATGGGTGGCATTGAATTTTCATCATGCTATACTTCTCCTTGTGAATACCGACGCGCGCTACATTGTAGTTACGGGCGGAGTGGTGTCTGGGCTCGGCAAGGGCATCATGGGAGCCAGTATTGGCTTGATTTTAAAATCGAGCGGTATCAGCGTCGAGGCGTTAAAAATGGATCCGTATCTCAACGTTGATCCTGGAACTATGTCGCCGTATGAGCACGGCGAAGTCTATGTGCTTGGAGATGGTGCAGAAACTGACCTCGATCTGGGTCATTATGAACGATTTCTCCAAACCAATCTGACCAAGCGCTCCACAATGAGTGCAGGTCGTATCTATCAGGCTATCCTGAACCAGGAACGCGAAGGGGCTTATTTGGGGCATACCGTACAACTCATTCCTCATATTACTGATTACATCAAGCAGGTGTACCGTACCATAGAAAGTGAAGTAAAAATTATAGAAATCGGAGGGTCAACCGGTGATATGGAGGCAGAGGTTTTTCTAGAAAGCCTTCGACAATTTAGACGTGATCATCCTGGCAGGGTACTTCATGTACATTTGGGCTATGTGCCCTACCTGAAAGTTTCGGCAGAATACAAATCAAAACCCCTTCAGAATTCTCTACGAGAACTGCTTCGTTTAGGAATTCAGCCTGATGTCATCGCTGCACGGTATGAGCCTGATCATGGAATATTACCAACGAGTCTCCTCGAAAAGATTGCACTCTTTGGAAATCTTGAGGCACAGCAAGTACTTATGGCTCCCGATCTCCCAAGTATCTATTCGGTGCCTGTACATCTCCTTGAAAATACAGGAATTAAAAACATTCTTTCAGAATTTATGGGACGCGAACTCGTTCCAGAACTCCCTAAGTTCTTTGGTGATATTCAAAAGCCAAAAGATTGCATAGTTAAGGTTGCTCTTGTTTCTAAGTATGTAAAATTAACAGATGCCTACCTGAGTGTTATCGAGTCGATAAAGATTGCTGCGACCGCAAATAATGTTGACTGTGTGATCGCAATTCTCGATGCAGATGATCCCGATCTTTTAAAGAGTTTAGAAAAGTATGATGCGGTGATTGTTCCTGGTGGATTCGGAGCTCGTGGTATGGAAGGTAAGATCAAGGCGATCGAATATATTCGCACGAACAAGGTTCCCTTTCTAGGAATTTGTTTAGGATTGCAACTGGCAGTGGTAGAGTTCGCGCGGGAATACAGGGGGCATTAGCCCGCCCGGTGGGTTTGGGGGGGGGCGGGGGGCGGCCGCGCGCCCCCCCCCCCGCGCCATGTCACGAGAAATGGAAGATGTTCCCGATGATTCAGATTTCATTATTGATTTTATTCCAGAGCAGCTCAAAGTAGAACAAAAAGGTGGCACGATGCGCCTTGGTAATTATGAATGTCAGTTACGTGCCGATACAAAGATTTCAAAATTATTTAATGCATCAACCACTATCGAGCGTCATCGTCATCGTCTAGAAGTTCAGAATCAGTATGTAGAGCGTCTCGAGGAGTATGGAATGCTTGTTGCTGCGAAGTTTGTGGGCACTGATACTGATCAATTTCTTGTAGAAATGATCGAGCTGAATTCTGAACTACATCCTTATTTTGTCGCAACACAAAGTCATCCAGAATTTCTCTCGCGACCTGACAAGCCACACCCGCTCTTTGATGGACTTATCAAGGCGGCGATTGAAAAACAGGCAAATTAAAAAAACACCACAAAGACTGGTGTTTTTTTAATTTGCCTGAGTATCCTGGTTCAGTACTTCAATAACATCCTGTAAATATCTGACTTCGAAAACAATAGTGAATTCATGATACGTAGTGGTGGCTGCATCGAGAGGTACATTACGGAGAGATATTTTATGGAGCAACGAGAGGCCCACTCCTGCTTGTTCCACGTATTCCTTTCCAAATCGAATGCTCACTGCAGAAAGATCACGTTTGATAAGCTTTGGAGTAGTGGTGAACTCCTTAAGAATTTCATTTTCAAGTGAAGCAGAGACGATAATTGCAATATCTCGAGTGCTTGTTGAGAATGAAGAGAATATATCTTCACTCTTTTGAATTTTTTTGATCGCCGATGCAAGCATCCCTAAGTTTTCTTGGTTTTTATCAAAAATGATCTGAGTAATCGGTGAATGGACTGATAACTGCTGGATCTTAACTTCTGGTAAATAATTGTATGCATGAAGTCTTTTCTCAAGACGAGCTAGAGTTACTACGATACTTTGCACAGAAACTTCCTTTTTGGCCTGTTCTGCCACATCAGACTGAATGGTTCGAGCGTATTGGGAAAGATTAAGAATACCTCTGACAAGCGAGTTCTTTCCTTCTAGGTCCTTATTCAAGATGTTTTGTACGGACTCTTTAATACTAATCATGTTATATATATAACTTATTGCGAGAATCTTGTAAACTTTGTATAAATAATTAACACTACTAGACAAAAGTGATATCGTTTTGTCAAATAAACATTTATTCACTAAAAACAAAAGAAAATGGAAAACAAAATCATTGAAGACTATGGTGCAACTATAGACCCCGAAAAGTACATGAATATTCTCCAGGGTCATCAATATATTCCTCAATCAGATTGTGCTATCGAGATGCTCGTTCAGAATATTTGCGACAAACATAGTGAATCCCTTGTAAAAATAATTGATTTAGGATGTGGACCGGGTCGCTTAACTCGTAAGTTTGATCGTATTTCAAATGCCGAGGTTACAGGTGTGGATCTTTCCCCTGCTTTTATTAAGTATGCAAAGTCTTTTTTTTGGAGTACTCGTACTCATTTCAAGATTATGGACTTTGCAGAAGAGGGTCTGAAGTTAGAAAGAGCGGACGTTATTGTTATGCAAGGAGTTTTGCATCATATCCATGGTGAGAAACGCAAACAGTTTATAACTCATTGTTCTAAACTTTTAGGTAAGGCAGGCACGCTTATTATTGGAGATGAGTTTATCAAGGAGTATTCACATGAAAGAGAAAGAAGGTTGAATGCGTGTCAGTTTTATCTCCATATTATTGCCGAGGCTAGAAATGGAGGGTTTCATGATTTGGCAGAAGAAGAGGCTAAGAATCTTATTGATGATGTCTTTTCAGGAGAATCTCATGCGGGTTTTGGTGATAGTCAAACTTTTGAAATTATTTATAAGTATGCAGAGATTGTAAATAATTTATTTTACGAAGGCTTGAGAGCTGAGATGGTATATAAGACCGAGGAGTTGATGGGGAGTATTAAAGAAAAAACGTCTGAAATGTTAAAAATGAAAAAGACGAGTTTCAATCGTGGTGACCTTAAAATTTCAATGACTGCCTTATTTGAAGAAGTAGGCAAAGAGTTTCCTTTTATGGAGAAGTACACATTTGGCCCTGTAAAACAATTAGGCGGAATGGCTGTATGTGTTTTTACAAAGTAATAGAAATGCGAAACTCAAAAGCCGCGACAATTGTCGCGGCTTTTTTAATTACGTTACTTGCTGTGATTTACCTTTACCTTTTCCACCTCTGCGAATCTTCTTCTGCCCGGCAAATCCAATAATGTACCTCTTGATGTCTTCTGAGAGATCAAGGAAGTCATCTGCAATTTCTTTCAAATTCATAGATGAAGACTTTCCGAATGCAACAACTTCGACTTGACACCCTTCGTTAATTTGTAAATATTCAACAAGGGGAATAAAGTCACCATCTCCAGATACGATAATAATGGTGTCGAGCTTTGGAGCAAGCTTGATAGCGTCAACAGCAAGGCCTACATCCCAATCTGCTTTCTTTGCTCCACTGGAAAAGACTTGAAGGTCCTTGGTCTTTGTTTCAATTCCCATAGTGGTAAGTGCCTCGAAGAATGCTTTTTCATCCCCTGCTTCACTGGTGATGACATACGCAATGGCTCGAACGAGTTTACGCTCAGCAAGAGCTGATTTGACTACTTCACCAAAGTTTACACGACGCCCGTAGAGGTTTTTTGCAGTGTGATAAATGTTTTGCGCATCGATAAAAATCCCCACACGCTGTTCTTTGTGTTTAATAATTGACATGATTTTATTGTAGCACACCAAACTCCCCCTAACCCCCTCTTGGCAAGAGGGGGAACCCGCACCATTAAACTCGAGAGTTCTTTGGTGCTATTCCCTTCCTCTTGCCAAGAGGAAGGGTTAGGGAGGGAGTTTGGAAAAAGA
>CAZUIQ010000001.1:30756-51433 GCA_964620085.1 uncultured Candidatus Saccharibacteria bacterium | reverse complement strand
TTTTTTATTTTTCCAAGAGGATTTAGGGGTGAATTGGAAAAAGAAAAACACCTTTCGGTGCGTATTCTTTACTTCAATCCAACCTGCTTCAATACTTTTTCGTAGGTTTTGAAATCCTTTTTCTTGAGATAGGTCAAGAGTTTTCTTCGGGTTGCTACCATAATGATAAGTCCTCGTCGAGAATGAGTATCTTTCTTGTGCTCTTTCAAGTGGTCAGTTAATTGTGTAATTTGTTCAGACAAAAGGGCGATTTGAACCTCTGGAGATCCAGTATCACCTGCCTTACGAGCGAAGTCCGTAATCACTTTTTGCTTTTTTGCTGTAGTTAACATAGTGGCTAGAGGATATCATAGAATAGTTTTTTTGGCAAGCATTTACGTAAAAAGGACTTGCGGTTGGGCAAGTCCTTTTAAAATAAGCTACAAATACCTAGAAGAGGATGTTTGCTGGATCAACAAACAGGTGAGATACTGCCTTTTCAGCGTAAAAATGTCGTTCCTCAGGTTGTTTTTTGGAGGGTGTTTCAGTTCCAACACGAACACCGTTTTCATCTATTTGGTA
Organism: uncultured Candidatus Saccharibacteria bacterium; assembly: GCA_964620085.1. Classification (GTDB taxonomy): domain Bacteria; phylum Patescibacteriota; class Minisyncoccia; order Phycocordibacterales; family UBA1006; genus CAIXMG01. Next base: position 50,872 of record CAZUIQ010000001.1, on the reverse strand, counting down.
TACCTTTTTCGAAAGAAAGTATGCCAAATAGTAAATGATGTGTTTTCCGTCTAGGAGTATGGCAACACCACTGAGAAGTGCTGTTGTGCATAAAAGTATAAAATTCAATTGAATAGGAGCTGGTATTTGCATCGTCATGTAATAGATGATTCCAGCTATAGTAACGATAATCATTTTAATCATAAACGCGTACAGGTCTCCTTTCATGACGTAATCACGAGTCCCACCGTCCTCATGGTCATGGCTAGGAGATTTGAAATGACTCAGGTCTTTTAAAAAAGAGATTGTTTTTTTATGCTTCATAATTTTCTATTTTGAGTGAACTAAAAATCGTATAGAATATACCCCCTTTTTATAATAATGTCAAATAGTATCGCGCACTCATTGTTAAATTGGTACAATGAATATATGAGTGCCATTCAAAAAACAAAACAACAATTTTTGGAATATGTTGAAATAGAACGAGGTCGTAGCTTAAACACGGTGCGCAATTACGATCACTACCTATCAAAGTTTTTTGAATTTGGGAAAATAAGTACACCGTCAGATATTTCAGAGGAAATCATTCGACAATTTCGTTTGAATTTAAATCGCTCCTCTGGACAAAAAGTGAAAGGGCAATCTGCGGCAACCATGAAAAAAACCACACAAAACTATTACATGATTGCTATTCGTTCATTTCTTAAATTTCTCCGCAAGAGAAACATCGAGGCTACGTCCCCAGACGTAATCGAGCTTGCCAAGACTGGATCGCGAGACATTGATCATTTATCTGGTGATGAACTCAAAAGATTTTTAAGTGCCCCTGATGGATCAGATACTGCTTCGCTCCGTGACCGAGCACTGCTTGAATTATTTTTTTCTACAGGACTACGTCTTTCAGAGCTTTGTTCATTGAATAGAGATCTCGACTTATCCAAAGACGAATTCAGTATTCGTGGTAAAGGTGATAAGGTTCGAGTGGTATTTCTTTCTGATACGGCCAAGGATTGTATTAGAGCGTACCTTAAACTTCGCAAGGATATGCACGAGCCACTCTTTGTGAATACGTCGTTTAGAACTTCTTCTGACGCAAGGCTTACGCCTCGCTCGATTCAGCGTATTGTGAAACATTATGCCACCAAGGCTGGTATCTATAAAAAAGTTACTCCGCACGTTCTGCGTCACTCATTCGCAACCGACCTCCTTTCAAATGGTGCCGATATTCGTTCAGTGCAGATGATGCTTGGTCATGCGAATATTGCAACGACTCAGGTCTATACCCATGTGACTGATAAGCAGTTACGTGAAGTACACAAAAAGTTTCACGGGAAGTAAAAAAGACCACTCGGTCTTTTTATGTTTGCTTCAAAACACTCGCTAGTTGCTCTTCTGTAAGTACCGACTCTAATAGTCCTTTCAATACTCCTTGTTTGGTTGTGGTATCAAGGAATCCCCAAGGTCCTACAAGTGGTTTACCTGCCTTGTCCCAAGCAGCTACGGCAGCTACGAGTGTTGTATAATCAAGAGCTACATATACAATATCATCCACAGTCATTCCTCGAGCTTTTGATTTTTTAATCTGATCACGTTTCTCAGATTCCTTACTCGTATTTGTAGTAAATTGAACACCGATATGTTTTTCGTTATAAAGTGGATCTACGGTTTCAACTCCAACTCCTTGCTTCTTTTGTTTTGTCGTAATTACAAAATCAATTTTCTGAAGTACATCCTGCGCTGCATTTCCTGGGAGAATAGAAAGTCCAAGATTTTCATAGTCGATAGCAAGGCGCTCAAGGGTTCCTTGAATGACTCCTTCAGCGAGAATTCCAAGTTGTTCATTTGTGTGGGTTTCTGCTGATCGTTTTCCAATACTACGGAACGCTTCAGCCTTTCCCATATCTCGGTCTTCATAGCTTGTTGCGAGTTCTGTTGCAAGGACATGGTTAAGCTTTCTCGTTACCGTATCACACACGTGAGCCGTAGTGGCTTCTCGTACTAACTTTTTTCCGAGAGGAGAATTCTCAAGCTCTTGAGGAAATGCATACCTACTTCCCCAATGACGGCTTGCTACGAATTCACCTGCAGTCCCCCGCGCGTCGCCGGACATAAAACGTCTTTTGAATTTGTCATAGGTAACCTTGTTATCAGCAAAAGAACTGTTCCATTTTTTAGTAAGGGTTTCTTGTTCACGGGTGAGAATAGTAGGAATTTGCTCCAAGATACCCGGCTCGATCATTTCTGTATATTCTGCAAGAAATTCATCAATGTGAGAAATAAGTCGTTCGTGAACGATTTCTTGAGTATGTATTGTTTCTGATTTTTTTGCGAGTTCTAATCCTTGATTCATAGATGTAGTATAGCATTGAATATAAATCAAGCAGCTTGTATACTGTGATTCATGAACGCCGATGCACAAAAAAACTATTTTGAAATTGCCTATCGTACAGGTTCTGATGTGTGGACGCATATTCCCTATCATCATCGTGCATTAAGAATGCTCCCACCGCTTGTTGCTGATGCTATGGTCTTGGATGTAGGTGCTGGTCGTGGTCTGTGGCTTGCTAAGCTGGTAGCAGATGGAAATCGTGTTATTGGTCTCGAATATGTTTACGAGATGGTGACTAAAGGCAATGCAGACATCAAGCGTGAAGGATTTGCAGATAGAGCTCGCTTTATTTTTGGTGACGTGCGCGATATTCCGATCGCTGATCAGGCATTTGATGCAATTACTGATATCGGAGTGTTGCAACACATACATAAAAATGACTGGGATCAGTATTTTTCAGAAATGAGACGGGTACTTAAGTCGGATGGTTACATACTTAATGTGTCCCTCTCAAAAGAAACACCTCGGTTTCTCGGCTTCAAACCAAAATCATCTCAAGAGTCTGTATTTGAAAAATTTGGAGTAAGCTATTACTTTTTTGGAAATGATGAGATACGAGACCTTTTTGCGCACCATGGCTTTACACTTCTCGAGCAGTATACTGAAAACTTTGATGCAAAGACTGATCCTGGTGATTCTCTTTCATTAGTGTTCTCGTTGTTTAAATTTATCTAACACACCCCGCAGGACTTCGTCCTGTCGCCCTCTCTAAAAGAGAGGGTTTGCTTCGTCTAGATAAAACATATCGGAATCCAGGTAGTTCTTTGTTATGTATGTGCTAATATTTCCGATATGTATACGAGAAATTTTTATAATAAAAATTTAAAAAACCCAGCAAGATTATTGCGTAAAGAAATGACCCTAGCAGAGACCAGGCTCTGGTTTCAATTTTTACGTGAATTAAAACCAAGAGTCCATCGCCAGAGATCCATGGGTAATTTTATTGCTGACTTCTATATTCCAAAAGTAAAACTTATTATTGAAGTTGATGGAGGGGTTCATTTAGATGAGAGGGTTCAAGTAAAGGATACAGAGCGCACTTGGTATTTTAATAATCAAGGAATTGAAGTATTACGAATTACTAATGACCAAATAATAAATAATTTTAAAAAAGTATGTAAATCTATTAGACAAATAATAGATTCTAAGATCACCAAGGTCTAGACGGAGCAAACCCTCTCTTTTAGAGAGGGCGACAGGACGAAGTCCTGCGGGGTGTGTTATTATACTTATATGAAACTCATCTCTTGGAACGTAAACGGCATACGGGCAGTGCACAAGAAAAATCTATTTGTGCCTCTAATTGCACAAGAAAAACCAGACATTATTTGTCTTCAAGAAACCAAGGCTCTGCAGCATGAATCCCCTCTTGATTTGCCTGAGTATGATGAATATTGGAATTCGGCTCAGAAAAAAGGATACAGCGGAACTGCCATTTTTACGAAAGAACAACCACAGGCAGTGCTGTATAATTTTCCTGAATCACTTACCAAGAAGTACCAGCTCACTGATCAGTATGGAGATCCAAATACCGAAGGTCGTGTGATTGCTATAGAATTAAAAAAAATGTTTGTCGTAACCGTGTACACACCAAATTCGAAGGGCGATCTCTCGCGTATCCCTTTGCGTCATAACAACTGGGATCCTGCATTCCTTGAATATATGAAGGATCTTGAAAAGAAAAAGCCGGTGATATTTTGTGGAGACCTCAATGTGGCGCATACCGAGGATGACCTCGCGAATCCGAAAGCGAATACCAATACACATGGATTCACAGCGGAAGAACGTTCAGGTGTTGATGCGATGATCGAACAAGGGTTTGTAGATACATTTCGATTATTTACCAGTGGAAATGGAAATTATAGTTGGTGGAGTAATTTTGCAAATTCGCGAGCGCGTAATGTCGGCTGGAGAATTGATTATTGGTTTGTTTCAAAAAATCTTGAGAAGAAAGTAGTGACTTCAAAAATTCTCATGGATCACATGGGATCGGACCATGCGCCGGTGGTACTTGAAATAGATATGTAATGAAAAAGCCTTAGAAAATTCTAAGGCTTTTTTGAGCTATTTTTCAAGCCGATGCGTAAACTTTTTTTCAATAAAGAGCTGATCAGGGACGTCATTTTTCCAGTATGCTTGCTGCAAGAGAGAGGTATCCTTTTTTGAAGATAGGTTCTTGATGTCTTCTTGAGGTATTGTTCCCATAGCAAGTCCTATGAAAGTTTTTTCAAACATAATAGTTTCTTGAAAACAATACCCTCCTGTGTCTTCGTTTGGTACAATGCGTACATTTCGTAATCTGAAGATTTTTACGTAAGTCTTAGAGTCCTCATGTTTGGCATTACGGTATCGAATCCAGATCCTTCGTTCTGAAGTGTTTACACTTGGTATTTGTAAAATATTGGCTTTCAGTATGTGGAATAAATCATGTGATTCCTCATCCATAGTAAATGTTTTAAGTTAAAAAATAAGAGCAATTAACTTAGAAGTGACGCTGATATCCTCAGCATCATTTCTTGTAGTATGAGGAATAGATGACCCCATCGTGTTTTGAAAATTTAAAAGTTGTAAATCACTATACATACGTTTTGTTTTGTTTGAAATATTAAACCATGTTTGTATATAAAAAGCAATATGAACGATTCAAGAGACTCTTCCTTATCCTCATAGTTCCTTTGCTGTTTTCCAAATGTATTCAAATAACATATTCATCATGTCATGAACCATTGTATCTTCGATGATAATAGCAATAGGTTTTTGTTCATCAAATTTTATAATAGAAACCTTGTTATTGTCGAACATGGTCATTTCAGCAGAATAAGGGAATAGTTCTTCTGGAATAAGCCTAAGATCTGGCCAAATACTTTTTTTAATACCACTATGAGTATCTTTTTGGAATTCATAACTATAAGGTGTTGATGAGGTTATTCCTCGAGCTGTAATACCGAGACGTTCCTTTTCTTTTTTGTAATGAGTAAATATTTTCTCTGGCAAGAACTCTTTAATAGATTGCACATTTGCAAAGGCTGTCATCTCATAAGATTTTTCTACTTGTATATGACGCAAATAAGCCTCGATCACCTGCTCCTTTCCTTGATAGAAAGAAACTTTTGGATTTTCTGTATCTGCAAATAATATTTCAAGCTCGGGAATGAGTTTTCTTACAGATTCCTTTGCATCATGAGCTCGTTCGATTTGGTATCCAACATACCTATCAAGTTTTTGAAGTGATTCTGGTTGGTAGAATATCTTCTTGCCATGTTCAATTTCCGATGCAAGTCCTTTAATGGCAAGTCCTGTAAGTATTTTATAGACAGTACTCCGATTGAGTTTGGTTGCAGAAGCAATAGCTGATGGATAGCCACCTTTAGATTCAAGAAGGTATACATAAACGCGGGCTTCCTTGTCAGAGAGGCCTAATCTTTCAATCTTTTCTATGAGTTTCTGGTTCATAATTTGTTATTTTGGACGGACATAATTGTCAAAATGTCTAATATAGATTGATAAATAAGGATATTTCATTATTGCATAGAGTAACATAAAATACAAATTCTTTATTTCGTCTATACTTTCCTTAGAAATTGGATGGTTGGTATGAGCTCAACCAATCATACAATCATGAACATTAACAAAAACAAACAATTAGTCTTAGAATTTCTCAAAACAATCACTCCTTCCCCACAGGGTCAATTGGCTATTTTAGGTGGACACTATTCGCTTGTAGTAGAGGATGGGAAAACCGTTCCCGGTATTTATCAAAGTATTCAAAACCCTGTTCTTAAAGAAGAGTTAAGGACACATGCGTATTCTGCAGAATTTCCTCATGAAACTTTTTTGACTGCCGTAGAACTTCTTTTAACTTTTCCGCAGGCCAAGTTGATTTCACTCGTGAACGACTGGATGATGATCCCTAAAACAGGTACAGGTCCAGAAGGTAATCCGTTTCGTAAACAGTATTACCAACAAGCAAGTGTTCCTTCAGTCTATGAAAAAATCCTCAAGCAAAACGGTCTTACAAAAGAAGTATTTTTGCAAGTTCCTAAAAAAGATCGTTTTTATAAAAACGCAATTCATTTTAGTGAAACCAGATTCAGAAACCTTTTTAATAAGAAGCTTTCCGCTACTTGTTCGTTGCAAAATGGATGCGCACAGGAGTTTGTGCCATTTCTTCAGGCAATGTCAGGAGAAGGTTTTTCTGATCTCATTGCGTTCATTCCTGCAACCTGCAAAATTCCTGTGAACGATGCGGTGCGGTATGCTCGTAGTGAACTTGGTCTCCCTATTCGTGTGTGGATTGTTATTTTCCACCAGTTTATCGGAGAACCTTGGACAGGGTTTGAAATTTGGGAAAATGGTGAATGGAGAGACGGTGCGTAATTGCAAACTCTTCTCCAAAACAAAAGCCGCTTCAGGTGAAGTGGCTTTTTCTTTTAGAAGCACCATACTTCTTGATTATTGGGAATAGTTGGAGTATAATCGAGGTATGATTAAAAAGTTTAAAGATATTTTCAATCCAAAACCTAATTTTTTTATGCCAGAAGGAGAAAATGGGTCTGCGTCAGTAGAAATTGCAAAACCAATGAATCCTGCTGAACAAAGTGCACTTGCTCTTGAAAAAAAGCTGCAACAAGCTCGCGATGAGTATGCAGAGAAACGTCGTTTAGGAGCTATTGAAAGGCTTGATTTTGAAAAATTAAAATTTGCAGAAGTCTATGTGAGCCTAGGTAAATTAGATTCCGCCGAAGAAATAGTAAACAGTTTCAGTTCTCGACAACTGACAGATGTAGATAAAGAACTCCAAAAAGCTCTCATGGCAGCTACGTTTGAAATTATAAAAAAGTATAAAGAACTAGGAAATTTAGAAATGAGAAATAAATGGTTTGAGAGAGTGAATCATCTCGAAGAATATGCCGTACTACCTCCAGAAACAAATCTTATTGAAGATTTAGCATCGCAAGCAAATAACCCAGAGCATCAGAATTAAGTCCCAATGGACTTTTTTCTTTTTATGTAAAAAAGGTTATAATAAGCTAATGGAAGCTTTTCAAGAAGTAGTTGTCTCTATCGCAGGTATTTCATACATCGGACTTTTTATCACAGGATTCCTCGCGCAGGCTGTCATTCCTGTTCCAGAAGAGTTAGTACTCCTTGCACTTGGGTATGTGATCAGTCTAGGAGGGCTTAATTGGTTCATTGCGGTCCCGGTAGTTATTGGTGGAATGCTCCTCAGTGATATCATCATATTTTATCTCTCATATTCAGGGAATAAAATTGTTTATTGGGTCTATAATAAAATCTTTGCCAAGATTGTGCCTATGGATGAACCATTCATTCGTAAGCATATAAAGCCCATAATTGTTGTTTCTCGTTTTATGATACAGTTACGATTTCTCGGTCCGTTCTTTGCAGGATATATTAAAACACCCTTTAAAACATTCATACAGTACGATTTTCCTTCTGCGGTAGTCTATGCAGGAATTTACATGGGAATGGGTATTTTCTTTAATAAAAAAATCGAGCTGATCATCGGTGGTATCAACCAGGCAAAAAACATTGTATTTATTGTACTTGGAATTATTATTGCCATTTCACTTACCAAAGGACTTAAAAAGATTATACTCGATTGGTATACCAAGAAGGAGCAAGAAGAACATGCGGGAAATATTCCTAAAGACTAAAGTCCTCCTATTTCAGAAAAAAGCCGGCTCGCAGAGCCGGCTTTTTTATGTGAAACCTTTTAGTTTCAAGGCTATTTACCCATGGGCTTCCCTGCCACATGGTGTTTCACATGTAACCTCTCCACCTCTTGTTCCTCCATCTCATCCTTCTTCTCCTTCCCTGCTTCACCAAGCTTTGCAAGTTCAGCATCAGGTAATTCCTCAAGCTGTTTCACACGATCAGAAAGATTTTCTACGGTGTTCTTGCTTGGATCTTCTAATACTTCCTCAAGGAGTGCGTGTAATATCCATCCCATGCGACGTCCTGGTTTCACGCCGAGGTCCTTCATTAAATAATTTCCATCAATCGCAAGCTGTGAAACACTAATCGGATCCCGCAGTGCTTCCTCGATCATTGCAAAGTATTTTCGCAAACGGAATGGTGCTTCAGACTTGGCCATACCGACACGATCACATTCACGTACTGTCATAAGCGTCCAAATATTTTCTACCCCAACCTTCTGAATGATTCTGCGCACTGCAGAGAGTGTAATTTGTTCAGTATCCGAGAAGAACATGTGATTGCGCACTAGTTTCACGACCATATCCGTATCAGCTTTCGGAAACTTCATACGATTCATAATTTTTTCTACCATACGCGCTCCCACAACTTCGTGCCCGTAGAACGTATAAGGTCTTTTTGCTCCAGCTTGGCCTTCCGTAGCTTTAGCGAAGGAGGCCCTTCGTGTCCGCGGTTTTCCAATATCATGAAACAAGGCACTAAGTTTCACGTGAAACGAATATCCTTTATCCGCAGCGTGCTGACACGCATGGAGCAAGTGCTCAAACACATCATACTTGTGTACACCTCCCTGTTCGCACCCAACTCCTTCTAATAATTCAGGAATTACATATTCCATAAGTCCCAGTTTCACCATGAGCCCAATTCCAATAATGGGGCTTGGTGCATTAATAATTTTCACAAATTCATCACGAATGCGTTCCTGTGAAACCTTCTTTAAGAGTTCTTTGTTTTTTTCAATACCCAAAAGTGTTTCATGTGAAACACTAAACCCAAGCTGTGCAGCAAATCGTACCGCGCGCATCATACGTAGAGCATCTTCGCTAAATCGTTCATTCGCATCCCCTACAGTTCGAATTGTTTTATTTTCGATATCTTCTAAACCATTATATAAATCTATAATCTGTTCGGCTCCCTCTCCTTGCAGGAGAGGGCTGGGGTGAGGTTTGCCATAGGCCAAGGCGTTCATAGTAAAATCACGACGCATGAGATCATCCTCAAGCTTGTCGGCAAACAGCACCTCGTCAGGATGACGGGCATCAGAATACGTTGTTTCACGGCGATAAGGAGTAATTTCGATCTGTCGAGTTATTGAATCAAGGGGTTCGTCTTCAAATATCACCATAACGGTCCCGAAGGTGTTCTCATACACCACTTTGAGCTCCGCGGTTTCGAATAGTGATACGATAGTCTCAGGTTTGGCATTGGTGGTGATATCAAAATCCTTTGGCTCCTTCCCTCCAACTTCGCTATCGCTTCGCTGGGCAAGCATAACCAGATCCCGCACACAGCCACCAACAAGAAACGCTTCGAACCCAGCATTCTGAAGGATTTTGGTTACACGTGAAACGTTGGTTGGAATATTAAATTGAGTAGTGAGATGTTTCATGTGAAACGTTTTGTGCGGCCAGGGAGAATCGAACTCCCATCTCATCCTTGGCAAGGACGTGTTCTACCACTAAACCATGGCCGCATCGAAAAATACTTTACACTAATATTGCCTTTTTATCAAATATAAGTTATATTAAAATCCTTGCACCCGTAGTGAAACGGATATCACTACAGTCTTCGGAACTGTCGTTCTAGGTTCGAGTCCTAGCGGGTGCACACAAATAAAAAATCACCTTTATTAAATTAATAAAGGTGATTTTTTATAAACGACATTCGTGTATTCAAAACGACATTTTTAAAGCCAAAACGACATTCTAACCGACATTTGAATAAAAGGACATGTCGTTTAGAATTCACGGGTAATCCCAAACTGTGGATAACTTGGGGGTAAATGTGAATAACTTTAAGGCTAATTTAGAAAACACAGTGTCGTTTATAGATTAAAAAATGTCGTTTATAAATGTCGTTTATGACAATAAGAATGTCGTTTAAATGTCGGTTAGAATGTCGTTTTGGATTTAACCTTATAAAATAAGGATTTATAAACGACATTCGTATATTCAAAACGACATCGAGCTTATTGAGAAACAAAAATACAGGTGAAATCTTTTTATTTGATTAAGAATTTATTTTTCTATGTAAAAATGTGTTTCACATGAAACGTTTTACATCAGAAACACAAAAAATAGGAGAATTAGGTGAATCTATTGCTGTAAAATACCTTATAAAACAAGGGTTTCACATCATAGATCGTAATTATACCAAGAAAATTGGGGAAATTGATGTGGTGTGTAGGAAAGATTCAGTTGTTCATTTTGTTGAAGTTAAGACTATTGTGAAACGAAATAATAAGGTTTCACGTGTAACGAATCAAGAAAAAAAGGGTATAACAAAGAATGTTTCACGTGAAACATCTAAAAATGAAGAAATATACAATCCTTTTGAAAATATTACTCATCATAAACTGAGAAAATTTTCCAGAACCATAGAATGGTATTTGGTAGAAAAACGTGTTTCACGTGAAACAGTCTGGGTGATCGATGCAATTGCAGTTATTCTCGATTATGAAACAAGGAGAGCAAAAGTAAGTGTGTTATGGAATGTTATTGCCTAATTTATTATATATGATATAATAAATTTCATTTTGTTCACGTAAAATAAAAAGCAAAACATGGGAAATAAAAATACAACAGCAATTGTACTTGTGTCAATGGGGCACGTAGTTTCGTTGACACAAGAAAAAAAAGTATGGGTACCCCAGACTTCTAAGTTCTTTAAGGATTTTTCAAAAGAAGTTAAAGGTATTTGTAAACAAGGACAGACTTCAGCAAACCGGTGTGATGATGAAAAATTCGAAGCTTTTTTAAATTCCGTGGTTTCTTGTATTCACATACTAGAAACCGGGGAAACGAGCTTCGAGGTTGATCTTCAAAAATCAACTACGGCCATCATTAATGACTTTTCTAACAAGAAAAGCCGCTCTTCAAAAAGAAGTGGTTTAATTCAAAAGTTAAAGACGTCTATAGGTGAATACAGTGAAAGGAGAGAATTCTTGTCTGGTAAGGACTTTATTGAAACAAGGCTTGAAAATGATTGTGTTAAAACAATCGAAATACTCATAAGTAATTTTGAGTTAGGGCATCCTGTACACCAAACAATACTGGATTCTTTGAAAGAAAAAGTAAAAGAAGTTGCTGCCAAAAAAGCTTAAGTCGTTAAGCCTCATCGTATCTCAATACGATGAGGCTTTTCTTTTTATCTTAATATGCTATAGTCAAGTTCGTGATATCGGGATGTGGTGTAACGGCTAACATGCCTGCTTTGGGAGCAGGTGACTCAGGGTTCGAATCCCTGCATCCCGACAATAGTTTGATAGGCAAGACATTCTCTGTGGTATACTGTAAGTATATGAATAAACATTCACGATCTATAGTTACGATACTATTATTAGGTGGGGTAGTTATTGGAATAGCACTAGTAAGTGCGATCATTTGGGGACAAAAACGAGCCATAGCTCCACAGGAGGAACAGGTTCAACAAAGTATTGTTTCTTCAAGTGGTAAATTAGTAGTTGATAATCTTACACAAAACCAAGTGGTTACACTGCCTATGGTTGTCACAGGAACAGTACAAACGTGGTTTTTTGAAGGATCATTCCCAGTCCTTCTTAAAGATGCTAACGGAAGTCAGCTTGCCGTAGCTCTCGCAAGTTCTCCCGTTGATTGGATGACGGCAGACCCAATTCCATTTATCGTAACACTTCCTGCGGTGAATTATACCGGACCAGGAACCATTACCTTCAAGAAAGATAACCCAAGTGGCGAGCCACAATTTGATGATGAGCTAGTAGTAAATGTGGTGTTTTAGAATCTTCGTAAGAAAAAATCTCCGCCAGTTGGCGGAGATTTTTTCTCGACTCAATATGAGAAGAATGAGTATATACTACGCGTGTGGATGACATCCGCAGTCTTTGGTACATGAATCACAAGTTCCTTTGTGTCGCCATGCACATACGCTGTAACGTCCACATCCAGAGAATAGTACCGCAACCAGGGTCGCAAGTAACATCAAATCAATTTCAAGTTTCGAAAATCCAAGTGACCATTTTACCTTGAAAATCGCAACGAGCATGATAATTCCAAGAAGTACTGAAAAGAATCGAGAAAAATATCCGATGATTAATGCAAAACCTCCGACGGTTTCAACGATGGCAACAATCCAAGCCAAGACCGCTCCGAATCCAAGTGATGCAAAGAATGCAACAGTTCCTTCCATATTTGAAAGTTTGCTGATTCCGTGGAACATGAAGATGACTCCGGCAACGAGGCGAATAATAAATAATCCAAGTGCGGGAGAGAAGAAGTGTTTGTGTAGTTGGTTCATAAGTAAATAAATATAATTAATAATTTTTTATAACGGATCCAGTATACACCCCCTTGAATTTTTTTGAAAGTTTGCTATGATAATCATACCAACTCAACTTCTTGTTTCATGCGAGCCTGCCCTGCGTAGCTCCTGTGAAACAAGGAGCAGGGCAGGGCGGTGCTAGTTTAGTGGTAGAATAACTGCCTTCCAAGCAGTGGATCAGGGTTCGATTCCCTGGCGCCGCACCATTTGTAAAAAAGCCTTCATCGAAAGATGGGGTTTTTTGGTTAATAAAAAAAACCACTCAATTGTATATAACAAAAGAGTGGTGTGAAATAGATTGATGTGAAATTTAATCAACTCCAGGCATTTGATCGTTGAGCCATCGTGCAACGGTTCGTTTGATGATACTACCTCGTATTGGAAAAACCGGATAAGTTACTGACCTTCCCGAAAAAGAAAATAGTATCATTAATATTCCATAGCAGATATTACTCATGAATCGATGCCAGAAGATTGGATGAGTAGTGCGATTTGCAAATGCACAATAATCAATTTGATGAAAACGTGTTGGATCATCAAGAAAGGGTTGTGCAGCTTCCTCGTTCCATCCATCATTTCCGGGAGCTATACTTTTCGCCATATAGGCTCGAAGAATAACATTCTTGTGTTTTGAATAACGAAAGGCACTGAAGACATTCAAAGCAAGTGTTTTTAGTGTATCTTGAGGAAAGCCTACAACCATCAGAATTTCTGAACAGATATCATATTTCGATGTTTGTTCAATACACAAAATGTCATCATATTGCTTGTTGTGGTTCTTCTTTTGAGATTTCCATATTAATGGGTCTGATCCGTCTACACCAAAACCTATTCGATATAAACCAGCCTCATTGAGGAGCTGTCCCAAGTTTGGAATACGTTCACATGCTGTTAAAAAAGACTTCATAGTACTGAGACATCTTGTCTTAATATCTACACCAGTTTCTTTTCGTACGCGAGCCATACATTGCAATACTTCTTCTACTTCAATCACTACACCATCAGCTCTTTTGAATATTGCAGATTGAAAGAAATCAAGACTGGATGCATAGAAATTAATCTTTGATATTCCGCGTTTCTTTGCCTGATAAGCAATATAACGTAAATCAGATTCAAAGTGAGATAAATCTCTAAACGATTCAGCCATCTTCTTTTTCGCAGCGCAAAAAGTACATTGATGGATACATCCTTGAGAAATAACAAGAGTCATTTCATTGGTGAGATACGTTTGAATACTTTTTTCATCTAATGTTTCCCAAACTTGCGCATAGGGTACATTAAAAACACTGGGAGAATCTTTGGTTATTATAGGGAACAGGTCCATAAGATCAGATTCTTTACCAATACGAACCGCATTAGTTCCAAAAAATAACGTGTCAAACTGATATTGAGAGAGGGTTTCGGCTCCTTGCCCACCAATCACAACAGGAATACCAGTAAGAGTCATTTTCTTTGCAAATACGATAGCGTCAGGAATGTAAGGTGTGCCTGTCATAGAAATGCATACATGGGAAGCATTGGCGAGTATGTTTTGTGCAAAATCACTCGTTTCGGCATGAATATTAAAGTCCAAAACGGTAACGTTATAACCCAAAGTAATAAAACGGGCAGCAATAGCAATTAATGAACCGCTTTGAAAAACACGAGCTTTTCCATAAGGGTATTTTAATTCAACAAAAACAAGAGATTGAGAGATTGATGATTTCATAAATTTAATTATTTAAAAGTGAAAGAATATTTAATAAGATATTGACACAAATATAATACATTGTCTATTAATAAAAACAGTAATTACCAAAAAACACTTATATTACAATAACAATTTGCATATATAAAAATATTGTGCAATAATATCCACACAATATGAAAAAAACACTTCACCAAGAAAGAAGGATTTATATAGAAAAACTGCTTGCAGATATAGGTCTTAGTGATAAAGAGATTGGGGTATACCTATCTCTTTTAACCCTAGGGAATGCTCGAGTTTCAGAGATAACCCAAGAAGCAGGAGTAAATCGTACATCGGGGTACGATATCCTTAGTGCTTTGGTAGAAAAAGGTATCGTTTCCGTTTCCGGGAAAAAACCTAGACAGGAATATACAGCTGAAGACCCGATGAGTTTAGTTGGCTATCTTGGGAGAACAATAAACGACAGACAGGGACTACTAGCAAGGACAAAGGCAATGGTTGGCGAACTTCAAATGATTCATAACAAAGAGAACCGCCCTCGGGTTACTTTTTATGAAGGATCAGAAGGTTTGAAGACGGTTTACGAAAACACACTAACATCTACGGAAACTATTCGCGGGTTTGCAAACGTTGATCAAATGCACCAAGGGCTCCCGGGATATTTTCCAGAGTATTACAAAAGAAGAGTCGCTGCAGGTATTAATATCAAAGCAATTTTATCTGGAAACGAAGAGGGGATAGATCGATCAAAAAGAGATAAAGAAGAAAAAAGAAAAACAGTTTTTGTTGATCCTTTAAAATATAATTTTATTCCAGAAATTGATGTATATGATAATAAAATAATGATTGCTTCATGGAAAGAGCAGTTAGGTATTATTATTGAGAGTGAGGAGGTTGCTGATGCTATGAAGAAAATTTATGATTTAGCATGGATTGGAGCTGAGTATCTAAAAAATAAAAAACCGCTCGAATAACGAGACGGTTTGCAAATTCTAACTGTCATAATGCCATGCAGCATCAAAGACAGGTATTAAAAACTGTTTCCCTTTCAGGTTTTGTTTTTGTACATACTTTAGAGCAGTAGCGAACCCTGCCCTCCCGGTACGTCCAAATTCAGTAATAGCATCGTGTTGTAAGTCATCCCATTTTATAACCCAGTCACTTTTGTCAGTAGGTAAAAATCCTACTTTATCCAAAAATAACTGGTTTACAAAATCGCTTGTTACCAAGCCCACACCGTTAAGCAATAGAGATGCTTGTTCAATTGCAGGTGCGGGGAATGTAGTAGTAGCAGGCGTTGTCCCTGGTAGGTCGTGTCTGCCAATCACCTCTGGCTTGATTCCAAAAATACGTTCGTATTTACCAGGATAGAATCTACGGTGAATAAATGCGCTGGCAACAGATTCAAATCCTAATACTTCCACGTTATTGAAGAGTGATTTAAAACCTGTAACCATCGGTAAGGTAGTAGTGCCATTTCCTAAGGGGCAAATAACCACATCTGGAGAAATTCCAGATTCGATTACTTCCTCAACAAATGGGCGAAATGCTTCAATAGCAATGCCGTTGACCCCGATTCCTCTCCCTGTCACATCTCCCATAACGTGGTTAATGTATTTGGTACCAGGATTACTCTTCAAGAAACTTTTCACGAATTCAGGGAATCCGTTTACGTAGGCTTCTTTTGGAGTAAGGCAGATCTCTCCGCCAGCTTGTTCAATAGCAATTTCGCGTGCAAGCTCTCCACCAGACGGTACTGCAATCTTGATTTTGTAACCAAGTGCAGTAGCAATCGCAGCAGCAGCACGTCCACCAGAACCTGAAGTAGTTTCTAAAAGTATATCTCCAGGCTTGATCACCCCAAGACATTCTTTTAGGTAAATAAGTTTAGCGAAAATTCTGCTGTAGTGGCATTCACCATAAGGTAATTTGTATTCAAGTTTGAAATGATAGGTATTACCTTCAAATTCAATGGTTTGAATAGGTGAATTCTTTACAGAATTCAAAATGTTGTTGTAAAGAGCTTTTCTTTGAGTATTCATGATTATTGTTTTTTTGTTTTGAAATTATGTGTAAGGCCTTAGCACACAATTTCATTTCCAATTCATGAATCTCTTATTTATCTGACCACAGTATAACATTTTGTAAAGGACTTGTCAATAATATTTCAATGTAAAAACACTGAATATAGCTAAAATCCTTATAAAATATAGACAGAAGACTGTTGATATAATTTCAACAACATGATAAAATAATAACGTATGTACCAAGAATTACTCAAAAAATTAGGTTTCGATGACAAAGAAATTGCAGTGTTTATTGCCGTATTAGAACGCGGGAAGGTTACACCTGCAACCGTTGCAACTATTACAGGAATTAATCGATCTACCGTTTACAGTATTGCAAAAGTCTTGGCAGATAAGGGTATTTTGAGAATTGATACCACTAGTGAACCATCATACTTGATCATTGAATCTGCTGATGTCTTGGAAAATATTGTGAAACGAGAAGAGCGAGAGCTGTCTGAGAAGAAAACAGTTGTTATGGATGCGATGAAATTACTTGAAAGCCTTCCTAAGTCAAAACACTATTCCGTACCAAAAGTAAAATTTTATAACGAAAGGGAACTCAAAGACGCTTTGTATGATCGGTTACCTATCTGGGCAGAAAGTGCTGTAATCGCAAACGAGCCAAGTTGGTGGGGATTCCAAGATGCCAGTCTTGTAAAAGAATTTCCTGAATGGATTGTTGATCATTACAGAATTATTCCTGAAACCGTTTCGACTCACTTATTTACCAATGCAAAACCCTCAGAAAAAGACATTCATGAAAAAGTCTCTGATGAGCGTCGCACGATTAAATATCTTGATGATAATCATGAATTTACCGCAACCCAAGCAGTGCTGGGTGATTACGTAATTTATCTCATGACAGATGCAAAGCCATTTTATATGATTGAGATCCATGATCGAGTCATGGCACATAATTTCAGACAGGTGTTTAAGTTGATGTGGGAGAAGTTTTAATGATATAGTTATTTATATGGAACTAGAAACCTCAAGACTCATACTACGTAAGGCTAAGAAAAGTGACTGGAAAGATATCGTTGAAGGAGCTTCCGATCTGAATGTTTCAAAAAACATGACCACCGTACCGCACCCTTATGGAAAAGGGGACGCTGAATGGTTTATAAACGATTCCATTAAGAAATGGAACCAAAAGGGAGGATACTCATTTTTTATTGAATTGAAATCTGAAAAGAAGGTGGTCGGTGTTATGACCATTGGCGGAATCAATGAATTTGCAGGAACAGCTACTACAGGTTCTTGGATTAATAGAAAGTATTGGAAGAAAGGATATATTACAGAAGCTAAAATCGCGGTTAATGACTTTGCTTTTAATAACCTTAAACTGCGAAGGTTAAATTCAACCGTATATACCGACAATAAGGCTTCAAATGCAACTCAATCAAAAATGGGCTACAAGTTAGAAGGAATGAGCCGAAAAGCCCAAAGAAGTAAATCTACGGGCAAGATCCATGATATTAACATTTATGGATTACTCAAGGAGGACTGGAAGAAAGCGAGGATGGTTCTTATTAAGAATTATAAATAATTTCCTTACAAGGGGATTTTTTAATACAAAACCATAGGAGTGCCCATATATATTTGACATTGTCTATAAATCATGCTAT
The DNA here is from genome assembly GCA_964620085.1 of uncultured Candidatus Saccharibacteria bacterium. Taxonomy (GTDB): domain Bacteria; phylum Patescibacteriota; class Minisyncoccia; order Phycocordibacterales; family UBA1006; genus CAIXMG01. The sequence goes on along the minus strand of CAZUIQ010000001.1, from coordinate 32,863 downwards.
TATATTAGTACGGTTAATTTTACCGAGTACATTCAAAAACACATATATTGATTATGGAAATACTTACTCAACTTTCCTGGGATCCTTCAACCAGATTTGAAGACGCAAAATTAATAAACCTTGCTATCTTCTTTAAAAGCAATGGAACTACTAAAGAATTTAGAGGGCAGCTAAAAAGGGCTGATGCTGTTATCAGTTATCTTAACCTTGTGTACCTTAAAGCAACAGAAGATTACACCGGTAAAAAAGGTGAGAATTATGTTGGAAAAAGTGTAAAAAGGGCACCGAAAAAAGGCATTAAAATTTACCGTGTGCCAGTGGTTGTAACTGATGAAAAAAAGATACAACAACTAAAAAAGACCCTTCAGTGTCTTCAAGAAAAACGCTTCATCGTTAGTCGAAATGAAGAGGTAACCCATGAAGAGTACTGCACCTTCTTTGGAAGCTCTGGTGGTGTATGGGATATCGATAAGTGTGAATATCCGCAAGGTAACTTTATCGAAACTTTAAAGCAAACGGTTTATGACATGGATGAAGATCCGAAAGTTTACCAATGGACAAATGTTCCTCGCGAACATCTTTTGGACGATTGGACAAAGAAAGACAAAAAGTTTGCTGAATTTGCCAAGAAAAATATCAATCCATTGGTTGAAAAATACTGGGCAAATAGAGGAGGTAGTGTAGATGAAGTCAAACACCGTCTTACCGAAATCGCTGATGTTACTGAAAAGTATAAAAATGAATTCGGTATCGAAGGGGTTAAGTAGCTTCCTTAAAGCCTACTTGTTATTAATAACAAGTAGGCTTTTTTTATTATAAAAAACCACCTTCATTGCTGAAGGCGGTAAATAATTGTCCCAAGTCGATTCGTTCCATGTTATTAACTTTTTACAGACCTCTCATTTTATAATCTCTATAATTATCCCACAATTTTTCTATAAAATTACAGAAATCATGAAAACTTGCAAGAAAGATTCCATAAGCCAAAATACAATTACCTGAAACAATATAAAGTGGCGTTTCAGCGTCAGGTGGGTAATAACCATCCATTCCAAAATGACTGAGAATTGCTGGAATAATAACCCAAAATGGTAACCATAGACTATCTACCCAGTATGTAGACCATCTTCTGAAACATATATGAAAATATATTGCTTGGAAAACAAGAGCAATTACTGCTGCTACTGCAATGTATTTCTTATCAAAAGATGTGGAGTAGAGAATTACTGTGATTCCAATGAATAAGAGAGTTAGGCTTAATAATATCCTAAGCCAAAGAGGATGTCTTTTAACGCGTCCCATGAGATATTTTTTTATGATGAACTAATTAAGGTAACTATACCATAAATCTGTGTATATGTCTATAATCTAGACTATAAAGTAACATATTTCTATTTTACACTTGTAATACATAGATATACTGATATACTACTGTTGTCTATAAAACCGACACTACAATCATGAACCTGATAAAACAACTTGTTGAGTATGGGCTTACTGAAAACGAGGCTCGTATTTACACCGTATTACTTGAAAAAATAGAAACAACCGTTTTTGTTATTGCTGCGACTGCTTCTATACCAAGAACTACTGTCTATGCAACTCTAGAGTCTCTTAAAAAAAGAGGACTTGTTTCTTCTATAAGAAAAAACGGTGTTATGTATTTTACACCAGAGAGTATCACTCGACTTAATTCAATTTTAGAAGAGAAAAAAGAAATTCTCTATTCGATTATTCCACAACTCGAGTCGTTAGTAGGAATAGGCAGGTTTCAGCCAAATGTAAAGATGTTTGTGGGCAAGAAAGCCGTAAAAGTTATGCTAGACGATGTACTTGAAGTATTAAAAAAAGATAAAATTAGAACCTTGTATGCTGTGTCACATCCGACGATCCTTGAATTTTTTCCAAAGTATTTTAAAAGTTGGCTTACCCAAAGAGAATCATTAGGAGTGATTACTCAGTTATTAATGGCCAAATCGTCACAAGGAAAAAATGCTCTTCTTGATAAAAATAATCTTAGGCAAGTACGATATATGCCTACCAAGTTTGCATTTGATGCAACGGTGAATATTTATAGTAAAAAAGTAAGTTTTCTTGCTCTGAGAGA
>CAZUIQ010000001.1:15187-30746 GCA_964620085.1 uncultured Candidatus Saccharibacteria bacterium | reverse complement strand
GGTGAAATATATGGTGTATTGATTGAATCCGAAACGATTACTAATTTTATTCGAGACCTTTTTATCTTTGCTTGGGATAATGCGTCTGAATAAAAACCACTGGCGTTAGTCAGTGGTTTTTATTTCACCCAAAAGTATTTATTCAACTTCTTCTTCAACATCTCGGCCCGTTTCTTATCACTGGAAATTACAATTCTTGTCTTACCAGTGAGATGGATAAAAGATTCCAGTGTTTGCATATTTTCCTCGGTAAGATGTTTATGTTCTGCGAAGAATGTGTGAATTTTGTCGGCAGCTTTCTTGTCAGTCCAAATTTCAAGAATAATATCTCCGAAAATGTTCAGGTGATAATTATTCTTTCCAAGAGATGGTTTTGATTCGTTGTGATATTGAATATTTGGTGTAATAGCGTATTCCTTTTTCGCGATAAGGTCGAGTGGGGTAGTATGTCCAACAGTAATAAGGAAGGGAATGTTTTCACGATGTGTTTTCTTGATCAGTTTATGTTCACTTGGTTTGCGACTCGAAAGGATAAACCAGTTGTGAGGCTCATAGGTATAGAGAGGAATATTTTTGTCGAGAGTATCAATCAAGAGACTAAACAGGTGCGCCCAGAAGATATCTGCCTTTTCAACGGTGGAGAAGTGGTATACGATTCGCTCGCCTTCGGAGAGCTGAAGAATACTGTCATCAACAAATGATTTCTGAGTGCTGCGTTGAGCTGCTTGAATATAATCCTCGAGAGACTCGAGAAAATGATTATGGAGTGCTACAGTGCTGTTTGTAATAGTGATAACCTGCTCTCGTTTGAGTTTACGCAGTGATTTATAAATACCTTGTTTCGTAGGTTTTTTGTCTTTGAATAGTGTATTTAATTTTTCCAAGAGGAACAAGGTACCCTTGGGGCCGGTTTTGAGAATACGTAAAATATGATCTTCGATGGTTATTGGGGTAGCGAGATACATAAGGGAGAGGTAAACTTGAAGTTTACTATTATTCATAATAAGGCATATTTCTGTATATGTCAAGGATTCCCTGCTATGGTGATAAGGAATATTTAATCACCAAAACAAAATTAAATGCTACAGCAACCTATTCCTGTTAACAGAGAGCGTCTCGTTATTGAGCTTACTCTTAATTCTGGAGAACATGTAACCCAGGACTCCGTTAAAAATTATCTCGTTGAATTATCCGAGGCTCTCACGATGACTATTGTAATGGGTCCGATCTGTCATAGTTGGGCCAAGGATCATAAGCCTCAACAGTACGATGGATTTGAGGCACTGCTGGTGTGGGCTGAATCAGGTACACAGTTATATTACTGGGAAAAGGAAAAGTTTCTTACCATTGATATTTATACCTGTAAGAGCTTTTCCATAACCAAGGCGCTAGAAGTTACTCGAAACTATTTTGATGTAAATGAATTGGCCTATCAGGTCATTCCTCATGTATTGGAAGTAAATCCTAACAACAGTCCAAAAGTTACTATTGGTAATACCAGTAAGGGCAAAGGAGTGATTGTATTAGAAACAATTGAAAAGGATGAGCTGATCACGGTGTTCGATGGAGAGGTTTACTTTGCAGAAAAGGAAAGTCTGTTACCTGAGATTGCCGCCAATACTGCATGCCCGTTTCATACCTTTTGGTATCGTGATGGTAAGCCAAGTAGTTATTCAAGACGACTTAATCATTCATGTGAACCCAATTGCGGCATCAAGAATCTTTTTGAAGTTGTTGCGATGAGAACTATCCAACCTGGTGAAGAGGTTACATTCGATTACGGAATGATTTGCAATTCAGATTGGGAAAATCCTGAAGGTAAATGCTTGTGTGGTAGCCCAAGCTGTAGAGGAAAGATTTTGCCCTATCGTGACCTTTCACAAAGTGTGAAGGATGGATATAAGGGGTATATTTCGGAGTGGCTGGAGAAGTAACTAAAAAAGCCGCCCTATTTCAAGGCGGTTTTTATCTATTTAAATCTTCGTATCCCATTCTTCCTCAACAACAGCACAAACAACATCCCTACAACCACTGTAAGTACTGTTGGGTAGAACCAAACGGCAAAGCCTGTATCGTTTCCAATAAGTACGGCAATGAGGTTCACAAGTGATCCTACGAAGAATAGTGACCAGGCAAGACGGCTTTCGTGGCGAGGGTCACGCCAAACTTTTCCGATAGTAGGGATGTAGCCACTGACATACACAGTAAGGTTCATGAGGAGGGCAGTGAGTGGATTTCCTGTTGTATACCAAACAATAAGACTGGCGATGCAGATTGCGAAAGAGAATTTATCAGTGTTCGTCCAACCACCGGATCCATAGGGAATCGCCAGGAGGAAGATAATCGTACATCCTACGGCATCGAGGATTGGGAACCAGATGGCTTCTGTAGTTCCTGTGAGTTGAACACTCACAGCGATGATAATGGTCGAGATTGACCAGATAAGCCAGCTCGCACGACTTGGCACGGTTTTTTTGGTAATAACCTCATACACATAAGGAATATATCCGATACTAATGAATATTCCTGCGAGGATTCCGAGTATTTGTGGTGTGTTCATGGAATTAGTTTAGCATAATTATTTTTAAACCCTCTTTTCAAACTCCATCCCTAGGCTTTGCACAAGTGTGCCCTTGCCCTTCCTCTTGGCAAGAGTAAGGGAATAGCACCAGCGAAATCTAGAGTGTGGTGGCGCGAATTCCCCCCTCTTACCAAGAGGGGGTTAGGGGGAGTTTGTCAAAGAGGTTTTTTGAGTTTTGCAAAACAAAATCCCCCAAGGGGATTTTGTGAGGACTACTTCAATGCGTCCTTGAATGCCTTTGCTGCTCGGAATTTAGGAACAGTGGTTGCGGCTACTTGAACCGTTTCACCTGTTTTTGGATTACGTGCAGTTCGAGCTGCTCGAGGTTTAGCTGAAAAGATTCCAAGTCCTGCTAGAGATACCTCATTTCCTTGTTTTAAGGTTGAAATGACAGTATCAATAATCATTTGGATTACTTCTTCTGATTGAGTTTTTGTTCCACCAATCTTTGCGTGGATCATGTCTGCGAGAGTTGCTTTGTTCATAGAAATATGATGATTCAAGGAAAAACCGGCCGATTTTTCCTGAAAAGTTATACCTACCTAATAATGAAGCTTCACTTTTTGGTATGTTGTCAAACACCCAAAAGTAAAACCATTATACCATAAGGGTTTTTTCGGAATACTTGACATAAAACTGTTCTATTTTGTAATAATTTACCATAAATTGGCATGATAAGGTATTTATGGGTATAATTATGAGATATGAAACTTAATCTTACAGAAATATTTGGAAGAGGAAAAATAGCACAACAAGAACGAGAGTTGTTTAAAGAGTCACTGGGGATGAATGTTGATATGGAAATACAATCACTAGAAGACCTAAAAAAGGTTTATAATGAGTTCGAAGGAGATGTATGGCAAGAAGAGTCAGTAGTAAATCTTGAAGAACAAGATGAAGAGCCTAAAAAGATTAATTCAAAGAAAGGACAATTGAAAGTAGGTATTGAAACAGATGAAACCGTGCGCGATGTTCGCGAAACAGGAGACCCAGAAGGGGTTCGTATTTTCGATAATGATGATTTTAATGTAAGTGCTGATGCACAAGAGGATATAGATTACTGGGAAGGTGGCAACGATCCAGAAAAGGTACGGAATCGTATTGATTTGGAAAATATTGCCGGAGATGATGAGACAGATGCTCTCGATAATTGGGGACTTAAGAATATTATTGAAAAAACAGAGGAGCCAGTAATGGCAGCTTCTAAAAAGCCTCAACCAAAACAAGAAAAGAAGGCAGAGGTTCTCAAGAAAAAAGAACTTCCTTATGCAGTGACACGATTCAAGAGAATGCAGGCGGCTGTAGAATACAATGCTCTTGTAGCGAGTAATCCAAATATTGAAAAACTTCGCCCAACACGTGGTGATATACCACTCTCGACACAACAAATTGTGGATGAAATTAATAGTTTTGAAGATCGTAAGAAAAAAGGTGAAAAAAGTTCAGTACTCGAAAAAGAATTTATTCAAAAATGTAAATCATGGGTTTGGGCAGTAACAGAAATAGAAAAATTCAAGGATGGTGAACCACGACTTGCTGATGGTACCGTTCTTGATATGAAAGAAGTAAAAGAGTTGAGTAAAGAATATTTTGCACTTAAAAACAAGGAGCCAGAAAATTATGCTATCATGCAGCTCGAGCTTTTGGGCGAGAAGAAGCTTGCATCAGGTGAATGGAAAAAAGGTGAATTTACCTGGGAACATGAAACCTATCAAGGTACGGATCGGTGGATCTGTCAGAAAGGGGCTGATATCTATATTACCTATGAAAATCCTCAGGATATTGCTGATGAGGAACAAACAGCAGATTTTTTCTATACCATTAAGAAAGAATTTGTTTCTGCAATGAAAATGAAGCGATTCTTCATTAGTATCAAGGTACCTTTTATTGCCGAGAGTAACAAAGGAAAAAAAGTTTCCGTGTAATCCAATAGAAAATCCGCCCCAAATACCTTAGGGCGGATTTTTTCATGCTTCAATTCTTGGATATTGGATAGTCATAACTAATAACTTTTCCAATAGTAATATTTCCTTGAAAATCGTTGAGCGTATTTTCAATAAGAAAGTTTTGTATTTTTTTACTATCGATCGATTCGAGATTTTGAAGAATTCGCGATGCGGAATAGTATTCAAAAAGAAGGTGTCCTACAGTTTTTATATTATAACTGTAACAAAGATTTACCAAGTAAGTTGGTAGGATAGTCGCCACTAAATCATGTGTTCCACGATATAACGTATCATGAAAGTACGATGTTTTCATTATAGATTAATTTGAACAACAATAACAAATTATTTTAAGGAAGTCAATTATCTGCCTGCTATGGCCTACAAAAAAACACTCAGACAAGTGTTTTTTTGTAGGCTTCTATTTTTTCTAGAAAACGATCATAAGTTTCTGTTTGGGCTTGCTTCATCCGTGTACGCATTTCTTGTTGAGGATCCGCGATAGGATTGGGATCATTAATAATATCATTTTTAATCTGCTCAGAAAGCTTGTCATATTCAGCTACAGCTTCACCAATAAGACTATCAATATGAAAAATGGTGCTTTCAAAAAGCTCAGGATGCTCTGCGGCATACTCTGTGACAAGCTGATCGATAGTTTTTGTTTCTTGTTCCATAATAGTTTTTTATTTTGCAAACAACCAGCGAATAGTATGGAGACCTCCTCGACCTGCAAGTTTTACTCCATTGAGTACTGCCCGTCCTAGATGCCCAGTGCTCGTCCCCAATTCATCTAATGACTTGGTAACGGCATTTCCAAGGGTCTTATCTTTTTCAAAAGCGCTTCGGGCTCCAAACCAGACAAGTTTTCCAAGAGATGCTCCAAAATGATATATTGCCCCAAGTGTCTCAGTTCCTGTCGTGCTGAGATGTTTAACAAACTCACTACGAGACCTCATAAGCTCGGCTTGAAATGCTGGGTTACTTAACCTCCTTGCTCGTTCATGGGCAATGTTTTCAATACCAGTACCTATTTTTGACCCCATCTTTTTAATAAATGATTCAATTGACATAAGGTAAGTATACTATTTTGCCTGGATCCAAGCAATTTCGAAGAGTTGTTTCATAAATTCAGCAATTGCATGGTTACGAATAATTACAGTATGAAGTCCTTTGTCCCAAACCGTAATAGCAACAGACCCTTGCCACACAGAAGCTTGAACATTTGGATAATAGAGATTTTTAGGTAAAATGCGTACATCACGCATTTTAAGTTTTGCATCTTTTACCTCAAATTCCGCATGGGGAGATTCGGGTTGTAGCATGCGAGTAAAAATTCTTTTTTTTATACGATCTTCACGGTATTTTTTCAAGCGATCTCGAGCAATAGTAAAATAGGTTGGATCACCTACCATACGAAGCACTTCACCATGCTTAGATTGATTAAGGGATCGGTAGTAACTCTCTACAAGACCGTCTTCACCTTGAAGGAGTTCAATATCGATAGGTTCGGAATCTTGGTTTTTTGCATACAGGGTTGTAAGTTTTGGGAGAATGGTATCAAGGGATATTTTTTGTTGTGTAAGTTTGTTTTCTTCAAAAGTCACATAGTTTTTTAAGTGATCGGGGTGTTCAAGATAAAAAAGACGACGCTTACCGCTTACAGAGACTTTGATCACCCCTCGGGTGAGAAGGTTTTCACAGGCAAGATGTACCGAGGATCTGGGTATTTTTGTGAGAGTTGCAATTTCAGCAATAGAAACAAGGTTTTTTTCGAGGAGGCTCATATAGACCTGCTGTTCAGCGAAGTCGAGATTGATTTCTTTGAGTACTTGCTTGATATTTTGGGGGATTTCTATCATGGAATAAGTATAGCATAAATGCTTTAAAATGACAATAATTTCTGACACTTATATAGAATATCTATATTAACCAATAAATATAAGGATTTACGCGATTATACTATCAAAAATACTTGCCAAGTTACTTGACTTATCATTCTGATCATGCTACAATGCTTCTAGAACAGTAAAAACAAGTCCGCGAGATTTCAATTATTTGTTTCTTTATAAATGTAGTGCTGTTCTGAAAGAAAAAAACAAAAAATATTTTCATTAAATCTTTCAGTTATGAAAAAACAGCAAAAAGACTTGTGCGTTGATTTCGCACTCCTGATGCTTGCCATGTGCGAGCCGACCATGCTTCCTAATCTTGTTTCAGTACCCGATGATATGTCGGGTATGGAGCATTTAACAGGTGAAGCATGGGATCGAGAATACTGTCATCGGCTAAATGAACAAAATCGTTTAACCATTGAAAGTCATCCATTAGGGGCGTATTTTATCGCAAAGGACTATTCCTACAATCAAGTTCAAGATTTCATAATCTTTCTGCAGGGTAAACAACTTGAAGAAGCATTAGAAATATTAAACAGTGATCCTGAATAATTCCTGCAAGTCAGAGAGTCTACTACAGACTCTCTTCTTTATCAGAATCTTGAAGTAATTCGAGATTCTGTAGAGAAGTCATTTGTTCTTTATAACAATCTCGAAAGGAATATAGGCAACAGCATTTTTCATAGAACGTTGATGGTGTTGCACATATTCCTTTTGAGGAACATGAGACGGGCCGGCGACCATCCGGCAAGAAGAAGGTTAGTTCATTGCGATTTGTGTGATGAATAAGGTGAGGGGAATGCACGGTTCCTTAATATTCCTGCGATAGCTGACTCGACGGCTGATCACTGTTCGAGGAGTAATCTTTGTTTCTCGCGCGAGAAACTCTGAAAATGTCGAAAAACTGGCACGCTTAACACTTCAAGTCTGCCCTCGTATTTCCTTTTGTGAGCCGCTTGAGCCGAGGGGATACTGTATGGGGGCAGGGTGTGTTTCCAGCAATGGGAACGAAGGTGTTTTTTGGAGAGGTCTGTGCGACTTCTCCTTTTTTATCCAATTCATGAATCAATTCGTGGGTTGGTAGAGAAACTGTTCTTTTTAAATAAAAATCAAAATAAAATAAAATGAGAAAGGTTAATGTTAGTTTAAATTTACAAAAAATCAATCCTAAGTTTTCTTTAGGAAACATCTTCGCTACTCTTCGAGATGAAGAAAGTAGTGGTGCGATAATTTTAAAATTATTTAAAAAGTTACCTAATGATAAGGACAGAGAAGTTGCTTTTAAAATTTTTTGCGAAGGTAAAGACTTAGAAACTGTTGCAAAAGAGTGCAAAATAACTTGGGATAGAGCAAGGGATTTAAAGGGGCAGTTAGTGTTTTGGTTCCGCAGAGAATTAAAAGATTCTTTAAAAGCATTGGATAACTATATTAATTGGGAGTAATCAAAAATTGAGTGATTTGCGTAAGAATCAGACAGTTTCTCGTTTATGGACCAAGAGAACAGAAGTTGAATTTGTTGATTTTCTGAAATCTAAAAGTCTTTCTTTTGTAGAAGAAGAATTAGTTGATACGCTCTCTTAAGATTTCAGTATAAGCTATGGATATCGGTTACTGTCTTTTTTAAAAAGACAGCAAAAATCCCGCTCGTGTTCGAGTGGGATTTTTTTATACTACCTCGCATACTCCACCACTCTATTTTCTCGTATCAAGGTCACCTTGATTTCTCCAGGATAGCGTAATTCATTTTCAATACGCACTGCCATTTCTCGAGCAACTTGTTTTGCTTGGAGATCAGACATCTTGTCAGGATGCACAAATACGCGGATCTCACGTCCTGCCTGAAGTGCATACGATCGTTCTACTCCATGGAATGTATTTACAACACCTTCAAGTTCGCGAAGACGTTTCAAGTAATTTTCCAAGGTATCTCGACGTGCACCAGGGCGCGCACCAGAAATCATGTCACCCACTTGGACAATCACAGCCTCTACGGTTTCATGAGGACAATCGTCATGGTGAGACTTCATAGCAGTGATGACTCGAGGATCAGTTCCAAATTTTTCGAGGATGCGCATACCGATTTCAATATGCGTTCCTTCGACTTCATGATCAAGAGCTTTTCCAATATCATGCACCAAACCTGCAGTTTTTGCGATCAAGGGATCTGCTCCTAATTCAGTTGCGAGCATTTCACATAAATGAGCAACCTCCATACTGTGTTGCAATACATTTTGTCCGTAACTGGTTCTAAAGTGAAGTCGTCCAATAATTGCCACAACGCGTGGATCAAGGGTGTAAATGCCGCATTCATGAACAGCGCGTTCGCCCTGTTCCTTGATGATCTCGTTTATTTTAATTTTTGCTTGATCGAAAAATTCTTCGATTTTAGCAGGCTGAATACGGCCATCCTTGATAAGTTCCTCAAGGGTTACACGAGCAATTTGTCGTCGTACAGGATCAAATGATGAAATAGTGATTTCGCCAGGTGAATCATCAACAAGGAGCTCGACGCCGGTGATGCGTTCAAAGGTACGAATGTTACGTCCTTCTTTACCAATAATTTTTCCTTTTACCTCTTCGTTTTCAATGCGTACCGTAGTAGTAGTGCTTTCATGAGCGGTAGAACTTGCAAGGCGATGAATGGCATTTACAAGGATTGATTTTGCGCGCTCCTTATATTTTTCTTCTCCATACAGATCAAGCTTTCGCAAACGCACCATAATATCCTCGGCATATTTAATTTCCGATTCTGCAATGATTGCATCGCGCGCTTCCTCTTTGGTCATACCCGCAAGGGTGATTAAATCTGATTCCTGCTTCTTGATATTTTCTGCTATTTTTTCTTTTAAAATACGGACGTCTTCTATTTTCTTCTTCAGATCATCGTACTCGCGATCCATATCTGCTTGGCGAGTATCAAGGATACCTTCTTTTTTTACAAAGAAGTCTTTTACTTGTTTAAATTCAAGTTCATACTCACGTTCGGTGTGACGGAGTTCTGCCATGCGTGATTCAATTTTACGATCAGCTTCTTCGCTGATGCGGGTTGCTTCCTCGCGGGCACGGAGCATAAGCTCCTTAACATCGGTTTCAAGAGATCGTTTTTGGAACCGTGCGACAACTTGTCGTACAACGTATCCAATCCCGATTCCAAATAAAAATACACCGACCGTGATCATTAGGGTGATCGTGGTCATAAGGGTTCAAAAAGGTTAGTTAAAATAATGAGGATACACAATCGTTTCTGAAAATCCTTATTTTCACCATATCACACAAAAACGAGTCTGTACATTATTTGTAGAGTTGGTTATGGGTGCCGATGCGTTGGAATTCAATTTGGTCTTTTGATACAAATTCAAAAATCGCACGGCAATCGCCAGTGATATTTATACTAACACATCCTTTATATTTTCCATGGAGGTCATGTCTCCTGAGGATAGGGTGAACTGGGTTTTCAATAAATAACTTGAGACGATCTAAAAATTTATCTTGAGTAGACTCAGGAGTTTTTTTAAAATCTTTTTCAAATCGCTTTGTTTGGGTAATTCGTAACATACAGAGAACCATACCATGTCGAAATAAAGGCTTGATAAAGAAATTCTAAAGAAAACCTTATTTTATACCCTTCAAATATTTGACGAAATCATCAGGGTTATCAAAAACAGGTCCTGTTTTCCCAGCTGCACGATCAACACGGGCCTCCTCTATAGCTCGAATAGTTTCCTCGTTTGGAATATAGTTTTCAATCACAAGCTTTTTTTCGCTCACAAATCGTTTCACAGCATTATTAATAACTGCCGATAGGGTAGTTCCAAGTTCCTGGGCCAGTATCTGGGCCTCATTTTTAAGGACAGGATCGATTTTTGTAGTAATAATGGCGGTTTTCATATAAGTATTACTAAGTATATATAAAGTAATACAAGGAGCAATATTGACTTTATATTAATAATATGTTATATTAGTCTAGAGAATTCCCTCAAAAATAAAACAAAAAAATCATGTCAGAGAAACTTAAAACGATTCGTTATTTCTTAGTATTTGCTGCAGTATGTGTTGCAGGATTTGTAATTTATTCACTTTTTCACACCACCACGGAGCAAAAAGTTTCGGTAAACATTGAACATATCCGCTTGGCAAAATGTCAGGAGATTGTGGTTGCAAAAGCCACTTGTAATGTAAAGGCAAAAATTTCTGAAGCGCAAAAAGTTATGGGATTCACGTTGCCGGGTTTTATGCCTGGCTCAAAATCCGTTTCCTATAATGGTCCTGTGATTATGAAATTCGGTTACGATTCTGCTATGCCTTTGTTTCCCGCAGGTACCGATATTTTTGAGAAAGATGGGAAGTATATGATTGTTATTCCTAGCGTTCCCAAGCCAAAGGTTCTCAGTGATCCGGCTGTTCGTGGATACGCGAAAGAATCGAAAAGCTACTTCACTGGGGATATTCCATCGGAAGTATTCTTTACTTACATCGACTCCCTTGCATCTGTTGCAGGTGATCATGCGATTGCAGAAAATCCGGAATATTTCCGTAATGCATATGCTTCGATGGTGTTTGAAATAGTGAGACCATTATTTGGTAAGCACGATTTCAAGATTACTATCGGAGATCGACCGATTACCGAGTCAATTAGTGACACAAGTGCTCACCAAAACTTCATAGAAGACATTGAAGGAGTAAAAAAGCTTTAGTGTTTCTGTGCCTCATTAAAAGCCGTCCTCGAAACAGGGCGGTTTTTTTCAGGGGAGTATTTTTGGGCAAATGCTTGACAAAATATTTTTATTATGCATAATGGTGTATGAATTTATTTTAAAATTAAAAAACATTAAAAAACAAAGAAAGATGAGAAAAAAAGTGCTAATCAGACAAATGCCGACTTTAAGTTTCATCAAGGTGAAGCCAGGGATGCCCAAAAAGATATTGGACGCATTGAGTATGTTATTGAGGACTCAGTAAAGATCGGTACAATATTACTAATAATTGGTTCGGTGATGTGTGCTTATTTTGCAGGAAAGGGATTTGGATCAATTGTGCCAGATTTACCACATCAAATTGCCGTTGGATTTGTGGTGTTTATGCTCAGTCTCTTATTAGGGAAACGAGCAGCTCTTTCTAATCCACAAGCACCCGTATCCCTTGTAATAAGCTATTGCTTTGGTATGTTCTTTATATCCGCAGCATTTTTCGTGCTCGGGTTTATTGGTGACGAACCGGTTCGTTATTGTGTTGCAGAGGATTTGAACACTATGAATGGACTTACGGTGAAATACCAAAAAGAAGATCAGAAGATTGATGATGTGTTGAAAACAATATCAGCTTTTGAAAAAAACCTTCGCGGAGCAGCTGAGGACGAAAGAAGATATGGTACCCTCACTGGATCTCCTGGTGAAAATGGTGTGGTGTATAGAAGCTACATCGAATCAGCCGATTTTATTGAATCTCAGAGGCATAATTTGGAGAGGACTCGTAATGAGAACCAAGAGAACATTCAGTCTATTCAGAAAACAATATCTGATTTTCAAATTATTATTTGGGATAAGACACTTACGCCAAAAGAGTTACAACAACAGGCATACGCCCGCGAACACCAGTTACAGGAATTATTTGTAAACATCAAACAAAACTCAAAGACAGTTCATGAAATCTCAGAGGCAATTATTGATTATGAAAAGACAATTAATGATAAGCGTGCTGATAAAACTGATGTGGGTTTAAAAAATTCACAAAAGGAAGTGTTGGGTAGTTTTAAAAGAAAATTAGCAAGGTTTGCTGATAATTTGGATAAGTCGCCATTTATTGATCGTGATGAAAACATTGGCACCATTAAGTTAGAAATACATGATGTGTATATTGCAAACCTTATGCAAATGCCTCGATATTTCTACCTTTGGATTGTTGGAATTATGCTTGATATTGCGGCACCATTGATACTGTATTTCATCATTGGTTACTTCATTAAAAAACGTAACAAGTTACAAGAAGTTCTTCATGGACACGAAAAAAACATAGAACTGGATAGGCCTGTTGTACAAAAACAATAGGTTCACCTCTTCTCATAACACAAACCCCTGATGCGATATCAGGGGCTTTTTTTGTAAATAAAAACACCGAGAAGGTGTTGTTATCGCTTCGTAATCACTTTATCAACAATCCCATACTTGATCGCCTCTTGAGCGCCCATCCAGTAATTTCGATCAGCATCCTTTTCGATTTGCTCAATTGTTTTACCCGTATTCTCTGCAAGCATCTTGTAGAGAATCTTACGAGTCTTGAGGATGTTTTCCGCAGCGATTGCGATATCAGAGGCTTGCCCTTCGGCCCCTCCGAGCGGTTGATGAATCATTACTTCTGAATTGGGAAGTACGAAACGCTTTCCTTTAGTACCAGCTGACAAAATCATAGCGCCCATTGATGCTGCCATTCCGATACATATTGTTGAAACATCAGAAGATACAAAGTTCATCGTATCAATAATTCCAAGTCCCGCATGTACAGCTCCTCCTGGAGAATTGATATACAGAGTGATATCTTTTTTAGGATCTTCATTTTCAAGGAAGATAAGTTGCGCTACTACCAATGATGCAATTTCATCATTAATTGGCCCAGAAAGAATAATGATGCGATCTTTCAATAGACGTGAATAAATATCGTACGCTCGTTCCCCGAGCGAGGTTTTTTCTAAAACGGTTGGAATTAAATATGACATATGTGAAACTATATCATAAATAATAAAAACATCATCTTTTTCGCCCCTGCAGAACTCGCTTCGCTCAAACAAGGCTTCGGGGCTTTAAAAATGATGTTTTTATTATTTATTTAATTTCTTCCAAATACTCAAACACTTTCGCATTGGTAAGAATTTGGGTTACATACGCACGAGCGCGTTCTTCTGAAACATCTTTGGCGTCCTTGTACATGTCCAAGATTTTTGCAACTTCTGTTTGAATCTCTGTATCGGTCGGAGCCAATTTTTCTTTAGTAGCGATCTCATCAAGGATGAGTTGCATCTTTGCACGCTTGGTAGCATTTTCGATCCAATCCTTTTTTAAATCAGCTTCAGTTTTTTCAATACGTTTCATATAATCCTCCATAGTCATTCCCATCATGGAAATATCATGAGTGAATTGCTGCATCATTTTATCAAGTTCAAAATCAACAAGCATGTCAGGAATATCAATGGTTGATCCATCGATAATTCCATCGATTAATACAATGCGCTTCTTTTCGATTTCTCGATCATTCTTTTCTTTCAAGAGATTTTCCTTGAGTTTTGTTTTGAAATCTTCAATTCCTTCAAACTTGCCCATACTCTTTACGAATTCGTCAGTAAGTTCTGGCAAGTCTTTTTCCTCGATTTTGGTATGATCGTGATCATCATGCTCGTGTCCCTCATCATGCATCTTTTGATGTGCCCGCATTTGTCGGAGTTCAAGGAGTGCAGCATCGATCTCAGAATCTTCTACAAGAACAGTAGTCTCAGTCTTATTCACTTCTTTGGCAACCTTTTTATAATCAACAAGTGTTACGGTTGGCATAACCGCAGTAGTTACGGTGAACTCTAAATCATTTCCCATAGCGACTTTGGTGATAGTAATTTCGGGGCGACCAATAGCGTCGATCTTATTATCGAGAAGGATTGTTGGATAGATATCCATAATAGCCATTTGGGCCATTTCATCCAAGATACCTTGTTCACCTACCTTTTTCTCAAGGATATTGGTTGGAACATGTCCTGGTCGAAACCCATCGATTTTTGTATGGTGTCCGATAGTTTCTAAAGCCTTTGTTTTATAAGTATCAAATTTCTTTGCTTCTACAGACGCCTTAATTTCCACGCGAGACTTTTCAAGTTTTGTAATAATTGGTTTTGACATAGGGCTTTACTGTACCATAAAAAAATTACCCTGCAAGGGTAATTTTTTTCGAGAGACTAATTAAGTACAGTTGCAATATTGAGCTTGTTTTCAAGTTCCTTGACCTTGATACGAATGAAGAATCGAGCGACAAATCCTGTAGAAGGATGAGCTTCTCGAGTCTTGAGTTCAGCAAGTTCATTACGTAGTTGTGTCATGGGGTCCACCTCCAAAGAGGTGACGAGGGGTGAAGGGTTTTCAGTGGTTTCATTTAATACGGGAAGTACTTCTTGAGCAGATAGGGTATTCGTAGTGCCGAAAAATAATACCGAGATAATAATGAATACGATTACTTTATATT
The DNA here is from genome assembly GCA_964620085.1 of uncultured Candidatus Saccharibacteria bacterium. Taxonomy (GTDB): domain Bacteria; phylum Patescibacteriota; class Minisyncoccia; order Phycocordibacterales; family UBA1006; genus CAIXMG01. Next base: position 16,110 of record CAZUIQ010000001.1, on the reverse strand, counting down.
TCATAAACATGATGATTATAGCATAGAATCAAATAAATGTCAGTACTTCTGTGGATAACCTTTTTAACTCAAAAATGAATTATATGTATAATAAAAGATGTCGTAGTTTATTTTTTAATTTATATTTTATGCATACAGAGCGTTTCTCATTTCTTCATGTCACATTAGTAGTAATTGTAGCGATACTTATTGTAGCAGGATCTTTCATTACAGGGTTTTCATTACATAAAAACACTGCGCAACCTGCCTCAATATTAACATCACCAAAAGTTTCTGGTAATTATCGTGTATGGACACATTTTTTTAGTGACGGTAGTTGTTCTATTACGGTAACAACTGATAGTCTCTCAGATGTTGTAAGTCGGTATACAGGTTCTTGGTACCAAGGAGGTTCTGATTGTTTTCTACTCATGCCAGTACTCAATGGATATACCCCACCTGAGTTAGTATCAGATAGAAAAGATGCTTTCAAAAAATATAACTATTCAGCAGAAAAATTATTAGAAATACAGGCACGGTTGACAGATTTAGACCTTCTGGAAAAAAACGATGTGCACGGGTTCTTTTCAGAAAAAACATTTACAGCAATAAAGGTTTTCCAAGAAAAAAACAAACTTCCAGTTACTGGATTCCTTGATCAAACAACTGTAACCAAACTTCAGGGTGCAACAAGTGATCTTGTTACTCCGTTGGTAAAAACAATGTCACAGATAACATTAGATAAATACATTGCAGAAAAAAAGCAGGGCGCAGACTCTTCATCGGTAAGTATTCCTCAAAAACCAGCATCAATGGTTCGATAAGTTTTTAAAATACGGCGCGTTAAAAAATCCACCCCCGAAGGGGGGGCGTTTTTTTAGCGCCGGTTTTTTTTTGTTATAAAAGAATTGAGCAGAGCTTTTTAATTCCGCACCGCCGATGGT
>CAZUIQ010000001.1:0-15177 GCA_964620085.1 uncultured Candidatus Saccharibacteria bacterium | reverse complement strand
CCTCAAAACCCAGCATCAATGTTTCGATAATTTTTTAAAATACGCCGCGTAAAAAAACCCACCCCCGATGGGGTGGCTTTTTTTACGCGCCGTATTTTTCTTGATATAAACGAATACTTGTTTCAATATCCTCAATTGCCTTGGCTTTGTTATAAACACCGTTAATAGTAACTGTACCTTTCTCACCTTTCTTGAGCTCCTTATAGGTTTCCCAGAAATGGGTAAATTCAGCAAGATTGTGTTTATTAATATGTTCCAAGTCTTGAGTGTCTTCCCATCGTTTATCATCTATAGGAACCGCAATGATTTTTGCATCACTTTCACCTGTGTCTGTCATATCCATAACCGCAACAGGTCGTACGCGTACTAAAATTCCAGGATGGAGTGGGTAGGTCGTGAGAACAATTACATCCAACGGATCATTATCGTGCCAGAGTGTTTGTGGTACAAATCCATAATCAAATGGATAGGGAGCAGCTGAGTAATTTGCTCGATCGAGTGCAATGAGACCAGTATCCTTATCAATCTCGTATTTATTACTTGATCCTTTTGGAATTTCAATAATAACGTTTAATTCATTCGGAGTATTACCTCGCGAAATATCATGCCACATGTTCATTTTCATAGACTGAGAATATACCATATTATGTATTCAACGCAAAAGTCTCCTGGTGATAATTACCAGGAGACTTTTTACTATTCTTCAGACTTAACCTCCTCAACAGTATCAGCTAATTCTGCAACAGGCTCTGCTTCAACAGTATCACCTTTTACAAAATCAGATAATTTTGTAAATCCATCATCTTCGGCAGGTGTTCCTGCTTCACTCACTTCTTCTCCTTTGATACCCTTGATATCAATCTTCCACCCGGTAAGCTTTGCAGCAAGGCGTACATTCTGTCCACCCTTACCAATTGCAAGAGAAAGCTGATCGTCGGCAACCACTACGTTTGCCTGATGAGTTTCTTCATTTACCGCAATATCTAGTACACGAGCTGGTGCGAGAGAATTCGCAACATATTCTGCAGGATTTGATGACCAAGGAATGATATCGATTTGTTCACCATGAAGCTCGTCGGTGATAGATCGTACGCGCACTCCTCGTTGTCCGATACATGCACCTTGTGCATCAACACCTTCGTCAGTTGACCATACGGCAATTTTTGATCGTGCCCCCGCTTCACGTGCAATAGATTTAATTTCAACAGTACCACTTGCAACTTCTGGAGATTCTACCGCGAAGAGACTTTCAATAAATCGAGGATGTGTTCGCGAGAGTCGTAAATTAATTCCCTTTGGACCTTCTTCTACTTCATAGAGATAGGCCTTAATACGGTCTCCTGTCTTGAAAACCTCTCCAGGAATTTGTTCATTACGAGGAATGACTCCGGTAGCTCTATTGAAATCTACAAAGACCATACCACGATCAACTTTTTGAACTGATCCAATAATAATCTCGCCTTGCTTGTCTGTATATTCACCCATTACAATTCCTCGTTCTGCCTCACGAATCTTCTGAACGATGACTTGTTTAGCAGTCTGAGCGGCTACACGTCCAAAGTCATCTTCTGGAGTATCGAGAGGAAATATGATTTCATCTCCTAATTGCGCATTACTTTTAAAAAGCTTTGCCGCATCAAGCATCATGTGTTTCTCTTCGTCATAGCGAGGCATGACCTCCTCATCAGTTTTTTCTGATTCGCGGAAACTTGGATTAGCACGGAGCGCCTCCTGTTCATCTGGAGTAAGCGCTGGTCGCACAGTGGTTTCGTCCACTACGGTTTTTACTTGGGTAAATGAAACGCTTCCAGTGTCTTGGTCAAGAGATGCACGAATAACCTGACCCTTCTTGCCGTAATCCTTCTTGTAAGCGGCAGCGAGAGATTGTTCGATCGCATCCCAGAGAACCGTTCCCGGAATCTTCTTTTCTTCTTCGATCTGTTCAATCGTTGTTTTCAAAATTTTTAAATCAAATAGCATAGATTTTTTGTTGTTATTATTTTTTATAATCATCCATTTTCGAGGCGGATAGACGTGATCACTGTAGCAATTTTTTTCGTTCTTGGCAAAGCTGTGGAAAACGTAGTTGTTTAGAGTAAAACATGATACTATTTATAATAGTTAATCGTTAATAAAAATTATTATGGATTCATTACCTACTTTACAAAATAATCATTCATACTTTTCTCGAAAAAATATCATCATCGCAATTATGATGGTGCTCCTAGTGGGAATTTGTTTCGGAGTGTATCGCTGGTATCAGATCCGGCAGATACAGGATTTTAATGTGTGGTATGCGCAACAACAGCAACAACAACAAGAAGTAGAAATTGCCGATGCGTTTGCTGAGTTTGATAAAATTCCAGAATATGCCATGACAGATGAAGAGTTTTCTATTGCCGCAAAGATGTTGCAAGAAAATAGCTCATTATCCGAAGCTGAGCAACAGCAATCAATTCAAGAATCACTCCGTCAGTTGGAGCAGGTCGAAACAGAAAAACGCAATCAAGCCATGATTGAATTCAAAAAGAATCAATAATATCTATGAAACGATTTTTTATACAATATATAAGCCTTGCCGCGATTGCCTTCGGAATTATTGGATTGTTACCTAATAGTGCATTTGCAGCCAGTGTCCCGGTTGTCGGATGGGCATGGTCGTATATGCCTAACGGCAGTAATCAAGCAGTAACTCCAGGAAATAATAGCGGTGGTCAAGGACTTGGTTGGATCAGTCTCGATAGTAGCAACGGTGGAAATGTCTCATTTGATGCTACAACCGGTCAACTTTCTGGATATGGATGGACGCCGTATGGCGGATGGCTTGATTTCAGCCCATCAGGATCATTTCCTGCAACACCTAATAAAGGAGCATCTGTTGATCCTAACTGTCTGACAAGTACCTCACAAACCCAATGTACCGTAACAGGATGGGCACGATTCCTCGCAGGAACAGGGAATAATCCTTCTGCAGGTGGATGGGACGGATGGGTTAGTATGTCAGGAACAGGATACAAAGTAGTTCTTACTAAAACACCAACCGAATATAAAATTACCGGAGATGCTTGGGGAGATGATGTTGCAGGATGGATTGGATTTGATGGGATTATTGAGAAGGATGATGAATCAAAAACATGTACGAGTAACACAGGAAAAACTATTACCTATCAGGGCAGTGAGCCATATGAATGTAAAAAAGGTCGTTGTCCTTACAAAGTATATGCAGGTCGTATGATTAAGGAAAATTTTGAGGAATATTATCTCGCAGACGGCCTACCAGCAATATGTAGTGTAGCAGGATGTATGGATACGGACACAGCTTCTTATTCTTCAGTAAACGCATTTAATATAACCAATCCTAATCCATTAGCAACAGTTCCTGGTTTATGTACCTATTCTTGTATAGGGGTTACTGATGGAAAAGGTTATAACTATAGTGCAAACCCTCCTTATACTAAGAATCATCCATCACAATGTATAGATGGTCCAGTGTGTACAAACCCTAATGGATGTCCTCCAACAGGTGGTCCTATTATCCCTATTTATAAAGAAAACTAATTAATTACTATCTATGAATTTCAAAAAAACACTACAAATAACGACTGCAATGTTGCTGGTCGTGGCAAGTAGTTCAGTTGCCAATGCGCAATGGAACCCACCATCAGGTCCTGCGCCATCAGGAAATGTTGATGCGCCTGTGCATACAGGACTCTTTGATCAAGTTAAAAAAGGTGGACTTATTTCACAAAAATGGTTCATGGCTCCTTATGGGTTGTTTAAAATGCTTGGAGCAGGAGCTTTGAGTAGTGGTCTAGGTGGGAGTAGTTTTATCACCTCAGGTATTATGACTACTGACTTAGGAAATGTTCGCATTGGAAAACTATCAAATGGTGCATTTCTTACCAAAGGTGTTGAAACACTTCCCGATGGAACGTTCCGAGTTAAAACAGCAGATACTGCTCCTTCTGGAAAGGTGTTAACGGCTCTAGATAATAATGGAACCGTAGCTTGGATGCCTGCATCAGGAGGAACTCCACCTCCAGGAGGTGCAACATTGCCTTTTGGTCAACTTAACAATACGTTTCGTCACGATGGAACACAGTGGGTTGAAACAGATGGACTACAAAATAACGGAGGATCAGTTCAGATAAACGCGAAATCGCCAAATATCTATGGTAATCCAGGAGCGCTCCATATCAATCTTTTCAACAATACTGGATCATCTGGACGAGATGCAATCTCTATAAATGTTTCAGATGATAATAATAAACAAGGTGCGCCTCTTTCTTGGCAACCGGCTAACATCCTTAGTAATGCACGGGCAGGGATAGGTTTCTGGAATTCGACAACGAATCAGCGAGCAGATATTTTTGCAGGATTTTTCTCTGGAAAAGGTGCTTCTCTTGTTTCTGATACAGATAATCTTCTTTATATTGCTAAAACAGGTACTAATAAATTAAGTCCTATCAAAGTTAATCTTTATGGTAATGCAGGACAAGATGTTATGGATGTTGCTCTTGCAAGTAATAAAACTCCTACATTTCGTGTAGACGGAGGTGAAGCTCATCCTAATGGACGTAGATCATTTCAGTTCTGGGATGTATTAGCAAATGGTCGCGCAAATGTTCTTGCTAATCAAGTTCAACTTACAGGAGGAAATCCTGGAGTAAATAAAGTACTTACGGATACGAGTGGTAATGGTGACGCAGAATGGAAAGATGTGGGGGATCTTATACCTATTTCTTCAGGAATAAAGTCAAGTGATTTCTATACTCGAGAAAAAGTAGAAACAGGTTCACGTGAAAAACTTGCTTATGCTGATTGTGATCCGGGCGATATGATTATTAGTGGAGGAGGGTATTGTTGGGGGGGAGGTACCACACCTTCTGGTTATTTAAAATACTCTAGTCCTCGATTTGGAAATACTCAAGGTTGGACTGCGGGGTGTGCCCAGGGACAATTACCTAACACGGGTCCTGTAAAGTCTGTTGGGATTGGTGTTAAGGCATACGCTATTTGTCTCAAAGTAGGAGGAGGTACGGTTGTTGTCCAACCTCCTACAGTAATAAACGTTTGTCCTAATCTTACATCAGGTGGTCCTTACTCAGAAGTTCCAGCGGGTTATACACTAGTAAATGGAAACTGTGTTGCACTACCTGATTTTAAAGATACTTCAGGAATTGGTGCTCAAGGTCAAACTTGTCAGCAGTGGTTAACAGGATTGAATTTACCAGGATTTGTTGATGATGCTAGTTTTGTTCAATATGCTCAATGGTTTGGAACAACTCGAATGCCAGTGCTTCCCGAAAACAGTAATGGTAAATGTGCTTATACCTCTGCATCTACACCAACTTCAGGATCGAATCCGATGAATCATGGAGCAGGTGAGTGTATTGTTGGTGATTATGCAACTTCGCCAAATCCTTTGTTGAGGCCGGTAAGTAGTTGTGCAATAAATGATGTATCAAATACTATCTATGTAATGCACAAAACACAAGTTCGTCGTAATTAGTGTTTAATGTAAGACAAAAAACAGGTGTCTGTGGACAACCTGTTTTTTGTTTGATCAAAAGACTTAATATAGCCTATTGATTAACCCCCTTGACACAGAAAATCATTTCTGATAGGCTAGCATTAAGTACGTTTTTTACTCGGAATCTTTCCAAGTTCTAGGGGTGGAAGACTGGAGAGTGGTTTTAGTTAGCGGGAGAGGTTTCAGATTTTCTCTGCAAAAAAGGATTCTGACAATCTTTCCCGTACTCTAAAAAAATTAAGATTTGTGTGTCATAGTCGGAGCCGGTATTCCAGCAATGGGTACCGGTTTTTTTATGGTATACTTTTTTTATGAAAACCTTAATTATTGCAAACTGGAAAATGAACCCAGCTAAAGGATCTGAGGCTCGCAAGATGTTTAAGGGTATTAATACCACCGCTTCAAAATTAAAGAATGTCGAGACGATAGTATGTCCGCCCTTAATTTACCTCGAGTCACTCGGCGAACACGTTACCACGAGATCATGTGTACTGGGAGCACAGGATGCTTTTTGGGAACACGAGGGTGCCTATACCGGACAAATTTCCCCTGATATGCTTTTCAACACCAAGGCGCGGTATGTGTTGGTAGGACATTCAGAGTTGCGTGCACTCGGAGAAACTGACGAGGTGGTTAATAAAAAAATACAAAGCATTTTACAGTTCCCGCTCATCCCTGTGATTTGTGTTGGTGAAAATGTGCGTGATGACGATGGGGGATATATTAAAATTATCAAGCATCAAGTAACACAGGCATTACTTGGTATGACCTATGAACAGATATCACGAGTAGTTATTGCGTATGAACCAGTATGGGCTATTGGGTCACGAGCGAAACGTGCGTGTACTCCACCAGAATGTCGAGAAGTGGTTCAAAACATTCGACACATTCTTGCTGATCTATTAGAAAATACGGAACAGGCACGTAGTATTCCTATTCTCTACGGAGGTTCTGTAACTAGTGATACGATTGAGGAGTTTCTTATAAATGGTCTTGTACAAGGGGCACTCATAGGAAGAGCGAGTCTTGATTCAAAAGAATTCGTAAAAATCCTCAAAATAGCTGAAAAAGCCTTGTAATAAAGGCTTTTTATCTACTTGACAGATATATATAAATATGCTATTATAGTATTATGAAATATTTAACCCTTGGTTTCTTAGCAGCAGTCCTTAGTTTTGGGAGTATGACCATTTCAGTTGCTCATGCGCAACTAGTGCCTAAGGCACAGAGTATGGGAGATAAGCTTGAATCAGTTTCTGTGGTAAAAGAAGGAAATTTCTTTGATAAGCCAGCAATTGTAAATAGTATGAGTACACTCTCTGCGGATCAGATAAAGGTGTCTCCCTCAGAAATAAATACTATTGGTGTTAAAAAGGTACCAGTAGATGGTTTTGTCTCTCCGGTACCCCTACCATCAGTACCAGTCAGTGCAACTCATTCATCTATCGTACATGCGATAAATTTTGATACGACTACAACACTTACTAAACCAAATATCACTCCAGGATCCCTTGTTATTGAGAATATACCAGAAGAGGGTGAGGCTGTTGATACTCCTGCAACACCACTACCAAGTACTCCTGTTTCTACAAAATCAAAAAGTAGCAGAAGTGTTGGGTCTACAGAAAAAGTGGTAAAAAAGAAAGTGGTCTCAGCAGATATTCCTTCTAATGAGATAGTTCAAAACTCTACAAGAGAAGTAGTACAATCAATTCCTTTGATTTCTGAATCAGAAATGATCCAAGTTCCAAAGAAAGCTGATTTTGCAGAAGTAACCACATCGAGACTTGGGGCATCGGTCCACACTACAGGAGTTAAAATACCTCTTACAACTGTTCTCTTGATCGTTCTCGCACTCGCTGCAGTTGCAGTAGGTGCCCGAACCATTCATCAGAAAAAAGGCTTTGTAGCCGCAGTATAAATAAAATCCTTCATCAAACGATGAGGGGTTTTATTTATATGAATATGATACGATAGGAGTATGAATTACCTTTCACACCTGGAACCCGAATCATTAAAGGGAAAGCGCGTATTGGTACGGCTTGATTTAAATGTGCCATCACTCGAAGACACTGATCGTATTACAAAATCACTTCCGACGCTCGCATTCCTCAAGAATGCTGGCGCTAAGGTTATTATTATCTCTCATATTGGACGCGACCCACAAGAAACATTGAAGCCGGTTGCGGATATGATGCAGATTCCATTAATAGAAGACCTTGAAGCACTTGCTTCAGATACTCATCAGGTGAGCATGCTTGAGAATTTACGGCAACATCCCGAAGAAGAGTCAAATGATGAATCGTTTGCAAAACAGCTTGCCTCGTACGCAGATATATATGTAAATGATGCGTTTGCCGTTTCGCATCGGTCTCATGCTTCGGTAGTAAGTATTCCTAAATTTTTACCAAGCTATGCAGGTCTTCAGTTTGAACAAGAACTACAGCATCTGTCTCAGGCGTTTCACCCAGAGAGTCCAAGCATCCTCGTACTCGGAGGTGCAAAATTCGAAACAAAACTTCCGGTGATTGAAAAGTTTTTACCACTCGTAGATCATATTATTATAGGAGGGGCTCTGGTAAATAACTTTTATAAAGAAATGGGGTATGAAATAGGATCTTCGCTGGTAGACGAAACTGCCGACATTGCAAGGTTTGTGGGGCATCCAAAAATCATGATTCCAGAAAAGGTTCTTGTTGAAAATGAGCGAGGACGAGAAGAAAAAATGGCGAACGAAGTAGGCCTGGGTGACAAAATTGTAGATATTGCACGAGATGCGCTTGAGCAGTATCAGGACGAATTTCGCGCAGCGAAATTCGTCCTCTGGAATGGGCCGATGGGTAATTATGAAAATGGTTTTACCGCAGGAAGTAAAAAAATTGTAGAACTCATCATGACCAGTGAAGCGATATCTATTGTTGGTGGTGGTGATTCGGTAGCCCTTATCGAGGAGTTCAAACTCCAGGACAAGTTTACATTTCTCTCAACAGGTGGTGGTGCTATGCTTGAATATTTAGCAAATGGTACATTACCAGGAATTGAGGCGCTTACACAATAAAAACTTTTGGGAAATCATATCCCGAAGGTTTTTTAATTTGTGTTACAATGCTTCACATGACTGGACCAGAACTCCTCGAACACTTACTTGTCAAGCGCGGTATTATAAGCGAAGCGGATCGTGAAGAATTTTTGAATCCCAAATACGAAAATATGTATGACCCTTTTTTGATGCATGATATGCAAAAAGTGGTAGATAGGATTTTTCAAGCCATGCAGGCACAAGAAAAAATATGTATTTATTCTGACTACGATGCCGACGGAATTCCTGGTGGTACTATCCTGCATGATTTTTTCAAAAAAGTTGGATATGAAAACTTTTTTAATTATATTCCCCATCGACATACAGAAGGATATGGAGTTCATAAAAAAGCACTTGAGACATTTGCAAAAAATAATGTCGCGGTAGTGATTACAGTGGATGTTGGTATTACGGCCGTAGAAGAAGTTGCCCACGGAAATAGTTTGGGACTTGAAATTATTATTACAGATCATCACGAGCCGTTAGAAGTGTTACCAGAAGCTTTTGCTATTGTGAATCCAAAACTTGGTAACTATCCTGATCGGATGTTGTGTGGTGCAGGTACCGCATTTAAATTAGTTCAAGCACTTATCGCCGCAGCAAAAAGAAGTCCTTCTGCCGAAGCCGAAGCCTGTTCTGCAGGCAAGGCGAAGGAACTTCTTTTTGCTGCGGCGGAAGGTTGGGAAAAGTGGTTATTGGACATGGCAGGGCTCGCAACGCTTTCAGATATGGTGCCTCTCGTTAATGAAAATAGAATTATTGCCTATTATGGAATGAAGGTGTTGCAGAAAACGCAGCGTCCCGGATTACGGTCGTTGTTTCAAAAGTCAGGAATTAATTTAAAGTATGTAACAGAAACAGATATTGTTTTTTCTATTACTCCTAAACTGAACGCAGCCTCACGCATGGCACACCCTGATGATGCTTTTAAATTACTTGCCACAAAAAATATTCATGAAGGACTGATTGCAGCTGAACATCTTTCACTATTAAATGATGAGCGTAAAAAAATTGTTGCAACCATTATGCGCGAGGTGCATAAAAAAATTGTTGCACGAAAAACAGAACATGGACTTCCGAATATTCTTGTTATAGGTGACCCTGCATGGCCCGCTGGAATATTAGGATTGGTGGCCTCGAAGATTATTGAAGAATATTCAGTAACTACATTTGTATGGGGCTCAGAAGGTGAAAGTATTAAGGGTTCATGTCGTGGTGTTGGTGATGTGTCAGTAGTAAAACTTATGCAAAGTGTTGCGCATCTTCTCACTCAGTTTGGTGGCCATGAAGAAGCTGGTGGTTTCACAGCAACACGCGAAACGATTCACTTTCTCGAAGATGCGTTTAACAAAACGTATCAAGAAACAAAGCATGAGGTCTCAAGGCAAGTGACAGAAATTTTGTACGACACTGAGCTTAAGCTCTCTGAGGTAACAATGGCTCACTACCAAGCCTTACGCCAAATGGCACCATTTGGTATGGGAAATCCGAAACCGATTTTTGCTTTTAAAAATGTCACCGTAGCTACTGTGAAACAATTTGGAAAAACAAAAGAGCATTTGGAGATTGGTTTTGGCGCACAGGTGCGCGCAATAGCTTGGTACGCAAAACCAGATAGTTTCTCAAAAATAATTGAGGAAAAAAAAGAGATAACCCTTCTCGCAGAATTTGATCATTCAGTATTTCGTGGGAAAGAAGAACTTCGGCTTATGATTGTTGATGTGGTATGATACGTTGCATGAAACAGTATACTGCAAAAGATTTTGAAAAATCGCTCGTTATTTTTACGGATGGCTCTTCTCTCGGAAATCCGGGGCCCGGTGGGTATGGGTGTGTCATTGTTTTTCAACAGCTCGATGAGGTGATTGAGCTTGGTGGAAATAAAATCAAAACTACGAATAACGAAATGGAGCTCTCTGCAGTCATTGCAGGATTATCACATAGTGTGTTCAACACATCTCCTGTAGAAATTTTTACCGACTCGTCCTATGTGATTAATGGGATTACCAAATGGATACATGGCTGGGAAAAAAATGGATGGCAAACACTTGCAAAACAAGAAGTTGCAAACAAGGCACTGTGGCAAAACTTGATCAGTCTCGTACGTGAACGTGAAACACACGCAAAGGTTTCATGGAATTATGTTCCAGGACATGTAGGGGTTATTGGAAATGAGCGATGTGATGAGATTGCTACAAGTTTTGCTTCAGGAAAACCAGCAACGCTCGTGCGTGGAAAACTTTCTACGTATGGTCGTGACATCTTAACTATTAGTATCGATGAAAGTTTGAAGCAAGAAAAATCTGATAAGCGTGCAAAATCTAACGCAAAAGCATTCTCGTACCTTTCGTTGGTTGATGGGGTTGTGATGCGACATGCCTCATGGACTGAGTGCGAATCACGGGTCAAAGGAAAAAAGGCAAAATTTAAAAAATCACTTTCAGCAGAAGACGAGCAAACTATTGTAAAAGAGTGGGGAGTAAGTCTTTAAAAAGTTTATCAGGAATTTACCTCAATCATATACAGTATCCCTATGCGAAAAATATTGGTAGGGATTTTTGTTTGCACTATTTTTCTCGTACGGTTTATTACGTACGAGAATATTCATCGTTCACAAATTCCAGATGATTGGTTTGATAAAAAAATAACAGTCACAGGAATTATTACCGAAGACCCAGATCGTGGACTTGAAAAAACAAAAATAACCCTCGGAGAGTTTGGGATTTTTGCGACTCTCCAAAACGGAACTACTATTTCCTATGGTGATGAAGTAACTGTTACAGGAATTATAAAGCATCCAGAAAATTTTATGACAGATACTGATCGAGAGTTCGACTATATTAATTATTTGAAAGTACGCGACATTTATGGACTTATGAATGTCTCAAGTACTGAAATAATTTCACGTCACAACAAGAGTATGTTCATAGAAACATTATTCTTGATCAAGAAATATTTTGTAACAATGATTAAAAATTTATTTCCAAGAAATGAAGCAGGACTCTTTGCAGGAATTGTGATCGGAGAAAAATCATTATTACCAAAAGATGTGTTGAGTGATTTTCAAATTGCAGGATTGACTCACATGATTGTATTGTCTGGGTATAATATTACCCTTGTTGCATTAGTGATCATTACTATTTTTTCCTATCTAGGGTTTGGGTATCGTGGACGACGTGTTGGTGCGATGATAGTGATCCCCATCTTTCTGGTTATGACAGGGCTCGGTGCATCATCAGTACGTGCAGGTATCATGTCTTTGATTTTATTTTTTCTTCAAATTACCACCCGACCGACACATCATTTGAGAATTATCCTCTATACCGTAGGCACGATGATTTTTATTAATCCAAGAGTTTTATTACATGATCCAGGATTTCACTTGTCGTTCTTGGCATTTATTGGGTTGGTGTATGTGGTGCCTCTTATGAACACGTGGTTGAATAAAAATGAAAGTGAATCTTTCCTTAAAAAAATAATTATTGAAACAACCTCAGTACAACTATTTGTGTTGCCGTACATCATATGGATGAGTGGCCGTGTTTCACTCTTGTCACTCCTTGCTAATATTCTTACGGTCCCAATCGTACCGCTCATTATGGCTGGTGGTTTTTTTGTAACCGTGACGGGTATGATACTGTACTCCCTTGGGGCAATCGCCACGGTTCCGATAACATTTGGGCTGAGTTATATTATCTGGGTTGCGCATCAGGTGGCTTTGGTAAAAATGGTAACATTCACCGTACCACCATTTGGTGCCTGGGTGATGATTGGAGTGTATGGAGTCATTATGATCTATTTGACACTTCATCATAAAAATGATATTTTGTAAAAAACAATATAAATTCAAATGAATGATAGAAACGAAACCAGGTCCAATGGAGATTGACCTACTCCTTTTAAAATTGGTAAAGGCAGGAATTATTCTTGTTGAGCCAAGTAAAAGCTCAGAAGACTGTGGAGGTGATGTCTCCAAAATTATCAAGGAAACGCAAAGTATGTTTAAGGAAGAAGTTTTACTTCGTCATCCAATGACTGTTTTGCAATTTCACAAGTACTGCCTCGATATTCTCTCAGATACTTTTCTCAGCAGCGAGAACATGGTTGAATCAGTTGATTTCCTGATGCTTGCGTCTATGGCCGGTGGATATGTAACCGCATATCTTGAACTTGATAACGGTAGAAAGCCTTTCGAAAATCCTGCTTTGGGTAGGGAAATAAAGAAAATTTTTACCGAAGAAGAATTCGAACGGTTTGCAATATTTATCAAGGATGCTCTCGTGGGATTTCTCGAGCAATGCAGAGCATGTATTAAATTCTTGAAAGAATTTCCTGCTCACGAGAATACTCAAATGAAGGCAGCAGAAAAACTGCTTGAAATGTTTCAGAGTGGCGATGGCGAAACAGTAAAAAACAAGGAAGTGACCAGGAGTTTGATTGATGAATGTATGTTGGGCAATCATGGACAGTACAATCTGATAGGTTTACAAGCACGTGAGTCTATTGGAATATTGCCACCACAAAAGGAAATGGTTGCAACGATCCAACGCATTATGAATGTATTGGATGTACTGCACTACGGAGGGTATCTTAATTTTGTAGTACATCTTAAGAAGGAGTATCATAATATCCCTGAGTACATTAATTTCAAGAAAGCCTTCATCTAATTTTCAGTCTCCCCGATAGCAAGGGGAGACTTTTCTTTTGCAAGAAATGCTATACTTGATTCGTCATCTCTATTGTAAGCTAATTTATATATATCAATTATTATGTTTCAAAAAATTTACCAAAAACTACAGACTCGCGAAGGAATTACCTTTGTTGCGTCAATTGCCCTTATCGTTGTTACTCTAGGAATGGTTTTCGGAGCTTTCCGTCACCATCCTAAAATGGGAGGATTCTCAGATGGTTCCCAGAAACCTTCTATTACTGTTTCCGGAAATGGAGAGGTGTTTGCAGTACCTGATGTTGCTCAGTTTTCATTCACTATTACCAAGGACACCAAAACCATGGCAGAATCTCAGAAGCAGGTTTCTGAACTTGGGAATGGGTTAATTGAAAAGCTTAAAATGGCTGGAATTGACGAAAAAGATATTAAAACAGAAGGATTTAATGCGTATCCTAAATATGAAAGCAAGGAGATGAGTATTTGTTCACCAACCTATTGTCCTCCTTCTGTAATAAATCCGGTTATTACTGGATATACTGTTTCTCATACTTACTCAGTAAAGGTGCGAAATCTTGAAAAAGCTTCTGATATTGCAAAGCTTTTGACAGATGCAGGAGTTTCATCAATTAATGGTCCAGATTTTACTATTGCTGATATCGATGCAGTAAAAAATGATGCACGAGACAAGGCTATTGCCGATGCGAAAGCTCAGGCAAAAATCCTTGCAAAGCAACTAGGAGTACACCTTGGAGACATTATTGATTTCCAGGTTGTAGATAATGGATATTACCCAATGCCTATGTATGCGCGAGCAAGTGCTGTTGGGGGCGATATGGCAGAAAAGGTTGCTGCTCCAGATATCGAACCAGGACAGTCAGATATCAAGGTTCAGGTACAGATTACTTATAGAATTAGATAATCCTCACCCGTCCGCCTGACGGCGTCCACCCTCACCACTATCGTGGAGAGGGGTTTGCTTTGGTTCGGTTTTCCTCCTCTTTCTAAGAGGAGGTGCAAGGTGAAACACTTGTGCAAAGCCCGGACTCTGCGAGGCGGTGGAGTAAGGTGTTTTTTCTTGACTATAATCACATATTATGCTATAATTGATAAGTAATACACATTTCTTTCTTACAATTTAAAATCTACGACAAATGCGTAACATTTTCACTTTTTCTATTCTTGTCTTACTTAGCTTTTCTTCCTATTCTCAGCAGTTGCAAATATTTGGTCGTTATACCTTTGGAGGCAAGGTTGTACCAGATATTAACTATTTCGGCACTAAAAAACTACCTAAGGGGTTTGGGATTTCCTATTTCCTATTAGTAGAGCCAGGCTGGGCTGAAGCCTATGTAGGACCAACCTACAGTCCAAAACCTTGGATTTCGATAGGATTAAGTGCTGGAATTGAGCAAAATAAGCACATCTTCCGAGGTGCTGGAAGTTTGTGGCTCGGTCACAAGAAAACCTCATTCTTATTCCTTTGGGAAAAAGGATTTGGGAAAGGTAATTACTGGTATAGGGCTACATTAAGCTACCAGGCAGAACCCTCATTTTCTGTTGGTATTACAGCTTGGCGATTCGCTGGGATTGGACCCATATTTACGTACGAAATCCCTAAATCAGACATCAAAATCTGGGTAATGCCGGCATATGATCTTGAGATTAAGGATATTCATACGAATACCAGATTGGTGTTCGGAATGAATCTGAACACCGAGGCGATAATAAACAAAATCGCAAAACTGAGAAAGTAGTGATACTTCTCATATGTCTTACAAAAGCCGCCGTAAAAGGGGGCTTTTTTTCTTGACTTTAAACTTAAAATTAGGTAGGATTACCAAGTTATTATTAATTAATTGAGGGACAGATCCCGGCTCATTTGATGTAACAGTGGCT